>NZ_JBFOFW010000001.1:0-587223 GCF_040887505.1 Enterococcus sp. C50 | reverse complement strand
AATAGTTTCTCCTTTTGAGTTGTTCGAATTTTGTTGTTGTGATCAACTTGGACTACTTTAACATGGAAAAATATTTCATAGGTAAAAGGTTCATGACAATTTGTGACAAAAGTCGCTTTTTTGTAATCTTTTTAGTAACGTACGTAAAATGAATGATTGGAAAGCTTGCTAAATCAAGAAATTACTTGAAATGTTTCTGACTTTAGGCTTGTTTAGTTACGAAAAAATCGATTATCCAAAATTTTTTTTATAGAAATAAAAAGTATGGATTTCAATTTTGTTTTGGTAGTAAAACAAAATGAAAAACTCGTTATAATTCATTTTGTAATTATTTTTGGAGGTGCTTATGAAACGGAATTATTCGATTGACTTGATTAAAACAATGGCTGCCTTTTTTGTGGTAGCTGTTCATTTCTTATTAAATAGTGGTTTTTATGATCAAACGATTCAAACAAATCGTACCCTTTTTTGGATGATGACAAGGCAAGTGACAATAACTGCTGTGCCATTGTTTTTATTGTGTACAGGTTTCTTGATGAATCGTAAGAAACTTTCTGTTTCCTATTTATTGAATCTGTTTCCTGTTTTGTTCTTGTATGTCAGCATTTCTTTAGTTGGCTGGCTGAGAATGGTTGTGATGGATGAAGGCGTGAGTTTGACTGATGCACTTTTTGGTATTTTGGATTATTCAACCAATACTTATTCTTGGTATGTGGAAATGTATATAGGGTTGTACTTGATGATTCCCTTACTAAATTTGATTTGGCAAGCAAATCAGAATCAGTTTTTCCATCGATATGTTGTTGGGGTATCGCTTTTTTTATTTTTTGGGCCATCTTTGTTGAACTCATTCGGAAAAGTGGTTCCAGATTTTTGGATTGATGCTTATCCAATTGGCTATTATTTCATCGGTGCCTATTTATTTGAATATCAAGAACAGTTTAAAAAGTTTAAGAAAACTTGGTTACTTTTACTCATAGCTATTTTCGCATTCTTTGTCTTAGACGTGATACTTGATTATCAGACAACGTATCAAGATTTTGCTGGGAATCAATACAACGGCTTTGAACCACTGATTGTTAGTTTTTTGATTTTTGTGTGTTGTTTGCGCATACCAGTAACGAAAGGATTTCAATTGCCTATCAGAAAGTTGAGTCAATGGACGCTTGGAATCTATCTGATGTCAGATGTTACAGACCAACTCGTTTATCCGATTGCAAGAATGTTGTTGCCAACGATGGAGCAGCGCTTGACCTATGGTTTTGTAATCATCTTAATTAGTTTCAGTGCAGCAGTTCTTTTTAGTTATCCATTTGAACGGAGCAGCGAATGGCTACGACGAAAGTTGCGGGGCGGACAATCAGCAGAAAGGAAAGACCAACATGTTTCTTCTAAAATTCATTGATTATTATACGATTGGTTATCCAATTCTGATGTCTATTTTATGGTCGGTTGGCGCATACTTTTCGAGAATCAAGTACACCAAGCAAGAATCATTAAAAAGTTATCCAAAAGTTTCAATCGTTTTATCTGCTTACAATGAAGAAGAAACGATTCAAGAAGCGATGTCTGCTTTGGAACAACTTGCATATCCCAACTTGGAAATCATTGTGGTTGATGATAAAAGTACAGATAATACGTTAATGCTCCTTGAACAAATCAAACAAGGATTTTCTAAAGAAAAAGAATTGAGAATTCTTGCCCAACAAAAAAATGGCGGGAAAGCAACTGCGCTGAATACAGCTTTGGAAATGGTTAGTGGAAAGTATTTGCTGGTATTAGATGCAGATGCTTTGTTGGCACCAAACTCAGTGGAAATCTTAGCTGCAGAGTTAGAGAGCAGTTCGATAATTGGCGCGGTGACAGGGAAGCCAGTGGTACGTAATCGCTCAACTTTGTTAGGAAAATTACAGACGTTGGAATACGTTGGAATCATTGACGGAATCAAGCGCACGCAAACATTTATGTTAGGTGCAATCATGACAGTTTCAGGCGTAATCGTGATGTATCGCGTATCAAGTTTAAAAGAGGTTGGTGGGTTTAATCCCGAGGTTATGACGGAGGATATTGATGTCACTTGGAAACTGCATCGCGCAGGTTGGCGCGTGACATATAACTGCCGCGCACTTTCTTATATTTTAGTCCCAGAACGTTATTTTAGTTTATTGAAACAAAGAAAACGTTGGTCGATTGGTGGATTGGAAGTGCTTCTCGGGAATTTTTCATGGGTCATGGGGGGTGGCGATTTAAACTATAAGTTGTTACTCGGCGAAATGATTTTGAGTCATCTTTGGGGCGGGACATTTGTGTTTAGCACGTTTAATTATCTCGTTGCAACTTATTTTCGACAGGAATTACATGTCGCAGGTGGTGTTGTTGTTTTGTTCATTTTATTGTCTATCTTACTATTTTGGATTGGTGTCAATGGCGATGAGAATGATAGTCAGCTCAAACTGCAAGACAAACTAACTGTTCCTGTTTATTTGATGTTTTATTGGTTAACCAATCTTATTAGTGCAATTTCTTCGGAATTTGCTGTAATCACAGGGAAGACAAGTAAAGGAAAATGGGAAAGTCCAGATCGAGGTGTATAAAATGGATCATTTGATTATTCGAAAAAAGATGTTTACGCGTAATTTACTTTCGACAATGTATTTATTGATTGCGTGGTGGTTATTTTTAGCGTTATTGTTTTTGATGTTTTGTTCATTGTTAGGTTATTATTCTGATGCTATTGGCGCCATTTTTTTATTGGTTGACTTTCCGTTGACCCAAATAACAGATATTTTGCATCTTATTTTTGCTTTACTGGCGATTTTTATTGTGCCAATTTTGATTGGAATCGTCGCACTGAAAACAACAGGAGGTACGCAATGAAACGAGTGAATCGATTACTTACCAGTTTATTGAGCTTTTGTCTGATTGGTGTTGTTAGTTTTCTACTTTTTAGCCAGACAAAACAACTAGTGGAAAGTGAAGTGAGTACTGGTTTTTCTTATGCTCCTTTATCAGATGAAGATGGAGTGATCGTTTTATGTTATCATCGTGTACTAGCAGATAATTTTGTGGTTGAGGCAGTTTCAAAAATGTCAAAAAATACCCAACTTCATCAATTTAATGTACCATTGAGTGATTTTACTCAACAAATGCAGGATTTAAAGGAAAGAAAAGTACCTGTTTTAACAATGGATCAATTACTCGAAAAACGTGCAAAGAAAGAGTTAACTGGGCGAAATGTGGTGATTACATTTGATGATATCGATGTTACGTTACCAAATAACGCTTTTCCAGTTTTAGAGAAAGAGAAGTTCCCCTTCACCGCTTTTGTGATTACAGGCGAGACTGGAAATAATCTTTCTGGCTCGCAGATGGCTAGTTGGTCACAGATAAAAAAGTTGGCGGCTTCGCCCTTAGCCACATTTGGCGTGCATACCAATGATTTACATTATCAAGAAAAAGGAAAACCCGTATTGTCGACTAACTTACCAAAAAAAACAATGATTGATGACTATAAAAAAAGTCAAGAAATCTTTAAACAGGAACTTGGGTATCAAGCTGATTATTTTGCTTATCCTTACGGGGCAAAAAACAAACGACTAACAGACTACATGAGTCAAAATCAAATCAAGGGTATCTTCAGTTTAGAAACTGGTGTTGTTACGAATGAAACGTTGACTACTGACATGCCACGATTGATAGTCACTAAAGAAAATTGGCCGACATTATTACATTGGCTAGATAACGATACAAATTAAAAAAATTGCAAAAAATAATGAAGCTGATACTTCTTAGCGAGTTTCTCGTACAAACAAAAAAGAGGAAGGAGTTAACTAAAAAGCGTTATATTAAGATGCAGGAAAATTCAGGAGGGTGTTATGACGATTAACAAATTAGATTTACTCAGCGATTCAGCTCGGTACCAACTCGATATCTTACGCATATTTGACATGCGTAAGGGGCAATTCACTTCAGTTGAACTGTTAGTTGAGTTACTAGGAATCTCAAAGTTTAAAGTGAATAAGTATATTGCTGAACTTGAACAGGCATTAGTTGCAGCAACTAATGCCAAAGTTGTGCGATTATCGAAAGGTGAGATCGATATTCCAGACCTTTCCAATGAAGTGATTCGGCAGTTACAACTTTATTATTTGAAGCAATCTGATTTGTTTTTGCTCTTTCACGAAATGGTTCAATTTGGATCCACACCAGAAAAGTTTTCACAAAAACATTTTTTGAGTCGTTCAAAAGCATATCTGATCAAAAGTGAACTAGAAGATATTTTGGCACCAGGTGGTATTCAAATCAATGAAGGAACGTTAGTTGGAGATGAAGCCAAGGTTCGGCGAGAAATTTTTGATATTTACTATTATTTTTTCAATGGCTTAGAATCACCATTTGAGTCTTCACTTCGGCAAAAGACACATGAAGTGTTGGAGGTAATCATCCACACCTTGAATTTAGAAATGATTATGACTCGGATTGCTAAATTAGAATTGTTTTTGAGCATTACACTCTTACGCTTATCAAAACGAAGTTATGTGAATACAGTTGAAATTGAATTTGAAGATGTCTATGCAAAAGAAATTCGACAACAGCTTGTACTTGTTCAAAATAAATTGCAAAAGATCACTGTGATTCCAGAAGAAAAACAAGAAAATGAACAACTATGGCTTTTGGTTTTTTTATTAAGCGAGGAATGTCTTTCACTAACGACACAGCAAAAAACAATCAGATGGAACCAAAATTTAACTGAGTTGACTACCTTACAGGTCGATTATTTATTTCAAACGTTGAAGCTTGTTTTATCAACGGAACGAAAAATAGAAAAAATCGTAGAACTACAGCAGGTTTTGGAACTAACAAATTTTAAGTTGGCATTTGCCAATCATTCTCGACTGACATTTATTTCAGAGGATCAAGAGCGTTTCTTCGCTGAATTATATCCACAATTTCATCAAGTGGCTAAGAAATTTGTTGAATTAGCAAAAAATAGTAAGATTTACGATCAAGGATTATTGACGAATGGTAGTCTGTATTATGATTATATTTTCGCCATTATTTCGGTTATTCCACAAAAGTATTTATCTGATAAAGTTTACGTTTGTGTGGATTTTTCGAGAGGATCAGCGTATACAAAATTCATTGCGGAAAATATTTTAGCTTTTCAAAACTTGAATATTGAGGTTCAAAAAAAGGTCAACAATCAGACACAACTATATGTTAGTGATTTGTTGATTGATAAGTTGAACTGTCCGCAGATTATCTGGAAAAATCCACCAAGTGATCATGATTGGTTGTTGTTTGGCGAGATGGTAATTAAAGTGAGGAATGAAAATGAAAGTTAAATCCTTAATAGTTAGTGGTATGTTAGCAACGACTTGTCTGTATCAAAGTGTTATTTTGAGTGGGCTGGTCGATCAACCAATCCGGGACAAGAAAATTGAGTTGTCAAAAGAAAGCCTAGTGAATGATATTCAGGTGGAAAATAACGGAGAGACAGTCGTTTTTAAAAATCATCGCCGGATAAAAAGAAATGAATTGACAATGCTGGAAAATCGAATTTCGGCTATGGAAAAGAATCCGCAGGTACCTTCAGGCGGAGGCGCAAGTCAAACCTTGATTGGCCAGCGAATGGCTCGATTGAGTGGAAGCTTGGTTTATGGAATGAGGCAAGAATAATGAAACGCACGATTTATCAAGGGGTTTCGCTAATGTTGGGGGCCGTAAGTTTGTTCAGCCCGCTTTTATTAGTGACTGCTACAAGCACCACGCAAAAAATAAATCGACAGACAAGCGCGCAATCTGTAGTAGAAAAACAAGTTTATGGAAATCAAGCACAACTTGATTTAGGTGATGGTCAAAAAGTTCTCTCTAATAAAGCCTTTATCACGATGTACCGCAAGTCCTTGAAAAAAGAAACCTATTCAAAAGAACTTTTAACTGTCGACCAGTCTTCGGGAAAAGCAATTCCAGGAGCTGTTTATGAAGCAAAAGCTGAAAATGGCGAAACGCAGAAATTAACTGCTGATGAAACGGGACAAGTTTCGCTGACTAAATTGGCAAAAGGCCAGTATGTAATCCGCCAAGTGAAAGCTCCTCTCGGCTACGAACTTTCGGAAGAAACAGTCGAATTAGTTATTGAAAATCAAACAGTCATTCAACGGATTTTTACCAATCAGCGAAAAGAAAATACGATTTTATTAACAAAAATCACAGACGAGAATGAGCCACTTGCTGGCGTAGCATTTACACTTTATCAAGATGAAAAAGTGTTACGAAAAAAGCTTGAAACGAATCAATATGGACAACTAGCTGTCGACGGCTTAACGAAAGGTGAGTATTATTTTGTAGAAACAAACGCACCAAAAGAATACCAAATAGATTCAAGAAAATTGGCATTTACGATAGGGGGTGAAGCAAAATGATAAGAATGAAAAAACTTGTTTTCTTGACCAGTTTGGTTGCTTCAACTGTTTTTGGCTGCACGGCTTTCGCAGCTGAAAACCTTTATGATGAACCCTTGGCTATAGAATCAGAAAACTTGCAGGATTATTTTTCATTACAAGGATCAGCTTCTTATGATCCAATAACTGAAATTATTTCGTTAACACCTAATAGGCGATTACAAGCTGGAAATGTTTCGTTGAACAAAAAATTACCAGCTACTACCTCTTTTCATTTAGAAGCCGAAGTAAATTTAGGTGATAAAACAGATGTAGAAGGTGGGGGAGATGGGGTTGCGCTTGCGCTTCATACGGATGTGCCATCAGCCATCGGAAAACCAGGGAATGGTATCGGTGTTTTAGGATTAGCAGGCGTTCAAGCATTTAAATTAGACACGTTTTGGAACCGTAGTGAAGAATACGAGGAACCACCTGAAAACGTTGAACGGATCTTAGGAAGAAATCAACCATTTGGTGCGTTTTTAGTCTCCAATCCTACAACAGTTATGATTCAAGACTCTGTTCAATATTTAGCGAACAATCAAGATGCGCCAGCAGATGTTGATGGGCAATTCCATTCGTTTATTGCTGATTATGATGCGATGAGCAAGGAACTAACGATTCGCTTTCATTCCAATCGGGGGTGGCTGACATGGAAACAAGTCTTGCCGCTACAGGAAAATTATGCAGTCGCATTCAGTGGCTCAACAGGTGTGAATGTCAATCATCAGAAAATAAAAGTTCGTTCTTTTGTAACCAAACCAGCTATCGTAACAGGACAGTTCAATCTACAGTTGACAGATCAAGAAACGAACCAACCACTTGCTGGTGGTCAATTTGAGATTCACGATGTCACAACAGGAAACTTGGTCGAAACAATTACGACAGATGAGAAGGGAAAAGCAAGTGTGCCAAAGCTTCCTCTTGGAACTTATCAGGTGAGTCAAGTAACAACGCCAACAGGATATGAAAAGACAACAAACAGGACTTTTTCCATAACAGAAGAGCAATTAACGCAACAACTAGACGTGGAAAATCAACCTATTTTGGGTAGCTTGAAGGTAACGCTAACCAACCGAGCAGATGTGAAACAGAAATTATCTGGTGGTCGCTTTCATCTGATGGATGATTCTGGAAAAATTCTGAAAAAGAATCTTTTGACAAATGAACAAGGCATGTTTGAACTTACAAAGCTACCAATTGGAAAATATACATTAGTCCAGGAAAAAGCCCCAACTGGTTATCAGATTATCGATAAGGAAACAACTATTTGGATTCAAGGTAGTCAGCTGTTAGAAGTGCCAGTGCAAAATGCAAAAGAACCAGAAACAGCCAAAACATCTGATGATGATAATTTTAAAGAAGCAGAGTCTCAAGAATCAAGTTCATTAATGATTAATTCGCTCACAACGGAATCAACTAGATCAGCGAGTTCAACAACAAGTGAAATCATAGCAGAAAAAGACAATCAAACAGTGGTGATCGAATCAAGTTCATCAACTATACACGAAGAGTTACTTCCCCAAAGTAATCCGATGATTAGCCAGTTGCCACTAAAAAAAGTGACGCAACTAACTATCCAACTGAAAAAAATCAATGGTGAACCAATCCAAGAAGGTTCATTTGAATTATTTAATACTCAAACAGGTCAGGTTCAGCAACTAGCCTTAGCTTTAAATGAACCGTTAACGCTGACGAATCTTCCGTTTGGAACGTATGAACTACGTCAAACAAAAGCAAAATTTGGTTTTGTACGAGCAACTCAAACGGTACATTTTGAATTATCGAGTCAACACTTAGTCGAAACAATCACGTTGCTCAATCAAAAATTGATTCCAACACAACTGACACAAAATGTCGTAGTGAAGGCGGATAAAAAAAGTCTCAATGGAGCTACAATTGAATGGATCACCAAGATTAAATTTGGAACAGATATTCTTGAAGCACCTGCAGTTTCTTTTCAAAATGAACTGGACCAATTAGTGGCAACAGATGTTAGTGGTAGTTATCATGGAGACCCAATCGAGAATATTGGTCATTTTGAGCAGAAAGATGCAATTGTACGATTTCTTTTTGATGAGAAAGACGGAAGTTATCATTATTTAGTCGCGCAAGAAATCCAACTGAAAATTGTTACGACCCCAGATCAATGGGGGACTCCAAAAGAGTGAGAGTAGTTTTTTTACGAAAAATTGTGTATGCTTCTTGGTAGAATGAGAAAGTTAGCTAAAGGAGCGGATAATTTGTTTATTTCAATGTGGGCACAAGATCGTAACGGTTTGATTGGGAAAGATGGTTTATTACCGTGGAAATTACCAAATGATATGCGTTTTTTTCGGGAGCATACAATGGATCGAATTTTAGTGATGGGACGAAAAACATATGAAGGTATGGGAAAATTAAGTCTGCCTTATCGTCATATTATTGTTTTAACAACCCGACCAGACCTCAAAGTTGCAGAAAATGCGGAAGTTATGCATTCAATTGAAGAAGTGTTCGCCTACAGTCAACAAGTAACAGAAGATATTTATGTTTCTGGTGGCAGTCGAATTTTTCGAGAATTATTACCAGAAACAGGCATTATATGGCGAACATTGATTGACGAAGAATTTGAAGGCGACACGTATATTGGTGAAATCGACTTTTCCGATTTCACGTTAGCCGAAGAACACGTGGGGATTTTAGATGAAGAAAATCGCTACCCACATCGTTTCCAAAAATGGGTGCGAAAAGACTAAGCGAAGGTACTAATAAAAGAGTTTGGGACAAAACTAGCCTAAATAGAAAAAAAGCCTAAAATTCGTTTTGAAAACGCTGATTTTAGGCTTTTTTAATTGAAAATATGTTAAGAACGACTGGATTTTAGTTTTGTCTCGCTCTCTTTAATGTTTCAGAAGTTTTTAGTTTAATTTTTCAGCAAGATCGTTCAACATTTCTTGGCTAGCAATTGGTCCGTTGTACAACCAACTAGATTCTGGACCAAATTCGAGCAAATGATTTTCTTTGACTGCTTTCAGATTTTTCCAGGCAGGTTCTTCAAACATTGCAGCGCCTTGATCACTGTTGACCAAAATTAAATAATCGGCATCTAACTCAGCTAATTTTTCTGAAGAAACAGCAGACCAGTCTGAAGTAGCATCTTTAGAGATCTCTTTAACTAAGCTAGGGACACCAAAACCTAAATCGCCGTAAACAATACGACCACTTGAGCGATTTTCGCTCACCATAAAGGCAGAATTATTTGTTACCCATAAAACAGCTGCTGTTTTACCAGCGATTTTATCGGCTAATTCCGTTTTGATTTTTTTGGCAGAAGCTTGGTATTCACTGATGATTTCTTTTGCTTGGTCTTCTTTTGCCAAAGCTTTACCCACATCTTTTAATTGCTCTTCCCAAGTTACATCGCTACCATTTGTAACCACATAAGTAGGAGCAATTTTACTGTATTGTTCATATTTTCCACCTTCAACAGTTGCCGAAGAAGATATCAGAAGTAAATCAGGTTCAAAACTTAAAACTTTTTCGTAAGGTAAGTCATAAGAAATCGTTGGAATATCTTTCAGATCATCTTGTAAATAATCCTGGATTGATCCACTACCAACGGTCCATTGCGCAACAGGTTTTTCATCTAGTGCAATTAGATAGTCTTCCAAGTAGCTTCCAATAATCCGTTTTGGTTGATTGGGAATTGTTACTTTATTGCCTAAAGTATCTGTCACGGTGTGCGTGCCATTGCTTTTTGCTGTAGTTGTCGAATTTGTTGTGTCTGTCGTTTTATTTGCTGTGGAGCAAGCTCCTAATAAACCAATTAATAATAGAGTCGTTGAGATTGTGAAAAACTTTGCTTTTCGTTTCATTTTCTTCCTCCTAGAATAATTGAGAATCATTCTCAGATGCTATTATTCCTGATAATTAAAGCACTGTCAACCAATTTTTTAGTGAAAGCTAAAGAAAACTTGTGCTTGACGAATTTGTGAAGTAGCGTCATAATTGAGAATGATTTTCAACGAAAGGATGGGTGAAATGGCAAAAATCGAAGCAGTCGATATTGCAGCAGGGTATCCCAAAAAGCAAATTATTGATGCCTTATCAGTAAAAATTCCTGAAGGCAAGATTACTAGTTTGATTGGGCCAAATGGGAGCGGAAAATCGACATTATTAAAAAGCTTCACACGAATCCTTCCTGTGAAAAAGGGGAAAATTATTGTGAATGATTCTGAAATTTCTACATATAGTTCAAAAGAATTGGCACAAAAAATTGCTTTACTGGCACAAAGTAGTGATCATCCGTTGGGAATGACCGTGGAAGAAATTGTTTCTTATGGTAGATATCCTTATCAAAAGCCATTTAGTGGTTTGACTGTAGAAGACCAAGAAGCGATTCAATGGGCGCTAGAAGCAACTAGCTTAGATACTTTAAAAACACGAGAGATTGCTACTCTGTCAGGTGGACAAGCGCAACGTGTGTGGATTGCTATGGCTTTGGCGCAAGAAACAGACATTTTGATTTTAGATGAACCAATTACTTTTTTAGATCCCGCACATCAATTAGAAATTCTACATTTATTAGAAGAAATCAATCGCGTAAAACAAACGACGATTTTGATGTCCATTCATGATATCAATCATGCATCTCGTTTTTCAGATTATTTATTAGGATTGAAAGCTGGTCAATTATTGGTTGAAGGTTCACCAAAAGAAGTAATTACAAAAGAATGGATGCGAGAAATTTTTGAAATTGATGCACAAATCGTTCATTTGCCTGATTCTGACAAGCCAGTCTTTCTAACTTACGATTTACTTTCACGACAGGAGGTAAATCAATGACGAGTAGAAAGAAGAGTCGTTTTATTTGGCTGCTTATAGTAGTAAGTATGATACTTTTTTTACTAGCTGTCGCAAATGGTGCAGCAGAGGTAACGTTGAAAGACTTATGGTTATCTGTTGTTCAATTTGATTCAGCGAATCAAGCACAACAAATTTTACGAACGATTCGATTACCTCGAGTGTTAGGTGCGTTTGTTGTTGGCAGCAGTTTTGCTTTAAGTGGGGCATTGATGCAAGGTGTGACACGTAATCCATTGGCAGATTCTGGGTTGTTGGGAATCAATGCAGGTGCGTCTTTAGCTATGGCAATTAGTTTTGCTTTCTTACCAGCTGTTTCATCTTTTCAAACGTTTTTGATTTCTCTGGTTGGGGCATTAGCAGTGACGATTTTGGTGTTTGGCTTTCTCAAATTTTCCAAAATGGGAATCAATCCAGTTCAGCTAATTTTAGCTGGGGTGGCGATTAGCTCATTTTTTACTGCAATTAGTCAAGCGCTAACACAATTATTTAATTTGCAACAAGACTTAGCTTTTTGGTTTGTTGGAGGAGCGGCGAATATCACTTGGCGACAATTGACAGTTTTGTTACCTGTTTACTTAATTGCTTCAATTTGCGCTTGTTTGCTAGGTAAATCAATCTCCTTGGTTAATTTAAGTGAATCGCATGCGGTGGCACTTGGTGGAAACCCACGAAGAACGCGTCTTATTTCTTTTGGAATGGTGGCGATTTTATCTGCAATTGCGGTGGCACTTGTGGGACCCGTTTCATTTATTGGTTTATTAGTACCACCATTGATTCGTGGGGTAGTAGGTTCAGATTATCGTTACGTTCTACCTGGTTCTTTTTTAGCGGGAGGATGCTTAGTAATGGTAGCAGATTTGGTGGCACGAATGATCAATCCACCATTTGAAACACCTTTTGGCTTGATTATTGCTTTGATCGGTGTGCCATTCTTGCTTGTTCAAGTTAGGAGGGAAGAGGGATGAAAAAATTACGATGGCTGATTACCTTCTTGCTGTTCTGCTTGTTCATTAGTGTTTTACTTAGCTTGATGATTGGGACACCACTATTATCTATTCAACAAGTGATTGATGGGATTACTGGAACTGCGTCGCCAATTACACAGCTAATCGTACAAGAATTTCGTTTTCCACGGTTGGCAGTTAGTCTTTTGGCGGGAATGTGTTTGGGTGTTTCGGGGTACTTACTGCAAGGAGTTACTAGAAATGAGTTGGCAGATGCTAGCATTTTAGGAATCAATGCAGGAGCTGGCTTTTTCGTCATGCTTTATTTAGGTTTCTTTTCGCAAGCTGCAGCAACTTTTCTATTACCTTTTGCGGCTTGTCTAGGTGGTTTGCTGGCTGCTATTTGTGTGTATCTTACTTCCTATACTAAAAGCGGTATGTTGAAAATGAACCGAATTTTACTTTCGGGAATTGCTGTAAACGCTGGGTTATCGGCGATGACTTTGCTAGTGACGATCAAAATCTCAAAAGAAAATTACGGTTTTGTAAATGCTTGGTTGGCAGGATCTATTTGGGGTGCTAGTTGGCCTTATGTTTGGGCATTGCTTCCATGGGCCGTTTTTCTTTTGCCACTTGCTTTTTATTATAGTCAACAGATTGGGCTACTTTCTTTTGGACAAGAACGTGCACAGAGTTTAGGCTTACATGTCCGAAGAAGTCAACGGGTGCTATTAATTCTGGCAGTGGGATTAGCTTGTGCTAGTGTTGCTGTTGCAGGTAGTTTATCCTTTGTCGGTTTGTTGGCGCCGCATGTTGCAAAAACAATTGTTAAAAAAGAGAACCATTGGACTTTTGTACTAAGTGGTTTGTTTGGGGCGTTATTGGTGAACGTAGCTGATATTATTGCGCGTGTCATCCTTCCAAGTGGTGAAATCCCGACAGGAATTTTGATTGCGTTAATCGGTGCGCCGTATTTTCTTTATTTATTGTTTCAAAAGCAAGCTTAAAGGTTGTGGCTCCAAGCTATAGTGAGGAGTTGCTTGGGGAACACCGTAAATAAGGTTGTGGCACAAAAGGTTGGGCTTCAGAAAAAATGAACAACAACCAAAAATATCAACCCTTTCCCTTCAAAAAATCTAAAACGAAGAGTTCAAGCATTCATCTTGAACTCTTTTTCTTTTTGAAAATGAACGTTATTTCCTCGCAACAGCATTGCTATTTTATTCATTTTTCGATACCATGCTATCAAGGAAGGTAGGTTGGATGAGTGAATCAAACGAAAGCACAATTACGTCAAGCAGGCGTTCAAACATTAAAAGAACTAGCTTCAAATGAAAAAGTAGAAAAAGAACGACGGATCCATCAAAAACTATTTTCGAGTTCAGCATTTCAAAACGCACAAACGATTGGGATAACTTTAGCAAATGAATTCGAGGTAGCAACAGAACCTGTTATCCACTATGCAAAGCAACTGCATAAACAAATCGTGATTCCGAAGACATTGCCAAAGCGTCAAATGGCTTTTTATGAATTGACAGATGAAACGATGCTAGAACGGTCTAGTTTTGGTGTCTTAGAGCCAACAAATTCACGCCTTTTTTTACCTGAACAAATCGATTTATTAATTGTGCCTGGCTTGGTCTTTACGAAATCGGGTTATCGAATTGGTTTTGGTGGTGGTTATTATGATCGCTATTTACAGCAATATCCAAACCAAACAGCGAGCTTAGTCTTTACTGAACAGTTGAATGATGCGTGGTTGCCAGAATCATTTGATCAAAAAATTCAACAATTGTTTATTGATTAATTTTATTACTAATAGGAGGTTTTCATGGATTATCAACAAAAACGAAAAATTCAATTTTGGTTGAAAAAACCAATCTGGACCTATATTTTTTTAGGGATTCAAACAATTGTATTTGTATTGATGTACCTGTTTCCAGAGTTAAAAATAGAATCATTTGGCGGAATGTATGGTCCTTTCTTTGCATACTATCATGAGTGGTGGCGCTTGATTACTCCCATCTTTATTCATTTTGGTCTGATGCACTTTGCAGTTAACTCTGTAACACTTTACTTTATGGGTTCGCAAATCGAAACGATTTACGGACATTGGCGTTTCTTCCTCATTTATTTATTGAGTGGCGTAGCTGGTAATTTAGCTAGTTTTGCGTTGAACCAAGTAGGCGTGTTATCTGCAGGAGCGAGTACGTCCTTATTTGGGATGTTTGGTGCTTTTGTGATTTTAGGATTCCATTTTCGAAATAACCCTGCAATTACACAGATGGTGAGACAGTTCTCGTTATTTATCGTTTTAAGCTTAGTCTTTGGTGGATTTGATACATCGGTTGATATCTGGGGGCATGTTGGCGGAGTTCTCGGCGGACTACTGTTAGGAAATATCTTGGGTTTGCCCGAACAAAGAGGAAACTTTTCGATTCATCAACGAATTATTTCTGGAATGATTTTTATTTTTCTTTTAGTAATTTGTTTGTTAGTGGGTTTAAAAAAGTATGGTTTACTTGTATAATGTGAAGGAAGTGCTTTAACATGGAAAGCTTGTATGACGTACAACAGCTATTCAAAAAATTTGGCATCATCATCTATGTCGGCTCACGAATTTATGATATAGAGTTGATGACGATTGAATTAAGAACGTTATATGACAATCGCTTGATTGATCATGATACGTACATGACGGCATGGCGCATTCTGAAAAGAGAGCACCGAATAGAAGAAAGCCGAAAGAAAGGAAACGTGTAATGGACAAGAAAATTATTGGAATTGATTTAGGTGGAACGACTGCAAAATTTGCAATTATGACTCCAGAAGGTGAAATTCAACAAAAATGGAGCATTGATACCAATATTTTAGATGAGGGTGTACATATTGTCCCTGAAATCATTGAATCAATCAATCATCGTTTAAACTTATATAACATGAAAGTGGAAGACTTTATCGGTATTGGTATGGGAACTCCGGGAAGTGTCGATAGCGAAGCTGGAACCGTTATTGGCGCGTATAACTTGAACTGGACAGAGCTACAACCAGTGAGAGAACAAATCCAAGCAGGTACTGGAATTAAGTTTGCAGTTGATAATGATGCCAATGTTGCTGCTCTAGGTGAACGCTGGAAAGGTGCTGGAGAAAATGATCCTGATGTTGTTTTCGTCACATTGGGAACTGGTGTTGGTGGCGGAATCGTTGCTGCTGGTAATCTTGTACATGGTGCTGCTGGCGCCGGTGGCGAAATTGGCCATATCACAGTTGATCCAAATGGTTTTGAATGTACATGTGGAAAACGTGGCTGTTTAGAAACTGTTTCAAGTGCAACGGGTGTGGTGCGTTTGGGCCGTTTCTTGGCGGAAGAATATGCAGGTGATTCAACACTTAAAGCAATGCTTGATAATGGCGAAGAAGTAACAAGTAAAGACATCTTCGAATTAGCAGAAGGCGGCGATCCCTTTGCATTGATGGTTGTGGATCGTGTTTGTTTCTACCTAGGATTAGCATGCGGAAACCTAGGAAATACATTGAATCCTTCAAGTATCGTTTTAGGCGGCGGGGTATCTGCAGCAGGCGAATTTTTGCGTAGTCGTGTGGAAAAATACTTTATGGAATTCACTTTCCCACAAGTAAGAGAATCAACAAAAATTAAATTAGCAGAGCTTGGTAATGAAGCAGGCGTCATTGGTGCTGCATCATTAGCCTTGAAATTTGCGTAAAGATGGAGGCAACTCATGTTTTTTTGGATTAATATTTTTTTGATCGCAATTATTCTGGCGATTGTATTTTGGGAAGCATACTTACGTATCATGGCAAAACGTTCAGCAAAAATGTTAGAAGAAGAAGAGTTTCGTGAAGGAATGCGTAAAGCGCAAATCATTGATGTCAGAGAAAAGGATGTTTTTGATGCTGGCCATATTTTAGGTGCACGAAATATTCCTTATACAGTATTAAAAAACTCTTTAGGCTCAATTCGTAAAGACCAACCTGTCTATATTTACGATCAAAGAAAAAGTTTGAGCATTCGAACAGCTAACAAATTACGTAAAGAAGGCTTTAAAGAACTTTATATTTTAAAAGGTGGCTATGATGGCTGGTCTGGTAAAATCAAAAGTAAAAAAGTTTAATTGACTATTTCTTAAAGGATCGAGAAACTAGCAGAAAGCTGGTTACTCGATCCTTTTTTATTTTTGTACTCTAGCGTGTTTTTCGCTAAAATAAAGAGTGAAGGAAAGGAGCAAAGAACATGATTCAATTGAAGCGAGCTTATCAAAAAGCAGAAGAAACAGATGGTTTTCGGGTTCTGGTTGATCGTATTTGGCCAAGAGGTGTTTCTAAAGCAGAAGCAAAACTTGATTTATGGCTGAAAGAGGTTGCGCCAAGCACAGAGCTGAGAAAGTGGTACAATCATACCCCAGAAAAATTTCCTGAGTTCTCTGAACGTTATCAAAAAGAATTGTTAGATGAAGAAGTTCCTCACCAAGCTTTTCAAGAATTACTGGCCATTTGTCAAAAAGAAAAACAAGTGACACTTGTCTACGGTGCAAAAGATGAAACAGAAAATCAGGCAGTAGTGTTGAAAAAACGATTGGATCAACAACTAGCTGTTTAAAATAAAGAGAAGGTGTAAGATGCAGATTGGCATTATCGGAGCAGGTCCACGTGGCTTGAGTATGTTAGAAAGAATTTTGCGCAACAATCAAACGAATCAATCACTTCAAATTTACTTATTTGATGTAGTTGGTCCCGGTGGAAGAGTTTGGCGAGTGGATCAATCGACAGACCTATTAATGAACTCGGTTTCACAACAGGTAACATTGTTTACAGATGCAACGCTTTCGACTGATGGTGTTGTTTCTGCAGGTCCTAATCTTTATCAATGGGCAAAAAAAGAGGGCCCCTCTTTCGTTGAGGAACAATCATTGAACAAGCAATCTTTTTTTCTCGCAGAAATGGAGCAGTTAGGAAAAGATGAACATGCAACACGTTGCCTTTATGGTTTGTATCAGCAATGGTTTTTCACGGAACTCAAAAAGGAATATCCCAATGTGATTACTTTCGTTCCCGCACTTGTTGATAGTGTTTCACGAGTGGAGTCTGGTTTTTACTTAGCGACAGATGATACAACGTTTTTTGTGGATCAATTGGTGTTGGCAAGTGGCCATTGGGAAAATGAGTTGATGAATGAAGAAATTGATCTTGCTGATTATGCGCAGCAACATGATTTGTTTTATCAACCGCCAAGTAATCCAGCAGACGTTTTAGTTGCTGATATACCTGCTAATGAACCGATTCTTTTACGTGGATTAGGGTTAGCATTTTTTGACTATATTGGGTTATTGACAGTTGGACGTGGTGGACGTTTTGAAGAAAAAGAAAATCAGTTTATTTATCACCCTTCTGGAAACGAGCCAGTTATTTACGCGGGGTCACGTCGTGGGGTTCCCTATTATCCCCGTGGCAAGAACCAAAAACAGGGTGGCGCGATGGCTCGGCTCAAGTTATTAACAACAGAAAATCTAAAAAAATGGCAGAGAAAAGGAGAATTGACTGGTAAAAGATTTTTTGACTTGTTCAAAAAAGAAGTAGAATTATTTTATTATCAAAAAACGATTGAGGAACAACAATTAGCAATCAATCCTGTTGAATTTGAGCAAGTGTTTTTGCTAGAGTCAACAGAAGAATGTTTGTCAAATTATCCGCAATTAGAACCATTTATTTGGTCATGGGACAGCTTGGAACATCCTCTTTCCGCTTTTCCTAATGATTTTGAAAAGGGGGTTCGTTCCTTTTTGGCATGGCAAATCAATGAGGCGGAAAAAGGAAATGACACAGGTGCATTTAGTTCAACTTTAGATGCAATCAAAGACTGGCGTGAACCAATTCGTGAAGCAATCGCATGGGATATTTTTTCAGTTGAAGAATATCGTGAGCAATTGTGGTCTTGGTTCACACCGCTGAATGCTTTTTTAACCATTGGTCCACCTTTGAGAAGAAGCAAAGAGCTTGCTGCGCTGATAGATGCCGATATTTTCCATATTACAAAACCGCCGTTTGAAATCAAACGAGCCAGAGGAAGATTTTGGATTGAAACAGAAAATAAGCAACTCAATAGTCGCTATTTGATTGAAGCTCATTTGCCGATTAATAGTGTGTTCTATTCAAAAAATCCAGTCATTCAAAGTCTGAATAAAAATGGTTTGATTCGTTCTTATCAAAAAACAGAAATTGACGAACATTATTTTTCAGGTGCGATTGATGTAAACCATGCAAATCAAGTTATAGGGGCAAATGGAAAAGTGATTCCCAATTTTTATTGTTATGGGATTCCAGTAGAAGGTGTCGATTGGTTGACGGCTGCTGTGGCACGTCCATACACAGATGCTTGGAATTTAAGGCAAGCAGATTCAATTGCTCGCCATTTGTTAACTAAACAAGAGAAAACAAACAAAAAAGACAGCTAAGATGAACAAGTCGTAAGCGACTTGAACATCTTAGCTGTCCTTTTTTAAATAACTAATTAACGTGCAACGCGTTTACGCATCGCTTTTTTACGATTTTCTTCAATCATTGATTCTTTTTCATCGATTGGATCAATTACAGTTTTTTTAACTGAAGCGACAACACCTGCTACAGCAGCAACAGTTGCTAAGCTTCCGACTAATAATCCAGATACAAATTTTTTCATTAAAAACACCTCTTAATTGTTTGATACCTCTATTATGAAACAAAAACAGAAAAAAGGCTAGTTAGACGTTTATTTGGAAACCTTTACAAAAACAATTGAAAAAAATTACTAAATGTTTTATTATAAATTTACTAAATAAAATCATAGGAAAAGCTGGTGATTACTAAAAACTGTTTCGAAACTTCCGTGTTCTTTTGGTACAATGAAGGATGGATGATAAAAGAGCGTTAGTTATCAATAAAGGAGTGTTTAAATATGTCAATTTTAGTTTTAGGTGGTGCGGGGTACATCGGCTCACATGCAGTCGATCAATTAATCCAAAAAGGGTATGATGTTGCGGTTGTTGATAATCTATTAACAGGGCATCGTCAAGCCGTTCACCCAGATGCACGTTTTTATGAAGGAGATATTCGAGATAAAGCATTTTTACAAACGGTATTTGAAAAAGAAGCAATCGAAGGAGTCATTCATTTTGCTGCAAGTTCTTTAGTAGGTGAGTCAGTTGAAAAACCTTTAATGTACTTCAACAATAATGTTTATGGTATGCAAATCCTACTTGAAGTAATGCATGAATTTGATGTAAAACAAATTGTTTTCTCATCAACAGCAGCAACATACGGTGAACCCGAAATGTCACCAATTACAGAAGAAACACCAACTAATCCCAAAAATCCTTATGGGGAAAGTAAATTGATGATGGAAAAAATGATGAAGTGGTGTGACAATGCGTATGGAATGCGTTACGTGGCTCTTCGCTATTTCAATGTAGCAGGTGCAAAGGCTGATGCAAGCATTGGTGAAGACCATACACCTGAGACTCATTTAGTACCGATTATCTTACAAGTGGCATTAGGACAAAGAGAAGAATTAGCAGTTTATGGTGACGATTATGATACACCAGATGGGACTTGCGTTCGTGATTACGTTCAAGTAGAAGACCTGATTGCTGCACATATCAAAGCTTTAGAATATTTAAAAGCTGGAAATGAAAGTAATTTCTTTAATTTGGGAAGTAACAATGGTTATTCGGTCAAAGAAATGCTTGAAGCAGCTCGCGAAGTTACTGGGAAAGAAATTCCAGCAAAAATTGCACCTCGTCGTGCGGGTGATCCAAGTACATTAGTTGCTTCAAGTCAAAAGGCAAAAGAGATCTTAGGTTGGGAACCAGCATATACAGATGTTAAAGCAATTATTAAAACAGCTTGGGATTGGCATGTAAGTCATCCACATGGCTATGAAGAATAGGAGAATTGACAATGTCTATCAGTCAAACAATTTGTGACTTTGCAACGCTTTCGATTAGCTCCGGTGGCTTCATGGAAATGGATCGAATTTATCTTCAAAATCGATTATTAAGTTTGATAGGTGAAGAAGCGTTGACGGGAGAAGTCACACCACGTCCAGTAACAGTACCTGCAGTGGATTTGCTGGCAGAATTAGTCCAAGTAGCGAAAGACAATCAAGTCATTTCAGATTTGGCTGCAGAACAAGAAATGTTTGAAGCACAGCTAATGGATTTTTTGACTCCGCCGCCGTCTGTTGTTAATGCTTTTTTTGCACAACACTATGCCAACTCGCCAGAAGAAGCAACAGAATATTTCTTCCAGTTGAGTCAGCAAAACGATTACATCAAAACGCGTTCAATTGCTAAAAATATCCAGTTTCCAGTACAAACTGCTTACGGAGACCTTGAAATTACAATCAACTTATCGAAACCCGAAAAAGATCCAAAGCAAATTGCTGCGGAACGAGAAGCAGTGAAAGTAGACTATCCAAAATGTTTGCTTTGTATGGAGAATGAAGGGTATCGAGGACGTTTAAATTACCCTGCGAGAACAAATCATCGGATTATTCGAATGAACCTAGATGGCGAAAGCTGGGGATTCCAATATTCACCTTATGCGTATTACAATGAGCATTCAATTATTTTGTCAGAAATTCATCGTCCGATGCAAATCAATCAAGATACTTTCCGCCGCTTGTTACGAATTACGGAAGTATTGCCTCATTATTTTGTGGGATCGAATGCCGATTTACCAATTGTAGGTGGTTCTATTTTATCTCACGATCATTACCAAGCTGGACGTCATGAATTTCCAATGGCGAAAGCACCAATGGAACGCTTAATCAAATTAACTGATTACCCACAAGTCATTGCAGGAATTGTGAAGTGGCCAATGTCAGTGATTCGCCTTCAATCACCAGACAAAGAACTCCTTGTAGATGCGGCAACAACCATTTTAGAAAAATGGCAAGGTTACTCGGATGCATCTGTCGAAGTTTTGGCGCATTCTGCCGATGGGACAGCGCATCACACGATTACTCCGATTGCGCGTCGGAAAGATGACTACTTTGAACTAGATTTAGTGTTGCGCGACAATAATGTATCTGAAGAACATCCAGATGGGATTTTCCACCCACATAAAGACGTTCAGCACATCAAAAAAGAAAACATTGGCTTGATTGAAGTGATGGGGTTAGCCGTGTTACCTCCACGATTAAAAATGGAACTTGAAGAAGTGGAAAAATATTTGTTAAACGAAGAAAACAACTTAGCTGATTATCATCGTGAATGGGCAGATGAGTTGCGGGCAACTCACACAATCACAGCAGATCACGTAACTGAAATTGTGCAGGAAGCTGTTGGTCAAGTGTTCTTACGTGTGTTAGAAGATGCAGGCGTGTTTAAGCGGACAGAAGAAGGACAAGCGGCATTTGCTCGCTTTACTGATTATTTATAATTGATCCAGTGAGGAAGGAGGAAACATCATGGCAACAATTAAAGATATCGCGCAGCTAGCAGGTGTTTCTCCTGCGACTGTTTCAAGAGTATTGAATTATGATTCGGAACTTTCCGTAGGCTTAGCAACTAAACAGAAAGTTTTCGAGGCAGCCGAACAGTTAAACTATACGAAACATAAAAAAAACCTTCCAGCTAATCAAGCAACTTTGCGATTGATTCAATGGCATAATGAAAGTGAAGAGCTCGAAGATTTATATTATTTAGCCATTCGTCTTGGGATTGAGAAGAAAGCGGAAGAGTTGAATGTTGATTTGCTAAAGGAAACTTGGGATTCCATTAGCGAACGTGAAGTTGACGGAACGATTGCTGTCGGAAAGTTCGACTTGCAGCAACTGGCAGAGTTAGAAAAATCTCAACCAAAATTACTTTTAGTTGATTCTGATGGGACCGCAGTTGGGATTGACTCATTAACTGTCGATTTTTTTTCAAGTGTCCAAAAAGTTGTTGATTACTTTTTGTCATTAAATGCTAAAAAAATCGCAATGTTAACGGGGAAAGAATATACAAAAAAAAATCGGCAATTGTTGAATGATCCAAGAAGACTTGCTTTTGAACAAATCATGGTTAGTGAGCAACAAGAACCCTTTGCCATAATCGAAGCTGATTTTTCGGTTGAGGCAGGTTACTCAGCAATCAAACAATTTTTAGCCGAAACAAGTGAAAAGCCAGATGCTCTATTTGCAGCAAACGATGCATTAGCAATTGGTGCATTAAAAGCGATTCAAGAGAGTGGCTATCGTGTGCCTAAGGATATTGCAGTTATCGGATTTAATGACAGCAGCGTAGCTAAATATGTGACACCTGCATTATCAACGATAAAAGTTTACACTGAATGGTTAGGGGAGATTGCTGTTGAAACGATTTTACAATTGATCCAGACAGAAGCTCCCGTTCCAAGAAAAATCGTTGTTGGTACAGACTTGATTGTGCGAGAATCAGCGTAACAATCAAGTGAAATGATACCGATCAAAACTAGCGGAATTTTTGTAAGAACCTACTTATCAAGCAATGCTTGTATCAGACGACATTGCTTATGGTTCTTATGAGGCTACGCTAGTTTTTTTGTTGTTATCTCAGATTAGGTTTCCGCTAAAAATGTGCTACAATAAGAAACGATAGTTAATGGAAAGGAATCAAAACATGATTACATTAGGAATTGATACAGCAAACCAAACTTTGGCTATAGGTGTCGTGGAGAACGATGTAGTTCTTGGACAAATTCAAACGAACATCAAACGAAACCATAGCATTACGTTGATGCCAGCAATTGATCAATTATTTGCAGATCTACAATTGGAGCCATCAGCGATTGATCGTATCGCAGTTTCTGACGGACCAGGTTCATACACTGGTCTAAGAATAGGCGTGACGACTGCGAAAACTTTAGCCTATACACTAAAGAAAGAATTGGTAGGTATCTCTAGTTTGAAAACAGTCGCAGCTAACTGTGTGAATGTGGAAGGTGTGATTGTGCCACTCTTTGATGCGAGACGTAAAAATGTTTATGCGGGCGCCTATCAATGGAAAGAAAATCAGCTAGAAACATTGATTGAAGACAAGCATTCCTCATTAGTCGATCTACTCACAGAATTAAAAACACTTGAACAATCAATTTATTTTGTTGGTAGTGATTGCCAAAAATTTGAAACAGAATTAAACGAAGTTTTACCAGAAGTAACAATCAATTTGATTCCTCAATGGGATATCCCAAATGGAACTGTGCTGGCAAATTTAGGAGCACAAGCTGTCCCTGTCTCTGATGTTCAAGCATTCTTACCACGGTATTTGAAAAAGGTAGAAGCTGAAGAAAAATGGCTAGAAACTCATACGCCTGGAGCCGAAAGCTATGTTGAAAAAATTTAAGCAAATAACGAAACATTTGTTCCGAGAATCGTCTTTTTATCCTGCTAAAGAGCTAGAAGTAAATCAAGATACCTATCAAATACGCCAATTGACGACAGCAGACATCAAAGATTTGTTGACAGTCGAGCGAGAAGTTTACCTTGGTGAACTACCTTGGACGCGGAGTGCATTTTTATCTGAATTTCGTTCTCCTTTGGTTCACTTGTATCTGGGCGTCTTTATTAATGAGGAATTAGTGGGATTTATCGGTTCACGAATCATTGGAACAGATTGTCATATTACAAATATCGCCTTGATGTCTCGCTATCAGCGAAAAAGCATTGGCTCGTTCTTAATTGACGAAATAGAAAAGTTTGCTATAATGAATCGCTGTGAGACTCTTTCGTTAGAAGTTCGCGTAGGCAATCGTGATGCGCAAAAGTTGTACCGAAAGCTGGGCTTTCAATCAAGAACCATCAAAAAAGGGTATTATACTGAAAACAATGAAGATGCCTTAGATATGGTAAAAATTTTAGAAAAAGAGTGAAGAATGTTGATTTATCAAAAAGCAGCATTTGATTACAATGACTTGGCAGAAAAACTCTGGTTGATTAGTAATCAGGCATATACACACGGTTCACCATGGACAAAAACACAATTTTTAACAGATTTACAGCAACCTCATACAGATTATTTGATAGCGATTGAAGCAAACGAAATCGTTGGCTTCTTAGGTTTTAGCCGTGTGGTTGATGAAGTTGAAATTACCAATATTGCAGTAAATTTAACCTCACAAGGAAAAGGTCATGCACGACAATTACTGAAAGCATTAATTCAGCAAGAAAAAGCAAATGATGTGTTTCAAGTTTTTCTAGAAGTTCGTAAATCAAATGAACGGGCAAAATGTCTGTATGAATCAGAAAAATTTCGAGTATTGGGTATTCGTAAATCTTATTACCAACAACCGGTAGAAGATGCCTTTATTATGAGTACCAAGTTAAAGACGGAGACGATGAAATGAATAGAGAATTGATTCTTGCGATTGAATCAAGTTGTGACGAAACAAGTGTTGCTGTTGTAGAAAATGGCACGAAAATCTTGTCGAATATTGTCGCATCACAAATAAATAGTCATAAACGATTTGGTGGCGTTGTACCAGAAGTTGCTAGTAGACACCACGTAGAACAAATCACACTTTGTATAGATGAAGCTTTGGCTGAAGCGGAGGTAACAGTAGCTGAACTTTCAGCGGTCGCAGTTACTTACGGACCAGGATTAGTTGGTTCTTTATTAATTGGTATTTCTGCTGCTAAAGCATTTGCATGGGCAAATAACTTACCTTTGGTCCCCGTTAATCACATGGCAGGTCATATCTATGCTGCACGCTTTGTTAAACCGTTTAAATTTCCGCTAATCGCCTTGCTAGTTAGTGGTGGGCATACGGAACTGGTTTATATGCAAGAAGATGGTTCTTATGAAATTATTGGGGAAACACGGGATGATGCAGCTGGTGAAGCGTATGATAAAGTTGGACGCGTCCTCGGATTAAGTTATCCAAGTGGAAAAGAAATTGATGAATTAGCGCATCATGGAAAAGATAATTATCATTTTCCAAGGGCGATGATCCATGAAGCAAACTATGATTTTAGTTTTAGTGGATTGAAAAGTGCGTTCATCAACTTAGTTCATAATGCAGAACAGCGTGGGGAAGAGCTAGATAAAAATGACTTAGCGGCTAGCTTTCAAGCAAGTGTTGTTGAAGTGCTAGTGACCAAAACATTACGAGCATGTAAAGAATTTCCAGTGAAACAATTAGTTGTTGCTGGGGGCGTTGCTGCTAATCAAGGGCTTCGTGAAGGATTAGCGACAGCTTTAGCGAAAGAATTGCCAGAAGTTGAATTGATTATCCCACCACTGCGTTTATGTGGGGATAATGCAGCGATGATTGGGGCAGCAGCCCATGTTGAACGGCAAAAGGGAACCGCTGCTGATTTGCAATTGAATGCAAATCCTAGCTTGGTTTTGTAAAAACGGCTTGCTAGGTAAAGAAGAGTTTGTAGAGGAAATGCCCCGCTCGAATAAATAAGGATAAATTACCAGAAATTGTTTCTCGAATTTTTGAGTAAGTTGGACTTATTTTGAAGAAGTTATTTCTTGAACACTGAGGATAAGCCTATGGCGCAAAACGTTTAGCTTTAAGTAATAAGGAATCTTTTCTAAAAACAGCTTTCCATATTTTTGTGAAAAGAGGACTTATTACTGAAGAAGTTTCTTTGAAAATACCGCTTATTAGAAAAAAGGAGATGCGACATTTTGTCGCATCTCCTTTTTTCTTTTACTCATTAGCATCTCGCAATGCAGGAGTTACAGCTGTTTTGCAAAAGGTAAATTGTTTTTTTCGATAATCAAGTAACCCGCTGTCACGTAATTGTTTGATGACTTGTCCAGCAGTTTCTCTGGTAGTTCCGCTATTAACAGCTAACTCTTTTAAAGTGATTGGGTAGGGGATACAAATGTGTCCATCTTCTGTTGGAACACCAAGTTCTTCTTTTAAAATAAATAAATTTTGCTTCACTCGATCAAAGGCGCTGGAAGTTAATCCAATTTGAATTCGTAATTCGTGCATCTCGACAACTTTTGAAATTTTATGGATAAGTGCAATCAATTGTTCAGAATTATTTCGCGCAAGTTTTTCATAAAAGCTAACAGGTAAGTAAAAGGTATCAATATCCGTCATTGCTTGTGCGGTGTAAGCGTAAGCTTGTGCTTCAAAAATTCCCGCCATAGGAAATAATGTGTTTGCATTTACATAGTCATAATAGTAATAAGTGGCACTTTCATCATAGCGTTCAAGACGAACGAGTCCTTTCGTTAAAATATAAAAGCGTTGACGCTCGTCGCCTTCATCAAAAAGGATTTGGCCCTTTTTGTAGGAACGAAGGACGGTATGTTCCTTAATCAATTGAAATTCTTCGTCAGTAAAATGCATGAAGTCTGGTTGGTATCTTAACTTGGAAAAATGGTAATCAATTTTAGTTATTCGCATGTCAAACCTCTCTCCTTATTTCTTCACTACTACTATTGTCCCGTTTTTCACTTGATTTGTAAAGATAAAGAAATAACGATAATTATAAGCAGTTTTGGTAGAGTAAAAAAATTTTTTGTTATTAAAGAAAAAATATTCATTAATAATCAGCTTAAATGAATATTAGGCGATTTGTTTATAATATATTGCATAAAAAATGCAATTAATACATAAGTAAACGCTAACAACGCTATTAATTCAATAATTTTTTTATATTCAGAAATATTTTTTTCATGAATAAATATTTTTTTTCGAGTGTTTTTGTCTGTAAAGAATGAATAAAACTTAATAAAATGAAGAAAAACGTTTAATTATTTAATAACGGAATATTAACGTGAAGAATCTCTCGTTTTGAATGCAAAGAAATTATGAAAAGGGTTACAAAATGACGATATTCTATACATGTAATCAAAACGAAGGAGGCAACACAACATGGATAAACCAATTCACGTTTTCTCTGAAATAGGGAAGTTAAAAACCGTTTTATTAAAACGGCCTGGACAGGAAGTTGAAAACTTGACACCAGATATTATGGACCGTCTATTATTTGATGACATTCCGTATCTTCCGATTGCTCAAGAGGAACATGACTTATTTGCTAAGACGTTACAAAATGAAGGCGTTGAAACACTTTATTTAGAAAAACTCGCTGCAGAAGCAATTGATGCAGGCAATGTGAAAGAGCAATTCCTAAACAAAATGTTAGACGAATCGCACATTGCATCAAATGCTGTGAGAGATGGTCTTCATGAGTTCCTTCTATCAATGGAAACACAAGAAATGGTAGATAAAATTATGGCAGGTGTTCGTACGAAAGACATCGAAGTTCGTTCAAACAGTTTGTACGACTTGTCAGCAGACGATGAATATCCATTCTACATGGATCCAATGCCAAACCTATACTTTACAAGAGATCCATCCGCATCAATCGGAAATGGGATGACTGTAAACCGTATGACTTTTGAAGCACGTCGTCGTGAGTCAATGTTCACGGAATATATTTTGAACCATCACCCACGCTTTGCAAATAAAGGTGTTGAAGTTTGGTTAGATCGTGATACTACTGAACACATTGAAGGCGGAGATGAATTAGTCTTAAGTGACAAAGTTGTCGCAGTAGGGATTTCACAAAGAACCAACGCGAAAGCTTTGGAAACAATGGCACGTCGCTTATTTGCTAAAAATTCAGGATTTGAAAAAGTGCTAGCAATCAAGATTCCGAATAATCGTGCCATGATGCATTTGGATACAGTGTTTACCATGGTTGACTATGATAAATTCACAATTCATCCAGCTATTCAAAGTAAAAACGGAAAAATCGATGTCTTTACAATCGTTCCAGATGGTGATGACATCAAGATCACTCATTCTGATGATCTACATGCAACATTGAAAGATGCTTTAGGATTAGATGATCTAGTCTTGATCCCAACTGGTAATGGCGATGCAATCGTTGCTCCACGTGAACAATGGAATGATGGCTCAAATACTTTAGCTATTGCACCAGGTGTGGTTGTCACTTATAACCGTAACTATGTATCAAATGAATTACTAAGAAGCTACGGCATCAAAGTGTTGGAAATCAATTCAAGTGAATTGTCTCGTGGCCGTGGTGGTCCACGTTGCATGAGCCAACCGCTTGTACGTGAAGATTTGAAATAAGTTTGAGTATTCCAGCGACGGTCCTACTCTACTGTCAGCTGTCGCTGGAATTTCCTCTTAAATCAATGAAATTCCGTCTTAAATTATAAAAACAAACTAAAGGAGAATGTTTTATTATGAAAGAATCAGTATTTCAAGGAAGAAGCTTATTAGCAGAAAAAGATTTTACTAAAGAAGAGTTACAATATTTAATTGATTTCTCTCAACATTTAAAAGATTTGAAAAAACGTGGAATTCCACATCATTATTTAGAAGGCAAAAACATTGCCTTATTATTTGAAAAAACTTCTACACGTACACGTGCAGCTTTTACAACTGCAGCTGTTGACTTAGGCGCTCATCCAGAATACTTAGGTGCAAATGATATCCAATTAGGTAAAAAAGAATCAACAGAAGATACAGCTAAAGTCTTGGGTAGTATGTTTGACGGTATTGAATTCCGTGGCTTCAGCCAAAAAATGGTTGAAGAACTTGCTGAATTCTCAGGTGTTCCAGTTTGGAATGGTTTAACTGACGAATGGCATCCAACACAAATGATCGCCGATTTCTTAACCATCCAAGAAAACTTCGGAAAAGTTGAAGGAATCACTGTTGCTTACTGTGGTGATGGCCGTAACAACATGGCAAACTCATTATTAGTAACTGGTGCTATTCTAGGAACAAATATGCGTATCGTTGCACCAAAAGAACTACAACCAGAAGAAGAAATCGTGAAATTAGCAGAAGGCTTTGCAGCTAAATCAGGTGCAAAACTAATGATTACTGACGATGTTGATAAAGGTGTTGACGGCGTTGACGTACTTTATTCAGACGTATGGGTATCAATGGGTGAAGAAGACAAATTTGAAGAACGTATCAAATTGTTGAAACCTTACCAAATCAACATGGAAATGGTTGAAAAAACACATAACACAGATCGCTTGATCTTCTTGCATTGCTTACCAGCATTCCATGACACAAACACTGTGTATGGTGAACAAATGAAAGAACGCTTCGGTATTACTGAAATGGAAGTAACTGATGAAGTCTTCCGCAGCAAATATGCACGTCAATTTGAACAAGCTGAAAACCGTATGCACTCAATTAAAGCAATTATGGCTGCAACATTAGGCAACTTGTTTATCCCTCGCGTTTAATAAACCACATTCATCTCATGTACAAAACGAGGCAGAGGACGCAAGTACTTGCTGCCTCGTTTTGTCATTGATTAACATTGTCTGAAGAAAGGGCGAATAATATGGCAAATCGAAAAGTTGTTGTCGCTTTAGGCGGTAACGCAATTTTATCAACTGATGCAAGTGCAAAAGCACAACAAGAAGCATTGATGGAAACAGCAAAATACTTAGTAAAATTTATTGAACAAGGTGACGAGTTGATTATTTCTCATGGGAATGGTCCACAAGTCGGTAACTTATTGATCCAACAACAAGCAGCTGATTCTGAAAAAACACCAGCGATGCCATTAGACACTTGTGTTGCAATGACTGAAGGTTCTATTGGTTATTGGTTACAAAATGCAATGGGTGAAGTATTGAAACAAAAAGGAATTGATAAAGATGTTGTATCTTTAGTCACGCAAGTTATCGTAGATGAAAACGATCCGTCTTTCAAAAACCCAACAAAACCAATTGGTCCGTTCTATTCAGAAGAGGAAGCTACTGCACAAATGAAAGCAGATTCAAACGTAACGTTTAAGGAAGATGCTGGTCGTGGTTGGCGTAAAGTAGTTGCTTCGCCAAAACCAATTTCAATCAAAGAAGCACGTGTAATTGAAGCATTGGTTGATCAAGGCGTAGTTACTGTTTCTGTTGGTGGCGGTGGTATTCCGGTAGTTGAAACAGCCACTGGTTTAGAAGGTCGCGAAGCGGTAATCGATAAAGACTTTGCTTCAGAAAAATTGGCAGAAATCATTGATGCCGATTTATTGATTGTTTTAACTGGTGTGGACAATGTTTATGTGAACTATCAAAAACCGGACCAAAAGAAATTGGAAACTGTAACTATTTCAGAAATGAAACAATATATCAGTGAAGATCAATTTGCTCCTGGTAGCATGCTGCCAAAAGTTGAAGCAGCTATTCAATTTGTAGAAGCTCGACCAAATGCAAAAGCAATCATCACTTCTTTAGAAAACATTGAAAACTTACTAGCTTCTGAAGAAGGAACGATTGTTGTTGCTGATTAATTTGTTAAGTCTTTCGTGTAAACGAAATGATTTATAGCTATTCTTGCCCAGGTGGAGTTTCTTCTCCTTTAGACCATCTGGGCAGTTTTTTTTATAAAGGAGCTAGCCAGAAATGTTTTTTTCTGCTATAATTCAAAGCAGTTTAATACTTTTATGATTTGTTGAACAAGAGAGTACTTGTGCTGATTCTTGCTGAGCGAGTTCGGATGATTGGTGGGAGCCGAATGAAGAAGACACAACGAAGCGCACTTGGAGAATTTCTGTCTTTGAGTTAATCAAAGCGGACGGTCATCTACCGATAGCAGATTGAGTAGGTCTTGATGTATAAGACAACTGGAGTGGTACCGCGGGTAATCTCGTCTCTAGTAATCACAGTGATTGTGATTGCTAGGGACTTTTTTTATTGTCTTCAACAATCATGGAAAATTTAGGAGGAACTTAGATGAATAACAAAGACTTAGTTGCAAAAGCCGTTTATGATGTAGTGAAAGACGACTTGACACTTGAACAAGTACAACAATTATTAGAAAATCCAAAATCAGCGGATCATGGTGACGTCGCTTTTCCAGCTTTTTCATTGGCGAAAATCTACCGTAAAGCACCACAACAGATTGCAGCAGATTTAGCTGAAAAAATTGCACCAGAAAACTTTGAAAAAATTGAAGTTGTTGGACCTTATTTAAACTTCTTTATGAACAAAGAAGCAATCAGTCAAGCTGTACTTGAAGCAGTAGTTGAACAACAAGCACATTATGGTGATAGCACAATTGGCAATCAAGGTACAGTACCAATCGACATGTCCTCACCAAATATTGCAAAACCAATCTCAATGGGACATCTACGTTCAACAGTTATTGGAAACTCCATTGGGTTTATTTTAGAAAAAATTGGGTATCAACCCATTCGAATCAATCACTTAGGTGACTGGGGAACTCAATTTGGTAAATTGATCGTTGCCTATAAAAAGTGGGGGTCAGAAGAAGCAGTCAAAGCTGAGCCAATCAATGAATTGTTGCGTCTTTACGTGAAGTTCCATGAAATAGCTGAAACTGAGCCAGAATTAAATGATGAAGCACGTTCATGGTTTAAACGCTTAGAAGAAGGCGACACAGAAGCTATTGAATTATGGCAATGGTTCCGTGATGAATCAATGAAAGAATTCAATAAAATCTATGATTTATTAGAAGTTCGTTTTGATTCATTGAACGGTGAGGCATTTTATAACGATAAGATGGACGAAGTCGTTGAACTTTTAGAAGAAAAACACCTATTAAAAGAAGACAAAGGTGCAGAAATCGTTGATTTAGCTAGTTACGATTTAAATCCTGCTTTGATCAAAAAATCAGATGGCGCGACACTGTATATCACTCGTGACTTAGCTGCGGCACTTTACCGCAAACGTACGTATGATTTTGCCCAATCACTATATGTTGTTGGGAATGAACAAAGTTATCACTTCAAACAATTAAAAGCTGTCTTGAAAGAACTTGGTTTTGACTGGTCAGATGAAATGCACCACATCCCATTTGGCTTGATCACTCAAGGTGGTAAAAAATTATCAACACGTAAAGGGAAAATCGTTTTACTTGAAGAAGTATTAAACGAAGCAATCGATTCTGCAAAAGAACAAATCAGTGAAAAAAATCCAGACTTGGAAAACAAAGACATTGTTGCCAAACAAGTTGGGGTTGGTGCAGTAATTTTCCATGATTTGAAAAATGATCGTTTGAATACATTTGACTTCAACTTAGAAGAGGTTGTACGTTTCGAAGGTGAAACAGGTCCGTACGTTCAATACACACATGCTCGTGCAATGAGCTTGCTAGAAAAAGCAAACTTTGTTCCATCAGCTGATGCACATTATGCACTAAATGATGATAGCAGTTGGGAAGTAATCAAGTTGGTTCAAAAATATCCAGAAACTGTTTTATCTGCTGGTGAAAAATATGAGCCTTCAATTATTGCAAAACATGCAATCAAATTAGCTCAAGCATTTAACAAATACTATGCACATACAAAGATTTTGGCTGATGATGGTCAAAAAGAATCTCGTTTAGCATTAGTTTATGCAGTAGCTGTTCTATTAAAAGAAGATTTACGTTTACTTGGTTTACACGCACCAGACAAAATGTAATTGAAACGGATTCCGTTTAGTTAAAGACAAAAATAAAAAGCAGCAGACTCAAATGAAAAGTTTGAAGTCTGTTGCTTTTTTTATTTTATAGTTATCAATGTAATAAGTGCTCTTTAAAATACAGTTCAATTTTTTTTGCATCTTCTTCTGATTCAGAAAGGACGATGACCGTGTCAAATCCGGCAATCGTGCTGAGCATGTGTGGTGGCTTGATATCATCTAAAATGGAAGCAAATAAATGCGCATTGTCTGGTAAAGTACCGATAATTGTCAAAAAGTGGACACGTTCGACTTTTAGTACGATTTCTTCAATCATCCGAATTAAGCGTTGTTCTTCTTCATTTTTTGTTTCGTCATCGTCTTCACCATGAAATAAAACAAAACGGGGAAGACCATCAGCATCAGGTACCTTAACGATTTTCAAATCACGGATGTCGCGAGAAATTGTTGCTTGCGTTGCAGTTACCTGATAGTCACCTAATCTAGTTAATAAATCTTCTTGTGTTCGAATGGGAAACTCTTCAATAATTTGTTTAATCAATAAATGTCGGTCGGCTTTTCGCATCGTTTTCTCCTTTACAAAAGATTTCATCCGTATCATAACAAAAAAAGTTAAAATTGCCCACCCGCATTTTCTTTTTTGAATCAAAAGAGTTAGAGAAGATGGAGAACAGAAAATTCAAGTGAAAATAAGAATTTTACTTGAAAAAAACAAATTGTTCCGTTAAACTAATGAATGTTGAGCAGAAAACTCTTTTTCTTATTGCTATAGGTAAAATTTATCTGTATAATAACTAAGGATGCTTTTTGCATCAATAAATCCACATTTTTGTTGGATTGTCAGTAGGTGCTTGCAAAAGTTTGCTGGCAAGTTTGAAGACAAGAAGAGGAAAATAAAAAACCTAATTGGAGGAAACACAAAATGGCAGTAATTTCTATGAAACAATTACTAGAAGCCGGCGTACACTTTGGTCACCAAACACGTCGCTGGAACCCAAAAATGAAGAAATATATCTTCACAGAAAGAAACGGTATCTACATTATTGACTTACAAAAAACAGTTAAATTAGTAGATGCAGCTTATGACTACATGAAAAACGTTGCTGAAGAAGGCGGCGTAGCATTATTCGTAGGTACTAAAAAACAAGCACAAGAAGCAATCAAAGAAGAAGCAACTCGTGCAGGTCAATACTTTGTAAACCACCGTTGGTTAGGTGGAACTTTAACTAACTGGGATACAATCCAAAAACGTATTAGCCGCTTGAAACAAATCAATGCAATGGAAGCTGATGGAACTTTTGAAGTTCTACCTAAAAAAGAAGTTGCTGGTTTGAACAAAGAGCGCGAACGTCTTGAAAAATTCTTAGGTGGTATCGCTGATATGCCAAGAATCCCAGATGTAATGTACATCGTTGACCCTCGTAAAGAACGTATTGCTGTTCAAGAAGCTCATAAATTAAATATCCCAATCGTAGCTATGGTTGATACAAACTGCGATCCAGATGAAATCGACGTAGTAATCCCTTCAAACGACGATGCAATTCGTGCCGTTAAATTGATCACTTCAAAAATGGCTGATGCATTTATCGAAGGAAACCAAGGTGAAGACCAAGTGGTTGAAGAAGATTTTGTAGCAGAAAACAATGCAACATCAATCGAAGAAATCGTTGATGTCGTTGAAGGCGACAACTCTTCAGCAGAATAATTTTTGAATGATGGAGCTGTTTCAAAGGCTAGGCGACAAGCCTCACTCTCCTTTGAAACAGCTTTTTTTAAAGAAAAACACTACTTAGGAGGACTATAAAATGGCAGACGTTACAGCTAAAATGGTAAAAGAACTACGCGACATGACTGGCGTAGGTATGATGGATGCGAAAAAAGCATTAGTAGAAGTAGAAGGCGATATTGAAAAAGCAGTTGATCTTTTACGCGAAAAAGGAATGGCTAAAGCAGCTAAGAAAAATGACCGTATTGCAGCTGAAGGTTTAGCAGCAGTTGCTGTTAAAGGGAACACTGCAGCAATCGTTGAAGTTAACTCAGAAACTGACTTCGTTTCTAAAAACGAAATGTTCCAAGACTTAGTAAAAGAAATTGCAGAATTAGTTGCTGAACACAAACCAGCTGACATGGAAGCTGCAATGCAAATCAAAACTGAAAAAGGCACAATTGAATCTGAATTAATCGAAGCTACACAAGTTATCGGTGAAAAAATCAGCTTCCGTCGTTTTGAAGTAGTTGAAAAAGAAGATAACGCTGCATTCGGTGGTTACTTACACATGGGTGGACGTATCGCTGTATTGACAGTTTTAGATGGCACAACTGATGATTCAGTTGCTCGTGACGTTGCTATGCACGTTGCTGCTATCAATCCTCGTTATGTAAACGAATCACAAATTCCTGCTGAAGAATTAGAACATGAAAAAACTGTTCTAACTGAACAAGCATTAAACGAAGGTAAACCTGCTAACATCGTTGACAAAATGGTGGAAGGCCGCTTGAAGAAATTCAAAGCAGAAATCGCTTTGGTTGACCAACCTTTCGTTAAAGATCCTGACATGACTGTTGAAAAATTTGTAGCTTCTAAAGGCGCAACTGTTCAATCCTTTGTTCGTTTTGAAGTTGGCGAAGGTATCGAAAAACGTGAAGATAACTTTGTAGAAGAAGTTATGAGCCAAGTGAAAAAATAATTCTGTTGAATAACAGATGGGAACGCACACTATTGTGCGCTCCCTTTTTTTAGGCAAATGCCAAAAAATGTAAGCATTTAATGGCTAAATCAACTAATTATGGTAAAATGGCAATAGAAAACATTGGAGGAATGAACATGGTCACACCAAAATATCAACGTGTAGTCTTAAAATTAAGTGGTGAAGCTTTAGCTGGAGATGAAGGATTTGGGATTAAACCTCCAGTCATTAAAGAAATTATTCAAGAAATCAAAGAAGTCCACGAGTTAGGCGTTGAAATGGCAATCGTTGTAGGAGGCGGAAACATCTGGCGCGGACAAACGGGTGCTCAAATGGGTATGGAACGTGCACAAGCTGATTACATGGGCATGTTAGCGACTGTTATGAACGCTTTAGCCTTACAAGATACATTAGAAAACGTTGGTGTACCGACACGTGTACAAACTTCGATCGAAATGCGTCAAATCGCAGAACCATACATTCGTCGTAAAGCAGAACGTCATTTAGAAAAAGGCAGAATTGTTATTTTTGCTGGTGGTACAGGTAATCCTTACTTCTCAACAGACACAACAGCAGCGTTGCGCGCAGCTGAAATTGGTGCTGATGTTATTTTAATGGCTAAAAACAATGTAGACGGTGTTTATTCTGCAGATCCAAAAATTGATGCAAATGCAGTTAAGTTTGAAGAACTAACTCACTTGGAAGTTATTGCTAAAGGATTGCAAGTAATGGATTCAACAGCAAGCTCATTAAGTATGGATAATGATATCCCATTAGTTGTCTTCAATCTAAATGAACATGGAAATATTCGCCGAGCAATTTTAGGTGAAAATATCGGAACTACCGTAAGGGGGAAATAAAAATGGCAGATGCAATTATGGCAGAAGCAAAAGAGAGAATGGAAAAAGCAGCGCAAAGTTTACAACGTGAACTTGGACAAATCCGTGCTGGACGCGCGAATGCAAGTTTATTAGACCGAATCACAGTTAATTACTATGGTGCACCAACACCATTGAACCAAATGGCATCAATCCAAATTCCAGAAGCACGTGTATTGATGATCACGCCTTTTGATAAAAGTATTCTTCAAGATGTGGAGAAGGCAATCATGGCAAGTGATATCGGTATCAGCCCAACGAATGATGGAAATGTTATCCGTTTAGTTATTCCACAATTAACGGAAGAACGTCGTAAAGAATTAGCGAAAGATGTAAAAAAAGAGTCTGAAAATGCAAAAATCGCTATTCGTAATATTCGTCGTGATGCAATGGATGCATACAAAAAACAACAAAAAAATGGTGACATTACGGAAGATGACTTGCGCGGACTAGAAAAAGATGTTCAAGCTTTGACTGATGACAGCATTAAAGAACTAGATAAAATCGCTGGCGAAAAAGAAAAAGAATTATTAGAAGTTTAATCTTCCCGGCTTTTTAAAAAGGAGTAGCAAAATCAGTACTGATTTTGCTACTCCTTTTTTGGTGGAAACTTAAAAATTTTCAAAAAAACAAACAAATTTTTTGGAAAAAATCATGATTTCATAGGAAATACAAAGAGATATTGCTATAATGTGTAAGATAGTGGGAATTTTTAAGCATAGGAGGAAAAAGAATGTTACGTTTTTTTCCGCAAAAAAACAAGTATATTCAAGAAAAAAGTGAGTTTCAATTTAACTCCGAGGGAAAGATTCCTCAACACGTTGCCATCATTATGGATGGCAACGGTCGTTGGGCACAAAATCGCCGATTACCTCGAGTTGCAGGACACAAAGAAGGCATGGAAACTGTAAAAAAAGTAACAAAAGTAGCATCAGGTTTAGGTGTGAAAGTATTGACTCTTTATGCGTTTTCGACTGAAAACTGGAAACGACCAAAAGATGAGGTCAACTTTTTGATGCAGTTGCCTGTTGATTTTTTCGACACATTCGTACCAGAACTTATCAAGGAGAATGTAAAAGTTCACGTAATGGGTTACGAAAACGTACTACCAAGTCACACGCAAGATGCTGTCCGCCGAGCAATTGAACAGACAAAAGAAAACACTGGAATGGTGTTGAATTTTGCGTTGAATTATGGAAGCCGAGCGGAAATCGTGACGGCAGTAAAAGAGATTGCGGCTGAAATCAGTAATCAAGAATTAGCTGTTGAAGCAATTGACGAAGAAAAAATTGCTGATCACTTGATGACAGGTTTCTTGCCGAATGAACTTCGTGATCCTGAACTAGTTATTCGGACGAGCGGGGAAGAAAGAATCAGTAATTTCTTGTTATGGCAAATTGCTTATAGTGAGCTTTATTTTACAAAAGCATTATGGCCAGATTTTGATGGCAATCATTTGAAGGAAGCAATTGCTTCTTATCAAAATCGTGACCGTCGCTTTGGCGGTGTTAAAAAATTGGATAAAAATGAGGAGGATCAATCATGAGACAACGAGTGATCACAGCTGTCGTAGCTTTAATCTTGTTCATTCCAATCATTTGGGTTGGTGGCATGGCTGTTGAGTTGTTAGGGGCGTTACTAGCGGTTGTAGGTGTCTACGAACTGTTTCGCATGAAAGGATTAACGCTATTAAGTTTTGAGGGAATCTTATCAGCAATAGGTGCAGTTTTTCTGGTGTTGCCAAAAGAACGTTGGTTTTTCTTTTTACCAGAAAATACAAATACATTTACGCTTTTTTATTTTGTTGTAATGATTTTATTGGGAACAAGTGTTGTATCAAAAAATACGTATACCATTGATGAAGCTGGATTTCCAGTTGTCGTAAGTTTGTATGTGGGTATGGGATTCCAGAATTTCGTGAATGCGCGAACGGAAGGCTTAGTTGTGTTATTATTTGGGCTATTCATTGTCTGGGCAACAGATATCGGTGCCTATATGTTTGGTCGTCGCTTTGGTCAACATAAACTGATCCCAGCAATTTCACCAAATAAAACAATTGAAGGAGCTTTGGGTGGTATCGCAAGTGCAATCGTTGTGGCATTGATTTATCTCTTGTTATTCCCAGGTAAGGAATACTTCAATTATGGAACACTAGTAATGTTGTTGTTAACAATTGTCTTCTCAATTGTTGGACAATTTGGTGATTTAGTTGAATCAGCAATCAAACGTCATTACGATGTAAAAGATTCTGGAAATATTTTACCAGGTCACGGTGGAATTTTAGACCGTTTCGATAGTCTATTATTTGTATTTCCTATCATGCAATTATTTGGTGTGATTTAAAAAGTTTGTGAGAAGAAGTACTCAGCTTCAATAAATAAACTGTCGGAAATTCTTTTCTAAATTTTTGAGAAATTTAGACTTATTTAAAGTAGAAAGCCAAAATCACTTTTGGATGGATCAAAAATTTTTGTTTTGAAATGATGAAAAGAGTAGTGGGTGTTGCCACTGCTCTTTTTTGTTTTCCTAAAGGTAGCTATTGGTGTCTGTGTCAGACTGTGGTAAAATTATGTTGTTTATCTTCACAAAAATTAGAAAAATGCTAGAAAAAAATAAAGGAGAAGCAAACTATGAAAACGATTCTAACTTTTATCATCGTTTTTGGTATTTTGGTTATTGTCCACGAATTTGGTCATTTCTTCTTTGCGAAACGATCAGGAATCCTAGTCCGAGAATTTGCAATTGGTATGGGTCCAAAAATTTATGGACATCAAGCTAAAGATGGAACGACATATACACTTCGGTTATTACCGATTGGTGGTTATGTAAGAATGGCAGGCAACGGCGATGATGAGACAGAGATGGCCCCAGGAATGCCACTGTCGCTTTCACTCAATTCTGATGGTATCGTAGAGAAAATCAACTTAAGTAAAAAAGTTCAACTAACGAATGGAATTCCAGTGGAACTTGTTCGTTACGATCTAGAGGACGAGCTGACAATTACAGCTTTTGTTAACGGCGATGATACAGAGGCTGTGACTTACCCAGTAGATCATGATGCCACAATTATTGAGGCAGATGGAACAGAAATTCGAATTGCACCAAGAGATGTTCAGTTTCAATCAGCAAAATTATGGCAACGTATGTTAACTAACTTTGCTGGACCGATGAATAACTTTATTTTAGCGATTTTTTTGTTCATTGTGCTTGCATTCATGCAAGGAGGCATTCAGGTAACAAATACGAATCAAATTGGTGCAGTACTTCCTGATGGTGCAGCCGATGTAGCTGGCTTAAAGGAAAATGACCATATCCTAAGTATTAATGATAAAAAAATCACGTCGTGGACTGATTTAACAAGTCAAATTACTGCAAATCCTGGAAAAAAATTGAATTTTGAAGTTCAACGTGACGGAAAAGTTCAAGACATTGAAGTGACACCTAAATCAGTAGAATCAAATGGGCAAAAAGTTGGACAGCTTGGTATACAAGCACCGATGAAAACTGGTTTTATTGATAAAATCGTTGGTGGAACGAAACAAGCTTTCAGTAGTTCATTAGAAATCTTCAAAGCGCTGGGATCACTATTTACAGGATTTAGTTTGAATAAACTAGGCGGTCCAGTGATGATGTTCCAATTATCGTCTGAAGCAGCTAGTCAAGGAATGATGACTGTTATTGGGCTAATGGCGATGCTTTCAATGAACTTAGGGATTGTGAATCTATTGCCAATTCCAGCACTTGATGGCGGTAAGTTGGTATTAAATGTCATTGAAGGTGTACGTGGCAAACCATTGAGTCAAGAAAAAGAAGGAATCTTAACTTTGATTGGGTTTGGTTTCTTGATGCTATTGATGGTTTTAGTGACATGGAATGATATTCAACGATTCTTTTTTTAAATAGAGTTGACAAATAGGGTATAATAACAAGCGATAACTATTTTGAGGATTAAAGGAGTATATAAAATGAGACAATCAAAGATGTTGATTCCAACACTGAGGGAAGTACCAAATGATGCTGAAGTACTAAGTCATCAAATGCTATTGCGAGCTGGCTATGTTCGTCAAGTATCTGCCGGTATCTATTCTTACTTGCCATTGGCAAATCGTGTGTTAGAAAAATTGAAAACAATCATGCGTGAAGAATTTGAAAAAATTGGGGCAGTTGAAATGTTGATGCCCGCAATTCTTCCAGCAGAACTTTGGCAAGAATCTGGTCGTTATGATACTTATGGTCCAAACTTATACCGTTTGAATGACCGCAATGATCGTAAAATGATTTTGGGACCAACTCATGAAGAAACATTTACAGAATTGATTCGTAATGAAATCAATTCATACAAAAAATTGCCATTAAACTTGTATCAAATTCAATCAAAATATCGTGACGAAAAACGTCCTCGTTTTGGCTTGTTACGTGGTCGGGAATTCATTATGAAAGATGCATATTCTTTCCACGCTTCAGAAGAAAGTTTAGACGAAACATATAAAGATTATGAAAAAGCTTATACTGAGATTTTCAAACGTTGTGGTTTAGATTTCCGTGCAATTATCGGAGACGGTGGCGCAATGGGCGGAAAAGACTCCAAAGAATTTATGGCAATCTCTGAAATCGGTGAAGACACGATTTGTTATTCAACAGAAAGTGACTACGCAGCTAATTTGGAAATGGCAACAAGCTACTATGTTCCTAAAAAGTCACATGAAACACAATTGGAATTAGAAAAAGTAGCAACACCTGATGTCAAAACGATTGAAGAAGTTGCAGGTTTCTTTGATGTAGAACCACAAAAAATCATCAAATCTGTTTTATTCATTGCAGATGAAGAACCTGTATTGGTATTGATTCGTGGCGATCATGAAGTCAATGACGTCAAATTGAAAAACTTCTTAGGCGCTGATTTCTTAGAAGAAGCAGCAGAAGAAGATGCACAAAAATATCTTGGTGCTGATTTTGGTTCTGTTGGTCCAGTGAACTTAGCGGACGAAGTAAAAGTTTATGCAGATCGCCATGTCCAAGATTTAGCAAATGCGATTGCTGGAGCAAATGAAACTGGCTTCCATTACATCAATGTAAATCCAGAACGCGATTTTTCTGTTCTTTCTTATGAAGATTTACGTTTTGTTCAAGAAGGTGATCCTTCACCAGATAATAATGGTGTTCTTGCATTTACAAGAGGAATTGAAATTGGGCACATTTTCAAACTAGGTACTCGTTATAGTGAATCAATGGGTGCAACTGTGTTAGACGAAAATGGCCGTGAAAAATTTGTGATTATGGGTTGTTACGGTATCGGTGTGAGCCGATTACTTTCAGCAATCGTTGAACAAAATGCAGATGAAAATGGAATCAATTGGCCTAAAGGAATCGCTCCTTATGATCTACATGTTGTTCAAATGAATTTAAAAGATGACTATCAAACAAACTTAACAAATGAAGTTGAGCAAGCAATGATGGCAGCAGGCTACGAAGTATTAGTTGACGATCGTAATGAACGTGCAGGAGTTAAGTTTGCAGATTCAGATTTGATTGGTTGCCCAATTCGAATTACGGTTGGTAAGAAAGCAGTCGATGGAATCGTTGAAGTAAAAATCAAGAAGACTGGTGAAATGGTGGAAGTACGCAAAGAAGAGCTTGCGAATACTTTACCAATTCTTTTAAACCAAGGCGAATAATTCAAATAACCTCGAAATTCGAGAGAGACGAAGTCTTTCTCGAATTTTTTTAATGTAAATCAAAAGAAAAACGAGTATACTAAATAGTATTGAAAAAAATTATTTGTCTCAAAACAAATAAACTAGAAAGGGCGTATTTTTTTGTCAGAAAAACGAGATTTGTTTGCAAAACTGTTAGAACAAATTCAACTAGAAGATGAAGAAAAAAATCATCCGTTAATTTCTACTGGCGAAATGGAACGTGTTGTTGTGCACCGTAAATCACGTTTATGGGAATTTACGCTTCATTTTTCTCAAATATTGCCAATCATGCTTTATCGTTCATTCCTACAACACTTGACAATAGCATTTAATGAAATCGCACAGGTCAAATTGATAATCAAAGCAGAAGATCAAACATTTGACGAACGATTGTTACAAGATTACTGGGCACAAGCTTTAGAAAGTCAACAATGTGATACACCATTAGTCCAACAAGTCTTAAAAACACAAGTTCCAATTTTAAAAGAAAGAAAAATTGTGTTGCCAGTGGATAAAACAGGAGCCATTTCCTATTTGAAGCAACAATATTTGCCTTTGGTAGAAGAACTTTATCTTAGTTATGGCTTTCCTAAATTTCATATCGAACCTGAAGTCGATGAAGAGCAAGCGGCTCGCGTGCTGGAACTTTTTGAAGAACGTAAGCAAGAGCAAGCAGAAGCCTTCATGAAGCAAGCGGCAGAAAGTCTCCTTGTTCATGAACAAAAGAAAAAAGAAAAGAAAGAACAAGCACCTGCTCTGGAAGGACCAATTCAACTTGGACGCAATATTCCAACAGATGACCCTGTTACACCGATGATTGACATCGTTGAAGAAGAGCGCCGCGTAATTTTGGAAGGGTATGTATTTGATAAAGAAGTTCGTGAATTACGCTCCAAACGGAAAATTTTGACGTTGAAAATCACAGACTATACCTCTTCTTTCATTGTCAAAAAGTTCTCGAATGGTGAAAAAGATGAACAAGTTTTCGATGCAATTAGTAAAGGAAGCTGGCTAAAAGTTCGTGGAAGTATTCAAGAAGATACATTTGTACGCGATTTGGTAATGAATGCGCAAGATATTATTGAAGTTAAACATGCACCGCGTAAAGACTACGCTCCTGAAGGGGAAAAGCGAGTCGAACTACATTTACACAGTAATATGAGTACGATGGATGCGACGAATAGTATCTCTGATTTTGTTGCGCAAGCAGGTAAATGGGGACATAAAGCGATTGCTATTACAGATCACGGCGGAGCCCAATCGTTTCCTGAAGCACATAGCGCTGGGAAAAAGGCTGGAGTCAAGATTTTATATGGCGTAGAAGCAAACGTTGTCGATGACGGTGTTCCAATTGCTTATAATGATACACATGATTCTTTGAATGATGCGACCTATGTGGTTTTTGACGTGGAAACGACTGGTCTATCAGCTGTATATGATACGATTATTGAATTGGCTGCAGTCAAGATGCATAAAGGAAACGTCATTGAAAGCTTTGATGAATTTATTGATCCCGGTCATCGTTTATCAAGAACAACGGTGGACTTAACAGGTATCACAGATGAAATGGTCCGAGGCTCAAAATCTGAAGAAGAAGTTTTAAGAATGTTTCTTGAATTTTCTGAAGGCTCGATCCTAGTTGCCCACAATGCGACGTTCGATATGGGTTTCTTAAATACAAGTTATGCACGTTACGGAATTCCAGAAGCAAAAAATCCTGTTATTGACACGTTAGAATTAGCACGCTATTTATATCCTCAATTTAAACGTTTTGGGTTAGGTGTATTGACTAAAAAATTCGGTGTCAGTTTAGAACAACATCACCGCGCCATTTTTGATGCGGAGGCAACAGGTCATTTAGCCTGGATTTTTGTCAAAGAGGCAATGGAAAATCATGAGATGTATTATCACGATCAGTTAAACGATCATGTTGGTGAAGGCGACTCTTATAAACGAGCTAGACCGTTTCATGCAACTCTTTTGGCGAAGAATCAAGCTGGTCTAAAAGATTTGTTCAAGTTGATTTCAATGTCAAATATCAATTATTTTGAGCGGGTTCCCCGAATTCCTCGTTCACAGTTGAAAAAATTTAGAGAAAATCTCTTGGTTGGCTCTGCTTGTGATAAAGGTGAAATTTTTGAAGCAATGATGCAAAAAGGGGTCGAGGAAGCAGAAAATCGTGCGAAGTTTTATGATTATATCGAAGTTATGCCAAAAGCAGTCTACGCTCCTTTATTGGAACAAGAATTAGTGAAAAATGAACACGATTTAGAAGAAATCATTCGAAATCTAGTCAATATTGGTAAAAAGTTAGATAAAGTTGTCGTTGCTACGGGTGATGTCCATTATTTAAATGAAGAAGATGGCATTTATCGAAAAATCTTGATCAACTCGATGGGTGGAGCAAACCCCCTTAACCGTCATAGTTTGCCAGATGTTCATTTCAGAACAACGGATGAAATGTTAACGGCATTCAACTTTTTGGGAGCAGAACTTGCCAAAGAAATCGTTGTTGATAATACCAATAAAATTGCGGATAGCTGTGAAGAAATCGTCCCTGTTAAAGATGAATTATATACACCAAAAATTCCTGGATCAGAAGATGAAATCACCGAATTGAGTTATAATCGTGCGAAAGAACTGTACGGCGATCCTTTACCAGAAATTATTCAAAAACGTTTGGAAAAAGAATTGAACTCAATCAACGGAAATGGGTTTTCAGTTATTTATTTGATTGCTCAAAAGCTTGTGCATAAAAGTAATGAAGATGGTTACTTGGTTGGTTCCCGTGGATCTGTTGGTTCAAGTTTTGTAGCGACCATGACAGGAATCACAGAAGTTAATCCATTAGCGCCACATTATTATTGTCCTAACTGTCAGTATTCGGAATTTTTTGAAGATGGCACGTATGGTTCTGGTTTTGATATGCCAGAAAAAAAATGTCCAAAATGCGGTGCGCGCTTAAATAAAGATGGTCATGATATTCCATTTGAAACATTCCTAGGTTTCCATGGTGATAAGGTCCCCGATATTGATCTGAACTTCTCAGGTGACTATCAAGCAGAAGCACATAACTACACGAAAGTTTTATTTGGTGAGGAGTATGTCTACCGAGCTGGAACCATCGGAACAGTCGCAGACAAAACGGCATATGGATTTGTAAAAGGGTATGAACGCGACCACAATTTACAATTTCGTAGTGCTGAGGTCGATCGTTTAGCTAAGGGCGCAACTGGGGTTAAACGAACAACTGGACAGCATCCAGGGGGGATTATTGTAATCCCTGATTACATGGATGTTTATGATTTTACACCGATTCAGTATCCGGCAGATGACCAGAACTCTGAATGGAAAACAACTCACTTTGATTTCCACTCCATTCACGATAACGTATTGAAACTTGATATTCTTGGACACGATGATCCGACCGTGATTCGGATGCTGCAAGATTTATCTGGAATTGACCCACAAACAATTCCAACAGATGACCCGGAAGTTATGCGGATTTTTGCCGGCCCAGAGGTATTAGGCGTCGATAAAGATCAGATTTTTTCAAAAACGGGTACTTTAGGAATTCCTGAATTTGGAACGCGTTTTGTTCGAGGTATGCTTGAAGAAACACATCCAACAACATTTGCTGAGTTGTTACAGATTTCTGGACTATCTCATGGGACGGACGTTTGGCTAGGAAATGCAGAAGAACTGATTCGCCGTGGGGATGCAACCTTGGCTGAAGTAATTGGTTGTCGGGATGACATCATGGTTTATTTGATCCATGCTGGTTTAGATAGTGGGATGGCATTTAAAATCATGGAAACTGTTCGTAAAGGTTTATGGACGAAGATTCCTGATGATTTAAGAGAAACGTATTTGACAGCAATGAAAGAAAACAACGTGCCAGATTGGTATATTGATTCTTGTTCAAAAATCAAGTACATGTTCCCGAAAGCCCATGCGGCAGCTTACGTGTTGATGGCTTTACGGGTAGCATATTTTAAAGTTTATTTTCCAATTCTTTATTACTGTGCTTATTTTTCTGTTCGTGCTGATGACTTTAATTTAGTTGCGATGTGTAAAGGGAAAGAAGCTGTCAAAGAAGCGATGAAAGAAATCACTGATAAGGGATTAGAGGCTTCAGTGAAAGAAAAAAATCAGTTAACTGTACTTGAATTAGCAAATGAAATGCTGGAACGTGGCTATGATTTTGGAATGATTGATTTGTATAAGTCAGATGCTACAAATTTCGTGATTGATGGTGATACATTGATTGCACCATTCCGCGCAGTTCCTAGTTTGGGAGCCAACGTGGCAAATCAAATCGTAGAAGCAAGAAAAAATGGTCCATTCTTATCGAAAGAAGACTTAGCAACACGAGGAAAAGTTTCTAAAACATTGATTGAATACATGGACGACAATGGTGTATTAAAAGATTTACCAGATGAAAATCAATTATCATTGTTTGATATGTTATAGGCAATTTTTCTTAACAAGAGGCATCAACGTTTAATCGTTGGTGCCTTTATTTTTTTTACAAGAAAAATTTTTATGAAGAAATAAAAATGAATCAAAAAAGAAAAAAATTTAGCAAGCCTTTATTTTAAACGAATCGAGTTGCTGAAGAAAGCAATAAATAACCAGCAAACTTGTCATTTTATGAAATTTGTGATATAGTTTTCATTGGTAATGATACTAATTGTGAGTGAGCGGAATTTTCGCTCACTCTTTTTAATGGAATTACGTAGCCAATTTTAAGGAGGCGAAATTTTTGAGTAGCGTCGTTGAAACAGTCACAGAAATGGTGACCCCGATTTTAGATGAACAAAATTTTGAACTTGTAGAAGTAGAGTTTACAAAAGAAGGCAAAAACTGGTTTTTACGAGTATTCATTGACAAAGAAGGCGGAATTGACATCGATGAATGTGTCTATGTCAGTGAAAAATTAAGTGAGAAGCTAGATGCTGCAGACCCAGATCCGATTCCTCAAGCCTATTTCCTAGAGGTGTCATCTCCTGGAGCAGAACGTCCATTGAAAAAAGAAGCAGATTATGAAAAAGCACTAGGCGATTACGTCCATGTGTCTTTATATCAACCTGTTGATGGAGAAAAACAATACGAGGGTTTTCTTCAATCATTTGATGCTGAGCAACTAACGTTAAAAATTCGCATTAAAACACGCGAAAAGGAACTAACCATTGAACGTAAAAATATTGCGAAAGCTCGCTTAGCTATTCAATTTTAATTACGGAGAGGAATCAAAATAATGAGTAAAGAAATGTTGAACGCGTTAGATGCTTTAGAAGCTGAAAAAGGTATCTCAAAAGAAATCGTGATCGACGCTTTGGAAGCTGCTTTAGTTTCTGCTTATAAACGTCACTATGGACAAGCCCAAAATGTAGAAGTAGAGTTTGATCAGAAAAAAGGAAATATCCATGTTTATGCGGTGAAAGAAGTTACAGAAGAAGTAATGGATTCTCAGTTAGAAGTATCGTTAAAAGACGCACTTTTGATTAACCCAGCATATGAATTAGGGGATACAATCCGTTTTGAAGTTACACCTAAAGACTTTGGTCGAATTGCTGCACAAACAGCAAAACAAGTAATTTTGCAACGTGTCCGTGAAGCGGAAAGAACAATTATTTATAACGAATTCAGCGAATACGAAAAAGACATCATGCAAGGAATCGTTGAGCGCCAAGATAAACGTTATATCTATGTGAATTTAGGTAAAATCGAAGCAGTTTTGTCTAAACAAGACCAAATGCCAAACGAATTTTATCAACCACATGACCGAATCAAAGTCTACGTTTCACGTGTTGAAAACACATCAAAAGGTCCTCAAGTTTTTGTAAGCCGTAGTCATCCAGACTTATTGCGTCGCTTATTTGAACAAGAAGTACCTGAAGTTTACGATGGATTAGTTGAAATCGTAAGTATTGCTCGTGAAGCAGGAGACCGTTCCAAAGTTGCTGTTCGCTCAAATGATGCAAATATCGATGCTGTTGGAACGTGCGTAGGACCTAAAGGCCAACGTGTTCAAGCAATTGTAAACGAACTAAAAGGTGAAAACATGGATATCGTTGAATGGAACGAAGATCCAGCAATTTTTATTGCGAACGCATTGAACCCAGCTCAAGTAATGGATGTCATTTTTGACGAAACAAATGCGAAAGCTTGTACAGTAGTGGTACCTGATTATCAATTATCTTTAGCAATCGGTAAACGTGGACAAAACGCTCGCTTAGCTGCAAAATTAACAAATCATAAAATCGACATCAAATCTGAATCAGATATGGCTGAGTTTTATGAAAAACAAGCACAAAAAGAAGCAGTTTCAGAAGAAGTAGTTGAAGAGGTTCATGATGAAGCAATCGTTGAATCAGACCTAACAGCTGATGAATACGAAACAATGGCTTTTGAAGAAACTGAAACAACTGAGACAACAGATCAAGAAGCTTAATTGTAAGGAGGCAAACGAGATGAAACAAAGGAAAATTCCTTTACGCAAATCCGTGGTTTCGGGTGAAATGAAACCGAAAAAAGAAATGATTCGAGTGACCCGTTCAAAAGAAGGAGAAGTTTCAATTGATCCTACTGGAAAAATGCCTGGACGAGGAGCGTATGTCTCAATTGAGCCGGAAGAAGTGCAAAAAGCTTGGGATAAGCAAATCCTCGATCGAGTTCTCGATGTAAAACTAACAGATGAATTTTATCAAGAACTATTAGATTATGTTACGCACCAGAAAGCCCGAAAAGAGCTTTTCGGAAAATGAACACAGTAAATCGACAAAAAGTCATGAATTTACTAGGTCTTGCGATGCGTGCTGGGAAGTTAGTAACCGGTGAAGAGTTAACCATTGCAGATATTCGTCGCCAAAAGGCAAAAGTAGTGTTTGTTGCGACTGACGCTAGTGATAACACAAGAAAAAAGATCAAAGACAAAAGTTCCTATTACAAAGTTCCTTGTTTTGAGCTATTTTCAGAAGCTGAAATTACGCAAATGATTGGAAAACCACGAAAAGTCTTCGGTGTCTTAGATGCAGGGTTTGCGAAAAAAATCAAGGAGCTAATTGAAGGTTAGGAAGGTGATTACATGGGAAAAAAAAGAGTCTATGAATTAGCAAAAGAGCTCAATCAATCAAGTAAAGTGATTGTCGAAAAAGCCCAAAATTTAGGGATCGACGTAAAGAACCATATGGGAACTTTAAATCGCGAAGATGAGAATAAATTGCAGCAAGCTTTCAAAAACCCAGTTGTACAAAAGCCAAACCAAAAACCCGTCAATCAAAAGCCAAATGATAAAACTCAAGAAAATACAAAAAATGTAACACAACAAAAAAATAAAAATAACCGCAACTATCAAGATCGCGGTCAAGGGAGCGGTCAAGTGAATCAAGGACAAAATAAATCATCCAACCAAACTAACCAAAACCGTCAAGGCGGAAATCAAAATCGTAACAACAATAACAATCGCGGAAAATTCAACAATAATAACCGCAATCGTTTTAACAAAAAAGGGAAAAAAGGGAAACAACAAACGTCAAACAAACCAGCTGTGCCACCACGTAAATTCCGTGAACTACCAGAAGTTCTAGAGTATACAGAAGGCATGAACGTTGCAGATATTGCGAAAAAAATTCACCGTGAACCAGCAGAAATCATCAAAAAACTATTCATGCTAGGTGTCATGGTCAATCAAAACCAAGCACTTGATAAAGATACAATCGAGTTATTAGCAACAGATTATGGTATGGAACCACAAGAAAAAGTACAAGTGGATATTGCAGATTTAGACAAATTCTTTGAACCAGAAGAATTGAATGAAGAAAATCTAGTTTCACGTCCACCAGTTGTCACAATTATGGGGCACGTTGACCATGGTAAAACAACTTTATTAGATACTTTGCGTCACTCACGTGTAACAAATGATGAAGCAGGCGGAATCACTCAGCATATCGGTGCTTACCAAATTGACATCGACGGTAAACCAATTACTTTCTTGGATACACCAGGTCACGCGGCCTTTACAAGTATGCGTGCGCGTGGGGCAAGTATCACAGATATTACAATCTTGGTTGTTGCTGCTGATGATGGTGTAATGCCACAAACGGTTGAAGCCATCAACCATGCGAAAGCTGCGAATGTTCCAATCATCGTTGCTGTAAACAAAATTGATAAACCAGGCGCAAACCCACAACACGTTATGCAAGAATTAAGTGAATACGAACTTATTCCTGAAGCGTGGGGCGGAGATACGATCTTCGTTGAAATTTCAGCGAAATTTGGTCAAAATATTGAAGAACTATTAGAAATGATTCTATTAGTTTCTGAAGTAGAAGACTTGAAAGCTGATCCAACACAACGCGCAATCGGTACAGTTATCGAAGCACGTTTAGACAAAGGTAAGGGACCAATCACTACTTTACTTGTTCAACAAGGAACATTACATGTAGGAGACCCAATCGTTGTCGGCAATACTTACGGACGTGTTCGTGTGATGGTCAGCGACTTAGGTCGACGTGAAAAAGATGCGGGTCCAGCAACACCAGTTGAAATCACTGGATTGAACGATGTACCACAAGCTGGGGATCACTTTGTTGTCTTTGAAGATGAAAAAACAGCTCGTGCAGCTGGTGAAGAACGTGCCAAACGTGCAGTTGTTGAACACCGTGCCGCTACAAGCCGTGTAACATTAGATAACTTGTTCGAAAGTCTTAAAGAAGGCGAATTGAAAGAAGTTAATGTTATTATCAAAGCTGACGTACAAGGTTCTGCAGAAGCTTTAGCTGCTTCATTGAATAAAATTGATGTCGAAGGCGTTCGCGTGAAAATCGTGCATGCTGCTGTTGGTGCAATCAATGAAAGTGACGTTACCTTAGCTGCTGCAAGTAACGCAATCATCATCGGGTTTAACGTTCGTCCTACACCACAAGCGAAGAGCCAAGCTGATTCGGAAGAAGTAGACATTCGTTTACACCGAATCATTTATAAAGCAATCGAAGAAATCGAAACAGCAATGAAAGGGATGCTTGATCCTGAATTTGAAGAAAAAATCACTGGTCAAATGATCATTCGTGAAACCTTCAAAGTTTCAAAAGTTGGAACGATTGCTGGTGCATACGTGACTGAAGGATTTATTCGTAGAGATAGTGGTGTTCGTGTCATTCGTGACGGAATCGTTATCTATGAAGGCCAATTAGCTAGCTTGAAACGTTTTAAAGATGACGTGAAAGAAGTTAAAATGGGATTTGAATGTGGCGCAATGATTGAAAAATTCAATGACATCAAAGTTGATGACATCATTGAAGGCTTCATTATGGAAGAAGTTAAAAACGACTAATAAAAAAATAAAGGAGGCCGCTCATTATGGCTAACTATCGTGACCGTCGAGTCGGTCAAGAAATTTTAAAAGAGGTCAATGATATTTTACGTAAAAAGGTTCGTGATCCACGTGTTGAAAACGTAACGATCACGGATGTACATGTAACAGGTGATTTGCAACAAGCAACCATCTATTACAGCATCTTATCTGATCTTGCTTCAGATAAGAAAAAAGCTCAAGAAGGTTTGAGTAAAGCAAGTGGGCTCATTCGTCGTGAATTAGGTCATAACCTAAGCATTTACAAGACACCTGAGCTAATCTTTGAATTAGATGAGTCTGTCGGCTATGGTAACCATATCGACGAGCTGTTGCGTAATTTGAATAAGGACTAAACAAAAAGAGTAACAAACCTGGTATATCAGGTTTTGTTACTCTTTTTTTATTTAGATTAAAAAATAAAAATTTATTCGCAAAATTATTGGGTAAGTAGTTCCTATGTTATAATGAACAGAAAGGCGCTCTTTGAAATAAAAATATTCAAGCTAGATGAGCATTCAAACTGAAGTTTTGCTATGAATGAATAGTGCGATTACGGACCCTCAAAAATTTTTAGCCGAGGTTTTAGAGCTATGCTGTTTTGAATGCTTCCAAAACTTTTTGTAAGAACTTTCGCTTTTTCTCTGAGTTTTAGAGCTATGCTGTTTTGAATGCTTCCAAAACCGTCAGTGTCACGATTCCTAAGCAAGTAAGGTTTTAGAGCTATGCTGTTTTGAATGCTGACCAAATTGATAGAGAAATTAACCAAAACATTACCCATTTATTGGGTAATGTTTTTTTGTTATAATGAGGTGAATATGGTAAGAGATTTTCTAGAAATTTTTGTATCTTTTGGATTGATAAAAAAATAAAAGGATGTGGCGATAATGAAAAAGATAATTGGGTTAAGTGTGATTGGCATGACATTGTTTCTTGCTTCTTGCGGGAAAAATGAGCAAGTAACTTCAAGTAAAACGTCACAATCGACGGTTCAAACGAGTGAAACAACAACAACAACGACTGTCTCAGAAATGGCAACAAGTGATTCAAACACGGAAACAGTTGTTAAAGAAACGAATTCAACGGTAACGACAACACCAGCGAGTTCAACAGGTCAAAGTACAAATACGTCAGCAACAAACTCAACGAGTGAAATGCCTTCCTTTACACCAGAACAAAAACAAGCACTAGATGCTATTTACGAAAAATATCCAAAGTATAAGGATTCAGATATTGCTTTTATCTTTTGGCAAATGATTGATGGCGATTATCTTTTTAAAGCTTACAGTCTTTCTGCAAGTGAACATGGAGGTTCTGGTACATTGACCTTTTTCCGAGTTTCACCGATAGGAGAAGTGCAAGAAACTGATCCTAGTGGAAACCCATATTAAGCAAATGATTGAAAAAATTAAAAACGGCAAGTCCTCAAATGATGAGACTTGCCGTTTTTTTATGCACGAAGCTTAAAATTCTTCGTTTGTCTTGGGGAAGACGTGTTTATTTGCCTGAAAGCCACCCATATAACCAATCAAAGGGTGCGAAGAAAATATTTTCCATCTAATCCCTCCTTTTGTATAAAAAAAGAATAACATGTATTCTATTTACACCCCGATGAATTTTATTACGTTTTTGTATCCAACATGTAAAAATCGTTGGAGTTGAATTCAAAAATGTAGTATTTATTCTTGCTGTGTTATAATAAATCAGTTGAATCAAAAAGAAATGGAGAGCAGAAATGGAAGGGCTATTACCGTTATGGAAAGAACGTGGGATGACAAGTCATGACTGCGTATTTAAATTAAGAAAAATATTACATACCAAAAAAATCGGTCATGGTGGAACACTAGATCCAGATGTAGATGGTGTGTTACCAATTTGTATTGGCAAAGCAACAAAAGTTATTGAATATTTAACTGACTCTGGGAAAACATACCAAGGTGAAATTACACTTGGTTTCAGTACAACAACGGAAGATAAATCTGGCGAAGTGGTTGAAAAACAAGCGGTGACAGAACAAATCTCAGAAAAAAAGATCGATCAAATCATGGACTCTTTTCTGGGAGAAATCACGCAAATTCCGCCAATGTATTCAGCGGTGAAAGTCAATGGCAAACGTCTTTATGAATATGCTCGCAACAATGAAACAGTTGAGCGTCCAAGTAGAAAAGCCCAAATTTATCGTTTTGAACGCACTAGTGAATTAAACTGGGATCAAGAAAAAGGTTTGTTATCTTGGCGTTTTGAAGTTGATTGCGGAAAAGGAACTTATGTGCGAACACTTGCTGTTGATACGGGAAAAAAACTAGGATTTCCTGCTCACATGTCTGACTTGACAAGAACAGCAAGCGCAGGAATGAATCAAAAACAAGCAATCACTTTGGCGCAAGTAGCTGAGTATATGGAAAACGGGACTATTTCTGAGTATTTATTACCAATCGAAGCAGGCGTTGAGAAGTTTCCACGAGTAGATATCAGTGAAGCTGTTTGGCAAAAAGTCAAGAATGGCATGCGTTTAGATTACAACGTGTTTGGGTTGCCAACGATGCCAGATCAAGAAATTGCTTTGTTTTATCAAAATCAAGTTGTTAGCATCTACCAGCCTAATCCAAAGGAAAAAGATAAATTAAAACCAAGTAAAGTGTTAAGAAATGAGGTATAACTGATGGAAATTATCAAAATTCGTCACCCTTATCAAAAAAATCAAATTCCAGCAGAGGAAGTAGTACTTGTCTTAGGATTTTTTGACGGGGTACATTTAGGCCATCAAAAAGTAATCGAAACAGGCAAGAAAATCGCTGACCAAGAAGGATTGAAATTAGCTTTGATGACGTTCAACCAACATCCTTCAATCGTGTTTAAAAAGATTGATCCAGCAAGTGTTAAATATTTAACTACGCTTGAACAAAAAGAAGAAAAAATGGCTGCACTTGGTGTAGATTTCTTATACGAAATTGATTTTACTTCTGCATTTGCACACTTGGCACCTCAAGATTTTGTCGATCAATACATTGTTGGTTTACACGCTAAATATGCTGTTTCAGGGTTTGATTATACCTATGGACCAAAAGATGTTGCAGATGTAGAACACCTTCCAGAATATGCAAACAATCGTTTTGAAGTTGTAACTGTTCAAAAAGAAGTCGAAGATGGCGAGAAAATCAGCTCCACACGTATTCGTCAGTTATTGGATGCAGGAAATGTGACAGAAGTAACCAAACTTTTGGGAAGTGTATACGAGATTGAAGGTGTCGTGGTTCATGGTGACGCTCGGGGGCGATTGTTAGGGTTCCCTACAGCAAATGTCAAAGTCAAAGAAACTGTTCATTTACCTAGAGAAGGTGTCTATGTCTCTGAAATCAAAGTTGGTGACAACTGGTATCCAGCAATGGGATCCATTGGCCATAATGATACGTTTGGCGAAGGCCGAGAGCTAACTGTTGAATTATTTATTTTAGATTTTAATCAAGATATATATGGTGAACATGTGGTTGTTCGTTGGAATGAGTTTTTACGCGATCAAGTGAAGTTTACGGATGTTGATGGCTTAATTGCACAACTAAAAAAAGATGAGGCTGATACAGCGGCCTATTTTAAAAAATAAAGAGAAGTTAAGAGGGCTGTAACATTATTTAATAAGTTACTTCTAGAACACCTCTATTCATAAATAGGGGGTGTGGCAAAAAATTATGTCACACTCTCTTATTTTTTTTAGAAGATTTCGTTAACTGCAATAGTAAAAACGATTGGAGTCCTTCCCTTTGCTTCTTTTTCAAAATCCTAGTATAATAAGCATGTTTTTTTAAATTGGAATGAAGAGAGAACGGAGATAAGTAATGACGAACAATTTTTGGGCAGAATTACCAAAGCCCTTTTTTATTTTAGCACCAATGGAAGATGTGACAGATGTTGTTTTTCGCCATGTTGTTCAAGCCGCAGGCGCACCGGATGTCTTCTTTACAGAATTTACTAATTCGGATAGTTATTGTCATCCAGATGGTAGACAAAGTGTTCGAGGTCGTTTGACTTTTACTGAAGATGAGCAGCCAATGGTCGCCCATATTTGGGGAGACAAACCAGAATTTTTCCGTGAGATGAGCCTTGGTTTGGCAGAAATGGGCTTTAAGGGAATTGATTTGAATATGGGATGTCCAGTTCCTAATGTTGCTGGTCATGGTAAAGGGAGTGGATTGATTTTACGTCCCGAAGTTGCGGCAGAATTGATTGAAGCTGCAAAAGCTGGTGGGCTACCGGTCAGTGTGAAAACAAGACTTGGGTATAAAGACATAGCAGAAATGGAAAATTGGTTATCACATGTTTTAGCACAAGATATTGCTAATCTGTCAATTCACTTAAGAACTCGCGAAGAAATGAGTAAAGTGGATGCACACTGGGATTTGATTCCTCAAGTGCTAGCCATTCGAGACCGAGTAGCACCCCAAACACTAATTACTATTAATGGAGATATTCCTGATCGCCAAACTGGGCTTCAATTAGCTGAAAAGTATGGTGTGGATGGAGTGATGATTGGTCGAGGAATCTTCAAAAATCCGTATGCTTTTGAAAAGGAACCTAGAGCACACTCTTCAAAAGAACTACTTGATTTGTTGCATTTACAATTAGATTTGCAAGATCAATATGCTGAGCTGGTTCCACGTTCGATAGTCGGATTGCATCGTTTCTTCAAAATTTATGTTAAAGGATTTCCAGGTGCTGGTGATTTGCGAGCGCGGTTGATGAATACGAAGACGACGGATGAGGTGCGGGAAATACTTGAACGTTTTGAATAAGGTTGTGGTTCCAAGCGTTTAGCTTCGAAAAAATAAAGAACAACTGAGAAAAATAGCCTTTCATATTTTTGGACAGTTGAGAGTTATTTCGAGAAGTTGCTTGGTGAACACCGAGAATAAGGTTGTGGCACAAAACGCTTAGCTCCGATAAGATAGCGACCAAACACTCAAAATAGCTTTTAATGTTTTGAAGTGGATGCAAGCTATATGGAGGAGTTGGTTTGGGAACACCGAGAATAAGGTTGTGGTTCCAAGCGTTCAGCTTCGAAAAAATAAAGAACAACTGAGAAAAATCATTTGTCTTATTTTTGAACAGACGCAAAATATTTTGGAAGTTGCATAGTTGAAAATCATTTGTTAGCTAAAAAGTATGGCATTGACTTGTCATACTTTTTTTATGTTTACATATAAATAAAATTTATCATGACCCGTGGTTTTGACTATAGCTAAAAGTGACGACTATACTTTCGCATGTAGTAAAACTTAGGAGGAATTTTTTATGCTTACAGGATTAAATTTATTGAACAATCCATTTTTAAACAAAGGAACAGCATTCACGAAAGAGGAACGCGCTAAATACGGGCTTACAGGTATGCTTCCTAGTACCGTTCAAACACTAGAACAACAATCAGTTCAAGCTTATGGTCAATACTTAAGTAAACCATCTGATTTAGAAAAACGAATTTTCTTAATGAACTTATTTAATACAAATCGTACACTTTTCTACAAATTAATGGGTGAACATCTAGTTGAGTTTATGCCAGTTGTTTATGATCCAGTAGTCGCTGACTCAATTGAACAATATAATGAAATTTTCTTGAAACCGCAAGATGCAGCGTTCCTTTCAATTGATGATCCAGAAAGTATTAAAGCAAGTCTGAAAAATGCTGCAGATGGCCGAGATATTCGCTTAATCGTTGTGACTGATGCAGAAGGAATTTTAGGAATGGGTGACTGGGGAGTTAATGGTGTAGATATTGCGATTGGAAAATTAATGGTTTATACTGCAGCAGCTGGAATCAATCCTGCACAAGTATTACCGGTATCTCTTGATGCTGGAACAAACAACCAAGAATTACTAGATGACCCATTATATCTAGGCAATCGCCATAAACGGGTTGAAGGCGAAACTTATTATCAATTTGTTGATCAATTTGTAAGTGCGGCAACTGAGTTGTTCCCCGAATTACTATTGCATTGGGAAGATTTTGGTCGTGGAAATGCAGCAACTATTTTAGAAAAGTATGAAGATCAAATTACAACATTCAACGATGATATTCAAGGAACAGGAATTGTTGTTTTAGCTGGTGTGTTAGGTGGCTTGAATATTTCTGGTGAAGCATTAAAAGACCAAACGATTTTAACTTTTGGTGCAGGGACTGCCGGTGTTGGAATTGCAAATATTCTTTTAGATGAAATGATTCGTCAAGGCGTTCCAGCAGAAGAAGCACGCAAACATTTTTACCAAGTAGATAAACAAGGTTTACTATTTACAGATACAGAAGGACTAACTCCAGGACAAATTCCTTTTGCACGAAATCGTGATGAATTTGAAAATGCATCAGAATTGACAGATTTAACTGCAGTTGTGAAAGCAATCCATCCAACAATCATGATTGGTACATCAACACAACCAGGTGCTTTCACTGAAGAAATTGTTAAAGAAATGGCTGCTCATACAGCACGTCCAATTATTATGCCTTTGTCAAATCCAACTAAGCTTGCTGAAGCAAAAGCGCAAGATTTGATTACTTGGACAGATGGAAAAGCACTAGTTGGAACAGGGATTCCTGCTGCTGACGTTGACTATCAAGGTATAACTTACCAAATTGGTCAAGCAAACAACGCATTGATGTATCCGGGGCTTGGATTAGGTTTGATTGCTTCAACTGCAACGCGTGTGAATGCAGAAATCATTTCTCAAGCAAGTCGTGCTTTGGGAGGAATCGTTGATGTGACACAACCAGGAGCATCTATTTTACCTCCTGTTGCAAAAATTACTGAGTTTTCTCAAATCATTGCAGAAACTGTAGCCAAATCAGTGGTGGAGCAAGGGCTAAATCGTGAAGAAATTTCAGATATCAAAGCAGCCGTTGCAGATGCTAAATGGGTACCAGAGTACACAGAATTAACGGCTGAATAATTAGAAGTAGTTGTGTGCAAGACAATAAGAAAAGCGGACAGTTCATCCAAACGGTTCTACTTTTCTTATTGATTGCCAAAGGAGAAAGGATCTGTAAGTATGGTACAAAAAGCAACAGCTGTTTCAGCGGTTGAAGACGAAAAAAAGACGAGCATTTGGTCAACAAAAATTAGTGGTATCAGTTTGCCCTTGTATTTAATTATGGTTGCAGTGTTGATCGTCGCAATGGCGTTGGGAAAATTACCGACGAACATGATTGACCCAATTGCTGTATTAGTTATTTTAGGGAATTTATTTCATTTCATTGGTTCAAAACTTCCAATTGTAAAAAGTTATCTTGGTGGTGGCTCTGTTTTTGCTATTTTTGCTTCAGCAGCTATCGCGACTTTTGGTATTTTACCTGAATATGTCGTGCACGCGACTGAGAATTTTATCAATAATATGGGTTTTTTGGATTTTTATATTGCTGCATTGATTACTGGTAGTATTTTAGGAATGAATCGTAATCTATTGATGAAAGCTTCTGTCCGTTTTATTCCAGTGGCATTGATTTCAATGGTCGCTTCCTTTTTTGCAGTTGGTTTGGTAGGGATGTTGATCGGCAACGGCTTTGCTGATTCAGTATTGTATGTGTCACTTCCTGCAATGGCTGGTGGTGTTGGTGCAGGTGCGGTTCCGTTGTCTAGCATTTATGCAAATGTTTTAGGAACGGATGCCTCGTCGATTATTTCTCGTTTGATTCCTGCAACGGCAATGACCAATGTATTAGCCATTATCGGAGCAGCTTTAGTGGCACGCGCTGGACAATCAATGCCTAAAATTAATGGGAATGGAAAATTGATGGAAAAAGGCGATCTTGGTGATGGAAAACCTCGTACAGTGAAACCGAATATTTCTCAATTGGGTGTAGGATTGATGATTTCAATCACCTTTTTCATTCTTGGACAAATTTGTAATTACTTTGTTCCGAAAGTTCATGCGTATGCGTTTATGATTATTATCGTTGTCATTTGTAAAATTACGAATATCTTGCCTGAATATTATGAGGATGCAGCTATTATGTTCAATAACTTAATTGTGAAAAACTTGACTGCGGCTGTTCTTGCTGGTATCGGGATTGCGCTTTTGAATTTAAATGTATTAGCTTCCGCCTTAACTTGGCAGTTTGTTGTACTTTGTTTAACAAGTGTCATTGTTATTTCAATAGTATCTGGTTTTGTCGGTCGACTATTTGGTCTTTATCCAATTGAATCTTCAATTACTGCTGGGTTATGTAATAATTCAATGGGCGGTACCGGTAACGTTGCGGTACTTTCTGCTGCGAATCGAATGGAACTCATTGCGTTTGCCCAAATGGGAAATCGTTTAGGCGGAGCAATTGTCTTGATTATCTCAGGATTTTTGATGCAGTTGCTTTCATAAAAAAGAAGTCAAGCATGTTTCTAGTGAACATGTTTGGCTTTTTATTTTTACGCAGATTGTTGGTGAAAATGCAGCGCGTATTGAAGGTAAATAAGTTGCTAAATGTTTGAAAAACCGTCAGACTAGAAGAAACGCAGCATCAGCTGATAAGAAAGAGGGGGAGATAACATGAAACCGAAGATTAGTCGAGAGGAAGTAGAGCGAATGCTTGTCACTGACGCTTATTTTGAGAAAAAACACTATCCATTGAAAATTTTTCAGACGATTGTTTCGCTTGTGGGATGGCTTTGTGTGATAGCACCTTTTATTTGGTTATTACTACCAGTTTTATCGCCAGAAAAAGCATGGAAGAACCATTTAGTTGTTTATAAAGATGAATTACAGACTTTAAAATTTCTATTTGTTTTCTTGAGCGTCACGTTTGTTGTGATTGCTATCTTTTACATTGGATTGACGATACGAAATAATTTTTATTTCAAAAATCTTTTGCAGAAAAAGGTTCAATATGACGAAGAACAATTGGAAAAACGTCGTCAGTTACTAAACGAAGCGTTTGATGTTCGATTTGGTCCTGAAGCAGTTCGCAAAGAAGTGTGTAGTTATTCCGTAAAGGAAGAGCAAAACTTAGATACAGATTTTGTACGCAACCTTTATAAGAAAGGCAATGTGGAGCTATGATGACTTTTTTTCAAACTGGTAATGATATACTAGATATTATTTTAATGATCATGTTTTTGGTCCTAGTTACGTATCCAATTATTGGTGGATTTTCTTGGTTTATCGGTGTTTTATGTTATACCTTTCTTTTTAAATATAAACAAACAGAGTGGGATGATATCCCGGTAGAGGTTGAGCCATTCATTACGATCATGGTTCCTGCTCATAATGAAGAAATCGTTATTGAAAATACAATAGAGTACTTGATGACTAAACTAAACTATAAACATTATGAAGTATTGGTAACAGATGATGGCTCTACTGATAGTACACCTGAAATTTTAGCTCGGTTACAAAAAAAATATTCCAAGCTACGAGTCATTCGAATTGAAAAGAACAAGGGGAAAGCACATGCTTTCAATATTGGTATGGGGTTTGCAAAAGGGAAATTGATTCTAAGTAATGATGCAGATACAGTTCCGGAGCCCGACTCTTTGAACATGTACGTCAACTATTTTATTCGCCAAGATTCGACAAATATTTCTGCAGTTACAGCCAATATGGATGTGCAAAATAGAACGAAACTAATTGCAAAGTCACAAACGGTCGAATTTTCTAGTATTGTCGGAATCATAAAACGTACACAAATTGGCGTTTTAGGCAGTATCTACGCTTATAGTGGTGCAAACACGATGTACCGAAAAGACGCATTAATCGATGTGGGATTATTTAGACAAGACCGAGCAACGGAAGATATCAGCATTGCGTGGGATCATCAAATGGATGGTTGGCTTTCACTTTTTGCTCCACGAATCATGTTTTTTATGGAGGTTCCAGAATCTTTGAGGATGCTTTATCGCCAAAGAAAACGCTGGGCTAAAGGTGGAACAGAAGTTTGGTTGACGAATTTCAAAAAAATAGTGTTGCACCCATTTAGAAATATTGGCCACACGGTCATGTTCATTGACCAAACGTTCAGTATCATTTGGTCGTTTTTCTTTTGGATCTCTAGTTTGATTTTTTTGTGGAGTTTAATCAAGTTTATTTTGGAAGGGAACACGGAAAGAATCTATCACATGATTACGTTGTCTTTTCTTTTTGTCTGCTTTGAAATGATCTCAGGAATTTTTCAATTAGGAGCATCGCTCATCTTGGATGACCAAGGAAGAAAAATCAAGTATTTATTTTTTGCACCATTATATATGTTACTTTATTGGATGATAAATGCCTTAACGATTGTGACAACTTTTATTCCAGCGATCAAAACAATTCTAGGCTTAGGTTCAGGCACGTGGAAAAGCCCAGATCGAAAAGGCCCACCAACTTCAAAAAAAGATTCAACAGATGAAATGAATGAATAGAAAAATGATTGTTCATGCTTACGAAAGTACGAATGAAGGATACGCAAAAAACAACACAGGTAATCCCTAGATAGGGTTGCTTGTGTTGTTTTTTGTGAGAAGAATGTGTATAGGAAATAAATTATGTCAACTAAATATTGAATGGAAAATACTTGTATGCAGTAATAGTTTTTTAAACAAGTAGATTCGTTGTTCAAGAAATAGTTGGAAATCAGTTCAAGATTACCTTACAGTCATTAATCAATCACTGTAACAGCTATCAATCGTTTTACTTGTTCTGAATCACCGGTTGGAATAGGGACAACGGTTGCTTGATCAAGAACGTTTTGTGTTAATGCGCGAATCGCTTCTGGATCACTCGCTTGCTCCGCAGACATTTGCCAGTGAGAAGGTGTTGGGTAACGTGTAACTGTTCCATCGTGATTACTTGCATAAACGACAAGACCTTGGTAGGAATATTTTCCAGAAAGAGTAACTGTTTCAGTTGGGTAAGTAAGACTTCCATTGTCATAAGGATCAATCGGCTGACCTGCTGGACTAAGGTGAACATGTAATTCGAAATCATCTGGTATAGTAGAACCCATGAAAGTCAACCAAACACGAGCGTACTCAATTTGCAAATCAGAATAACCAGCTAGTGGATCTACTTGAGTTACTTGGGAAGAGCTTGTGTCAGTTAGTGGCTGCTCACTAGTGCTAGGAACCGCTAGTTCACTTGTTTGCGACTCTACCTGAGAAGGAGAAGTGACTTGAGTAGAGGAACTACTTGTTGTTGAGGCACTGGAATTTTTGGTTGTGCTGATTGTTGTACTTGAAGAAGCGGCAGAGCTTTTAGTTGTTATTGATAAATTAGGTTTGCTTGCGGCTTTTTTAGTATGGCTTTGTTTAGGACTGCAGCCAACTAAAAGCAAGGCGAGGGCAGCAGAAAGTAAAATAGGACTCATTTTTTTCATCAAATCATCTCCAAATTTATGTTATTAAAAGTATACCATAACAGATAGTATTTTGTGTCAAATGTCTGAATTTACTTAGGTTATGAATGGTGTTTTTGATAAATTATCTAGCATGGATATTGTCATTTTTCCTGTTTTAATGAAACAATTAGGAAAACAATAGAACTTTTACGAGCAAACTAAACAATAACTTTGTCATCTATTTATAATTAAGCTGTCTTCATAAAACAACAGTAAATGTTGAAAGAAGGAGTTTATGTTTTGATCATAAGGTAAAAAAGAGACAAAGGATGAATGAAGATGTTGTTGATTGATAGTAGATTTTGATATAAGTGGAGTTAATCAAAAGGAGTAAATAAGTGAACAAAAAATTAATTAGTTACTTAGTGTAGAGAAATGTAGAGACAGGAGAGAGGTTGATTTTTATTAGTAGATTTATAATTGGAAAGATTGGCTTGGTATGTTTTGTTGGGGAATCCATTCATTATATAAGGTGAAAAAATCGTTCGTTCAAATGTAGACAAGGAAGTGTCAGACTCCGACATGTCTAAGATTGAGTCAGCAATGAAACGTTAGAAAGAATTTATTTTTCTTGGTTTCCTATTTTAAGCCATCAATTTGATTCTAGTATATTGCTTAAACTAATACATAATAAAGAGAATTCAATGAATGAAACAACTAATTCCGCAGAACATAAAACTTCTGCGTATATTCATATTCCATTTTGTGAGCATATTATTGTTGTGATTTTAAGATATCTGATGTTTTTTTATAAGCTATAAAATAAGTGACGATTATGAGTATAAAAGTACTTTTTATGGTGTCTTTAGTCAATAACGATGTTATCAATTTATAGTTTTATTGTCATATAAGACAAATATTAACTTTGGAGGATACATAATGAAAAAGAAATATCTAGGTTTGAAAGTGTGGGTTCGTGTAATAGCAGTAAGTTTTGCTTTGTCCGTTGTAGCAACAAGTGGTAGTGTGGTTGTTTTGGCAAATGAGTTGATTCTAGATGAAACTCAGAATAGTGAAAGCTACTTTAATGCTGAAGACTTGGCAATTTATTACTCGAAAGAAGAAAATAATTCTGAACTAGCTCTTGAGAAAATCAAGGAAGAGTATGGAGACGTGCCACCTAAATTTAACGAAGAAGGAGAAATATTATTAACGCCTGAAGATGAAATGAGATTGGATACAGCAACAACCGAGTACTTGAAAGCGGTAGGGTATAGTTCCTATTTAAGAAGATTTGGTCGTAATTGGTGGAATAGTAGGAGCTTTATTGGTGATGTTATTGACGTCGCGTTTATTGCTCTTGGGTTTGGAGCGGGAGCTAGATCGGCGAACCAAATAATACAGATAATTAGAGTAAATAGAAGAAATATTACTCGGTCAATCGAGAGGCAGCTAAGAACTAAAGTTGGAATCACTCTTGGAAATTGGCTATCTGCTGGATTAGATGTTGCTGGTGCTCTGTCTGGAATAAGTCTTGGCTACGCCGTTGCGTGGGGAATTGACTATGTAGATGGAAAAAGACTAGATGGATATATTTTAGCGTAAAATGAGTAAGAAGTTCAGTGCATTTCTAATCAGAACGAATAAAATTTTTCTTTTTCTTATTTTCTTTTTTTTCATGTTGAGTATTACATCGTTTATTCAAAAAAAATATGTGGTCTGTTTTTTGAGTCTTATTTTTATTCCCACGATATTTAGGATATATCATTCGCTGAAAAAATTTTTAGAAGATGATATACGAGATTAAGTGGAAGAAAAAGTACATGCTGCAATAGAAATCATCTAAGATTTAATCGTGTAGATAAGAAATTGACAACTATCTTTGAGTATAACATCAGATAGTCTTAAAGTTTATTTAGGAGGCTTTACTAATGAATTACGCTATAAAAAAGGATTCATCTACTTACTAATTGTAGTCTTGTTTACATTTGTTTTATCTATATTTATTACAAATGATAGCGTAGTTGCTTAGTAAATGAATCAAATTTAGAGAAAACTAAGAATATTGACACTAATTGTATCTCTGAAAAAACATCCCTTTTTATGTAGAAGAAAAGAAAAATTCTAAAGTGGTTATTGAAAAAATTAAAGAGGATTATGAGAAGGTTCAACCTAAATTGGAAGAAAACGGAGAATTATTGTTAACAGTAGAAGATGAATTAAGAATGGAACAAGCAATCAGTCAGTATTTAGCAATGACTGGATTCAATCCAAGAATACGAGGCGTAGGGAAAAATTGGTGGAACTCAACTGGTTTTGTTGCTGGTGTTATTGATGTAGGGTTAATAGCAATTGGATTATGGACGGCTGCAAGCAATTTTGGAGCGGTAAGAACGTTATTAAGAAATAATCGCAAAAATATTACTAGAATGGTTGAAAAACAAATTTTAGCTAGAGTAGGTATCGGATTGAGTGGTTTATTAAGCAGGATGATCAATGCTGCACTTACGATTGCTAGTGCATCAGTTGGGGGGATTTTAGCAGATGGAAAGAACGACCATTATATTTTAGCATAATAGGAGCATATTTGGATGCGTAAAAAGACAAAAGAAAAAATCAATCGTTTGATTAATATAGGCATATTTTGCTCGATTATCATGGCTATTTTCTCAGTCATCTTACTTCTTCAAAAAAGATATTTTTGGGCATTTTTGAGTATGATTGGAATGATTGTTGGTATTGCTTCTTTTTGGAATTTAAAAAAAGAAATGAAGTTGATTAAAGAAGGTGATTCTTATGATAATAATTGAAGGCTACGTTCTACGTTAAGCAGAGTCAGATAAAAATATCGGAGAAATTACATGACTGAGAAAGAACAAGTTCAAAAAATCGTAAAAAAATACAATAAGAGTATTGCTGATCTATCCGAAAATGCCACAGCGAAAGAATTTAAAACAGTGATGAACTATATAGCAGATGAGGCAAATCGTAAGCAGCGAAAATTAGTGGGATTGGATAAATAAAAAATCGATTGATATGTTCCTGAATTAAAAAAGCCCAACCCACTTTATAGGCTATTTTCTATAAAGTGGGTTGGGCTTTTTTAATTATTTACGTCCGCTGTAATGTTTTTCTAATGAATAAACGAGCAGACTGCCAACTAAACTATTAGCGAAATATACCAGTAAGGCAGAATTATCGAGAAAAAAATTTGATACTAAAAAAGTAGCGACAATTAGAAAAGTAAAAATGAGTATTTTTTTTTTAGCTAGACCACGTTTTATGCAAGTGTATAAAAACAAGCAGCTACCAATAAAAGTAAGTGTAATCCAGACAGATTTTGGAAGATCAGATAGGGTGACAAAACCTATATTAGAGCCGAGGATTAAGATAATACTTATGACCAACAAATTTCTATTCTTCAATAATATCCCTCAATCTATTTTAAAATGTACCGCTGACGATATTTGGAAAAATTCCGTTCATTTCGACTCCTAAATAGACACCTTGTCCATTCGAAGCTGCTTGGATAACTTGATAGGTAAACCCAGCCAAACTTGGAAAGCCTAAAATCCCTACTGCTCCCGCAATAGCAGTTCCAACTGGACCGAGAGAAATGGTTCCTAACCCGACTATTGCTGCATAAATAGCTGACGGTCCGATTAAAGCTGCTGAGTAAAGAGCAGAAACTACATCAGCATGAGTGAAATATACTTTGCTCCCTTTAACATACATTCTGGATTGAATATTGGAAGTTTCGTTATCCCAAGAGATTGCTGGAGCTTTTAACATAGAATCAATTGTAACGATATCATCATCAGTAAAACCATATTCTGTTTTTAATGTATCATAATCAATTGATCAAGCAAGCTGATTATGATCGAAATAGAAGTATGGATATATATGAGTTAATTTGTTCATAAAAAGTTGTTGTTGTGAATTAAGATCTAAGGTAAAAGAATCTATGTTTGAAAGCTGAATACCATTAGAATCTACGACAGCTAAATCATCTGCATTTACAACTAGACTAGCACTACTTAGAAGTGAAAAACCTAACATTGATGTTGCGGCTAAACCAATAAATCCTTTTCTCATCATTTTATTTATCCTCTTTTCTTATATAAATTTATTTAACTCCAGTTGTTTGCCAAGCGCCGTCGAGTAATAATTCAGGATATGTTTCCATAAAATAACCTCCTTCATATAATGGTTGTTTGCAAAGTAATTATATAAGTAAATTTCTCATCAGATTATTTTGCATAGTAATTCGTCAAAAAAGTATTTTTAAATAGAGTAAAATGATTTAAAATTTTACAAAAAGGGAGGGGTTTGTATGGAGCACAATGAACTATTGAAACTTTTACGAAAAGAAAGGAATTTTACCCAAGAAAAGCTGGCTGAAGGGATTTCACATAGAAATACATTGTCTTCTTTTGAAAATGGGGGAATTAAAATAAGTTTTACTATTTTATTGAAATATCTTAAAAGACTAAATATTAGCTTAGAAGAATATGAATTCATATTGAATGAAAAAGAATTAGAAGGTAAAAAGAAAGTATCTGTTGAATTATCGAAAAAGTACCTTAATCCTTTTGATATAAATTTTGCAAATGAAATTCTGGATATGTATATTGATACCAAAGATTTCTATTATTACAGTTTATATGCTCAATATTATTTAGTTAGAGAGTATAAAGGTGACGCACTAGATAAAAATGAACAACGCAAAATTGCAAAAAAAATCATTAACTATTTAGATAAGATACAAACATGGGGAAGATTCGAACTTGTTATATTTTCAAATTGTTTATTTTTATTTGAAGATAAGTACATAAGGTTTAATTTTGTCGAAAGCATACAGCACATGAAAATTTATTTAGATAGTTCAAATTACTCAAGAGATTTACAAAATTTTATTATAAATGGGTTATCTTTATCTTATACACGAAAAAATGAGGCAAATATCCAATTATTTTTAAGTGAACTCGATAAAATTATTTTTAATAGCGATGATATGCAAGCTAAAATGGTAAAAAACATTTTTAGTCTATTGTTAAATCATGATCAGGGGATTGACAATGAAAATGAAAAAAGAAGAATCGTAAATACATTAGAATTGCTTGATGAAATGGAATGGGTCGATTATATTGAAAAAGTTTATACATAAACGTATGTGAAAAATATTCTAAGTCCACTATCCAACAATGAATGGTTAGAATAATGTATACCACGAAGATAACATATTATGAAAAAATAAAATACAAGTATTGAATAAAAAACAAACATCTGAAATAATACATTTTTGTTTAAGAATAAATAACTGTGTCAAAGATATCTTAAGAGAAAAATACCCTGATTTTAATAAGCATGTGACTACGAATACTTTTCGCTATACACATATTTCTCTTTTGGCTGAAGCTAATGTTCCTATCAAAGCCATCATGGATCGAGTGGGTCATTCCAATATGAAAACAACGCTAGAAATTTACAATCAAGTCACAAGTGTAGCTAAGGAAAAAGTGATCCAAGAAGTCAATTCTTGGATTTTTTAGTGGATTTGTTTCCCAATTACAGTTAGTATGCTTTTATATGAGTGATCGAAAAGAAGGTCGAAAAATGGTACGACTTTTCGGCGTAAGGAGAATTTAAGTCAATGAATGAAGCAACTAATTCCGCAGAACACAAAACTTCTGCGTATATCCATATTCCATTTTGTGAGCATATTTGTTATTACTGTGATTTTAATAAAGTTTTTTTAGAGGGCCAACCAGTTGATGAGTATGTTGAAATGTTACTAAAAGAGATGAAGTTGATGATGGAGAAACATCCTATAGAAGATTTAGAAACATTATATGTTGGTGGGGGAACACCAACTTCGTTATCCGCACAACAATTAGATCGTTTGCTAGCAGGCGCTCGTGATATTTTACCTTTTCGAACTGGAAAGGAATTTACTGTTGAAGCGAATCCAGGTGATTTAACGCGAGAAAAACTACAAGTCATGAAAAACTATGGTGTGAACCGTTTATCTATGGGCGTTCAAACGTTTGATAATCGTTTGTTAAAAAAAATTGGCAGAAAGCATACTGCTGAAGATGTATACCAAACAATGTCATTTTTAGAAGCAGAAAACTTTTCCAATGTAAGCATTGATTTGATTTATGCTTTGCCTGGACAAACACTTGAAAATTATCGTGATACACTGGAAAAAGCATTAGCGCTAGATTTACCGCACTATTCTTTATACTCGTTGATTTTGGAAAATAAAACAATGTTCATGAACTGGGTAAGACAAGGTCGATTAGAGTTACCCGATCAAGAAACAGAAACGCAAATGTTCGAGGAAACGATTGAAGCAATGGAACAACATGGCCGTCATCAATATGAAATTAGTAATTTTGGATTGACCGGTCATGAATCACAACATAATCTAATGTACTGGAATAATGACCATTATTTTGGCTTTGGTGCAGGGGCAAGTGGGTATCTTGATCAAACACGTTATCGAAACAAGGGGCCAATCCAGCATTATTTGCGTCCCTTGCGTGAAGGAAATTTACCGATTTTAGAAAAAGAAACGTTATCACGAAACAACCAGATTGAAGAGGAGCTGTTTTTGGGGTTGCGTAAAAAATCCGGGATCAACAAACAACATTTTTATGATCGTTATCAACAAACGATAGAGTCACTCTACCAGTCAACGTTAGATACGTTAGTGAAAGACGACTTGTTGGTGAACACTGAAGAAAGAGTTTATTTAACCCCTAAAGGTACATTTTTAGGGAACGAAGTTTTTGAAAAATTTTTGTTACCAAAAACAGAAATCAATGAATAAAAAATGTTTAAATTTAGTTAAATAAAAAGATAATCACAAATAATTGCGTAGCGAGAAGTCAAACAAACATTGATTTCCCGCTTTTTTTTGAATAAAACTCATCGTTAGCACTCGGGGCGGAAGAGTGCTAAAAAGTGATGTGTTTTTCTTGACAGAAAGAAGACGACTTGTTATATTAGTAAGTGGGTTAGCACTTAGAAGATAGGAGTGCTAATGAGAGGTGATGGAAGATGTTAACACAGCGTCAAAGTGATATTTTGCGTCTGATCATCCAAAACTATACGAGTAGTGGCGTACCCGTTGGTTCCAAAACGCTAATGGCTGAGGGAATTGAAGCAAGTTCAGCGACGATTCGCAACGATATGAAGGCGCTAGAAGAAGACGGGTTGCTGTTAAAAACTCATTCTTCCTCTGGTCGGATTCCATCTGCGGCGGGATATCGTTACTATGTGGATCATTTATTGAAACCAACTCGTGTAACAAATGATGATTTGCAAGTGATTAGGCAGTCTTTAGGAAAAGAATTTCATGAGATTAACGAAATCATTCGTCAGTCCGCTGAAATTTTATCTGAACTGACAAGCTATACGACATTCTCGTTGGGACCAGAAGTGAAAGATCGCCGATTAACTGGTTTCCGAATCGTACCGTTAAATCATCGACAAATTATTGCTATCGTGGTGACGGATAAAGGCAATGTTGAAAGCCAGGTATTTACTCTTCCAGCAAACCTGGGGAGTCAAGATTTAGAAAAAATGGTTCGGCTTGTGAATGACCGCTTGGTGGGTGATCCGCTAATGACGGTTTATCAAAAACTGCGAACAGAGATCCCAATGATCTTACATAAATATTTCCAATCAACGGAAGGTATCTCCTACTTATTTGATGCTGTTTTAGGTCAAGTATTTGAAGATAAGATTTATGTGAGTGGACAAATGAACCTGCTTGATTATGAACCCCATCAAGATTTGAATCAGTTTAAGTCGATGTTTTCTTTAATGAGGGATTCCGACGAGCTTACTCAAATGATTGTTCCGATGGATAGTAATATTCATATTAAGATTGGCTCTGAATTAGGGAATGATCTGCTACAAAATATGAGCATGATTCAAGCAAGTTATGAAATTGATGGACATGGCCGAGGAACAATTGCTTTACTTGGACCAACAAGCATGCCGTATTCACGAATGTTTGGTTTGGTCGATGTCTATCGAAAAGAATTAGCGAATAGACTGGCTGATTACTATCGTTTGCTTGATTTGTCTGGCTCATGATTGTAAGTCCGCATTTCTAAAATTGATAGCAGCTAATCTGATTTTTAATATGAACAATCAAGACAGCTGACTGAATAATGAAAGGAAGACTGTATCGTGAAAGAAAACCAAGAGGAATTAGAAAAAGAATTAAAAGACATCCAGCAAGATTTGGAAGTCGATACAGAAGCTGCGGAAGACTCAGGTGTTTCAGAAGTTGAAGTGGAAAATGTTGAAATCGTCAACTTGAAAGCTGACTTAGAAGAAATGGAAGATAAATTCCTACGCGCCCGAGCTGAAATTGCCAACATGGCAAACCGCGGAAAAAATGAACGTGAACAATTGCAAAAATATCGTTCACAAGATTTAGCTAAAAAATTATTACCTTCAATTGATAACCTAGAGCGAGCGCTAGCAACAGAAGTTTCAGATGAACAAGGTGCTAGCTTGAAAAAAGGTGTCGAAATGGTATTAGAAGGTGTTCGTTTTGCTTTGAAAGAAGAGGGAATTGAAAAAATCCCTGCAAAAGGCGAAACATTTGACCCAATGCTTCACCAAGCAGTCCAAACTGTTCCCGCATCTGATGAGGTGCCGGCAGATACGATTGTGGAAGTTTTGCAAGAAGGATATAAATTACACGATCGCGTATTAAGACCAACAATGGTCATTGTCGCGCAGTAATTCGTGCAACTATAAACTAAATTTTATTTAATGAGGAGACGTTAATATGACTAAAATTATTGGTATTGACTTAGGTACAACAAACTCTGCAGTTGCTGTATTAGAAGGAAACGAAGCAAAAATTATCGCAAATCCAGAAGGAAACCGTACAACACCATCTGTTGTTTCATTTAAAAATGGTGAAATCCAAGTTGGTGAAGTGGCAAAACGTCAAGCTGTAACTAACCCAAACACAATTTCATCAATCAAACGTCACATTGGTGAACCTGGGTATAAAGTAGAAGTTGAAGGAAAATCTTACACACCACAAGAAATTTCTGCAATGATTCTTCAATATATCAAAGGTTTTGCTGAAGATTACTTAGGTGAAAAAGTTGAGAAAGCAGTTATCACTGTTCCTGCATACTTTAACGATGCACAACGTCAAGCAACAAAAGATGCTGGTAAAATTGCTGGTTTGGAAGTGGAACGTATTGTCAACGAACCAACAGCAGCAGCTTTAGCTTATGGCTTAGACAAAACAGACCGTGATGAAAAAATCTTAGTATTTGACCTTGGTGGTGGTACATTTGACGTATCAATCCTTGAATTAGGTGATGGTGTCTTTGATGTATTATCAACAGCTGGTGACAACCATTTAGGTGGGGATGACTTTGATAACAAAATCATTGATTACATGGTTGCTGAATTCAAAAAAGAAAACGGCGTAGACCTTGGTCAAGACAAAATGGCTTTACAACGTTTGAAAGATGCTGCTGAAAAAGCGAAAAAAGATTTGTCAGGTGTTTCAAGCACTCAAATCAGCTTACCATTTATCACAGCTGGCGAAGCAGGACCTTTGCATTTAGAAATGACATTGACTCGTGCAAAATTTGATGAGTTAACAGCTGACTTAGTTGAACGTACAAAAATTCCAGTACGCCAAGCATTAAAAGATGCTGGTTTATCACAATCTGAAATTGATGAAGTAATCTTAGTTGGTGGTTCAACTCGTATTCCTGCAGTTGTTGAAGCTGTAAGAAAAGAAACTGGTAAAGAACCAAATAAATCAGTGAACCCTGATGAAGTCGTTGCAATGGGTGCAGCAATCCAAGGTGGGGTCATCACTGGTGATGTAAAAGATGTTGTTTTACTTGACGTAACACCATTATCATTAGGTATCGAAACAATGGGTGGGGTCTTCACTAAGTTGATTGATCGTAATACAACAATCCCAACAAGTAAATCACAAGTATTCTCAACAGCTGCTGATAACCAACCTGCTGTAGATATTCATGTTTTACAAGGTGAACGTCCAATGGCTGCTGATAACAAAACACTAGGAAGATTCCAATTAACTGATATTCCTGCAGCACCACGTGGTATCCCTCAAATCGAAGTTACTTTTGATATTGATAAAAACGGGATCGTCAATGTATCAGCGAAAGACCTAGGCACTTCAAAAGAACAAAAAATCACAATCAAATCTTCATCAGGTTTATCAGACGATGAAATCGAACGTATGGTAAAAGATGCAGAAGCTAATGCAGAAGCTGACAAAGCTCGTAAAGAAGAAGTCGATCTTCGCAATGACGTAGATGCCTTATTATTCTCAGTTGATAAAACATTGAAAGAATTAGAAGGTAAAGTAGACGCAGAAGAAGTTCAAAAAGCAGAAACAGCTCGCGATGAATTAAAAGCGGCAGTTGAAGCAAATAACATTGAAGAAATGAAAACAAAACGTGATGCTTTGAACGAAATCGTTCAAAACTTAACAGTTAAATTATATGAACAAGCTGCACAACAACAAGCGCAAGAAAATCCTGAAGCAGCACAAGGCGGAGCAGACGATGTCGTTGATGCTGACTTTGAAGAAGTCGACGGCGACGACAAATAATTAGTTCCCTAGTGTGCTAGGAGTAGACTAGAACAGAAAAGTTGGACTTTGATGATAGCTGTAGATTCAGTTGAAGCCATCTTTTCTGAAACGTCTACCTATTCGTAAAAAAGAGAAGGCTATGGGGAAAGTCGATTCGACTTTTTGCCACAGTCTTTTTCTTTTGAAAGAATGCAAGTAGCAGTTTTGGTTTCAACTAAAATGTGATATGATTACAAGCGATGTGAATTTGATGTATTAGAACCAATAGGAGGAAAGCCTATGGCAACGAAACGTGATTATTATGAAGTCCTAGGAATTTCAAAAGGGGCTTCAGAAGATGAAATAAAGAAAGCTTATCGTAAACTTTCTAAGAAATATCATCCTGATATTAACAAAGAAGCAGATGCAGAAGAAAAATTTAAAGAAGTGTCTGAGGCTTATGAAATTTTAAGTGATCCGCAAAAGCGGGCTGCGTATGATCAATATGGTCACGCTGGTACAGATCCAAACTATGGCGCTGGAGGCGGAGGCGGCTTCGGTGGCTTTGGAGGATTCTCTGGAGGCGGAGGCGGCTTCGGTGGTTTTGAAGATATCTTTGATTCTTTCTTTGGCGGAGGCGGAGGTCGTTCAGTTGATCCAACGGCACCTCGTCAAGGAGCTGATTTACAATACACAGTTGATTTGAGTTTTGAGGAAGCAATTTTTGGTATTGAAAAAGAAATCAAATATAACCGGGAAGAAGTTTGTCATACTTGTCATGGGAATGGTGCAAAACCTGGGACGGAACCAATTACATGTCAAAAATGTCATGGTTCAGGAACAATCAATGTTGAACGTCAAACACCATTAGGTCGCGTGATGAGTCGTCAAACATGTGATGTTTGTCATGGAACCGGAAAAGAAATCAAAGAACCATGTCCAACTTGTCATGGCTCTGGTCATGAAAAGAAAGCTCACTCTGTGAAAGTGAATGTACCAGCCGGTGTCGAAGAAGGACAACAAATGCGTTTAGCTGGTCAAGGTGAAGCAGGTGAAAACGGCGGACCATTTGGTGATTTATATGTAGTCTTCCGTGTTGAAGAAAGTAATATTTTTGATCGTGATGGTTCAGAAATCTATTACGAGTTACCATTGAGTTTTGTGCAAGCAGCTTTAGGAGATGAAGTTCAAGTTCCAACTGTTCACGGAGATGTTAAGTTAAAGATCCCAGCAGGAACACAAACTGGAACAAACTTCCGTCTTCGCGGAAAAGGTGCGCCTAAACTACGTGGTGGTGCAACAGGTGACCAACACGTGAAAGTGAAACTGATTACGCCGAAGAACTTAAATGAACAACAAAAAGAAGCGTTACGCTCATTTGCTGAAGCAGGTGGAATGAAAGTCGAAGAACAACAAGAAGATGGTTTTTTCGATAAAATGAAGGACGCTTTTGGCGGAAAAAAGCGTAAATAATAAAACGGTGAAGCTGACAAATGTGTCGCTTCACCGTTTTATTACTTATACGTTCAATGTAGTAAACTCTTTTGGAAATAAGCTGAGTAAAAAAGAACTGCGATGAACGCGTCATTCCTTCAGTAATGAATAGTAAAAGGGATAAAAGAAGAGCTTAGTGACGACTGGCTCTTCTAAAATACAAATCAAAAAAGCATCGTCAAAACCTTATTCAAGATTTTGACGATGCTTTTTCATGGGTTGAAACTGTTTCAGGTTCTTTTGTTAAATATCTAAAACTTTATCTAAAAAGTCTTTTGTACGTTCATTTTGTGGATTTTCAAAAATTTGCTCTGGCGTTCCATCTTCAAGGAAGTTTCCACCGTCAATGAACATGACACGATTGGCAACTTCTTTGGCAAATCCCATTTCGTGAGTAACGATGACCATGGTCATTCCTTGCTTCGCAAGTTTTTTCATGACGTTTAGAACGTCGCCGACCATTTCTGGATCAAGTGCAGAGGTTGGTTCGTCAAAAAGCATGATGTCTGGGTTCATTGCTAATGCACGGGCGATCGCAACGCGTTGTTTTTGTCCGCCGGAGAGCATTTCTGGTGACATATCTTTTTTGTCAGCCAAGCCAACTGTATCTAATAGCTTGATTGCTTTCTTTTCTGCTTCTTCGCGAGACTCCTTTTTCAAATCCATTGGCGCAAGAATAATATTTTCTAAAACAGAAAGGTGAGGGAACAAATTGAAATGTTGGAACACCATTCCGATATGTTGACGAACGAGATTGATATTTGTGTTTTTATCCATTAAGTGAGCGCCGTCGATGATAATATCTCCGTCAGTTGGCTCTTCTAAACGATTTAAACAACGCAGAAAAGTACTTTTTCCTGAACCAGAAGGGCCAATGATACAAACGACATCACCTTCGTTGATTGAGACGTTGATATCGTTCAATACAGTATTGTCACCATATTTTTTTACAAGATGTTCAACTAAGATTTTTTCTGACATCTTACTTCACCTTCTTTTCTAAAACTTTCGCTAATTTTGTTAAAGCGGTAATCAAAACTAAATACATGATTGCAATGATTAGGTAAACGTACGTACTTTGGGTTGTACGGGCAACGATAATTTTACCAGCTTGAAGTAATTCGACAACACCAATTGCAGAGATGATTGTTGTATCCTTCAATGAGATAACGAACTGGTTAACGAATGAAGGGAGCATGATTCGAATTGCTTGTGGCAAGATGATTTTTTGCATCGTTCGATTATAAGATAAACCTAAACTTCTTGAAGCTTCCATTTGTCCGACAGGAACAGCATTGATTCCGCCACGAACGATTTCTGCAATATAAGCACTCGCGTTTAATGTCAATGTAATAACGCCGGCAATGAAATCAGGGATTGTAAATCCAACGATACCAGGTAAGCCAAAGAAAATGAAGAAGGCAAGTACCATCATTGGAATTCCGCGAATCACATCAACGTAAATGGTTGCGATTGTGCGTAACGCACGAATTGGTGAAGCGCTGAATAAGCCGAAAATGACACCAACAACTAATGCTAAAGCAAATGATACCAAAGCAAGTACGATCGTCATCCAGAAACCGCGTAATAGTGGTTTATAATTGTTTTTGATCAAGCCGATGATTGTTGATTCATCTTTGGTTGAATCGGCTGACTCATTTGAAGTAGCTACATACTTGTCGATGATTTTGTCATAAGCTCCTGTACGTTTTAACTCTTTAAGACCTTCATTGAACATTGCTAAAAGTTCTTGATTTTCACCTTTTTTTACTGCAAAGGCATACTTACCGCCAGATTCTTTTGCAATCGGTGTATCAATTTTTTGGCCTTGTTTGATGGCATAACCAAGGACAGGATAGTCATCCATTATTGCGTCAATCGCACCAACTTTTAACCCATCGTATAGTTGGTCAGCAGCATCAAAGTATTTGATTTTATAGCCATATTCTTCTTCGTGATTACTTAGAAATTCAGCACTTTCGGTTCCGACTTTGGCACCAACTGTTTTTCCTTTTAAATCTTTGTAGGCTTTAATGGATGTATCACCTTGTTTTACACCTAACTGGATTCCGCTATCGAAATAAGTGTCAGAAAAGTCGTAACTTTGTTTACGCTCATCTGTGACGGTCATTCCAGCAATCATGCCATCAGCTTGACCAGATTCTAACGCTTGCAAAGCAGCAGAAAAACCGCGGTAGTCCATTTGGATATTAAATCCTTGAAGCTCAGAAATCTGTTTCATTAATTCAACATCGATTCCTTCATACTTGCCATCTGTATTTTGAAACTCGAATGGTGCAAAGGCAGAGTCGCTAGCAACGACGTATTTGTCTTTTTTGGGTTGAATCGTTTGCATCGTCTCGGCGGTGCTTGATTCCGTATTTTTTGTTTCTGCTTGGGCAGGATTGCTAGTTGCAAGTGTGACAAATCCTACCATTATGAAAATGAACGAGTAGAATAAATGCTTTCTTTTCATAATTACCTCCTAAATTCTCAATATCTGTTTATTATAGGGGAAAAGTAATAAATCAGACAAGTTCTGAAGCTTAAAAAAATGAAAAAAGCGACAAAACCTAACAATCAATGTTATAAAACCTAACATCTGCAGTCGAGGGAAAGAAGTGGCGAAAGTATGTTCGGTGTGTTATAATTTTTTAGTAAGGAATGCCTTTGCTTTCCTTTTCTTTTTGCAAGTCATAAAATGAAAAGGAATGAATGAAAAGGGGGACGAAAAATGATTGAAAGAGATACCTCTCAACGATTTGAGCTTGTCTCGAAGTACCAACCAGCGGGGGATCAACCTGAAGCGATACGCCAATTAGTTGATGGTGTTGTTGGTGGGAAAAAAGCGCAAATCTTATTAGGTGCAACCGGTACGGGGAAGACCTATACGATTTCCAATGTGATCCAGGAAGTAAATAAACCAACATTGATTATTGCACATAATAAAACTTTAGCTGGACAATTATATGGAGAGTTTAAAGAATTCTTTCCAAAAAACGCGGTTGAATATTTTGTTTCCTATTATGATTACTATCAGCCAGAAGCGTATGTTCCATCTAGTGATACTTATATTGAAAAGGACTCAAGTGTCAATGACGAAATTGATAAGTTACGTCATTCGGCTACGAGTTCCCTTTTAGAGCGAAACGATACGATTGTGATTGCATCTGTTTCTTGTATTTTCGGATTAGGTTCACCTTTTGAGTATCAAAAGCAAGTTGTTTCGGTTCGACAAGGAGCAGAACTTGACCGTAATCAATTGATTCGTAATTTAGTTGGGATTAATTTTGAACGAAATGATATTGACTTTCAGCGTGGTCGGTTCCGAGTGCGTGGTGACGTGGTGGAAATTTTTCCAGCTTCACGTGATGAACGTGCTTTGAGAGTCGAATTTTTTGGTGATGAAGTCGAACGGATTCGTGAAGTAGATGCATTAACTGGCGAAGTGCTTGGAGAAACAGAACATGTCGCTATTTTTCCGGCTACTCACTTTGTAACAAATGATGAGCATATGGAACAAGCCGTTGCGAATATCAAAACTGAACTAGAGTTGCGCTTAAAAGTGTTACGAGAAGATAATCAGTTATTAGAAGCACAACGATTGGAACAACGAACAAATTATGATATTGAGATGATGTTGGAGATGGGCTACACTTCAGGAATCGAAAACTATTCGCGTCATATGGATGGCCGAAAAGAAGGAGAGCCACCTTATACGTTACTTGATTTCTTTCCAGAAGATTTCTTGATTGTCATTGATGAGTCCCATGTAACGATGCCTCAAATTCGCGGGATGTATAACGGTGACCGAGCAAGAAAGCAAATGTTGGTTGATTATGGTTTCCGTTTGCCTTCAGCACTTGACAATCGGCCGTTGAGATTAGAAGAATTTGAGCAACATGTCCATCAAATTATCTATGTTTCAGCTACACCGGGACCTTATGAACATGAGCAAACAGATACAGTGATCCAGCAAATTATTCGTCCAACCGGTTTATTAGATCCAGTGATTGAAGTTCGCCCTATCATGGGACAAATTGATGATTTGGTTGGTGAAATCAATGAACGCGTGGAGAAAAACGAACGTGTTTTTGTGACGACCTTAACGAAAAAAATGTCTGAGGACTTGACGGATTACTTTAAAGAGCTTGGTATCAAAGTTAAATATCTACACAGTGATATCAAAACACTTGAAAGAACGGAAATCATTCGTGACTTACGTTTAGGTGAATTTGATGTTTTAGTTGGGATTAATTTATTGCGTGAAGGATTAGATGTCCCTGAAGTTTCGTTGGTAGCCATTTTAGATGCTGATAAAGAGGGCTTCTTGAGAAGTGAGCGTTCACTTGTCCAAACAATTGGACGTGCAGCGCGAAATTCAGAAGGTAAAGTAATTATGTATGCTGATAAAATAACGGACTCCATGCGATCAGCAATGGATGAAACGGCACGGAGACGTTCGATTCAAGAAGCTTATAATGAAGAACATGGGATCGTACCGAAAACGATTATCAAAGAAATTCGTGATTTGATTTCTATTACGAAAGAGGCAAAAGATGAATCAAAAGGAACCGTTCAAGTTTCTTACAATGAAATGAGTCGAAAAGAAAAAGCTGATTTACTGATGAAATTAGAAAAAGAAATGAAAGATGCTGCGAAAGCTTTAGATTTTGAAACTGCCGCTAATTTACGTGATACGATTTTAGAATTGAAAGCAGCAGAGTAAAGAGCAGGAGGACGAGATGGCTAACGATAAAATTATTATTCATGGCGCCAGAGCGCACAACTTAAAAAATGTAGATGTAACAATTCCAAGAGATAAATTTGTAGTAATTACAGGGTTATCTGGTTCTGGGAAAAGCTCATTAGCTTTCGATACACTTTATGCAGAGGGACAACGACGTTATGTCGAAAGTCTCTCAGCCTATGCTCGTCAGTTTTTGGGACAAATGGATAAACCAGATGTTGATAGTATCGATGGCTTAAGTCCGGCGATTTCGATTGACCAAAAAACGACAAGTAAAAATCCTCGTTCAACGGTAGGAACAGTAACGGAAATCAATGATTATCTGCGTTTGCTTTTTGCTCGTGTGGGACACCCAATCTGTCCTAATGACCACATTGAGATTACCAGTCAATCGGTTGAACAAATGGTTGATCAAGTATTGGAATTGCCAGAACGGACAAAAATCCAAATTTTAGCACCAATTGTTGCAAAGAAAAAAGGGCAACATAAAAAAGTATTTGAGCGAATCCAAAAAGAAGGTTACGTTCGTGTACGAGTGGATGGCGATACCTTTGATATTACTGAGGCTCCTGAACTAGAAAAGAATAAAAAACATGATATTGCGATTGTTATTGACCGAATTGTGGTAAAAGAGGGCATTCGTTCACGTTTGTTCGATTCTTTTGAAGCAGCATTACGTTTGGCAGATGGATATGCCTTGGTTGATGTGATTGGTGAAGAAGAAATGTTATTCAGTGAACATTACTCTTGCCCGTATTGTGGCTTTACAGTTGGTGAACTAGAACCACGACTATTTTCATTCAATGCGCCATTTGGAGCTTGTCCAGATTGTGATGGACTTGGTTTGAAATTAGAAGTTGACCAAGATTTAGTTATTCCTGATCGTGCGAAGACCTTGGCTGAAGGAGCAATTGTTCCATGGAATCCAATTAGTTCTCAATACTATCCTCAAATGTTGGCGCAAGCGTGTGAAAGCTATGGAATTGATATGAACACACCGTTTGATGAGTTGCCAACAGAGCATCAAGAAATTGTTTTGAATGGGACGGATGAATTATTCCATTTCCATTACGAAAATGATTTTGGTGGTGTGCGTGATGTTGAAGCTTCTTTTGAAGGCGTACTAAAGAATATCGCGCGTCGTTACCAAGAAACAAGTAGTGATTTTACGAGAGAACAAATGCGTCAATATATGACTGAATTAACTTGTCAAACATGTAAAGGATTACGTTTAAATCCGCAAGCATTGTCTGTCAAAATTAATGGAACAAATATTGGTGAAACAAATGAATTGTCAATCAAAAAGGCAGTTGACTTCTTCTCTGATTTAACTTTATCAGAACAAGAAACGATGATTGCTAAACCAATTTTAAAAGAAGTTAATGATCGACTATCATTCTTAGAAAATGTTGGCTTGGAATATTTAACTTTGAGTCGGGCTTCTGGAACACTATCTGGTGGGGAAGCGCAACGTATTCGCTTAGCTACCCAAATTGGCTCAAATCTTTCCGGTGTTCTGTATATTTTGGATGAGCCATCGATTGGATTGCATCAACGTGATAATGATCGTTTGATTGGTTCATTGAAGAAAATGAGAGATTTAGGAAATACCTTGATTGTTGTGGAACATGATGAAGATACCATGCGAGCAGCTGATTATCTGATTGATGTAGGACCAGGCGCGGGTGAGCAAGGCGGACAAATCGTTGCAGCTGGTACACCTGCGGAAGTTGCGAAGGATCCTCATTCGTTAACAGGACAATATCTTTCAGGGAAAAAGAAAATTGCTGTGCCAACAACGCGTCGTCAAGGAAATGGTGAAGCAATTAAAATTACTGGAGCAGCAGAAAATAATTTGAAAAATGTGACCGTGGAGTTTCCTTTAGCAGAATTTGTGGCAGTCACTGGTGTCTCTGGTTCTGGAAAAAGTACTTTAGTTAATGGTATTTTGAAAAAAGCTCTTGCACAAAAATTAAATCGAAATTCAGCTAAACCGGGTAAATTCAAAACGATTTCTGGCTATGAAACGATTGAAAAAATCATTGATATCGATCAAAGCCCGATTGGTCGGACACCAAGAAGTAATCCAGCAACCTATACAAGTGTCTTTGACGATGTTCGTGATCTTTTTGCACAAACAAACGAAGCCAAAATGCGTGGCTATAAAAAAGGGCGCTTTAGTTTTAACGTAAAAGGTGGCCGATGTGAAGCTTGTCGGGGTGACGGAATCATCAAAATCGAGATGCACTTTTTACCGGATGTCTATGTTCCTTGTGAAGTTTGTCATGGAAAACGATACAATTCTGAAACATTGGAAGTACGTTATAAAGGGAAAAACATTGCTGATATTTTAGAAATGACTGTTGAAGATGCTGTAGAATTCTTCCAACATATTCCTAAGATTCATCGTAAATTAAAGACAATCGTGGATGTTGGTTTGGGTTATATTACAATGGGGCAACCGGCAACAACATTATCCGGTGGGGAAGCACAACGGATGAAGTTAGCCAGTGAGCTACATAAAATATCTAACGGAAAGAATTTTTATATTCTTGATGAGCCAACGACTGGACTACATGCAGATGATATTGCACGCTTACTAGATGTTTTGCAACGTCTAGTGGATGCAGGAAATACAGTATTAGTGATTGAGCATAACTTAGATGTCATCAAAACGGCAGATTACATCATTGATTTGGGACCAGAAGGTGGTGATGGTGGCGGAACGATTTTAGCCACTGGAACACCAGAAGATATTGTCCAAGTAAAAGAGAGTTATACTGGGCGATACCTAGAAAAAGTGATGAATGAAAAGGTCTAAAAATTAAAAAATGGTGATATGGTTAAAAAAACTTTAAAAGATGATAAAACACTTGTTTTTTTAGATAGCATCTTCTAAAATACATTACAAGGTAGTTCTTTCTACACTGAATTGGTATAGATAAAAACTTCCTATAAGTTCAATCCGTTCAAAAAAGAATTGAGCAATCGGAGGAGTTTCCTTTGATTGCTTTTTTCTTTATGGTATGATATTCCTTGTGTAGTTAAATAAAGAATCAGTAGATTAATGAGTAAGTGAGAGATTGTGATGAATAGTAATGTAAATGAAGAATTTGTTCCTATATTATTAGGAAGTGATATGAACGTCTATGGTATGGCACGTTCATTTAATGAAGCTTATGGTAAAGTGTGTCAAGCATATGCTTCAAACCAACTTGCGCCAACTCGTTACAGCAACATCGTGAGTGTCGAAGTAATTCCAGGTTTTGATAAGGATCCAGTTTTTATCGAAACGATGCTACGCTTGGCAAAAGAAAAATATTCAGATCAAAGTAAAAAATATTTGTTGATTGCTTGTGGAGATGGATATGCAGAGTTGATTTCTCAACATAAAGAAGAACTTTCAGCATACTTTATTTGTCCGTATATTGATTATTCATTATTCGAACGATTAATTAATAAAGTAAGCTTTTATGAAGTTTGCGAAGAATATCAACTTCCTTATCCCAAAACATTGATTGTTAGAGAACCAATGTTAGTGAATGGCCGCTTGGAACAAGACTTGCCATTTGAGTTTCCAGTAGCGTTAAAACCAGCAAATAGTGTAGAGTATCTTTCTATTCAATTTGAAGGACGAAAAAAAGCATTTATTATCGATAATCGTGAAGAATTTGACTTGATTTTAGGACGAATTTACGAAGCCGGATATACAAGTGAAATGATTGTTCAAGATTTCATTCCTGGAGATGACAGCAATATGCGCGTGTTAAATGCCTATGTTGATGAAAATCATCAGGTTCGGATGATGTGTTTGGGACATCCACTTTTGGAAGATCCAACACCTGCATCAATCGGTAATTATGTCGTAATCATGCCTGATTACAATGAAAAAATTTACCAGACAATCAAGAAATTTTTGGAAACAATCGAGTATACTGGTTTTGCGAATTTTGATATGAAATATGATCCACGCGATGGAGAATACAAATTATTTGAAATCAACTTACGTCAAGGACGTAGTAGCTTCTTTGTTACGTTGAATGGGCTAAATTTAGCGCGCTTCGTTACAGAAGACAGAGTATTCCATGAACCATTTACAGAAACTATTTATGGTACGAAAGATTCCGCAGACGCAAAACTATGGCTGGGCGTACCAAAAAAAATCTTTTTAACATATGCTAGAGAGAACGAAGATAAAAAAATTGCAGAAAAAATGATTCAGGAAAAACGTTTTGGTACAACTGTATTTTATGATGGCGATCGTTCATTGAAACGATGGGTACTAATGAAATATATGTTCCATAACTATATTCCTCGATTCAAAAAATATTTTCATGTGAAAGAAGGCTAGTCATGGAGAATTTTTTCAGTATTTTGGGCGGTATGGGAACAATGGCAACGGAGAGTTTTGTCCGCTTGATCAATCACCGCACGAATGCAACTAGGGACCAAGAATATCTAAACTATGTATTGTTCAATCATGCAACGGTACCGGATCGAACTGCTTATATTTTAGATCGTGAGAAGGAAAATCCAATTCCTTATTTGCTGGATGATATTGAAAAGCAAAACCTACTACAGCCAAACTTTATCGTATTGACTTGTAATACAGCACATTATTTTTTTGATGAGCTACAAGCAGCAACAAATATCCCAATCTTGCATATGCCAAGAGAAGCAGCCAACGAGTTAGTTCGTCAACAAACGACTGGTTCAGTAGCTATCTTAGGGACAGAAGGTAGCATGAAGGCAGGAATTTATGAGCGTGAAGTGAGACAATTAGGCTTTGACGTAGTGACTCCTGATGACAAACTACAAGCGAAAATCAATCATTTGATTTATCATGATATCAAAGAATCAGACTATTTAAATGAAGCTTTGTACTATGAAATTTTAGAGGAAGCGGTCGGACAGCTAAACTGTGAAAAAATCATTTTGGGTTGTACCGAATTATCATTGATGCAAGAATTTGCTTCTGATAATACGTACCCAGTGATTGATGCACAATCAATTTTGGCTGATCGAACAATTGAACTAGCAGAAAAATTTCGGGAACAATCTTCTAATGCTAAATAGTAGCGACAATTAATTGAATCGGTAACGATAGAAAAACTTGGAGCAAGTATCATCATTTGTGGTATTTGGTCCAAGTTTTTTGTAACAACAGGTTATTTTTCCATGAAAATTCCATAAATAGGAAAGATATAGCTAGCGATGATACGCCCGGAATGATATAATTTAAATGACAATTAGAGAGGGGTTCGAGAAGATGGCTGAAAATTTACAACTCGTAATTATTACAGGAATGAGCGGCGCAGGAAAAACTGTGGCGATACAAAGTTTTGAGGACATGGGATACTTTTGTATTGATAACATGCCTCCAAGATTGATTCCTAAATTTTGGGAACTAATCAAAGAATCTGGAAAGGTAACAAAAATGGCATTAGGTGTCGATTTACGTTCTCGTTCATTCTTTGAAGAAATTCAAAAAATGTTGATTGAAATTGTCAATACGGATTTCATTGATACTTCGATTCTGTTCTTAGATGCTTCAGATGAAGAATTAGTAGCCCGCTACAAAGAAACTCGTCGTACCCATCCGATGGCAATGGATGGCCTAGTAACTGAAGGAATCCGTAAAGAACGTGCAATTTTAAATGAATTAAAGGTGCAAGCATCCGTTGTTATCGATACGACAACGATGACGCCACGCCAATTAAGAGAAAAAATCATTGCTACGTTCAAAACGCAAGAAGATCAAGGCTTCCGAATTGAATTTGTTTCTTTTGGATTCAAATACGGGTTACCGATTGATTCAGATATTGTGATGGATGTGCGTTTTTTGCCAAATCCTCATTACATTCCAGAGTTACGCCCGTTAACTGGAATGGATCAACCCGTTTATGATTATGTGATGTCGTTTACTGAAACAGAGGATTTTTATAGTCAATTTCTTCATTTATTGGAGACTGTTTTGCCGGGATATGTCAAAGAAGGAAAGAGCAGCTTGACTGTTGCAATTGGTTGTACCGGCGGACAACATCGTTCAGTTGCTTTAACAGAACGTTTATCAAAAGCGTTGAGTGAAAATTATAAAGTGAATGTTACGCACCGTGACAAAGATAAGCGGAAAGAGACGGTGAATCGCTCTTGAATATGAAGACCTATCGAATTAGAAAACCAAAAATTGTGGTAGTCGGGGGTGGAACGGGTCTCCCAGTTATCTTGAAAAGTTTACGCAATCAAGGCGCAGACTTAACGGCCATTGTAACAGTGGCGGATGATGGAGGAAGTAGTGGTGCAATTCGGGAATCAATTTCAATGGCACCACCTGGTGATTTGCGAAACGTATTGGTGGCACTTTCTGATATGCCTCAGTTTTATGAAGATATTTTTCAATATCGTTTTAAGAAAGAGGATCAATTCTTAGCTAATCATAGTATTGGTAACTTGATTATTGCGGCTGTTTCAGAAATGAGAGGTAGTACGTACGATGCGATTCAGTTATTGTCGAGAATGATGCACGTAGATGGGCATATTTATCCATCGTCTGAAACACCTTTAACGCTCCATGCTGTATTTAAAGATGGAACAACAGCTGTTGGTGAATCAAAAATTGCGTTAGATCGTAAAACGATTGACCATGTCTTTGTGCGAAATACGACGGACGATCAAGTAGCAAAAGCAGCGCGTAAAGTTGTGAACGCTATTGCGGAAGCAGATATGGTTGTACTTGGTCCGGGAAGTTTGTTTACGAGTATCTTGCCCAACTTAGTTATTCCTGAAATCGGCGAAGCAATCGTTAAAACAAAAGCAGAAGTTGTTTACATCTGTAATATCATGACGCAAAAAGGTGAAACGGAACATTTCACTGATGCGGATCACATACGTGTGTTGCACGAACACTTACAGGAGAAATTTATTGATACGGTGTTGGTGAATACAGAAAAGGTACCAGAAGATTACATGGATCCTGAAATCTATGATGAATACCTTGTTCAGGTTCAGCATGATTTTAGCGGGCTTAGAAATGAAGGTTGTCGCGTTATTTCAACTGATTTCTTGGAGTTGAAAAATGGTGGCGTGTTCCATGACGGCGAAAAAGTCGTTGAAGAACTTTTTCGGTTAGTTTTTGGCTCGAAATATTAGACTAGGATTGTGAAAGAAAGGAGGAGAATAGAATGTCATTTGCATCTGATGTAAAAAAAGAGTTGACTGGTTTGGAAGTTCATCGTGAACATGCAAAAGCAGAACTTGCTGCTTTGTTGCGAATGAACGGCTCTTTAGGCATTGTCAATCAGCAGTTCATTTTAAATGTTCAGACAGAAAATGCTGCGATTGCCCGACGTATCTATTCTCTTTTAAAAGATCATTATAATGTTCGAAGTGAGTTACTTGTTCGAAAAAAAATGAAATTAAAAAAGAATAATGTCTATATCGTTCGCTTGAAGCAGGGGACGAAAAATGTATTGATGGACTTGGATATTATGGATGGCTTGATGTTTAATGGTCATGTGTCTGATGAAATCATGGGAAATGCACAGAAAATGCGTTCTTACTTACGTGGTGCATTTATGGCATCTGGATCTGTGAACAATCCAGAGACAAGTCGTTATCATTTGGAAATTTTTTCCATTTATGAACAACATAATCAAGACATTTGTGACATGCTGAATTACTATGGCTTGCATGCACGAACACTTGAAAGACGTAATGGCTATATTTCCTACTTAAAAGGAGCAGAAAAAATTGCTGACTTTTTAACGTTGATTGGTGCGACAAATTCGATGTTGCGTTTTGAAGATGTTCGTATCGTTCGTGACATGAGAAACTCGGTTAATCGTTTGGTTAATTGTGAAACGGCGAATTTAAATAAGACGATTGATGCGGCATCTAAACAGATTGAAAATATTGAATTCATTGAAGCAAGAGTTGGTTTGCATGCTCTACCAGAAAAACTGCAAGAAATTGCTGAATTAAGGTTGCAACATCCAGAAGTCAGTTTGAAAGAATTAGGTGAGATGATTCCATCAGGAGCAATCTCAAAATCGGGCATCAATCATCGAATACGAAAGATCAATGATTTTGCTGAGAAGCTAAGAGAAGAAGCTGTGTGATTGACTCAATTAGCGTATTGATTGAGCGAATCACTGTTAATAAAAAAGGTGAACCAAGACGGAATTCGTTTTGGTTCACCTTTTTTATTAGTTGATTAAAGAAGTTAATTCGTCTAACGTGATGCTTTCGTCAAAAATAGTTTGATCGAGTATAATCGTTGGGACGAATTGAATATGCGCAGCATTTGCTTCGTCAATGATTGCTTTTGCCATTTCCATATCTGGTTGATAAGTCAATCCTAATTCTTGCGTTGCGTATTGCGCAACTTCTTCTAAAGAAAGTTCTTTCCATTGGTCTTGCATTTCAAAAATCTGTTTGATTTCTGCTAAAGCTTTTTTGCCGTCGTTAGCAGTAATGTGATGATGCATGACATTACCGCGTTGTAAACTTTCTTTTTCTTTATCAAAGAGTTTAATTAGACGATTGACTTTTCCTTCTTGTACAAATGAGTCAAGTGTCAAAAAAGATTCTTCAAACCATTTTTTACAATAAGGACAAGCAAGATTGAGAAACTCAATCGTTGTTTGTGGCGCTGCTGTATCTCCGTAGTAAATTCCTGTTGTTTCGTTTGTTTTTGTTGCATCAATAACTGAAATATCCATAGAAACACCTCCAAATACATTTTACCGATTCAAAATAAAAAAAGATAGCGTTTTGTTTTCGGAGGATTTCACAAAATATTTCTTATAAAAAAAGTGTTTTATGAAAGTATGTGAATAAATGCTCGAAATTTATTTTTATTCCCCTCAAGTTTACGGTATAATGAAGCAGATTACTCGAGAGAAACTGAACAAGGATGATGATAAATGCGAAAAATGAAAACCATGGATGGGAACACAGCCGCAGCATATATTTCCTATGCGTTTACCGAGTTAGCTGCTATCTATCCAATTACACCAAGTTCAACAATGGCAGAATTAGTCGATCAATGGTCGGCAGCAGGAAAGAAAAATATATTTGGTCAACCAGTTAAAGTTGTCGAAATGCAATCAGAAGCCGGCGCTGCTGGCGTGGTTCATGGCTCCTTAAAAACAGGTGCTTTGACGACTACTTATACAGCATCACAAGGATTGTTATTGATGATTCCAAACATGTACAAAATAGCAGGTGAATTATTGCCAAGCGTTTTTCATGTGGCAAGTCGAGCAGTGACAACTAATGCTTTAAATATTTTTGGCGATCATGGGGATGTCATGGCCGCTAGACAAACGGGATTTGCGATGCTATCAGAAAGTAGTGTCCAAGAAGTAATGGACTTAGCTCCAGTCGCACACTTAGCCTCGATTGAAGCAGAAATTCCTTTTATGAATTTTTTTGATGGCTTTCGAACGAGTCATGAAATTCAAAAAATCGAAGTGTTGGAATATGATGAATTAGCGCCATTGATTAATCAAGAAAAATTAGCAAAATTCCGTCAAAGGGCAATGAACCCGAATCATCCAACCGTTAGTGGAACGAATCAAAATCCTGATATCCATTTTCAACAAAGAGAAACGATTAACCAATATTATGATAAACTTCCAGAAATCGTTCAAAAATATATGCAAGAAATTAATCAGTTGAGAAATACTAATTATGATTTGGTTACGTATCATGGTGCAGAAGATGCAGAAGAAATCATTATTTCCATGGGATCTGTTGCACAGACGATTGAACAGACAGTCGAATATTTAAATAAAAATGGTCGTAAGGTTGGCTTTTTGAATATTCATTTATATCGACCATTCCCAGTTAAAAACTTGCTAGAAAAATTACCAAGTACGGTTAAATCGATTGCGGTTCTTGATCGAAGCAAAGAACCAGGAGCTGGTGGAGAACCATTACTATTAGACGTTCAAAGCGTAATGTATGACGCAGAAATACGTCCAACAATTATTGGTGGACGATATGGTTTGGGTTCAAAAGATGTCACGCCTGATCAAATCGTGACCGTCTTTGATGAATTAAAAAAAGAAAAAGCGCAAATGAAAACGCGCTTTACAATCGGAATTGTTGATGATGTTACGTATACTTCACTTGAAAAACGTGAAACACTTGATTTAACGAACCCAACAACTTATCAAGCAAAATTCTGGGGATTTGGCTCAGATGGAACAGTTGGTGCGAATAAATCTGCGATAAAAATCATTGGCGATCATACGAATAAGTATGCACAGGGGTATTTTCATTATGATTCAAAAAAATCAGGTGGCTTAACCGTCTCGCATCTTCGTTTTGGTGAAACGCCGATCCGTTCGACTTATCTAGTTGAACATGCTGATTTCATTGCATGCCATACGCCAGCTTACTTGCATAGTTATGATTTGGTTAAAGGATTGAAACCTGGCGGAACATTCCTATTGAATACAATCTGGAGCGATGAGCAACTTGAAACACATTTACCAACGAAATTAAAAAAATATTTAGCACAAAATGACATCCAGTTTTATACAATCAATGCAATGAAACTTGCACAAGAAGTAGGACTTGGTCGGCGAATCAATACAGCAATGGAAACGGCCTTTTTTAAATTAGCTAATATTATTGAGTTTGAAGAAGTCTTGCCAATTTTAAAAGAAGAAGCGCTGAAAAGTTATGGGCATAAATCAATGACGATCGTTGAAAAAAATACACAAGCCATTGATCGAACAGTCGAGCTTCTTCACAAAGTGGATGTTCCAGAAAGTTGGAAAACGCTTGAAGTACCGCAAAAAGCCGCTCGTAAACAGTCAAGTTATGTAGAAGAAATTCTCGTACCTGTGAACGCACAAGAAGGCAATGAATTGTCGGTGGGAACATTAGTAAGAAATGGAATGACAGCAGGCGAAATGCCTGTTGGGACAGGTGCTGTTGAAAAACGTGGTGTCGCGCTTGAGGTGCCTGAATGGATCAGTGACCGTTGCACGATGTGTAATGAATGTGCCTTTGTTTGCCCGCACGCAGCAATTCGCCCATTTTTGGCAGATGAAGAGGAGATGGAAGAAGCACCAGAAGGGTTCATCGTTCGTGAAATGCGAGGCGCTGATGGCCAGAAATACCGAATCCAAGTTTCTGTGGAAGATTGCACAGGCTGTGGACTATGTGTGGAAGCTTGTCCTGCAAAAGGAAAAGCGTTAGTAATGAAACCTTACGAAGAACAAAAAGAACAAGCAGTGAATTGGGCGTTTGCCATGACATTACGTCAAAAAGAAAACCCGGTTAAAGGAAAAAACACTGTGTTATCAACTCAGTTCAATCAACCATTATTAGAATTCTCAGGTGCTTGTTCTGGTTGCGGTGAAACACCTTATGTGAAATTATTGACTCAAATGTTTGGGGATCGAATGATGATTGCTAACGCAACTGGTTGTTCTTCCATTTGGGGAGGAGCATCACCTGCTTCACCATATACGACAAATGAATGTGGACAAGGCCCAGCTTGGTCAAATTCATTATTAGAAGATAATGCCGAGTTTGGCTATGGGATGTTACTGGCTGCACAAACAAGACGTGAAGCTTTAGCGAAGTCGATGAGTGGAGTGCTACCAAAAGTTTCTTCAGAATTACGTTTATTGATGGAAGATTGGTTGAATCATTTGTTTGATAGTGAAGGCACACAACAACGGGCAGCAAAACTTCAAGCCGCGATAGAAGCAGAACTTGAAGCTGTTCCAGAATTAGCAATGATTTATCGCGAAAAAGATTTATTTGTAAAAAATAGCCAATGGATGATTGGTGGCGATGGTTGGGCATACGATATTGGTTTTGGTGGTATCGATCATGTGATTGCCAGTGGCGCAGATGTCAACATTTTGGTTTTGGACAATGAAGTTTATTCCAACACTGGTGGACAAACATCGAAAGCAACACCAGCTTCAGCGATTGCTAAATTTGCTGCCAGTGGGAAATATGCAGCGAAAAAAGATTTAGGCAAAATGGCGATGACTTATAATCATGTTTACGTTGCGCAAATCGCGTCGGGTGCAAACCAAATGCAAACAATCAAAGCATTTGAAGAAGCCGAAAAATTCCCTGGTCCATCTCTGATTATTGCATATACACCATGTATCACTCATGGCTTATTTGGTGGGATGAAAGAATCAATCAAGGAAGCAAAAGAAGCTGTATCTTCAGGTTATTGGTCACTGTATCGCTATAATCCGACTTTACTCGAAAAGGGAAAAAATCCAATGACATTGGACTATAAAAAGCCAAATTTTTCAACGATGGCAGAATTTATGCGTAAACAAGTTCGTTTTTCTTCATTAGAAAATACAAATCCGTTAATGGCTAAAGACCTATTTGAAAAAACTGTTCATGATGCAAAAAATCGCTTTTATAGTTATGCGTTGATGTCTGGTGAACTCGAAAAAATCAAAGCGAAGTTAGAACCTGAACTCGCTTCGAATACGCCTGAGAAAGAGCAAAAAGAGAAGCGTGTTAAAAAAGAAAGACCTGTTGATCTTGAAGCACAAGAACGACGAGCAAAACGGCGTGAAGAACGTGCAAAACGTCGTAAAGAACAAGAATAATGAAAAGAAAGACTTGCTAATGACGCCTTGAAGGTGAAAATTTAGTAAGTCTTTTTTTGACGAAAAAAGAAATTGTAACTTTCTTGAAAAAATTGTGATTTTATCTGGAAAAACGAAGCAGAAAACTCTTTAAAGAATAAACATATGATATAATGGGAAAGAAATCTCAAAAGAGAAGAGAGGCTTTTTATGTCATTTCAAATCGGGGAACTTTTTAATTTGAATTATTGGCAGCAAATGCTTTCCGGTGATTTTTTATCGCTAAACTTTTTTGTGAACATACTTGATATTCTGGTTGTCTGGTACTTGGTGTACAAACTGATCCAGCTGCTAAGAGGAACGAAGGCCATTCAATTACTAAAAGGGGTTGCGATTTTTATCGTGATTCGAATTTTAGCAGAAATAATTGGACTTCATACGCTATCCTGGTTGATGAATCAAGTCATTACCTATGGTGTTATCGCAGCAGTTGTCATTTTCCAACCTGAAATTCGTCGCGGGTTGGAGCATCTTGGAAGAAGTTCACTATTTAAGCAAACGAAGAGTGAACAGCAAGAAGATGAAAAAATGATTTTGTCATTCGATAAAGCGATCCAATATATGTCCAAGCGAAAAATTGGTGCATTGGTCACGATCGAACGTCATACAGGATTAGATGAGTATATTGAAACTGGGATTGCGTTAGATGCAGATATTACGGGGGAATTACTGATTAATATCTTCATTCCAAATACGCCGCTTCATGATGGGGCCGTTATTGTAAAAGACGGTAAAATTGCAGTGGCCAGCGCATATTTGCCTTTATCTGAAAGTATGTTGATCCCGAAAGAGTTTGGGACTCGTCACCGCGCAGCTGTCGGTATCAGTGAAGTCAGTGATGCGATTACGATCGTTGTCTCTGAAGAAACAGGAGATGTCAGTATCACTTTAGATAACGAATTGATTACTGGTCTATCTCAAGAAGAATATTTAGCAATCTTGCGTCGTGAATTGATTGCAGATGAAAAAACAAAGAACAGAAAAAATGTTCTTCAATCCTTCCTAGATGGCATGACTAAGGGAGGGGGTCGTAAATGATCTCAAAAGAAAAAAGGACCAGTATTTTCTATGGGTTTATTGCTTTATTGTTTAGTATCGTTTTGTATTTCAATGCAAACAATCAATCAACTCAAAGTGTCTTATCTGGTTCTGAGTCGTATACACAAACTGTGAGTGATGTGCCAATTCAGTTATCTTATGATTCTGAAAAATATTATATTCATGGATTTGTAAGTACGGCAAAAGTGAAACTTACTAGCGCTAATCGTGTTCAGTTAAATGCGGAATCAAATGTTGATACGCGAACGTTCCGTTTAAGTGCAGATTTAACTAAGTTGAGCGAAGGAACCCATGAAGTTTCACTAAGAGTCAGAAATCTTAGTAGTGCAGTGAATGCGAAAGTTGAACCAACCACAATCACGGTGACAATCGAAAAACGGGTGGAAAAAGATTTTGAAGTAACAACAATCTTGCCATCTGAAACGACACCTTCTGGTTATCAATTAGACACTGTTTCAGAAACACCAAAAAAAGTGTCGATTACGACAGGTGATAAAACATTAGCGGAAATCAACCAAGTGGTTGCTGAAGTCAATGCGTCGGACGTGACAGATGATGGTATCAATAGTAATGTAGCTGTGCAAGCTTTAAATAGCGCGGGAGAAGCGTTGAGTATCATTGCTGATCCAGTGCATGTAAGAGTACAAGCAGATGCAATCAAACCGACAAAAACGGTTCGTCTTTATGGAACACAGCAAGGTGTTCGTGCAGATGGTGTGAAAAGCTATGACTTTAATTTTTCAAAACTGGAAGCAGAAGTAACGGGAACCAGTGAGTTATTGGAACAACTGGGAGATAGTATCATCGTTCCAATCGACGTGTCAGGGATTACACATCGTTTGACGAGAGAGTATGAGATTCCGGTCAGTGATGGGCTAAGTGTTTCACCGAAAAAAGTGAGTGTCGAAATCACACCGGTGTTAGAAGAGACGACCAACAGAAGTTCATCTTCACGTTCAGAAAGCAGTGCAGATCGTACGTCAACAACACAATCTGGAACGGATACAACGAGAACGACAACACCATCAACTTCAAATTCGTCTTCAAGTTCAGATACACAAGCTACGAGTACTGAAGAATCGATAAACGAGACAGTTGATTCAACTCAAAACTAATGGATGAAACCGAACAATTGAATGGGAAAATTTCTTAGAAAATGAAGTTAAAGGAGCAAGTTAATCGTTATGGGTAAATATTTTGGAACGGACGGTGTCCGTGGAGAAGCAAATAAAGAGTTAACACCAGAATTAGCATTTAAATTAGGGCGTTATGGAGGCTATGTTTTAAGTCAACATGAAGTTGAAGGGAAACGTCCTCGAGTTTTAGTTGGTCGTGATACTCGTATTTCTGGCCAAATGCTTGAATCTGCATTAGTTGCAGGGTTGTTATCAGTAGGGATCGAAGTCTTTCAATTAGGCGTTATCTCAACACCAGGTGTAGCTTACTTGACTCGTTTACAAAAAGCGAGTGCTGGAGTAATGATTTCTGCATCGCACAATCCTGCACAAGATAATGGAATCAAATTCTTTGGAGCAGATGGATTCAAATTGGTGGATGACCAAGAATTAGAAATCGAAGCATTGCTTGATGCACCAACTGATGAGCTACCAAGACCTTCTGCTGAGGGATTAGGAACTGTCGAAGAATTTCCAGAAGGATTATTGAAGTATTCACAATTTTTAGTTCAAACAATCAATGGTGATTTGTCTGGGCTAACAGTTTGTGTTGATGCAGCAAATGGTGCAACAGCAACTTCTGTCAATCGTTTGTTTGCAGACCTGGAAACCGATTTCTACACAATGGGAACAAAACCAGATGGCTTGAATATCAACGACGGCGTTGGCTCAACACATCCAGAAAAATTAGCTGAGATGGTTGTTGAAAAAGGAGCAGATGTTGGTTTAGCTTTTGATGGCGATGGTGACCGAATCATTGCGGTTGATGAACTAGGAAATATTGTTGATGGTGATAAAATCATGTTTATCTGTGCAAAATACTTAGCAGAAAAAAATCGCTTGAAAAAAGATACAATCGTAACAACGGTTATGAGTAACTTAGGTTTCCACAAAGCGGTTGAAGGAATCGGTTTGAAAGATGTGATTACTCAAGTTGGCGATCGTTACGTAGTGGAAGAAATGCGTAAAAATGATTATAACTTTGGTGGGGAACAATCGGGTCACATGATTTTCCTAGATTTCAATACAACTGGTGATGGAATGTTATCTGGTATTCAATTGTTGAATATCATGAAACAAACAGGCAAAAAATTATCAGAACTTGCTGGTGAAGTAACGATTTATCCACAAAAATTAGTGAATATTCGTGTCAGCGATAAAAATGGAGCAATGGATGTTCCTGCAATCAAAGCAGTTATTGATGAAGCAGAAGCTGAAATGAATGGGGAAGGTCGTATCTTAGTTCGCCCTTCAGGAACAGAACCATTGTTACGTGTCATGGCAGAAGCACCAACGGATGAAAAAGTAAATTATTATGTTGATAAAATTGCTGCAGTCGTAAAAGCGGAAATTGGTATTGACTAATTAAATAAAGAGCTAAAGCGGATTTTTGCTTTGGCTCTTTTTCTTGCTAAACTCCTGCCCAAAAATAAAATTCCATGCGCAAAATGGTCTTTCGGTTTGTACATGTGTATTAAAAAGAAGTAGCCGTGAATTTTTCACGGCTACTTCTTTTTTGAATTGATTGGGGAAGACTAGAATTAGAATATTTTATTCAACGGTTACAGATTTTGCTAAGTTACGTGGCTTGTCAACGTCGAACCCGCGTAACAAAGTCGCATAGTAAGCAAGTAATTGGGTAGGGACAACAGTCGTTAATGGCGTGAAGAACGGATGAACGGTTGGTAAAACCAACTGATCATTTTCTTTTGCTAACGCTTCTGTTGAAATGACTAACGTGTTTGCACCACGGCTTTCAACTTCTTTTAAATTTCCGCGAGTGTGAGCACCAGTGATAGGATCACTAATAATCCCAATTACTGGGGTGCCTTCTTCGATTAAGGCAATCGTTCCGTGTTTTAATTCTCCGGCAGCAAAACCTTCTGCTTGGATGTAGCTGATTTCTTTTAATTTCAAAGCTGCCTCAAGAGAAACGTAATAGTCAGAGCCACGTCCAATATAAAAAGCGTTTCGCGTATCATTCAAGTAGGCAGTAGCTAGCTGTTCTAAATATTCTTTCTGAGTGATGATCGTTTCCATAGCAGTTGCTGCTAAACTTAGTTCATGGGCTACGTCAAAATCCAAAGAAAGCATGTTCTTGTTTTGATCGCCGACAGCTTTTGCTAATAATGTTAAAACAGCGATTTGAGCAGTATAAGCTTTTGTTGAAGCAACAGCAATTTCTGGCCCAGCATGTAATAAAACAGTGAAAGAAGCTTCTCTTGATAACGTAGATCCAGCTACATTCGTAATTGTTAATGAAGGAAGCCCAAGTTGATTGATTTTCACTAATACTTGTCGACTGTCAGCAGTCTCGCCACTTTGACTAAGAAAAATGAAAAATGGCTTTTTAGAAAGCAAAGGCATATGGTAACCAAATTCACTTGCTAAATGGACTTCAACCGGGATTCCTGTCAATGTTTCTAAAGCTTGTTTTCCAGCAAGACCTGCGTGGTAACTGGTACCACAAGCAACGATATAAATGCGGTCACTGACCGCGAGTGTTGTTACTAATTCTTGATCAAGTGCAATCTGATTCTCAGCTGTTACATAAGTTTGCGCAATTTTACGCATGATGATTGGCTGTTCATCAATTTCTTTGAGCATGTAATAAGGATAGGTTCCTTTTTCGATGTCAGAAGCGTCAACTTGTGCTTCAAAAGACTCACGAGTGATGATATCTCCTTGAAAATTTTGAATGGTTACGTCATCTGCCGTGATGAGAACCATTTCTTGGTCTTCGATTTCAACAAACGTTTTCGTTTGGACTAGCATTGCCATTGCATCACTGGCAATCACGTTAAAGCCGTTGCCTAACCCAATCAATAGAGGGCTTTTATTTTTGGCAACATAGATGACATCAGGAGTTGTGCGATCCACTAAACCAAACGCATAAGAACCTTTTGTTAGCTGAAGTGTCTTTAAGAAGGCTTCTTTAGTTGACAATCCATTATTAGCAAATACTTCAATTAAATGTGCAATGATTTCTGTATCTGTTTCACCAATCAATGTATGGTCAGCTAAATAAGTTTCTTTTAGTTCTTCAAAATTTTCGATCACACCATTGTGAACTAAAACAAAACGACCACTTTGTGATGTATGGGGATGGGCGTTTTTCTCTGAAGGTATTCCATGAGTTGCCCAACGTGTATGACCAATGCCAATTGTTCCAACAACTTCTGGCGTTAAGCGATCCTTTAAATTTTGGATTCGTCCTTGTGACTTAATCAAATAATCAGCAGAGTCATTTGCAACAAAAATACCGGCGGAGTCATAGCCGCGATATTCTAACTTTTCTAATCCGTTTACTAATCCAGGAGTTACATTTTCTAATCCAATCATTCCAACAATTCCGCACATAAAAAAACATCCTACTTTCTTCAATAAATTTGTCTGATGTTTCCAACTGCATGAGTATGTTTTTGTTCGATTCTCACAAATCGTTTTTTTCATACTCTGTAGAGTGCAGCTCCCTAGGGTCACCCGCCGAAACTTTCGATAAACCCTTTCCTCGTCATCTGGTTACCCAGATCTGGCGCTATCCTTAATGGTCTACTATTCTCCTTTTTCAAAAAAGTTTTGGAAACATTTAAAATAATAACTTTTATTGGGCATATTTGTCAATAAAAATCTTTTTTTGTTAAATTGGTATATATCTAAAATGTATTTTTGGAGAAGGAACTGCCAGAATTTTATCGAAAATTGACTATCATCTTTTCCAGTAGTTCGGTACAATGGAAACAATCATAAATGTCTAAATTGTAGGAGGAAAAGATGGAAGCCAAAATAGAAATTCTTACGTTGGGTGAGTTAAAAAAACAACTGAAGGCACTAGAAGAGATGCCGGATGTAACAGATGAAACAAAAATTTTCTTGGATACTGGTTGGGACAGTATCCAAGAGCTAGCGCCAGATGCGGTAGCTGTAGCAAAAGCACAAAAGTTTGTTGTTCATGATGAGTTGACGAATGAAGCATTTGCGGGTTACGCATTAGAAGAAAAAGCGGAAAAAATGAATGCAGAAGAAGCAACAGAAACAGTAATCGTAATTAAAAATCTATATTAAACTTGTAAAGTAAGGAGAAAAAGATGAATAAAAAAAGATGGATTGCTGTGGCAATTGCTACAGGGTTGTTAGTGGTATCAATGGTAGCTTCAGGTATGACACGACCTGTAAGTGATGAAATCCAGTTAGATAGTTTTAATCGATTACTATATGGAGAAGATGAGTTGACAGCAAACGTCCTTGAACCGGGTGATGAATCAGAGCAAATCGTTAAATTAACTGTTGATGGAACGATTCAAGGTGGTGGCTCTTCCGGTATTTTCGCGTCAGAAGGCTATGACCATGCCAGTTTTATGAAACAGTTAAAAGAAATTGAAGAAGATGATACGGTTAAAGGCGTTTTCTTAGAAGTGAATTCTCCAGGAGGAGGCGTTTACGAAAGTGCAGAAATTGCGAAAGAACTAAAGAAAATCCAAACCGAACGCAAAATTCCTTTATATGTTAGCATGACAAGCATGGCCGCAAGTGGTGGGTACTATATTTCAGCTAATGCAGATAAAATTTATGCGACAGAAGAAACAATTACTGGATCAATCGGTGTAATCATGTCTGGTTTAAACTATTCAGGTTTATTAGAAAAACTTGGTGTAGAAGACACGACAGTCAAAAGTGGTGCGCTAAAAGATATGGGATCAAGCACTCGTCCGGAAACAGCAGAGGATCAAGCTGTCTTACAAGCTTACATTGATAGTGCTTATGGTCGATTTGTTTCGGTAGTCAGCGAAGGACGCGACATGCCAGAAACAGAAGTGAAAAAAATCGCTGATGGTCGAATTTATGACGGCGTGCAAGCGAAGGAAAATGGTCTGGTTGACGAATTAGCATTTCCAGATGAAGCACTAGCAGCAATGAGAAAAGACCAGAAACTAGAAAATGCACAGTTGATCGAATATAGCACTTCTGGCACTGGGTTCGCGAATACTTGGTTTGGCTCGAAGTTTGCAGAATTCCAAGGAATCAAGGCTTCTGAAACAAGCCAAATTTTATCCGTTTTAGAAAACCTTGGTACGGCAGAATCTCCTAAAGCGATGTATTACTACGGAGGTGAATAAGATGGCAGAAACTCCGGAAAAACAACCGACAAATGAACAACCAGCTACAGCAAATGAATCAAAAATAAATCCACAACCAGCTGTTGGACCAGATAAAGGATTTTCTCAAAAGGTACTGAACTCTTTTCGTAAAGAAGAATTGACAGAAGAACAAATCAAAGAAAAACAAGCTGAATGGCAACAATATACAGAGACTCCTACAGAGAAGAAAGAACTGAATGACTTTCCAACGTATTTTTACGCTGGATTTTGGATTCGTTTCTTTGCCTTTTTAATTGATTTGCTCTGTATTGGTGCTATCACACGCTTAACTCTTGGAGTCGCAAGTAATTTTGGGTGGTTGTCAATCAATGATTCCTACCTAAGTGTGTATGGCTTGTTAGGATTAGTCATTTATTTAAGCTACTTTGTTTTATTGACAAAATTAAATCATGGTCAGACCTTAGGAAAAATGATTTTCGGCATTCGGGTCATCAGCTTTGATGAAATGGAATTGAGTTGGTCAACTGTTCTCGTACGCGAAGCGGCTTGCCGATTTATTTTGAAGTTTCCTTTATTGTTTATTGGCTATATTCCAACAATATTTAGTCAGAAAAAACAGCATTTGGGTGACTACTTCTCAAATACCAGTGTTGTAACAGTTAATTTGATCAAAGCGTTTAATCAAGAAATAAATGCTTAATTTCTAAAATTTGTTATTTTGATTGAAAATCGTACGAACGAAGCGAGGCTGGAACAAAAAGATGTTCCAGCCTCTTTTTTTGATTAGTGGCTATGATTAAACGGTGAGATAAAAGCAATATTTTTGAAAATTTAAGCAAAAGCCGTCAAAAAAGCAAAAAAATTTTTTTCAAAAATTCTTTCTTTCATGACGATTATGATTTTGATTGTCACGCTTTTTTTGTTTTGTTAAAATGGAAAAGGGTTAGGAGGAGTGACATGGTTGGACCAGTTGATTTTCCAGAAAAATATGAGAATTTAATGCGTGTCGCTCAACAAGCGCTTGCGCAACAGAATTTGGGAAAAGCAAAAGAATTATTTACCCGTGCGTATGAATTAAAGCAAACGTTTGAAGCAAACAGCTTACTCGTTTATTGTTTGTATGAGCTTGATGAAAAACAAGAAGCTTTGAGTCAAGCAGTGATCCATGAAACAGAATATCTGAAACAAGAAGAATTTGCCACTTTCTATTTTGACTTACTCATTGGTGCAAAAGATTGGCTATATGCACGTAAACTAATTGCAGCGACTAACTTTTCAGAGCACTTTGAGCATGCAATGATTGAAAAAATCCAGCAAGCAGAAAATTTTTCAGGACAATTAGCGAGGCAAAAAATACGTCAGACGCATCAAAAATTAGCCAATATCGCTGAACTGTCGCCAACGCAACAATTAACATTGATTAGTGAACTTGAGCAGTTACCCTATCATGAATTTATTCAAGCAACGAAAAAAATATTGATTCGTACAGATATCCATTTATTTGTGCGTGCAAAACTTTTAGAGCTTCTCGTACAAGTTGGAGAAAGCAAACCAGTAGCTTTTTTAACAATCGATGAGCAACTGATTGAAGTCGTGCCACAAGGGTTACCAAAACCAGCCGAGCAAAAAAGTTATCGCTGTTTAAGTAAGTTAGCACAAGCTTATGAAAATCAAGACGCATTGTTGAGTGCGGGATTAAAGGAAGAATTCATGATGCAGGCGGCAATCACGTACCCAATCTTTGACACTTATATTGGCGAAGCTACGCAATGGTTTGAGGAAACGATTAAAGTGTATCAAGGAACGACAGAAATGGGTTTCACTGAAGTGGAAGAAGAAAAGTTTTTAGCCAAACGAGAAAAAATCTTGTATTTGATGCAACAATTTCTTTGAACAGGAATGAAAAATCGTCAAAAAAAAGAAAAAAAACTAGTAAAAATCAGGGATTCAGACTATTCAATATGTTTACAATTTTAAAGCGTTAGTGTACTATTTAATGGTATGCATGAAACGCTTTTGATGTATAAAATGAATTTCAAAACTCGGAGGGAAATAAATGACTGCAACATTTGAAAAAAAAGGCACAAATGATGGTGTTTTAACATTTACGATTGCGCAACCAGAAATCCAAAAAGGACTAACAGCTGCGTTTAATAAAGTTAAAGGAAACTTAAACGTACCTGGTTTCCGTAAAGGGAAAGTTTCTCGTCAAGTCTTCAACCGTATGTACGGAGAAGAAGCTTTGTATGAAGATGCCTTGAACGCTGTATTACCAGAAGCTTATGAAGCTGCTGTAAAAGAAGCTGGAATTGATCCAGTATCTCAACCAAAAATCGACGTTGAAAGCATGGAAAAAGGCCAAGACTGGACAATCACTGCTGAAGTAACTGTGAAACCAGAAGTTAAATTAGGTCAATACAAAGATTTAGTTGTTGAAAAACAAGACCGTGAAGTAACGGATGCTGATGTTGATGCACGTCTTAAACAAGAACAAGATGCACAAGCAGAATTAGTTATCCAAGAAGATGAAGCTGCAAAAGACGGCGACACTGTCGTAATCGATTTCGAAGGATTCGTTGGTGACGAAGCATTTGAAGGTGGAAAAGGTGAAAACTACTCACTTGAATTAGGTTCTGGTTCATTTATCCCAGGATTCGAAGAACAATTAGTAGGTCATAAATCAGGCGACAGCTTAGATGTAAACGTGACTTTCCCTGCTGAATACCAAGCAGAAGACTTAGCTGGTAAAGATGCAACATTCAAAGTAACTGTTCACGAAGTAAAATCAAAAGAAGTTCCTGAACTAGACGATGAATTTGCAAAAGATGTTGATGATGAAGTGTCAACATTAGCAGAATTAAAAGAAAAAATTCGTAAAGAATTAACAGAAGCAAAAGAAAAAGCTGCTGAAGACGCAAAAGACGAAGCTGCTATTCGTTTAGCTGTTGATAACGCTGAAATCGTTGAATTACCACACGTAATGGTTCACGACGAAGTTCACCGTTCAATGGATGAATTCTTAAACAACATGCAACGTCAAGGAATCTCTCCTGAAATGTACTACCAATTGACTGGTTCTACAGAAGAAGACTTGCATAAACAATTTGAAGGCGAAGCTGACTTGCGTACAAGAACAAACCTTGTGATCGAAGCAATCGCTGCTGCTGAAAACTTAGATGCAACAGAAGAAGAAATCACTGCAGAAATCAACGAATTGGCTGAATCTTACAATATGCCAATCGAACAAATCAAACGCGTGTTGACTGAAGATATGTTAAGTCATGATGTAACAATGAAAAAAGCAATTGATTTGATTACTGGAACTGCAACAGAAGCTAAGTAATAACTAAAGATGAAACAGATTTGATCCATCGGTCAAAAATGTGAAAATTTACTGGAAAGGCTGGGACTTGATTTAGTTTTTTAAATTATGTCCCAGCTTTCCTTTTTTTAATAAAAGCTACAAAAAAGGCTGATTTTCAGTGCTTTTGCTTTTTTTTGTTTTATGTTATGATAATTGAAGACTGCAAAGTCGCTGATAGTTTCTTGCATTTTTTGCAAGCTAAGGGGTGAAGACCATGTATGATAATCCAAGTGGTAATGAGACCGTGCGTTGTTCTTTTTGCGGCAAGACCCAAGAAGAAGTAAAAAAAATCGTAGCAGGTCCTGGGGTCTACATCTGTAATGAATGTATCGACCTATGTAAAGAAATAATTGACGAAGAATTTTATGAAGAAGCAGTACGTGAATTCACTGAAGTACCTAAACCTCAAGAAATTCTTGATGTCTTAAATGATTATGTGATTGGGCAAGATCGCGCAAAACGATCATTAGCAGTTGCGGTTTATAATCACTATAAACGTGTCAATCAACAAGCAAGCGATACTTCAGAAGATGTAGAACTACAGAAAAGTAATATTTGCTTAATTGGTCCGACGGGTTCTGGTAAAACGTTCCTTGCACAAACATTAGCTAAAACATTGAATGTGCCATTTGCTATCGCAGATGCAACCAGTTTAACAGAAGCTGGTTATGTTGGAGAAGATGTTGAAAACATTTTATTAAAACTATTACAATCGGCTGATTACAATGTTGAACGTGCTGAAAAGGGAATCATTTACATCGATGAAATTGATAAAATTGCGCGTAAAAGCGAGAATGTTTCGATTACTCGTGATGTATCTGGTGAAGGCGTACAACAAGCCTTGTTGAAAATTTTGGAAGGGACAGTTGCGAGTGTGCCACCTCAAGGAGGACGTAAACATCCGCATCAAGAATTTATCCAAATCGACACGACGAATGTCTTATTTATCGTCGGCGGTGCGTTTGATGGAATCGAAACGATTGTGAAAAACCGAATGGGCGAAAAAACAATTGGTTTTGGTACTAATAATCAAAAAATCTCTGATGAAGAAAGTGTGATGCAACACATTATTCCAGAAGATTTATTGAAATTTGGATTGATTCCAGAATTTATTGGTCGTTTACCTGTAATGGCAGCGTTAGAAAAATTAACAACGTCTGATTTAGTTCGTATTTTGACAGAACCTAAGAATGCGTTAGTTAAACAATACCAAAAACTTCTTTCTTTAGATGATACTGAACTAGAATTCGAACCAGAAGCACTACAAGCAATTGCTAACAAAGCAATTGAACGTAATACTGGTGCTCGTGGCTTGCGTTCAATCATTGAGGAAATCATGATGGATGTAATGTTTGACATTCCTTCAGACGAAAACATCGAGAAAGTGATTATCACCAAAGAAGCAGCTGAATTGACGGGCAAACCGACAATTATTTATAAAGATACAGAGAAAAAAGCTGGATAATGCGAAAGAGGTTGGGACATAACTTTCAAGCTATGTCTCAGCCTTTTTTTAAAGGAGAGAAATTATGAAAGTTCATCAAGCTGATATCGTAATCAGCGCGGTTGCTCCGAAACAATATCCTGAAACGCAATTACCAGAAATTGCGCTAGCAGGACGATCAAATGTTGGAAAATCTTCATTTATCAACACACTGATTGATCGAAAAAACTTAGCTAGAACTTCAGGTAAGCCGGGGAAGACCCAAACGTTAAATTTTTATTTGATTGAAAATGCGTTACACTTTGTTGATGTACCTGGATATGGTTATGCGAAAGTTTCGAAAACGGAACGTGCGAAATGGGGAAAAATGATTGAGACCTATTTAACGACACGTGAACAATTGCGAGCAGTTGTGTCCTTAGTCGATGTTCGACATAAACCATCACAAGAAGATATTCAAATGTACCAATTTCTAAAGTATTATGATATTCCTGTAATTGTAGTGGCAACTAAAGCCGACAAAATTCCAAGAGGAAAGTGGAACAAGCATGAGAGCGAAATCAAAAAGGCGCTGGATTTTGATCATAATGATCAATTTATTTTGTTCTCTTCCGTAACGAAAAAAGGAAAAGATGAAGCTTGGAAAGCAATTGAAGATGCAATTGACTATCAAGCATAAAAAAGAAAAACCTGTGACATCAGTGGATTAGTCAGGTTACTTCGTGTCATAATTGCACCAAAAATAATTGATAAAAAGATAAGCCGACGATTGCAAAGCAACTGCAATCGTCTTTTTTTAAATTGAATTTAGCAAAAAAGGCATTTGGGAATTTAATTTTCTCCCAGATGCCTTTTTGATAGAGTTTATTTTTAGTATTAGAGAGTGAACTTAACGAAACAGTTCGGCTACTGCATTTGCTACTTTTGTTTCTTCGGAAAGGTAAGGAATAGTGATATGATCTTGACCTGCATTCATCTTGTTGTATTCAATGGAGGTTTCGATTGCATGCTCGTTTCTTGCCCAGCTACGGCGTGCAACTCCGCCCATTGTGTCCCAAGAAATCGCAGATTTGATGATTTCATCTGTTTCTTTTGACCCATCTAAAACTAAACCAAATCCGCCATTAATTGATTTTCCAATACCTACACCGCCGCCGTTATGCAAAGCAATCAGCGTCATACCTCGTGCTGCATTCCCAGCAAAACATTGAGTTGCCATATCTGCACAAACATTACTGCCGTCCTTGATATTTGAAGTTTCTCTAAATGGGGAGTCTGTTCCCGACACATCATGATGGTCCCGACCAAGCATTACTGGGCCTATTTTTCCCTCTCGTACCATTTCGTTAAATTTTAAAGCGATATTTACTCGTCCCATACAATCTTGATAGAGAATTCGCGCTTGTGTGCCTACTACTAATTGATTTTCTTCTGCATCACGAATCCAGTTGTAGTTATCACGATCTTGGTAGCGACGATTTGGGTCAATAACTTCCATTGCTGCCTGATCTGTAGCAACCAAGTCTTCATGGTTTCCGCTTAAACATACCCAACGGAAAGGACCATAACCATAGTCAAAGAGCATAGGACCCATGATATCCTCCACGTAAGACGGCCAAATAAATCCGTCTTTATCATCGATTCCATTTTTGGAGATTTCTTTAATGCCAGAGTCGTAAATAGCTTTCATAAAGGAATTTCCATAGTCAAAGAAATAGGTTCCTTTTGCTACTAAAGATTTGATTACATTATAATGACGGGCAAGTGTTTCATCGACAAGCTGATGGAATCGTGCTTTATCTGAACCTAATAATTCTGTTCGTTCTTCAAATGAAATTCCGGCAGGGCAATAGCCACCTTCATACACGTTATGACAAGAAGTCTGATCTGATAATAAATGGATAGTAATATTTTCTTTATCAATGTATTCAAGTAAATCAACAATATTTCCATGATAAGCAATAGAGGTTTTCTCTTTTTTGTCCAGGTATTCTTTTGCAATACGCATCGCTTGTTCTGGTGTCTCAGCTAAATTACTGATCCAACCTTGTTCTAAGCGTGTGTCGATTCGAGACCGATCTACTTCAGCAATAATGGCAACAGCATTGGCAATTTCTCCGGCTTTTCCTTGTGCGCCACTCATGCCACCTAATCCAGAAGAAATAAATAATTTTCCAGCTAAATCTCCATTATCTGGAATGCCTAATTTTAATCGACCAGCATTCAAAAGTGTATTAAAGGTTCCATGAACAATCCCTTGAGGTCCAATGTACATCCAACCGCCAGCAGTCATTTGTCCGTAATTTGTCACACCCATTTCTTCAGCAATTTCCCAATCATCGATGTTATCATATTCTCCAACCAAAAGACCGTTGGTAATGATTACACGAGGTGCATCTTTTTTTGATTTGAATAATCCAAGAGGATGTCCTGATTCTAAGACTAGCGTTTGTTCATCTGTCAGAACTTCTAAGTATTTTTTGATTAGCTGATACTGCATCCAGTTTGAACATACTTGGCCTGTTTCACCATAAGTAACTAATTCATAAGGATAGAGTGCAACTTCAAAATCAAGGTTGTTATCAATCATTACTTGCATTGCTTTTGCTGCAATGCAGTTTCCTTTGTACTCTTCAATTGGTTTTCCATAGATTCTTTCTTTTGGATACCACCGATAACCATAGATTCTTCCACGAGTTCGTAATTCTTCTAGAAACTCGGGAATCACAATATCATGATATTTAGGATGGACATAACGTAATGCATTTTTTAAAGCAAGAATCGTCTGATCTTTACTTAAGCGAAAACCACGATCTGGCGCACGACGAATTCCTTCCTGAAAGACTGTTTTTTCTGGTAAGACATCATCTAACTTGATGGTCATTGATGCTTCAACTTCTGTTAACTCTACCATTTATTTTTCCTCCCTAACAAAATACTTGAAATTTAGAGAAACTGTGATTTGATGACTGCATCTTTAGTATAAATAAGAAAGTCAATAAACAGTCTATCTCTTTACTTAATTTCTATTATATAATATAGTTAAGCGCTTTCAATGTTTTGACATAAATTTGACAGTATTTAATAAAATATAAGGTGCAAGAAAAAAAGGAGTGAATAGAAATGAAAGCAGATAAACTTCTAATTAATTTTAGCCAAATTTTTTGTCCGATTGATAAAGGTCATCCTTTACGAGGAGCAGAAATGAGTGAGGCAACGATTATTGAAGACGGATATATAGCGATTAAGGACGGGAAAATACTCGAAGTGAAAGCAGGAAGTCCTCGTGAAGAATTAATGGGAAAAGAGACCGAAGTCATTGACTGCTATAAGAAACTAGCTACGCCAGGGCTAATTGATTGTCACACTCACTTAGTTTATGGTGGAAGTAGAGAAAACGAATTTTCAAAAAAACTAAATGGTGTCCCTTACCTTGACATACTTGCAGCAGGTGGGGGGATTCTTAGCACAGTAAATTCAACGCGAGCAGCTTCATTCGATGAATTATATCAAAAGTCTACTCGTTTATTAGATGAAATGATTATTCATGGGGTCACGACGGTAGAAGCAAAGAGTGGATATGGGTTAGATTGGGAAACTGAAAAACGTCAATTAAACGTGGTAAAAGAATTAGAAACTGACCATGATATTGACCTGGTTTCAACCTTTATGGGTGCACACGCTATTCCACCTGAGTTTAAAGGGCAAGCAGATGAATTCATCGATTTACTGATCGAAGAAATGTTACCGAAAGTCAAAGAAGAATCACTGGCTGAGTTTTGTGATATCTTTTGCGAAAAAAATGTGTTTACAGCGGAACAATCTTATCGTTTACTTAGTGCTGCCAAGAAGATGGGCTTTAAGCTAAGAATACATGCTGATGAGATTGCATCAATTGGAGGTTCTAAAGTAGCTGCAGATTTGCATACGGTAAGCGCAGAACATTTAATGGTCATTACAGATGAAGACATCGATCGTTTGAGCGAAGCACAGGTAATTGGAAATCTGTTACCTGGAACGACCTTTAGCCTGATGGAGGATACTTATGCGCCCGCTAAAAAGATGATTGAACGCGGCATGGCAATTACATTAACAACTGATAGTAATCCAGGAAGCTGTCCAACCGCAAACTTACAATTCATTATGCAATTAGGCTGTTTTCAGTTAAAACTAACACCGATTCAAGTATTCAATGCTGTCACGATTAATGCGGCATACTCCGTTTGCAGAAATGAAAAAATTGGTAGCTTTGATACAGGAAAACAGGCAGATATCGCGGTGTTTGATGCGCCAAACATTGATTTTCCAATGTACTTCTTTGCAACTAATCTGGTTAGTCAAGTATATAAAAATGGGGAGTTAGTGGTCAACGAACGCCAAAGAGTCTGATTAATTTCATACTAAGCTGATTTGTATACGAAAGGAGGCACCTGTAATCTTAGGTGAAATTCCTTTCGTGTTTTATGTAATCTCTTTATTTGAACGAGAAAGTAAAATAATAGCAAAAAATCAATGTACATTTTTTATCTATGTTTTTGAGAACGAGTCATAGAATAAAAGAGAGAAGGTGAATACATGGGGAAGCGATTACGTTGTGAATTATTTGGTAATCCTAAAATTTATTTAAATGATGAACCCGTCTTTTTTGCATTTTCAAAAATCAACGCACTTATTTATTATTTAGCCCTTAATGGTTCAGTTAGTAGGGATGAAATTGCGGGAGTTTTGTGGTCTAATAAATCAGAAAAAAGTGCAAAAAAAAATCTTCGAAACACAATCTATCAGGCGAACAAAGAATTAGAAGAGGAGTTTATTGTTTCTCCAAATAAAGCAATTCTGCAATTGAATGATGCTTTGGTACAACCAAGTGATGTCGATCGTTTTTTACAAGATCCAGTAAATCACTTAGATGAATATCATGATGAGTTTTTAAAAGGTTTTTTCTTAAAAGATTCAGATGAATTTGATTTATGGGTGACAAAAATGCGCAATTATTTTGAACAAAAATTCATTCAAAGTTGCTATCAAAAAGTCGCCACAGATATTGAAAATAACCAGTTGATCGATGTAGAGAAAAACATTCGACGATTAATTGCAATTGATGAGTATGATGAGCGAAATTATCAAATGTTAATGAAATTTTATCAGGATAGTCACAGAAATGGAAAAGTTATTGAGACTTATTATGACCTTTCCAGTATATTGGATGAAGAATTAGGAATTAAACCAAGTGAAGAAACACGAGCAATCTATGAAAAAACGTTAGCCATTGTTAAAAGAAAAAAAGAACAGAAAAAAGTCAAAAATTACCGTTTTTTTGGTAGAACAGCGGAAGTGGAAGTGCTGGAAGCAAATCTTGACTGTTTTTTTCATAAGCAGCCATTTCAATCAATCATTGTTCAAGGAGATGATGGTATTGGAAAGACGGCTTTGTGTCAGCTTGTTTTGAGCAATACGGCACCAAAAATCTTGATTAAGGTGACTTGTTATCAAGCAGAACAGAGTTTTACATTAAGAGTGTGGCGGGAGATTATCAATCAGATTGATCAAATTGTACTAGATGAAAAAATAGTAAAAGAAGAAACCTGGCGTGCTATGTGCTATCGATTTTTTCCTAGTTTTATCGACAACCAGAGTGCAAAATTTGAAGAATCAGTGGATGATTCAGATATTAATTACCTCTCTCAGTTTTTGCTTGTTATCCTTAAAAAAATTGCCAAGCTTCATTCTGTGGTCTTTTTAATAGAAAATTTACAGTGGATAGATGAGCGAAGTCTGCAACTATTAACAAGTGTGTTACTACACAATGAAGATTGTATGTTTCTTCTAACCTTGCGGACAGATCATCACAAACGAATTACTGATTTTATCAATGCTGTTAGTCATTATGATAAACTCACACAAATTTTATTAGAGCCTTTCCCTAGAGAAGCAGTCAAAGCCTTTGTTGAAAAGCAAATACCAGATCAAAAATTTAGTTATGATTTTTATGACAGGCTCTATAACGAATCAGAAGGAAATCCACTTTTTTTAATGGAATACGTTCGACAGCTTAGAATAGGGACAAAAATTTCGTATATTACGCCAAAAATTCAAGAAGAACTTGAATTTTCACTGACACAGCTCTCAACATTTGATGAAGAGGTGTTAGAAATTGTTTCCTATTTTCGAGAGTTAGCGGAGCTATCGATGCTAGCGACTATTTTACGAACCAATCATGAGCAACTTGCGCAGGCGATTGAAAATTTACAACAGCGAAATTTATTGATTGAACGAGTATTTTCTGGAAAAATCAGTGTTTGTTTCAAGCAAAAAAAATTACAAGAATATATTTACTCAAAACAATCAACAACAAAGCTTCGTGTCATTCACGAACAAATTGCTTCCTTATTTGAACAACAATGGAAGTTGACGAATGACAACGAGCTATTAGCATTGATTGCGTATCATTATAAGTATGCCAATCAAGAATTGAAATCTCTTGATTATGAATTATCGAAATTGGAGTTGTCTTTGAAGTTTCAACATGAACTTTTTCCTATCTATAATGAACGAAGCGAAATAGCGATTGAACTTCAGCCAATCGAATGGCAAAAAGAATTTGAAAAATTTGAGCAAATTGGAGAGCAACTTAAAAAGAATGAAGAGTTATATGGTGAACAAGAGGATTATCAACTATTGTTAATGAAATATTTATATCTTGAGGGGCGTTACTTTATTAATCGTGGAAATTATATTCGGGGAATAGAAAACATTCAGCGGGTGATTGTAAAAGCAAGGGAATATCACAATGATTGCTATCTGGTGAAAGCTTATCGACAAATGATCTATTATTTTATCCAGACAGATAATGCAAGTGAGATGGCACAATATATAGAATTAGCGATGTCTATTTCCATCAGGACAAATGACCATGAATCAATCGGGATTTTATTGCGTTTAAAAGGCTTATATAACTTAATGGTGGGTGAACTAGAAGTGGCTGAACGATTGTTTCATGAATCCATTACAATTTTTACTATTTCTGATGAAGTCAGAGAAAAATATGCGAGCAATATCGCTGCGTCCTATGATTATCTAGCAGAAATTGAACGTTTGCGGAAAAATTACCAGCAGGCTATTTCTTATCAGAAAAAAGCCATTGTTTTGTGTGAGGAAACAAACCTAGTTACCAGTTTGGTCATTTTTTATGTAGATATGGGTATTTCAGCTTTTGCTGCACAAGACTATAAAGAGGCCAGACTCTATTTGCAACGGTCAAATGAAATGTATGTCAATCTAACTTCTCCTTGGAAAAGGACACAACTCAGTGTCTATCTTGCACTAATTGATTTGTTAGAAGGTGAGTATCATGCAGTTTTTGAAGCTCTCCTACGATTTAATGAAATTCAAACGCAAATGACGAATCCGAGAGACTTGGGCATCTTATATTTTTATCAAGCAATCGTCAAGCATTTGTTAAATACACAGGTGATGGTGGAGCCGAATCTAAGTAAGTTACTTGAGAGAGAAGAAACGTATTATTACGAAAAAGCAGTCGAAAACCTTAGTCCTTATCGAGATCAATATGAGTTACATTATTTACGAGAAGTTGTTTTTGATAAGATATCGTCCTAATCAAAAATGAAGAGGGCAGCACTTCCTATACGAATGCTAAGTTAAGTCCAAACAAAAAAGAGCCGAGGAACGCAGAGCTACTCCTTGGCTTTTTTCTTTATTCAATGTCATTTTTAGCATGGAACTATCATCTTTTTTAACAGGAGAAGTGCTTCTTTTGGATATTTTTGAGAAAGTAGTCCAAGTGCGGAAAATAAATAATGTGTATCAATAAAAAAATTAGGTGATCTTGGCTTTAAATGAACCGTATCAGAGATACAAGCGTGCTTTAAAATCTGCTTAGGTTGTGGATGATGGACTAGAACGCCACCAGTTCCGATGACATTTGGGAAATTTCGTAAGTCCTTTCCGTTTTGATAGAAAATAGTTCTGTTAGGTGTTTGACTGGCACGCAGAGTACCAACATGTCGATTCACTGAAAGAGCAACAGCATTGGATGCCAATAGTACATCCAGTTGTTGCTCTTGCTTTGTATCAGGAAGATAAGTGGGTTGGACGATTCTTTTTTGAATACTTCTGTATAGTGCTTGTTTATCTCCGCAAAATAATCGTTGGAAGTCTTCAAAGCCAACCGCTTCAATCAGACTTTCTGAAGAATAACGCATACCTAGATCGCCTTCAACAGTTCTTTTTGAGTAAGGTTCTTCTAAACCTTCAAAAAATGTTTGATCATCTGTAATTGCTGGATTTCCCACACTAAATACATCTGTAGTTGCTCCACCAACGTCGACTACTAAAGTGTGGCCAATTCCTTCTATAGTTGGAAGACCGTCAGCTAATAACTGGATAGCCAGTAAAACAGATGTAGGTGTTGGAATAATGGGCAACAGACTTTTTTTTGCAACTAAATCAATACCGTTTGTGTGAATGATTTTTTTTAAGAAAATCTCTCTTGCAATTTTTCTTACAGGCTCTGCCTGTAGTACATTTACTTTAGGCATAACATTTTTTGTGTAGTAAATGGTTAGATGCGTATTAGTTAAAAGCGAACGAATTTCAGAAATTGCTGCTTCATTTCCTGCAACTAAAATGGTTCCTGAAGATAAATAGCGATGGAGCATTTTGGCATTATGACAGATGATTTGTTGATTTCCTCCATTTGTTCCTCCTGACAAAAGGATGATGTCCGCATTTAGCTGATTCATCTCTTCTACTTGCTCTTTTGTCAGTCTATAATGATAGGTTTTGACTACTCTTGTTCCAGCGCCAAGTGCTGCACGTTTTGCTGCCTCTGCTGTGAGACTTTCAGTTAAACCAATAGCAATCATCCGAAAACCACCCCACGCAGAGGAGCAAATAAAGACATCATCAAACATTGGCAAACCAAGTTGATGCAACAAACTAGTTTCACCTGTTTGATAACATGTCATAATCCCTTGCTCATGAGAGGTAGGCAGGCTAAGATGAGCAACTACCTGTATGGTTGTTACGTTTATTGCAGTAAACTTTGTATAAGTACTTCCGAAATCCACGAGTAAAATGAACTTATTCATCTTTTGAACCTCCTATTTAGAAAAATATTTAATGAGAAAAAATTAATTTATGTTTTACTTTCCTCATTTTAGAATCAATTAAACGTCAAAAGTATCAAAAATGGTTCTAAAATCTATGTACTGATTAAATTTTATATCGATCTAAAAAAGAAGAAGATTTTCTGTTTGGTTCTTCCTATTTATTTAATTAAGATGATTTTCATTCGTTTTAACAGTTACTTTCTATCCTTACAAAAAAAGACTGTCTATGTTATCAAAATTATCTAGAGAATGAATAGTTTTTCAGTTGGGCGTCAGTTACTTTTTAATCACTAATAATACTCTGAGTGTAAAAAAAAGTAGTCAAAAAAATGTCAAATGATTTGCCTCAAAAAAATAAGTGAATCTTTTGAAACGGAATTAGTTTGGATGAAATGGTCGTTGAATGATGAGAAAAGACTGATATCACGCTATTTATACGTGTTGACCAACCCATATAAGCATGATAAGGTAAATTCGTAAATGAAAGCGTTAACAAAATATGAATCTTGTTAACGTAGCAATCTTGATTTTTTAGAACAAGAACTGTGATGAGAAACTGCGTGTTTTTATTTTGTGCGGGAGTGATGACCTGCGCAAATATACTTTGGTAATTAAAAGAAAGTTAAAAGACGAAAGTGAAAAAAGAAAGGATGTTTTAAATGGCAAAATTAATTGAGTGTATCCCAAATTTTAGTGAAGGTCGCGACGAAAAAGTAATTGAAGGCTTAGTGAATACTGCAAAAAGTGTCAACGGTGTTACTCTTTTGGACTATTCATCGGACGCAAGTCATAATCGCAGTGTGTTTACCCTAGTTGGTGATGAAGAAGGGATTCAAGAAGTTGCCTTTCAATTAGTTAAGTATGCGAGTCAAAACATTGACATGACCAAACATCATGGTGAGCATCCTCGTATGGGTGCAACGGATGTTGTTCCTTTTGTCCCAATTAAAGATGTGACAACTGAAGAATGTGTTGAGATTTCAAAAAAAGTAGCTAAAAGAATTAATGATGAGTTGAACATTCCAATCTTCTTGTATGAAGAATCGGCAAGTACACCTACTCGTACAAACTTAGCAAAAGTAAGAAAAGGACAATTCGAAGGAATGGCCGAGAAATTATTAGAAGAAGAGTGGGCACCTGACTTTGGTGAACGAAAACCACATCCAACTGCTGGAGTTACTGCTGTAGGGGCACGCATGCCACTAGTTGCATTTAATGTAAATCTTGATACCGATAACATTGCTATCGCAAATAAAATTGCAAAGATTGTTCGTGGATCTGGCGGGGGATTTAAATATTGTAAGGGAATTGGTGTGATGTTGGAAGACCGAAATATTGCGCAAGTTTCCATGAATATGGTGAATTATGAAGGTACGCCATTATATCGAGCATTTGAAACGATTCGCTTTGAAGCAAAAAGATATGGCGTCAATATTATTGGCAGTGAAGTTATTGGGTTGACTCCTGCAAAAGCACTCATTGATTGCGCAGAATACTATTTGCAAATTGAAGAATTTGATTATAAAAAACAAGTATTGGAAAATCATCTACTAAACTAGGAGGACTGAGCATGAAATTAATTGATCAAAAAGTAAAAGAATTTGTAACGGTTTTAGGATCTGATGCACCAGCTCCTGGAGGTGGATCAGCATCAGCGCTTGCAGGTGCAATGGGTATTTCACTAACAAAAATGGTGACAGAATTAACCATTGGAAAAAAGAAATATGCAGAATTTGCAGAAGAAATGAGTGCAGCGCAACAAGAAGCGACTCGTTTACAATCTGCGTTCGTACGCGCCATTGATGAAGATACAGAGGCATTTAATAAAGTGTCGGCAGTATTTACGATGCCAAAAGACACAGAAGAAGAAAAAGAACTACGCAAACAAACGATGCAACGTGCTTTAGAAGGTGCAACACAAACGCCTTTCAAAATGATGGAAATTGCGGTGGAAGCATTAAAAGTCACCAGAGAATTGATTGGAAAATCCAATACAAACGCAGCAAGTGACTTAGGTGTAGCAGCATTAAATTTGAAATCTGCATTGCAAGGGGCTTGGTTAAACGTCTTAATCAATCTTTCAGGAGTAAAAGACGAAGCATTTGTTACTCGATACAAAGAAAAAGGAAATGCATTGTTAAGTGAAGGAATGAGTCTGGCAGATGAAATCTATACTGCCATCGAAAAAATTGTCTAGCTAGGAAGGAAGAGAAAAATGACAAACTTATCAGATATCGAAATTGCAAATCAAGTTGAGATGAATCCAATTACGGACATTGCTGAAAAACTTGGAATTCCTAAAGAAAGCCTCGCATTGTATGGCGATTACAAAGCAAAAATCAATGTTAGCAAGCTAGAAAATCTAGACAAAGCGAAACGAGGGAAACTAATTCTTGTAACAGCAATCACACCGACGCCAGCTGGTGAAGGAAAAACAACTACTTCCGTTGGGTTAGTTGATGCTCTAACAAAAATTGGAAAGAAGGCAGCCATTGCGTTACGCGAGCCCTCTTTAGGACCAGTATTTGGTGTGAAAGGTGGAGCAGCAGGGGGAGGCTATGCGCAAGTAGTGCCAATGGAAGACATCAACTTGCATTTTACTGGCGATTTCCATGCAATTGGTGCGGCTAATAATTTACTGGCAGCTTTGCTAGATAACCATATCCATCAAGGTAACGCATTAGGGATTGATAGCCGAAGAATTACTTGGAAGCGTGTTGTAGATATGAATGATCGACAACTACGTCATATTGTGAATGGTCTACAGGGAAGAATTAATGGTGTTCCCCGTGAAGATGGCTACGATATTACAGTTGCCTCTGAAATTATGGCGGTTCTATGTTTAGCAAATAACATTACTGATTTAAAAGAAAAACTAAAAAAAATCATTGTTGCATATAGCTTTGAAGGAACTCCTATCACAGCAGGAGATTTAAAAGCAGAAGGGGCAATGACTGCTCTTTTAAAAGAAGCAATCCAACCAAACATTGTACAAACACTTGAACATTCACCTGCATTTATTCATGGGGGACCGTTTGCGAATATTGCCCATGGTTGTAATAGTGTTCTCGCTACAAAGCTTGCATTGCAATATGCCGATTATGCAGTAACAGAGGCTGGATTTGGAGCAGACTTAGGCGCAGAAAAATTTATTGATATCAAGTGTCGGTTAGCCGAATTAAAACCAGACGCAGTTGTCTTAGTTGCGACGATTCGTGCATTAAAAATGCATGGAGGAATGAAAAAAGCTGATTTAGGAACTGAAAGCGTAGAAGCCGTTCTTAAAGGCCTTCCTAATCTGGAAAAACATTTGAGTAATATTCAAGAAGTATATGGTATGCCTGTTGTAGTTGCAATCAATAAATTTCCTACCGATACGGATGCTGAGTTAGCTGCTGTCGAAAAAGCTTGCGAAGAACGAAACGTTGAAGTAACACTATCAGATGTCTGGGCGAAAGGTAGCGAAGGCGGCATTGATCTTGCAAATAAAGTAATAGAACTAGCAGAAAAACCCAATAGTTTTAGTCATGTTTATGATCTATCAGATTCAATAGAAGAAAAATTAACGAAAATCGTTCAACGAGTGTATGGTGGAAAAGGGATAGAACTTGCACCAAGCGCTCGAAAAGAACTTGCGGAATTAGAAAAACTTGGATTTACTGAGTATCCTATTTGTATGGCAAAAACGCAGTATTCTTTCTCAGATGATGCGACTCTGCTGGGAGCACCTAAAGATTTCACGGTAACTATTCGCAATCTAAAAGTGTCTGCTGGCGCAGGATTTATTGTGGCTTTAACAGGTGCGGTAATGACAATGCCAGGTCTACCAAAATCACCAGCAGCAGAACGAATTGACGTAGATGCTGAAGGAAATATCTCTGGACTATTCTAAGATGAATGTAGAACATTTTAGGAGTAGCCAATATCATCAATCAACTTGGAGTGGAGGAAAAACAACCGAGCTTTTCCTCTTTCCCCTGGAGGCAAATTATCAGCGGAGAGTATTTGATTATCGAATTTCTAGCGCCACGATTGAGGAACAGTATTCTATGTTTACTGTATTACCTGGATACAACCGACTTTTGATGCCACTTGAAGGAAGTGTCACACTGACGAATAGTGAACAAACGGTACGACTAGAAACGTTTGATGTAGGCGAATTTAACGGAGAACTTTCTACAACAAGTGTGGGGAAATGTGTTGACTTTAATTTAATTTATAAAAAATCCATGCAGGGAGAGATGAAGCGTGTTCAAACACATAATTCTCTATATTCAGTAGAAAAAGATTGTTATCTGTATTGTGTCGAACAATGTACAGTAAAAATAAAGCACGCTACTTATTTCTTGAAACAATCTGATAGTCTCGCGCTGACTGGAATAACAGAACGAACTGCGATAGAACTGTTACCAAAGGACGATGTCGTTAAACTAATTTATGTCAGTTGCAATTAGATTTGAATGAAAGCGCTTTAAGAAGAGGAGGGAAACCATGCAAAATGAGGAACAGATTCCGGAAATTTCAGACATTAAAGATCCAGAAGAATTTTCGAAGGGAGAAGAAAATGAAAAGTTCAGCCTGAGCGGTGCGACATTATATGGAATTAACGCGGTCATTGGTTCAGGAATTTTCTTACTTCCAAGGACGATCTATCAAGATTTAGGACCAGCATCACTAGTAGCGATACTTGTTGTCGTATTACTTGTGTTGATGCTTGCCGTTTGTTTTGCGGAAGTAGCAGGGTATTTTAGTAAAAATGGTGGGGCGTTTCAATATACAAAAGCAGCCTTTGGTGATTTTGTTGGATTTAACGTCGGAATTTTGGGCTGGTTTGTAACAATCATTGCCTGGGCTGCGATGGCTGCAGGATTTTCGAAATTATTAATTCAAACATTTCCAACATTAGAGGGACAAAATACCCTGATAAGTGTGCTATTGATTATCTTTTTATCAATAATCAACAGTATGGGGATTAAAACATCAAAGATTTTTACAATCACGATTACTATTGCAAAATTAATTCCAATTATTGCCTTTACTTTGATGAGTATTTTCTTTATAAAAAATGGGATTAATGCTGGAAACTTTACACCTTTTCTACAACTGAATCCTGATATGACCTTGTCTCAGGCGATGGCATCTACTTCACTAACTGTGTTTTACGCATTTATTGGATTTGAAGCTTTGCCAGTAGTTGCAGGGGAAATGCGAAATGCGAAGAAAAATGTACCAAAGGCAATTATCGGATCAATTAGCATTGTATCTATTTTGTATTTTATGATTATTGCTGGAACGATCGCGATGTTAGGCACAGGGATTCTTCAAAGTAATGCTCCAGTGCAGGATGCATTTGTTGAAATGGTAGGTCCGGCAGGAAAATGGATTATTTCAATTGGGGCATTAATTTCTATTGCTGGATTAAACATGGGGGATTCATTGATGATTCCACGTTATGGTGCTTCCATTTCAGACGAAGGATTATTGCCGAAAGTTATTGCAAAGAAAAATGCTAAAGGAGCACCGATTGTCGCCATTATTGTATCCGGGTTAATTACGATTGGCTTTTTATTAAGTGGTTCATTTGAACAATTGGCTGAATTGAGTGTGGTTTTCCGTTTCTTCCAATATATTCCTACAGCTTTGGCGCTGATTTGGCTTAGACGGAAAAAGATGGATACTGTACCAGCCTTTAAGCTACCTCTAGGACCGATTATCCCTGTTATCTCCATTGCGGTGAGTATTTGGATGGTAGCAGCAGCTAATCCATTCAACCTAATTGCTGGGTTAGTCGGAGTGATTGTTGCCAGTCTTCTCTATTTTGTGATCAATAAAGGAAGTAGACCTGGAACAACACCAGAGTAGAAATGTTGAATATAAGCGAATGAAAATTGGAGGATATTAGACATGAAAGCGGATGAAGAAACAATTATTTTAGATGGTAAAAGTTTGACATTGGAAGATGTGGTTGCCGTTGCAAGAAGAAATGTCCAAGTGAGCATCGCAGAAAGCGCAGAAGAAGCGGTCAACCGCTCTCGGAAAATCATTGACGACATCGTAACCGAAAAAAGAGTGGTATATGGGGTAAATACAGGGTTCGGTTCATTATGTAATGTGAGCATTTCCCAAGAAGACACAGCACAGCTACAAGAAAATCTTATTCGGACACACGCTGCTGGTTTTGGGGATCCTTTTGCAGAAGATGTCGTTCGTGCAATCTTGCTGATTCGCGTGAATTCACTTGTGAAAGGCTATTCTGGTATTCGATTAAGTACGGTAAAAGCACTGATGACCATGTTAAATAAAGGAGTTCATCCATTTATCCCAGAAAAAGGTTCACTAGGTGCTTCTGGAGATTTGGCGCCATTAGCACACATGGTGATGCCTTTACTCGGTCTTGGAAAAGCTTACTACAAAGGAGAATTATTGCCAGGTAAAGTGGCAATGGAGAAGGCTGGATTAGCCATTATTCAATTGAGTGCAAAAGAAGGTCTTGCATTCATTAATGGAACAACTGTTTTAACGGCTGTGGGTGCGCTAGCAACGTACGATTCAATCGAGTTGTTGAAACTTTCAGATATTGCAGGAGCACTTTCTTTAGAAGTACATGGAGGAATATCTAGCCCGTTTGAAGAAGACCTACACACCATTCGTCCACAAAGCGGACAGTTAGCAACTGCTAGAAACATTCGTCGGTTGATTGAAGGAAGTGGTTATATCACAGAGGCAACCCCTGATCATGTGCAAGATCCGTATACTTTACGCTGTATGCCACAAATCCATGGTGCTAGTAAAGATTCTGTCGCGTATGTGAAAGAGAAAGTTGAAATTGAGATTAACTCAGTGACCGATAATCCAATCATTACACGTGATGGAAAAGTAATTTCTGGTGGGAATTTCCACGGAGAACCAATGGCGCAACCATTTGATTTTCTAGGAATTGCCGTAGCTGAAATAGGGAATGTGTCTGAACGTCGTGTGGAACGATTAGTAAACAAACAACTAAGTAAACTCCCTTCGTTCTTAGTTAAATATCCTGGATTAAATTCCGGATTTATGATTACGCAATACGCTTGTGCTTCCTTAGTTTCTGAAAATAAAATCTTAGCACATCCAGCAAGTGTAGACTCTATCCCATCTTGTGAAAATCAAGAAGACTTTGTTAGTATGGGAACAACTGCTGCACGAACTGCCGCAGAAATCTTACTGAATTCTAGACGTGTGGTAGCAACTGAAATAATGGCGGCCTGTCAGGCAATAGATATCCGCGGTTATCAAGACAAACTAGGAAAAGGAACACAGGCTGCTTATCAAGCATTCCGCCAATTCGTGGCATTTATTGAACATGATAAAGAAATTGAAATGTATGAGGAATTAAACAAGGCAACAGAAGTCATGATTCATGGCGATTTATTATCTGCTGTAGAAAAAGAAGTAGATTTAGCTATTCAATTTAGCTAGTTGATTAACCAGATTGATGAGTGGAACCAGTAGAAAGAAAAGGTTGCTTCAGTCTTCTCTACTGGTTTACACTTTTTGTTTTCCTACAGCAGTGCATTCTTGAATGAGGAGGCTGACATATGAAATACCAAAAGCAAAAGAAAACAGCAGGTATTTGCTAGGTGAATCTGAAAAATGGCCATTTGTTGAAAATAAAGCACGTGAAGTCTTCAATGAGGAAATGAAGGAAGTGTAGCAGCATGTTTCAGGCAAAACAAGAAAAGTTTTGGCAAGATTTGGTAACAAAAGTAACTATCGCGTTAATCTATGCATTCTTATATTCGATAGCCCTTAACTTTTTTTGGCAACCGGGACATATTTATGCAGGCGGATTGACTGGGATTGCGCAAATTCTTTCTACTTTATTTGATCGAACTGGAGGATTTACGTTGTCTATTTCGGTTATCTATTATTTGTTGAATGTTCCGATGTTTATCTTAGCATGGGTTAAGATAAATAAAAAATTTGTCTTTTTTACAGTAATCTCTGTAACTTTTGCTTCTTTTGCTATTTCAATGGTTCCAACGGTTTCGCTAACGAATGACCCCATCATTTGTGCTATTTTTGGTGGAGTTATCAATGGATTTTCTTTAGGTTTAGCATTGAAATATGGAATTGCTACCGGAGGAATGGATGCACTTATTATTACACTTAGACAACATACTGGACGAAGTGTTGGTGCAATCTCAATGGGAATTAACGGGCTAATTATTTTGACTGCAGGTTATCTGTTTGGCTGGCCTTATGCATTTTATAGTTTGCTTGCTATTTTTGTCAGTGGAAAGGTAACTGATTTAGTCTATGTCAAGCATCAAAAAGTTCAAGTTATGGTGATTACGCAACAGCCAAACCACGTCATCCCAGAATTACAAAAGGTTTTGAAGCGGGGAATTACGGTCATTCCCCAAGGATATGGTGCTTATGATTATCGTGCCCAAACAATTTTGATTACAGTCATTACTTTTTATGAGATGGAGCTTTTAGCAAAAATCATGAAAGAAGTTGATCCAAAAGCGTTTGTTAGTGTCTCGCAAGACATTAAAATTCTAAGTCACTTTGAAGAATTAGATATATTATAAATGAATCATTAAAATGGAAAATCAGTTTTTGAAGGTTGAGGAGATAGGTCGATGTTAAATCCAAATGAAATTCTACAACACAGTATTCGGGTGGGGAGTCAAAAAATTGAAAAAACTCTTTTAGCAAAGCTAATCTTGGGGTTCATCGGGGGTGCAATGATTTCATTGGGATATCTGGCATATTTTCGTGTATCTGCATCAATTTCTGTTGAGTTCCCAAGCCTTGCAAGTCTGGTGGGAGCAAGTGTGTTTCCAGTTGGACTGATTGTCATCTTATTAGCAGGTGGTGAATTAGTCACAGGAAATATGATGGCAGTTAGCTGTGCATTTTTTGCAAAAAAAGTGACGCTAAAGGAATTAATAAGTAATTGGGGAGTCATTACACTTGCGAATATTGTGGGTGCCATTTTTGTCGCCTATTTTTTTGGTCACTTTGTCGGGTTAACTCACACCGGTGTTTTTCAAGAACAAGTAATCAGTGTTGCCCAGCATAAAGTAGAGAGTTCATTTTTTCAAGCTTTTGTTTCAGGTATTGGCTGTAACTGGTTTGTGGGTCTTGCTTTATGGTTAGGTTATGGAGCAAAGGATACAGCTGGGAAAATTTTAGGGATCTGGTTTCCGGTGATGGTTTTTGTCGCCATTGGATTTCAACACAGTGTGGCAAATGCGTTTGTCATTCCAGCAGCCATTTTTGAAAGCAGTGGGACTTGGCTGGACTTTATTCAGAACTTTATTCCCGTTTATTTAGGAAATATTGTTGGCGGATCTGCATTTGTTTCCGGATTCTACTATCTAAGTTATACTCATCATTAAATAAAAAATAACAGAGTAGAGGACAAAGCGTTAAGTGTCATAAGAGATGGGATGTTGCTCTATGAACGAAGAATAAGTATTCGCGGTTTTGCCCTCGCATTCGCTGCATGAATTTTTGTGTAGCAGCTCTAGAGGAGATGCTCGTAATGAATAAATTAAATGTACACGCTCTGACAACCATTAGTTTACTAATTGCTCTGATGGTTCTATTGTCTCAAGTATTTGGCTTTGAAACACAGTTAATAAAAATAACCTTTGATTTTATCCCTGAAGTAGTTATGGCGTCTCTGTTTGGTCCTTTTTGGACGGGCGTAGGTGCGTCTGTTGCAGATATCATAGGAAATACTTTGTTAGGTAAAGCGCCATTCTTTATCGGCTTTACACTTAACGCATTTATTGGTGGCTGTGTCTATGGTTTCTTCTTTTATAAAAAAAGTGTCACACTTAAAAATGCCTTTTTTTGTGTGTTGGTGAACACCTTGATTATTAGCCTGTTTTTGACACCATTATGGCTGTCCATCATGTATGATATTCCTTTCACGGATGGAAAACTTTGGGCCGTTCGTTTAATCAAAGCAGTTGTGATGTTGCCAATTCAAACGAGTCTTATCTTCTTCTTTGGTAATGCCATTCCAATAAGAATAATTGGTAAGCGATTCGTTTCGTAAAAAATAGAATGAATGACACTTCGTAAGCGTAGATACCTTAGATGAATGCCTGTCTTTTAAGCCAAATTCTTTGGCTGATCTTACTTATCGTATAGAAAGCATGTATCAAAATTCTGGTAGCTACTCTTTTTGTTTTGATTCTTTTGTATTAGAGTGCAGGAGAAGACGTTTGAGAAAAATAAAATTTCTTTTATCGTCAGAAAGGGCATGAAAAAATAGGAACTTACTTCGAGGTCACTCATCGATATAGCTGATTTGGATAGGCGCTGTATCGAGGATGACTATACTTTCCTATCAATTAGCTATATCGTTTTTATTCAATAGATGAATAGATGGGTGAGGAGATATAGTGATGGACAATAAAGAAAAATTAATCAATTGGAAAAAAAGTGAAGAGAATCAAAAAAATTCAAGATTGGGATTTTTCTTATCTTGAACGATGAGCGACAATTTTTTTAAAAATAGAAGAAACTTTCTTCAGAGAAAATGAGCACAAAAAAATAGGACCCGAATAAAAAGATGATTTCGATTTTCTAACAGAAAATTGAAATCATCTTTTTTGAATCAACGAATGCTGTTTCTATCATTTAATCGTTTCTTTATGTAAACCGAATCAGTCAGAAATAAGTTTCTTTTGTTTCGACTTCCATTGACTAAAAAAAGCGATAGCTTCTTTTTTGTTTTTACTTCTTTGGTTTAGCAGCTTTGTTCGCTTTTTTTGTGTCAGGAGTTTCTGGTTTTAAAAAACGGTTGATCTCTTCGTTAGAAGCTACTTTTTTCTCTGGATCCACTGCAAATGACTCGAAAAGTTTGTCGAGATTATCTGTACGTTCGAATTTTAGTCCCATTTTTATCACCTCATTGATAGTGTACCATGTAATTCTTAAAAATCTACTATATTTTATGAAGTCGAAAAATTTTGGTTTTTGGCGTTTGTTAGTTATAATTAGATTATAAAAAGATTTGAAAGAGGTGAGAAAAATGTTTGGCGAAGAAAAACTATTGATGACTATCCAGATGAACCACCTAGAGGAACGTGACAAAATCCAAGAAATAACTGATTGGGGTATACTTATTCGTTTATTGATCCAGCCGACATTTTTTCGACCTTTTCATGAAGCAACTGAATCCTTTCATTTGAAAAAATTTCAATTGGCATTGGAGTTAGCGGTAGAGAATGAACAAATTTTTTTCATAGTTGGAAACGAAGAAAATGAATGCAGCTTTCATTATGAAAATCAGCAACTATTAATTAAAAATGTGATTGATAAACAAGTCTTTAATGAAAAAGAAGCATTGATTCATGACTATCTTCGTATGAAAATGGCAACTCATGGTGTATTTGCTTATTTACGTGCCTATAGCGAATTCTTGGCACATAATACAAAAGAAATTGAGCGACGAACATTATTTGAGACACAAGAAGAAATTGGTAGCCTTCCTAAGATGAAAGGGCAGGAAGGTGAAGTGATCGTTGATTGTAATCATTTTGCTGGCTATGATTTATTTTATCGCGGCTTGTGCCTGACTTCTTGTTGGGAGATGTATTACAGTGCGGCTTACTTCAAAGTTATTCCAAAACCAATTTTTCTTGATGTTCAGCAAGTGGAAAGTATTACTGAACTAGAGAATCAGGTATTGAAGATCCAGCTTTACAAAAATCCATTTAATTGGCGAAAAAAAGAGAATCTTCGTTTTCAAGCTTATTATCGTGACCAGTTAGGTTTTGATCACTTGGCTTGGGATAACGGTGTTGGCTTACTGAAAGAACCATTTATTGAATATGCATACACTGATCGAGTAATCCAGTCCGTCCAGTATCAAAATCAAAATATGCAACCTGTACCAAAAAAAGCTGCGACTTTCTTTGTCACAAGAAGCTATGATATCGAACAAAATCAGTATCGTGAACGTCGTGTAAAAGGAGCGTTAAATGCGCAAGCTTATTTTCCTTGGGTTGATGAAAACCGTGCGCAAATGATGTGTTACAAAATGATTGATCCAACTGTCGCAATGGACGAAGGAATTCAAGCCTATTGCTATTACATTCGTGAATATTTGGAAGTAGAAGTCCAAGATGAAAAGTATCAAGATTATCAAGTGGTTTTGAGATTATATGTACCACCTGAAGCTTTAGCGAATTTACCAATTGCTGAAATGAAGCAGCAATTAACAGATATCCAAATAAGCCGACAGAAAAAGAAAAAAGGAACCATCTTCTTTGATTTGAAAAAAGGGGACAATCATTTAAGGGTCGTTTTCTTAGATTATCGTAAATTAGAAGCATTAACAACTATACAGAGAGCATGAGGTGGAAAAAATGGATAAAAAATTATATTATCGTGTGATGGGTCCGACAGTCGTATTAGCTGCATTGGTTTTATTTATCCCAAATTTCTCAATTCGTTCGTTGGTTGGCTTTTTGATTATGTTTTCTGGCTTGGGTATGTATTACCGATTATCAAGAAAAGTGAAAGTTCAAGCAATTTATACCAAGAAAGACCAATAAAGAATAGTAACGTTAGGAGAGTTATCTGTAGGATGACTCTCTTTTTTTCGGTTTTTTTCAAAAAATGTGCTGATTGAACGTTTTAGAAGTATAGTGATTGTTTTTGGATGTTTTGTGTTGCAAGCAAATAATTATTATGTTAATATTTGTCGTGAGGAGGTTGTGGAAATGCTTACAGAAGAACGCAGACAGAAAATTTTAGACTTGTTAGAGCAACACAAAATTGTTAAATCGCAAGATCTTGTAACCTTGTTAGATGCATCTGAGTCCACTATTCGCCGTGATTTACAAGAGTTGGAGAACGAAGGTTTTTTAGAAAGAATTCATGGTGGTGCAAAAAAAGAGCAGCTTTTAGGATTTGAACAAGCGATGAGTGAAAAAACGCTCAAAAACGTTCAAGAAAAACAACAAATTGCTCGTTTATCCGCTGATTTGATTGAACCAGATGATGTCATCTATCTGGATGCTGGCTCAACGACGTTGGAAATGATCCCGTTTTTACAAGGAAAAAATGTGACGGTTGTTACCAATTCAGTCAAGCATGCTGCTAACTTAGTTGATTTACAAATACCAACGATTATCCTTGGCGGCCAAGTCAAGCTATCTACTAATGCGGTATTGGGTTCAAGTAGTGTGGAACAGTTGAGTGCATTTCATTTTAACAAGGCGTTTATGGGAATGAACGGCGCGCACTTGGTTCAAGGATTTACAACCCCTGACCCAGAAGAAGCAGCACTTAAGCGAATTGCGATGAGACAATCCGAAGAAGCATTTGTCTTGATTGATCAAACTAAGTTTAACAAGCTATCTTTTACTTCTGTTGCTCCTTTAGCGGCAGCCACAATCGTAACCGAGCGTTGTCCATTAGAATTTGTCGCAGATTATCGTGACCTGACAACAATTAAGGAGGCTATTCAATGATTTACACAGTAACACTTAATCCATCAATTGACTTTATTGTTCGTGTGGATGGATTAAAATTAGGCGACTTGAATCGCATGACAGAAGATTTTAAATTACCAGGTGGCAAAGGAATCAACGTTTCTCGTATCTTGAAACGAATCGATTCAAACTCAACTGCTCTTGGCTTTCTAGGCGGCTTTACCGGAGAATTTATCTCTGATTGGTTGAAGAAAGAACAAATTCATACTTTGTTTACCAAAGTCCATGAAGATACACGTATCAATATCAAATTGAAATCAGATGCTGAAACAGAAATTAACGGCTTAGGTCCAGTTATCTCTAATGAAGAAATCAATGAATTGAAACAAGCATTGAGTACGGTTGAAGCAGGCGATATTGTCGTGTTATCTGGAAGTACACCTGCAAGTCTTAGAAAAGGTTTTTATCAAGAGTTGATTGAAATCATCCGTGACAAAGGTGCTGATTTTGTGATTGATACTACGGGAGAGGATTTAAAAAATGCTCTTTCAAAAGAACCATTATTAATCAAACCAAATAACCATGAGTTAGCAGAGTTGTATCAAACTAATTTTGAATCAGTTGAAGATATCATTCCTTATGGCCGTAAGTTATTGGCAGAAGGTGCGCAAAATGTATTAATCTCAATGGCTGGCGATGGTGCCTTATTATTTACTAAGGAAGGTGCCTACCAATCGAATGTTTTAGTACGCCCTTTGAAAAACTCAGTTGGTGCCGGAGATTCGATGATTGCTGGATTTATTGGCTCATTTAGCAAACATCATGATGCAGTCGAAGCTTTCAAATGGGGCGTTGCTTGCGGAAGTGCAACAGCGTTCTCTGATGACTTAGCTTCTCGTGAAATGATTGATTCACTATTACCTGAAGTTGAAATTACAAAAATCGACTAAATTTTAAGGAGGATAACCATGAATATTAAAGATTTGATGATCAAAGAAGCAATGATCATGGATTTGCAAGCAACTGATAAAGCAGGTGCTATTGATGAAATGGTCCAAAAAATGTATGATGCTGGCCGTATTTCAGATATTGACACATATAAACAAGGGATTTTGGCGCGTGAAGCTCAAACATCAACAGGTCTAGGTGATGGAATTGCAATGCCGCATGCAAAAAATGCGGCAGTTAAAGAAGCAACAGTTTTATTTGCAAAAAGTAAGGCTGGCGTTGACTATGAAGCACTCGATGGTCAACCAACTTATCTATTTTTCATGATTGCTGCTCCAGAAGGCGCAAATGATACTCACTTGCAAGCTTTAGCGGCATTATCACGTTTGTTGATCAATCCGGATTTTGTGGCAAAACTAAAAGAAGTTCAAACACCTGATGAAGTGCAAGAACTTTTCCAAACAGCTGAGGACGAAAAAGAAGCAGAAGAAAAAGCAGAACAAGCTGCCCAACAAATTGAAGCGTTAACTGATTCAGACCGAAAATTTGTCGTAGCTGTGACAGCTTGCCCAACCGGAATCGCGCATACGTACATGGCAGAAGATGCTTTGAAGAAAAAAGCAAAAGAGATGGGCGTAGATATCAAAGTTGAAACAAATGGTTCTGAAGGAATTAAAAATCGTTTGACTGCAGAAGATATTGCACGTGCAGATGGCGTAATCGTTGCAGCAGATAAAAAGGTTGAGATGAATCGCTTTGATGGGAAAAAATTAGTTAACCGTCCTGTAAGTGATGGTATTCGTAAATCAGAAGAATTAATCAATCTTGCTGTTGAAGGAAATGCACCTGTTTTCCATGGCGATAGTAAAAATGATTCATCAGATGAAGGAAATGCTGATGGAACAATCGGTCAACGAATCTATAAAGATTTGATGAACGGTGTTTCGCATATGCTTCCATTTGTAATCGGTGGTGGGATTGCGATTGCACTTTCCTTCATGATTGACCAATTTATGGGTGTACCACAAGATCAATTGGCAAACTTGGGGAATTACAATCAAATGGCAAGCTGGTTCAACCAAATTGGACAAGCGGCATTTGGTTTCATGTTGCCAGTTTTAGCTGGGTTTATTGCATCAAGTATTGGTGATCGCCCTGGATTGGTTGTTGGTTTTGCTGCAGGCGCATTAGCTAATGCTGGTGGAGCTGGTTTCTTAGGTGCATTGATTGGTGGTTTCTTGGCTGGTTATGTCATTGTCTTCTTACGTAAAGTTTTCAAGAACTTACCAAAATCATTGGATGGAATCAAAACGATTTTATTCTACCCAGTCTTTGGACTATTGATTACTGGTTTCTTGATGTTGATGGTCAATGTGCCAATGAAAGCAATCAATGATGGATTGAATGGTTTCTTGACAAGTATGAGTGGTTCAAATGCTGCGTTACTTGGGGCTTTGTTAGCTGGAATGATGGCTGCTGACCTTGGTGGACCAATCAACAAAGCAGCTTACGTGTTTGGTACAGCAACGCTTGCAACAACTGTCGCAACTGGTGGTAGTGTCGTTATGGCATCTGTTATGGCAGGTGGGATGGTTCCACCATTAGCAATTTTCGTTGCAACTGTGTTATTCAGAAATAAATTTAGTAAAGCAGATCAAGATGCTGGTTTAACAAACATTGTGATGGGGCTATCCTTTGTAACAGAAGGTTCAATTCCGTTTGCTGCTGCTGACCCAGTTCGTGCAATTCCAAGCTTCATCGTAGGTTCTGCTTTAACTGGTGGTTTAGTTGGCGCTTTTGGTATCAAATTATTAGCACCACATGGTGGAATTTTTGTTGTCTTCCTACTTAGTCATCCTGTATTGTACCTAGTCTTTATTGCAATTGGTGCAGTTGTTTCAGGTGTAATTTATGGATTATTAAGAAAAGCACCAGAAGCTGTTGAAGCTTAATTTTAGATAGATAAATAACGAAAACTTCTTGTCACTCTTTCTTGGAGAGGGTGATGAGAGGTTTTTTTGTTTGAAGAAATAACAGAAAGTAGCCGATAAATGTTTGACCTTGTAAAATGCAAATAGTATCATATCATTATAATGATAAAATTTATCATGCAAAATTAACTTTTTTCATATATTAATTAAAATAAAATGGGAGAACTGGATATGGGATGGGGAAAATGGACGGTTTGTTGGCTGATGTTAATTTGTTTGTATACAATGCCGATAAAAGAAATAACTGCAGATGAACTGGAAAAAACCACAGATGCAGATGGGCAAGTGGCATCTTTGACGGAAAGTAGTTCAGAGGTACCGCTTTTGAATGTAGCGGAGCAAAGTCATTCTTCATCTGAATTAAAAAATGATGAAATTATAAATGCAGAAACGTCAGATGAAACAGTTGATAAGGTAGAAAGTAGTGCCGAGAAAACTATTTCGTCTAGTGAAACAAAAAATCAGTTGATTCCTTTTGCGTTAATAGGCGAAGGAACGGTCACAAATCCTTACACTGCTGGGACTGTGGGTGAGTTGAAAGACGTACTGACAGCAATCAAAAATGATGTTGGTACAGGAACCTACTATCTTAATTTAACGGAAAATATTGTTTATTCAGGTGCAGATGTATTTGAGATTTACAAAAGTGTTGAAATTAATGGTCAAGGAAACTATATGCTATATGAAAACAGCTCGAGTACCACTGAAGCGAATGTGGGCTATCGAATAAAAGTTTCAGGTTTACAAGTCAAAATAAAAAATCTGAATTTTGGGAGCTCGACTTTGACAGATGATAAAGGAAACGTATATGGCAATCAAAGCTATTATGGAATTATTGGTGCAGGAGGTTCGTCTGCGATTCAATTTGATGCAACATTAGAAAACGTGAATTACTATGGAAAAACTGGTGCGCAACCTCTGCTGACGTGGAACACAGAATCCACTTTCACGATGATGGGGGAGAATCATTTTAAGAGTGAGGTTGGTAGCAATAGTCAAGAGTTTATGGAAGGGTACAACCTGTTCTTTGCCAAAGGATCAAAGACAACAATTGACCATCAGACAAGTGCAAGCTCGAGTTTGCTTTATGGTTATGGTACAGGAGGTTCTGGCGATAGAAAGATGCGAGTAACCCTTGAAGAAGATGCTGAAGTGGACTTTACTTCAAGTAAAACGTATTTCACATATGGTTCCAATGGATTGATTCTAACTATTGGCAAAGGAGCAGAGTTTTTCTATACACAAACGGATAATAAGGCACTCACTTTCACAAATACTAGCTCTGCAAGCGCAGAAATCAACGCACAAAAAGATTCGCAAATGACTGTACTGAGTGGTGGAAGAATCACTTCATCTGGAGCGATTACGATGAATGTCAATGAACCGAATTGGCTACGATTTAAGAATACTACCACGACGGGATTATTCAATAAAAATGTGACGTTTAATCGTTTAGATGGAAATGTTGGTGAAATTGGAGGCTATCAGTTCAATTATTTAAGTGCATCTCAGGAGTTATTGAAAAAAGAAGTAGCAGGAGCATCCACTTTAACATTAGCAGATAATTATTTTGAAAATCCGTCACTAAAACAAGCGATTTACCAGAAAAAAATCAAAATAATAGATTGGGAAAGTTTTTCAGATGTAGATGTTGGGAGAAGTAACTTAATAACAACGATTAAGGATTACGATCCTTCTGAACGAACGTTAACCAACAACACATTTAAATTAAGCAAAGAACGCCTATGGACGGGTGATGAAATCAAGAATGAAACGGCGCAACAAGAAATTGAAGACGCGACAGATGAAACGCAAGGTATGGTAACAAGTGAAACTTCAGCAAGTTCAACGTGGCATGTGGAAGAGTTAATATCAGGTTCTTATTATGTCTATGTAAAGATTTCTGGAACAATCAATGAAGACCCAGAACTCCAAATTTTTGCTAGCGAAAGTTTGTGGGTAGAAAAAGAGGTGGAGATTGCAAAAAGTCCGCTGAGTGTCGAGGTTCCTTTGGAGTTGCTTTTTCAAGTGAGGGAAGTGGGTGCGTTTGACACCAAGGAATCCGCTCAACCAATTTTAAGTGAGAGCAACTATCCCATTGATTTTACTATTGATTCTGTTCAAGATCTTTCTGTAGAGTCACCAATTACGTTAGTTGATCAAGTAACAGCAGGAGAAAGCAACCAATTACGACTTCAGTTGGCAGCTACCAATGACACTATATTAGGACCATTAATAGTAGGAGAAAATACTGTCGATTCCTTAACGATAGCACCATTTTTAACTGAGCCACTTGGTATCTATTTAAAAGGAGAGTATTCAGGCCCGATTTTTAAAAAATATGATACAAACTATACATTTACTTATAGTTTGACACCTCAAGGAGAGTCAAAATGATCGAAAAGACCGAAACGAATAAAATGAAAAGACGAATGATTATCTTGATTGTCTTGGGAGTGCTACTCGCAAGCTGGTTCATTTATCGTCAATATTTCCAAGTGAAACCAGAAACGACAACGGTTGTCAGCGGTGAGTTTTTACCTGCAGAAAAAGACGCACAAAAAATATCTGACAAAGAGCTAAAAAAACTTGCGCAAAAAGCCGTAGATAGAAGTAAATTTAATTTGATGATTTCGCCAGAAGCGAAAATTGACGAACAAACATTACAAGGAAAATTGATGATTAAAAATTCCATCCAAAACAATTATCCAATCAATGTTGAGATTCGAGAAAAGCATACGAATAAACTTGTTTATACTTCCGGGGCAATTCAACCTGGGTATGAAATAAAAGATGTCACCTTAGAGCAGACATTAACAAAGGGGGAGTATCCGTCAGTTGCATTATTCAGTTTGTATGATCCAGAGACAAACGAAAAAAAGGGGCAAGTTGCCGCTGGAATTACATTAACAGTTGAATGATTGAAAAGGAGAAGGAAGAAAATGAAAAAAAGATTAGCTAGTTTGTTTATTGTAGGAAGTTTCGTAGGGGGATTGGTTCCCATTGCTGTTCAAGCACAAGATGTGATTGGTGACGGTAGTGCAGAAATCAAAGTGAATGGATCGATTGGATTGGATAATACGGATCCAACAGAAACAATTGATGAAGAGAGTGAAGATTGGATCAATGTAACTTTAGATACCGCGACGATTTTCTATAACATCAGTGGTCGTACCAATATTGAATCGCCAACATATACAATCAAAAATAATTCGGGTCGTCCCGTAGATGTGACGATTACAAAATTTGAAAAAACCAACAGTGAGTCGATCTCAGAGATTTCAAGTTTGAAATTCGTATCGCCTGAAGCAAGTGATACAGCATTAATTTCAAGTGGATCAGTCACAGATTTTGAGACAACGCCAGCTCGATTATTTACATTAGCAAACAATGAAGGAAAACTAACTTCAGCTGGTGAAAGTACTTCAGCGTCTGAAACAACATTTGGTTACCAAGGAGTCTTATCTTCAAGCACAGCTGCCAAAAGTGCACCAACATTTGATTTAACTTTACAATTAGATGCTGTTTCTTGGACTGCACCGTAAAGAATTTTTCAACTTCGCTTTGGTGTTGAAAGGGATCGCAGGTGATAACTTATGGATACGACACTAAAAATCAAAGGATCAATTGGTATGGATTCTGAAAGTTTGCCGGCTGAACAGGAAGAAGGTAACGAAAAAAACATTGAGACTGTATTACAAACAGAAACGAGAACGATTGAAGACTTCCCCAAAACAAGTGACTCGTCAAACGTTTTTTTCAGTGTACTTGGCATGCTTTTTGTTTTTATAGTAATTGGTCTCAACTATGGGTATAAAAAAAGAGTGAGTATGAATGAAAATTCATAGCCACTCTTTTTTTTGCTGAAATGCTAGCTAGACTTTAGTTGGATTTCTTTTTTGATTGATGCCATATTTGATTCATCTGTCAAAATGACCAGAATATCTCCAACTTTCATTACTGTGTCACCATGAGTGATCAATTCTTTTTTTCCTCGATAAATTGAAATAAGCAACATATTTTTGGGCCAATTAAAATCGCGAACCATGATGCCGTCTAGTTGACTTTCAGCTGTAACAGGGAAATCAAAAGTGGTTTTCTTTCCAGATGATTGCTTTGGCTGATTGTCAACTAGTCGTTCAAGCAAAGATTCATAAATCGGATGTCCACCCAATAAATCATTTACGATATAGGCAACCAAAGAGGCAACGCCAAGTGGCATCAAATGGTTGAGTGAGCCAACCATTTCCGTCACGAGGATTATTGCAGTCAGAGGTGCTTTTCCAATGGCTGTAAAGTAACCTGCCATAGCAATCACAACGAAGTCTTTCACAAAAACAGGATCCATTCCAAAATAAAGAACAAGCAACTTTCCGTAAAGACTGCCAATTAGGGCGCCCAATGTCAAAATGGGTAAGAAAATTCCTCCTGGTAAACTACCACCATACGAAACCATGGAGAAAACAAAGCGAATGATTAATAGTAAAATAATTCCTTGAAGTGGCGGCGTTAGTTGTCCTAACTGCACGACGATTTGATTACCACCACCCAAAATTGTTGGCCATAAATAACCGATTGGTAAGACCAAAAGAAAAGGAATGAGTCCGTGATAATACTCAGGCAAGGGGACTCTTTTGTAAAATCGCGGCAAAGCGAGCAATGTTTTTTGATAAATAAAACCAAGAAGGCCTAAAATAATTCCTAAAATGATCAAAGCACCATAATAATGAAAAGGTAAAGAAGGCAACGCCCCTAAATAAAGTACAGGTTTCAGTCCAAAAAAATAAAGTGAAACAGCGTTTGCGACAATTGCTGAAGTAAAAGAAGTGAGCCAAACTAATGGTGAAAATGAATGGTGAACTTCTTCAATGACAAATAACAATCCAGCAACGGGTGCATTAAATGCTGCGGCTAAGCCAGCGCTAGCGCCGCTTGAAATCAAAATTTTTTCTTCAGAGCTAGAAGAATGAAAAAGTTGGCTCGTACCTTGTCCGACTGCTGCCCCTAATTGAATGGAAGGACCTTCACGCCCTAAGAATAGACCGGAACCGACGGAAAAGATTCCGCCAACCATTTTTTTCCACAAAACAGAAAACCAATTATAAGTTAGTTCACCTTGCAATTGACCTTCCACTTGGGGAATTCCGCTTCCTTTGATCGCAGGCTCATGCTTGATCAATTGACCAACTAAAAAAGCAGCAACCAGTGAAAAAAGAAACAAGCCAATGAGAATGCTTGGTGTTTGCTGGCTTTGCTGATAAAAAAATTGAATCTTCTTGCTTAATGTTTCAATCCCTAATCGAAAAAAACTGACCACGAGTCCAGCAAATAAACCCACAAGCATTCCTTTTAAAATAAAAAGAATTCGAGTGTCATCGAATGTTATTCGTTTAAATCGTTTTTCCATCGTAAAATTATCCCTCACTTTCTTTTACTTTAGCATGAAATCTTTGTTCTGACGAGAGACGAAAAAATTGTTTCAGAAATTCGGATGATTTTCAGCTAGCTGGTTTAATGAAGAGTGGTAAAATGCTATAATTGATGAGATTGATAAAAGAAAGGATGTTGTGAATGTCATCCAAGCAAGAATTATTACAGGGGATGAATCCTCGCCAAAAAGAAGCGGTTCTTCATACCGAGGGGCCGTTGTTATTGATGGCAGGTGCAGGAAGCGGAAAGACCCGTGTTCTTACGCATCGAATTGCTTATTTAATTGAAGAAAAAGAAGTGAATCCTTGGAATATCCTAGCGATTACTTTTACCAATAAAGCCGCGAAAGAAATGAAAGAGCGTGTGAACGCAATTTTGGAATTTGGTGGCGAAGATGTCTGGGTTTCAACATTTCACTCAATGTGCGTCCGCATTTTGAGAAGAGATGTTGATTTTATTGGTTACAATCGGAATTTTACGATTATCGATTCTTCCGAACAACTTACTTTGATGAAACGTATTTTAAAAGAGCTTAATATTGATCCTAAAAAATATGATCCTCGAGGAATTTTGGGAACTGTTTCTCAAGCCAAGAATAATTTACAAATGCCTGAAGACTTTGAAAAAATGCAAGGCAGCTATTATGAAGAAATTGCTGCTAAATGTTATAAAGCTTATCAAAAAGAATTACAATACAATCAATGTATGGACTTTGATGACTTGATTATGAATACGATTCGTTTGTTCAATGAACATCCAGACTCCCTGACTTACTATCAAAATAAATTCCAATATATCCATGTGGATGAATATCAAGATACCAACCATGCTCAGTACACGTTAGTCAATTTACTAGCAGGACGTTTCCGCAATTTATGTGTTGTGGGAGATGCCGACCAAAGTATTTATGGCTGGCGTGGTGCAGACATGCAAAATATTTTGGACTTTGAAAAAGATTATTCTGATGCAAGTGTTATTTTATTGGAACAAAATTATCGTTCAACCAAAACAATTTTGGATGCTGCTAATCAAGTGATTGAAAATAATACCAACCGCAAACCTAAAAATCTCTGGACTGAAAACCAAGAAGGTGCTAAGATCACCTACTATCGTGGCGATAATGAACGTGATGAAACACGTTTTGTCATTGAAAAAATGCAACATGAAATGCGTGAAAACGGGCGAGATTATGGCGACTTTGCAGTTCTTTACCGAACAAATGCGCAATCACGTGTAATGGAAGAAACGCTATTAAAGGCCAACATACCTTATAAAATGGTTGGTGGACACAAATTCTATGATCGAAAAGAAATCAAAGACATTTTGGCGTATCTTAATGTGATCGCCAACCCGCAAGACTCAATCAGCTTTGAACGAGTAGTCAATTCGCCTAAGCGAGGAATTGGTCCTGGTTCAGTTGATAAGTTACGTCAATTTGCTTCAATTCATGAATGGGCATTGTTAGAAGCAGCTCAAAACGTGGACTTAGCAAATATTAGTGGGAAAGCTGGTCGTCAATTAGCAGAATTTGGAGCGATGATTGATGAAGTCACACAAATGGTTCCTTACTTATCTGTTACGGATTTAACGAAAGAAGTTTTGGAACGCAGTGGCTATCAAGAAGATTTGAAGATCCAAAATACACTAGAAGCACAAGCTAGACTAGAAAACTTGGAAGAATTTTTAAGTGTTACGCAAGAATTCGATAAACAATTTGAAAAACAGAATGAAGAAACAGCAGATGCACCTGAAGAAAAATTAACGGTTTTCTTGAATGATTTAGCGCTAGTTTCAGACATTGATAATTTAGAAGAAGAGACGACGCAAGTAACTTTAATGACGTTGCATGCGGCCAAAGGTCTGGAATTTCCAGTGGTCTTTTTGATTGGTCTAGAAGAAGGCGTCTTTCCACTTTCCCGTGCTTTGATGGAAGAAAGTGAACTAGAAGAAGAACGTCGATTAGCTTATGTAGGAATTACCAGAGCAGAAGAAGTCTTATACTTGACCAATGCTTTTTCGAGAACGTTATATGGACGAACACAATACAATCGTCCTTCAAGATTTATTGACGAAATTGACCAAGATTTATTGGAAATTCAAGGAATGCGACCAACACCAAAGAAAATTTCTCCATTTACGACAAAAACCACTACACCTAGTTATCAACAGCCACAAGTGACGACTGTTTCATCAAAAACAGCGACTGGTGGCGAAAACAATAGCTGGAAAGCTGGCGACAAAGTCAAGCATAAGAAATGGGGCGTTGGGACAGTCGTTCGAGTAAATGGAACAGCTACAGATCTTGAATTAGACGTTGCATTTCAAGGTCAAGGAGTTAAGCGATTATTAGCGGCATTTGCACCAATTGAAAAAGTTTAATAGTGGGGGGAAAACGATGGCACAAGAAATGACGATTGATTACGCAACAAAAAGAGCAGAAGAATTGCGTGTACAATTAAATCGTTGGTCCCGAGAATATTATGTGGAAGATCAGCCAACGGTAGAAGATTCTGTTTACGATAAACATTATGCAGAATTAGTAGCAATCGAAGCAAATTATCCAGAACTAATCACCGTAGACTCACCAACTCAAAGAGTCGGTGGTGGTGTTCTTGCAGGATTTGAGAAAGTCACGCATGACATTCCACTCTATAGTTTAAATGATGTATTTGACAAGGAAGAATTGTTTGCTTTTGATCAACGTGTGCAAAAAGCGATTGGTCATCCAGTGGATTATTGCTGTGAGTTGAAAATTGACGGGCTTTCTGTTTCATTGCGTTATGAAAATGGACTTTTTGTCCGTGGCGCTACTCGCGGCGATGGAACGGTCGGTGAAAATATTACTGAAAATGTGAAAACTGTTCGTTCCGTTCCTTTGCGGTTGAACGAACCAATTTCGATTGAGGTTCGTGGCGAATGCTTCATGCCAAAAAGATCCTTCGTCGAGTTAAATCAAAAACGAGAAGCCGCTGGTCATGATGTTTTTGCTAATCCGCGGAATGCCGCGGCGGGTTCATTAAGGCAACTTGATTCAAAGATTGCAGCTAAGCGCAATTTGGATACTTTTTTGTACACTGTAGCTGATTTTGGTCCGATGGAAGCAAAAACACAGTACGAAGCATTGCAAGAACTGGCGAAACTTGGTTTTCATACCAATCATGAAGCACAGTTGTGTCATTCAATTGAAGAAGTTTGGACGTATATTGAAAAGTTTCATGATCAACGAATTGATTTGCCTTATGAAATTGACGGAATCGTAGTGAAAGTCAATGACTTTTCACTTCAAGACCAGCTTGGGTTCACGGTCAAAGCTCCTCGCTGGGCGACTGCGTATAAATTTCCTCCAGAGGAAGTCGAAACGGTCATCGAAACAATTGAATGGACTGTTGGTCGAACAGGAGTAGTTACGCCAACGGCAGTCATGACCCCTGTTCGTGTTGCGGGGACTACGGTGAGCCGTGCCAGTCTGCACAATGGCGACTACATCAAAATGAAAGATATTCGACTGCACGATACGGTACTAATCTATAAAGCAGGAGATATCATTCCAGAAGTTGCTCGCGTGATTGAAGACAAACGACCAAAAGATAGCGAACCTTATCCATTACCAACACATTGCCCTGAATGTGAAAGCGAGCTAGTCCATTTAGACGGAGAAGTTGCTCTTCGCTGTATCAATCCAAAATGTCCGGCACAAATGAAAGAAGGGCTCAATCACTTTGTCTCCAGAAATGCGATGAATATTGAAGGCTTAGGTCCAAGAGTACTTGAACAAATGTATGATAAAAAGCTAGTCGCAGATGTTGCAGATCTATATAAACTAACAGAAGAAGAATTGCTGACGTTAGACAAGATTAAAGAAAAAGCTGCTAATAATATTCTAACAGCGATTGCCAACAGCAAGGGAAATTCAGTCGAACGGTTAATTTTTGGCTTGGGCATTCGCCATGTTGGAGCGAAAGCTGCTAAGATTTTGGCAGAACACTTCGGTAATTTAGAAGCAATCAGTCAGAGTGATTTTGAATCAATCATTGCGCTTGATAGCATGGGAACGATTATCGCAGATAGCATCGTGACGTACTTTAGTAATGAAGAAGTACATGAATTAATGGATGAATTAAAGGCTGCTGGGGTCAACTTTGACTACAAAGGCATTCGCTTGGAACAATTAGCTGAAGTAGAATCACCATTCAAGGATAAAACAGTTGTTCTAACTGGAAAGTTAACTCAATTTACGCGGGAAGAAGCGAAAGCTACGATTGAAAATCTTGGTGGAAAAGTGACTGGAAGTGTCTCTAAAAAAACAGATATCGTTGTAGCAGGTGAAGAAGCTGGAAGTAAGTTGACGAAAGCAGAATCACTAGGAATTGAGATTTGGACGGAAGAAAAGATGGCAGAAGCGTTAGCACAAAGTCATCCTGTGGAAACCGAAAACTAAGCTTTTTCAGATAAATTTCAATAAATAATTTCAGTGCTTCCACACTTGTGGTAAAATAGAGAGCAAAGTTTTTAACTCGTTTAAGAAAGAAGGGGTAGTATGGCGATTAGTGAAGAACAAGTCAAACACGTTGCCAAATTAGCAAAACTTGCGTTTGATGAAAAAGAGCTTGCAAGTTTTACAGACCAATTAGGTAAAATCATTGATATGGTGGAAATGCTTGAAGAAGTAGATACAGAAGGTGTTCCATTCACATCAAACGTGGTTGAAACAGTGAATGTAATGCGTCAAGACCGTGCACAAGCAGGTTGGAGTCGCGATGAGTTATTAAAAAATGTGCCAGAATCTGAAGATGGTTTTATTAAGGTACCCGCAATTATTGATAATGGGGAGGCAGGCGCGTAATGACAGAATTATACAACCGTTCATTAGAAGAATTGCATGGGATGCTTGTTTCTAAAGAAATAACTGCACAAGATCTAATGAGAGCAACATTTGAACGTATTAAAGAAACAGAACCAGAAATCGAAGCGTTTATTACATTAAATGAAGAAAAAGCACTTGAATTAGCAAAAGCATTAGATGAAAAAGGAATTGATGAAAACAATGTGTTAGCAGGTATTCCAATTGGGATCAAAGACAACATTGTAACGAAAGATTTGTTGACAACAGCGGCATCAAAAATCCTTTATAATTTTGACCCAATCTATGATGCAACAGTTATGGATAAAGTCTATCAAGCAGATATGATTCCTGTAGGTAAACTAAACATGGATGAATTTGCTATGGGCGGAAGTACAGAAACTTCTTACTTCAAGAAAACAAAAAATGCTTGGGATCATTCTAAAGTTCCTGGTGGTTCATCAGGTGGCTCTGCTGCAGCAGTTGCTGCTGGACAAATTCCTGTCTCTCTTGGAAGCGACACAGGTGGAAGTATTCGCCAACCGGCTGCATTTAATGGAATCGTTGGAATGAAACCAACTTATGGACGTGTTTCACGTTTTGGGTTGATTGCATTTGCTTCTTCATTAGATCAAATTGGACCAATGACAAGAACGGTTAAAGACAATGCATTAGCATTAACAGCAATCAGCGGATATGACGAAAAAGACGGAACATCATCAGGTGTTTCTGTACCTAACTTTGCTGAAGGCTTGACTGGTGACATCAAAGGAATGAAAATTGCTTTGCCAACAGAATATCTTGGTGAAGGTGTGGCACCTGGAGTCAAAGAAGCAGTATTGAAAGCGGCAGAAACATTCCGTTCATTAGGTGCAACGGTCGAAGAAGTTAGCTTGCCACATTCAAAATATGGTGTAGCAGTTTACTATATCATCGCTTCATCTGAAGCAAGTTCAAACTTGCAACGCTTCGATGGTATTCGCTTTGGCTATCGTTCTGAAAATGTGAAAAATTTGGAAGATGTGTATGTTAACTCACGTTCGGAAGGTTTTGGTGATGAAGTAAAACGTCGGATTATGCTAGGAACATTCTCATTGAGTGCAGGATATTATGATGCTTACTTCAAGAAAGCTGGCCAAGTGAGAACATTAATCAAACAAGACTTCGAAAAAGTTTTTGCTGATTATGACCTAATCATTGGACCATCTTCACCAACTGTAGCATTTGGCATCGGCGAAAATATCAACGATCCAATTACGATGTATATGAGTGATATTTTAACAATTCCAGTGAACTTAGCAGGACTTCCTGGTATGTCAATTCCAGCTGGACTTTCAGAAGGTCTTCCTGTTGGGTTACAACTAATCGGTAATTATTTTGAAGAAAAAACAATGTATCAAGCAGCGTATGCTTTTGAACAAGCGACAGAATTTCATAAGCAACAACCTGCTATTCTAGGGGGGCAAGGCGAATGAACTTCGAAACAGTCATTGGACTTGAGGTCCACGTTGAATTAAAAACAAATTCTAAAATTTTCTCACCAGCGCCTGCACATTTTGGAGCAGAACCTAACAGCAATACAAACGTGATTGACTGGGGTTACCCTGGTGTGTTACCAGTAATGAACAAAGCGGCTTTAGAGTTTGGGATGAAGGCAGCTTTAGCATTGAATTGCGAAATCTCAAAAGATACACATTTCGACCGCAAAAACTACTTCTATCCTGATAATCCAAAAGCTTACCAAATCTCACAATTTGACCAACCAATCGGTCACGATGGTTGGATTGAGATTGAAGTTGAAGGACAAAAGAAAAAAATTAGAATCGAACGTGTTCATTTAGAAGAAGATGCTGGGAAAAACATGCACGGTATCGGTGGCTATTCATACGTTGACTTAAACCGTCAAGGCACACCGCTAATCGAAATCGTTTCAGAAGCAGATATGCGTTCACCAGAAGAAGCATATGCTTATCTTGAAGCATTGCGTTCAATCATCCAGTTCACTGAAGTTAGTGATGTGAAAATGGAAGAAGGTTCTATGCGTTGTGATGCCAATATTTCTTTACGTCCTTATGGTCAAGAAGAATTTGGAACAAAAGCAGAACTAAAAAACTTGAACTCACTTTCATTTGTTAAAAAAGGACTTGCTTTTGAGGAAAAACGTCAAGCAAAAGTTTTACTTTCTGGTGGCGAAATCCAACAAGAAACTCGTCGTTTTGATGAAACAACAAATAAAACAATTTTGATGCGTGTCAAAGAGGGATCAAGTGATTATCGTTACTTCCCAGAACCAGATATTCCAAAATTTGTGATTGATGATGAGTGGATTCAACGTGTCAAAGCAACGTTACCAGAATTACCAGCATCACGTCGCCAACGTTATATCAATGATTTCGGATTGCCTGAGTATGATGCAATGGTCTTAACGTTAACGAAAGAAATGTCTGACTTCTTTGAGGCGACATTAGAAAACGGTGCAGATGCAAAACAAGCTTCTAACTGGTTGATGGGTGAAGTTTCTGCCTACTTAAATAGTGAAAAACTAGAATTAGCAGAAACACAATTAACACCAGAGAACTTGGCAGGAATGATCCGTTTGATTGCGGACGGAACAATCAGTTCAAAAATTGCGAAAAAAGTGTTCCGTGAGTTAATCGCAAAAGGTGGCGATGCACAAGGAGTCGTTGAAGCCAATGGCTGGATCCAACTATCTGATCCAAGTCAATTACTGCCAATTATCAATGAGATTTTAGATAATAACGAACAATCTGTTGAAGACTTTAAAAACGGAAAGGATCGTGCAGTCGGCTTCTTAGTAGGACAAATCATGAAAGCAACAAAAGGACAAGCAAATCCAGGTGTTGTGAATAAACTACTAAAAGATGAATTGACGAAACGTTAAGAGGAAAATCATGAAAAAAGCACGTGTCATTTATAATCCAACTTCAGGTAAAGAATTGCTGAAAAAAAACCTCGCTGATATTCTTCAAGCACTAGAAGACGCAGGTTATGAAGCAAGTGCTTATGCAACAACTCCCGAAGAAGACTCTGCGAAAAATGAAGCAACGAGAGTCGGAAAATTAGGCTTTGACTTGGTTGTGGCAGCAGGCGGAGATGGAACGATCAATGAAGTTGTTAATGGAATCGCACCTTTGAAGAAACGACCTAAAATGGCGATTATCCCGGCTGGAACAACGAATGATTATGCACGAGCACTAAAAATTCCTCGTGACAATATCAAGGCAGCTGCCGAAGTCATCAAAAAAAATCAGACGGTTAAAATGGATATTGGTCATGCCGAAAACAGTTACTTCATCAATATAGCAGCAGGTGGCTACTTAACGGAATTAACTTATGAAGTGCCATCTGAATTGAAAAGTATTTTTGGTTACTTAGCCTATCTCGCAAAGGGAGCAGAAATGTTGCCTCGAGTGAAACCAATCAAAATGCGTTTGAAGTATGATGAAGGAGAATATATTGGAAATGCGTCCATGTTTTTCTTAGGGCTAACGAATTCAGTAGGTGGCTTTGAGCAAATTGCTCCGGATGCAAAGCTTGACGATGGAAAATTTTCATTGATTATCGTCAAGACAGCCAATATTTTTGAAATTTTACACATTGCAGCGCTGATGTTGAATGGCGGACGTCATGTCGAAGATCATCGTGTGATTTATACAAAGACAAGCGAATTGTATGTTGAAACCGAAGATGATACAAATCGTCCAGTGATGATCAATTTAGATGGTGAATATGGTGGCGATGCACCGATGCACTTCTCTAATTTACATCAACATATTGAATTTTTTGCGAATACGGATAAGATTCCTGATGCCGCTATCACGGGTGTAGAGGAAGAAGAATTCGAAGAAGTTGGTAAGGAATTTGTAAAAGAAGTCGAACGATTAACAGACGAAGATATTGACGGTGACGGCAAGATCGCTGACGAGGAAAAATAGACAGACAACCGGTACTGATACTAGGAACCTAGGTCAGTGCCGGTTTTAGTTGTTGTGAAAAACAATGATTTATAGTAGAGTCAGAACTAGACAAGTAAGAAGTTAAAGGAGTAAATAATGAGCGAACAAACAGTGAAAAAAAATGAACGTTATACCGTAAAAATTATTGATTTAAGCTATGAAGGAATGGGTGTAGCTAAAATTGACGGCTACCCATTGTTTATTGAAAATGCGTTACCTGGAGAAGAAGTTGAAGTTCTTGTTTTAAAGGCAGGAAATAAATTTGGCTATGCGAAAGTAGAAAACTGGTTAACGACTTCACCAGATCGTCAACCTGTTGAAGACAAAACATTAATTCGTACAGGAATCGCTCCACTTGCACACTTAAGTTATGAAAAACAATTAGTGTTCAAACAACACCAAGTTGAAAATGTGATGGAAAAAATTGCGAAGCTACCAGAAGTGCCTGTCCTACCAGTAGTGGGGATGACTTCACCAGTTGCTTACCGAAATAAAGCACAAATTCCTGTTCGTAAAATCGATGGTCATTTGGCTACTGGTTTTTATAAGAAAAACAGCCATGATTTAGTTTCCATTACAGATTTTTACATTCAAGATCCAGAAATCGATAAAGCAATCGTTGTTGTGCGTGATATCTTAGAACGTTTCCAAGTTCGTGCGTATAACGAAGCCAAAAACGAAGGACAAATTCGTCATATCGTCATTCGTCGTGGACATTATTCACATGAAATGATGGTTGTTTTAGTTACTCGTAAAGAAAAATTCTTCAAAGCAAAAGAAATTGCTAAAGTGATTCATGAAGAATTACCAGAAGTTGTTTCTGTCATTCAAAATATCAATGAAGAGAAAACAAATGTCATCTTTGGTAAAAAGGAAGTTGTTTTATTTGGAAAAGATTACATTGAGGATCAACTCTTAGGTAAGACCTTCCGAATTTCTGCTAAGTCTTTCTATCAAGTCAATACACAGCAAGCAGAATATCTTTATCAAACAGCAATTGATTTTGCGAACTTAACCAAAGAAGATGTTGTAATCGATGCATATTCAGGAATCGGTACTATTGGTTTATCCTTAGCTGATCGTGTTGCTGAAGTCTATGGAATGGAAATCATTCCTGAAGCGATTGAAGATGCACAGTTTAACGCATTAACTAATAAAATCGAAAATGCACATTATGAAGTGGGCAAAGCTGAAAAGGCAATGAAAAAATGGCAAGATAAAGGTATCAAACCATCTGTCATCATGGTTGACCCGCCACGTAAAGGATTAGACGGCAGCTTCATTGAGTCAGCAATCGAAATGAACCCCTCTCGAATTGTCTATATTTCATGTAATCCGGCAACCTTTGCGCGCGATGCAAAATTGTTTGCCGAAGCAGGCTATGAAACAACAAAAGTGCAACCTGTTGATTTATTTCCGCAGACGCATCATGTGGAGTTGGTGGCGTTGCTAGAACAAAAAGGAAAATAACAACCGGACTTACCAAAAGCTTTATAACATCATTAGGGAAAATTGTTAGAGGCGAGGATATTAGAAGAATATCCTCGCTTTTTTGTTTTTATATTGCACATCAAAACAAAAAATAAAAGAAAAATAAAAAATGTAAACGTTGACATTGAATAGAAATAGTGATATTCTCTTTCTGACAAAACAAGTAAAACGTTTAACTTTTTTTAATTAGGAGCGGAGAGAATGAAGAAGGTAACGATCAAAGATATTGCACGAGAGGCAGGTGTTAGTATTGCGACTGTTTCAAATGTTATGAACAATAAACCAAATCGAGTGTCAGAAAAGAAAAAACGTGAGATTAACAAGCTGATGGAGAAATATAATTATGCCCCAAACCTTAATGCACGTTCTCTAGTTGCACAGGAATCAAAGATGATTGGAATTTTATATTATTCAACAAAAGAAGAAATTGATTTTGGCGATCCGTTTATTTCCGATTTGATGACTGGTCTTGAGTTTGAAGCAAAAAAACAAGGAATGTTTTTGATGTTCCATGGATTCAACGAATTAGCGGATATCGATGTACTTCAGCGAAATTGGAACTTTGATGGCTTTATTGTTGTCGGAGCTTTTGAGCATATTATTACAGAGCTGATTAATAAAATCAGTAAACCAATCGTTTTCATTGATAGTTATTATAATCATGATTTTGAGCGTGCAAATATTCTTTTTGTTAACAATGATGATCGAAAATTGAGTTATGAGGCTACGAAAACATTGCTTGAACACGGACATCGGCAGATTGCATTTTTCAGCCCGACTTTCTCACTAACAGATGATGGTGTAGTTCCACAAAGATATCTAGGTTATATGGATGCTTTAGCTGAGTATGAACTGAGACCAGATGAAAAATTATTGTTTTCCGAAGAAGAAATGGAGCGATTTATTGACTTGAGTAGCAACTATACCGCGTTTATCATCAACTCTGATTACTTAGCGGCACAATATCTTCAACAATTACGTGAACGAAAACTTAGGTTTCATTCTTTTGTAAGTTTTGATAATAATATTTTTGCTAAATTGCTCGATCCGTCACTTTCAACTGTAGACCTTAGACAAAAGGAAAAAGGGCGAATTTCAGTCCGTCAAATTAATTTAATGTTGCAGCACGCGACACAAGAGCAAACAATGGAAAACAAAATTTTAGTTGAGGGAGAACTGATTCAACGTGATTCTGTTCTAGAAAGGAAAAAAGAACATGGTAAAAATTTCTAGTAAGCAAATGATAACTGGTGAAAAGTATCGCTTTACTTTACTGACACCTCACTTAATTCGCATGGAATATTCAGAAGAGGGTAAATTTGTTGATTCTGATACACAAATAGTTGTGAATCGCGAATTCCCAGAATTTGAGTTTGACTTAGTAGAGTCAGAATCGCTAGTGGAAGTGTACACTGAGTCGTTTCATCTGCGTTATGATAAGCAAAAATTTTCAAGCCGTGGCTTGGTGATTGAAATGAAATCAAATTTTACAGATTTTAACAATCGGTGGTACTACGGTGAAAAAATTGAGACATTAAAAGGGACGACACGAACATTAGACAATGTAGATGGTGCAACGGAATTAGATGAGGGAATCATCTCTAGACAAGGCTACGCTGTACTCGATGACTCACATTCAGCCATTGCGACAGCCAAAGGAAATTTACAGCCAAGAAAAACAGGAGGAATCGATCTTTATTTCTTTGGTTATCAGCACCAATACAAACAAGCTTTGAAAGATTTTTATCAATTGACGGGACCGTCACCAATCGTTCCGCGCTATGCTTTAGGAAATTGGTGGAGTCGCTTCTGGGCTTACACAGATGAATCCTATTTAGCATTAATGAATCAGTTTACGGAAGAACAGGTTCCACTCGCAGTGAGTGTAGTCGATATGGATTGGCATCTTCGCGATATTCCAAAACGTTTTGGTAGTGGTTGGACCGGTTATTCATGGAACAAAGAGCTTTTTCCAAATCCAGATAAATTTTTACAAGAACTTCATGACCGAGGATTAAAAGTTTCGTTAAATGTTCACCCATCTGATGGAATACGTGCGTTTGAGGATGCTTATCCAGCTATTTCTAAACGAATGAAGTTAAACGTTTTACTTGAAGAGCCAGCAGAGTTTGATCTGACGAATGAAACATTTGTAAAAGGCTATTTTGAAGATGTGCATCATCCCTTGGAAGAACAAGGTGTTGATTTTTGGTGGATTGATTGGCAACAAGGTGAGAAAAGTAAAGAAGAAGGACTAGATCCACTTTGGCTGTTAAATCAATATCATTTTGAAGATCTTTCCCAAAGAAAAGAGGGACTGATACTTTCCCGCTATGCGGGACCAGGCAGTCATCGATATCCAATTGGTTTTTCAGGAGATTCTATCATTAGTTGGGCCTCATTACAATTTCAGCCATATTTTACAGCAACAGCTACTAATATTGGGTATACCTGGTGGAGTCACGATATTGGTGGACATATGGGGGGGAGTCGGGATGATGAGTTGACACTACGTTGGATGCAATTTGGTACGTTTAGTCCGATTAATCGTTTGCATAGTTCATCAAGCCCATTTAATAGCAAAGAACCATGGAATTTCTCTGGAGAAATCCAAGTAGCGATGAAGGAAACCCTTAGAGAACGTCACCGTTTACTTCCCTATTTGTACACAGCGAATGTTGAAACGAGTGAAAAAGGTGAGGCATTGATCCAGCCCCTATATTATAGCTACCCCGAAGAAAATGAAGCATATCTTTATCAAAATAACTATCTATTTGGTCAAGAACTCTTAGTTGTACCAATTGTGCATCAAATGAATCCTGATTATCAATTTGCTAAGGAAGAAATTTGGTTGCCTGAAGGAAAATGGTACGACTTTTATACAGGAAATCGGTATGCAGGACAAGCAGAATTGAGTATCTTTCGCCAAGTGAATGAACTGGCTGTGTTTGCTAAAGCGGGTGGAATTATTCCAACAGACCCAAATGTGATGGAAACAAAACCTGATTGTTTACCAGAGAAAATTGAATGGAAAATTTTTCCAGGTGACAGTAATTGTTACGAAATGATCGAAGATTTGAATGGAAAACGCTGTATCACTGTACTTTCATTAGATTGGAAAAGAAAACTCGTTTCAATTAGTACCAGTGGAGATACTTCGATTTTACCTGAAAAACGGCAGAATCAAATCTCTTTATATTGTGTAGAAAATGAAGATGGTTCCAAACTAATCAACAATATTTTTCATGCAGAAATAATTGATCAGCTTCAGCTACCAGTTAGGGAAATCGTGAAGCAAGAGGTCACTGATTTATTGTTTGAACGAATTGATCGGCCGGCTATCTCATACGAATTAAAAAATCAACTTTGGACGTATCTATCTCAGAAGCAAGAACTGATGAAGAAGTTAGCAATTGTTAAACACTTTAAAGATGAATGGCTAACAGAAATGTTATTTGAAGTCTTCTATATTGAAGAAAGTTAAGGAGGAAATGAAAAATGATTGGTTCAAAGAAAAATAACCTCTTTTGGATTTGTTTATTCTTATTACCCAGTTTGATTGGATTTTTGCTTTTTATTATTTATCCAGTCTTTTATTCATTAGGGGTGAGTTTTACGGACTGGGATTTAATTAATCCAATGAAATTTGTAGGATTAAAAAATTATCAAAATTTGCTCCATGATCCGAAATTTTGGAATTCTTTAAAGAATACTTTTCTCTTCATTCTGGGCTATCTTCCTTCAGTCATGATTATTGGTTTGATGGTAGCATTATTGTTGAATAGCAAACTGAAAATGAAAGCGGTATTTCGTGGTATCTATTTTTTGCCAGTTGTTACTTCATGGGTGGCTGTATCCTTAGTTTGGAAATGGTTGTTTAATCCCAAATTTGGTTTGATTAATTATTTTTTGTCATTGCTAAGTGTACAAGGTCCTAATTGGTTAAATGATCCGAAAACAGCTATGTTAGCAATTATCATTACCAGCGTGTGGAAGGATATCGGGTTTATCATGGTGCTTTATTTAGGAGGTTTGCAAAACATTTCGCCATCATTATATGAAGCGGCGGATATCGACGGGGCAGATCATTGGCATCAATTTTGGAAAATTACATTACCTATGTTGAAACCAACTACTTTTTTCGTTTCGATGATCTCATTAATCAATTCATTTCAAGTATTTGATCAAGTAAATATCATGACAGAAGGTGGACCAGGTGAAGCGACGACGGTCTTAGTACAAAATATTTACAATTCAGCTTTTAAATACTCAGAAATGGGGTATGCAGCAGCGATGTCTTGGGTACTTTTTTTAATTATCCTAGTCGTGTCAATCGGTCAAATGTGGGGAGAAAGGAGGATGACAAGATGAAAAAAGTCAATGTATGGATGATTCTAAAATATAGCATTATTTTGCTAGGATGTATCGTTATGATCTTACCCTTTTTGTGGATGGTTTCAACTTCATTAAAGGAGCGCGGGGCAACGATGGTCTTTCCACCTGAGTTTTTGCCTAGCAATCCACAACTACAAAATTACCAACAAGTAATCGAACGGTTTCCGATGCTAACGTTTATGAAAAATTCAATCATCGTTTCATTATTGACAACGATTGGTACGATTGTAGTGGCATCAATGGCAGCTTATGCGTTTGCGCGTATGCGATTTAAAGGGAGAAACCTGTTGTTTTTGCTTTATTTGAGCACAATGATGATTCCTTCTCAAGTAATCATGATTCCACAATTTATTTTGTTGAAAAATTTGGGCTGGATTGATAGCTATCAAGGATTGATTTTACCAAATATTTTTGGTGTGTTTGGTGTTTTCTTGATGCGACAAGCATTTTTGACAATTCCAACTGAACTGGAGGAAGCAGCCTTTATGGATGGTGCAAATCATTGGACGGTCTTTATGAAAGTTGATTTGCCACTTGTTAAGCCGACGATTGCAACACTTTTTATTTTTACGTTTATGCAATCTTGGAACAATTATTTATGGCCATTGATTGTGACAAGCAGTCGTGAGATGGCGACTTTGCCGTTAGGATTATCGTTGTTGCAAGGTCGTTGGAGCACGAATTGGAACCTAGTCATGGCTGGTGTGGTCATTAGCGTGATACCAATTTTGGCAGTGTACTTATTTGCTCAGAAATACTTCATTCAGGGGATGACCATGAGTGGAATGAAAGAATAAAATTTGGGGGAGATAAAATGAATAAAAAAGTTTTATTGACAGGAGTAGCAGTAATCACAGCTTTATTTTTAAGTGCTTGTGGCAGTGGGAGCAGTTCGTCAAGTGAGAAAGAAACTGTCATCAAGTATTATAGTTTCTCGGCAACGCCTGATTATGAAGACCAGCTCAATGAAATGGTTTCTGAATTTGAGAAAGAAAATGAAGAAATAAAGGTTGATGTCGAGTTAATCCCCTATAAGGATTACTTTACAAAGTTACAGACACTGATGGCAGGGGACCAGACACCAGATGTTTTTGAATTAAATTATGAAAATTTTGTTTCTTATGCTGAAAAAGGTGCGCTATTAAATTTAGATGATTACATCAAAAAAGATACGGAATTTGATGCAAATGATTTAAATAAAGAGGCTTTTGAGGCATACAAGTACGATGGAAAGCAATACGGAATGGTAGAAAGTTTTTCTAACGTTGTTACTTTCTATAACAAGGAACTGTTCGATGAAGCTGATGTCAGCTATCCAACAAAAGAGTGGACATGGCAAGATGAAGTTGCAGCTGCAAAAAAATTAACGAATAGTAAAGGAAATATCTATGGTACTTATTCACCAGTGACAATGAACGAATTTTATAAAGTTGCTGCACAAAACGGTGGCAAATTAAAAGATGAAAATGGAAACTGGACCTTGAATGATTCTAAAAATGTCGAAGCATTAGAACACATGGTTAATAATGTTGTTCAAGAAAAAATCTCTCCTTCACCAGAAGAAATGTCAGGTCAAAATTCAGAAGATCTATTTTTAAATGGCCAATTAGCGATGGTACACACGGGTATTTGGATGTTTGGTCAATTCAAGGATGCAGATTTTGATTGGGATATTCAAGTTGAAGCAGGGAATACTCAAAAGGCAACACATTTCTTTGCGAATGGTTTGGCAGTTTCTAAAGATTCAAAACACGCAGAAGCGGCATATAAATTTACTCGTTTTATGAGTGCAAGTCCGGAAACTGCGAAAATTCGCATTGATAATGGTTGGGAGCTTCCGGCGATTACTGATGACAAGATTTTGGCACCTTATCTAGAACAGACACCACCTGAAAATCGTCAAGCTGTGTTTGATTCATTGGATTATCTAATTTTACCGCCAGTAGATGCGGATTGGAGTAAAGTTAGCGATAGCGCAGATAAAGAGTTTCAAAAAGTGCTATTAGGGGAAGAATCTGCTAAAGAAGCGCTGGATAAATTGCAAACAGAATTCCAATAAGTAAACAAATTTTGAAGAAGAAAACTACTGATATCAAGAGTAGGAGAGGGATTATTCATGGAGCTAGAACCAAAATTCGCTCAAATTTTAACGCATTACACGGATGTACTAAATCAGTCAGCTAATTTGAAAGCAATCGCTGATTTAAGTGGCGAACAAGAAAAGTTACCGATTGCAGCTGCGACAGTGTGGGTAAAAATGAAAGCAGAAGTACATCTTAATGATACTGATTTTGGAATTGTTAAACGAATTCAGCAAGACTGGGCAAAAGAAGTGACAAATGTTTTTGGTGAAGAGAGTGACAATTACACATCTAATTTAGCTATTTACTATATTACCTTGTCAGAAGTCAAAAATAAATATCACCAGAATGATTTACAAAAAGAAATAACTGAAATACGTGATTATATATTTAATCACTTGATTCGTCGTGGAACGCTGATCTCGTCAGTGAAACAAGCAACTCCTGCTGTTGATTTAGTACTGAGCGTCTTGCCATTTGGCCTTTTTGCGCCAGAAGATTTGATTATGGTAGCTGGAATGGAGGAATTGGTTTCCCGTAAAACGACGTGGTCGAAAGATGAGGCAGCTTTACTAGGTATTTATTTTACTGAAAAGTATGATTTTGTGAAGGCTGAAAACTATTTGATGCACGCAAAGGAACAAACGGACAAAAATGAAGTATTTGTAGACTTATTGGACACCTATCTTCGACAGAAAAAAGAAAGTTTATCAACTAGTTCTTTTATTCATAAACCTTTAGGAAATGGAAATGTGTATGAAAAATTACCTTACGAGCGCACGCCACATTACCCAACTGCGGGAGAAACGTGTACGTTTGATGTTCAAGTAAATAGTAAAAATGTTACTCAAGTCTTTTTAACGATTGAAGGGCTTAACGAAAAAATTGTTTGTAAACTAATTGATGACACATTACGAATTTATCAAGCACATGTCCAGATTCCTGAAACTTATTCTGGTGGCAGCTATTTCTTTACTGCAGAAAATCATCAAGTAGAAACCTCTGATCGTTATGAATTAATAATCCAAAAACATTGGGGATTCAATAAAATCGAGTTTATTGGTTCAAACAAAAATGAAAATGTTTATCTAACGAAGAATATGGAACAGTCTTTATTCTTAAAATTACAAGAGGATAAGTTGACATTAAGTCAAATAGAACCACAGTTGGATTCAGTTCAATTGAAGGATTGCTTTGCCAGTATTAATGATAAAAATACGATTTGTTTACCGAACGAAAAAGAAAAATTGCCTTTTTATTTTTCTGAAAATTGTTTGACTTTGCATGAACTAGCTGGAAAGGGAGCAAAGGGGGTAACGCTACGTCTGCAAGACCAGGCTAACTTATATTATGGTTTTGGCGAACGTTATAATTCAATCAACCAATTAGGGAATGAAATCGATTGTTTTGTTTACAATCAATATCGAGATCAAGGAACTCGAACCTATATGCCGATGCCTTATTATTTCACCAATGACGGTTATGGGTTATATTTCGCAACAGATTCTTATACTCGATTTGATTTAAAAAAGAATGACCCAAAAGAAATAACAATTTATGTTGAAACAAGTGAAGAAGAAAACCTAGCGGAAATCCATTTGCTACATGGTGAAATGAAAGAAATGATTGCACAATATATGACTTGCACTGGAGAACCGGTCATGGTTCCTAGTTGGGCACTAGGCCCGTGGATGTCTAGCAATAATTGGGATCGGGAGAGCGTGGTTCGAAATGAACTTGAGCAAACGACTAGGTATGACATTCCTGCAACCGTAATCGTTTTAGAACAGTGGAGTGATGAAACAACCTATTATATGTTTAATGATGCACAGTACCCATTACTTCCTCCAGAACAAAGTTATTCATATGATCAGTTAACATTTCCTGCGTGGGGAAGGTGGCCAGATCCGAAACGATTGATTGAAGATTGTCATAAAAATGGTCTGAAATTTATTCTTTGGCAAATACCAATTGAAAAATATTTGAATCAGCAAAAACATCCCCTAAAAGATCAAGACGAGGCATATATGATTGAAAAGGGATATGTTGTCAAAAATGCAGATGGTTCACCTTATCGGATTCCAGAAAATTGGTTTACAGATAGCTTATTATTGGATTTTACGAATGAGGAGGCGAAACGTTGGTGGTTTGAAAAACGTCAGTACCTGATTGACATTGGTGTAGATGGTTTCAAAACAGATGGCGGCGAAATGGTTTATGGTTCTGATCTTGTTTTTGCCGATGGTCGTACAGGAAGTCAAATGCGCAATCGCTATCCTAAAGAATACATCAAAGCTTATTATGATTTTGCGCAACAAAACCAAGGAATTACTTTTAGTCGCTCTGGCTATACAGGTGCGCACGCTTATCCGGCACATTGGGCGGGAGATGAACGTTCAACTTTTGATGCGTTTAAGCGACAATTGATTGCAGGAATCAATTCTGGGATGTCAGGTGTCATTTTTTGGGGCTGGGATTTAGCGGGATTCAATGGAGATATTCCCACGGCGGAGTTGTTTATGCGTTCTTCTTCAATGGCAGCGTTCTGCCCAATTATGCAATATCATGCAGAAAGTAAGGGGGAGTACAATCAAGATCGCACACCGTGGAATATTGCGGAGCGAACCAATACACCAGAAGTGATTGAAGTGTATCGTTTCTTTGCGAATACACGAATGAATTTACTTCCGTATATTTATGACCAAGCCGTCAAATCAGTCACCAATAAAGTGCCATTGATGCGAGCGATGCAAATTGACTATCCATTAGAAAATTTTGAAGATTGCTATGATCAGTTCATGTTTGGAGAATCGCTATTGATTGCACCAATTGTTACAGAAGGTGCAACTTCAAGGCAAGTGACATTCCCTCGAGGAACATGGATTGATTTCTGGACAAAAGAAAAAGTAACAGGCGGACAGACGATTATTGTTCATGCGGAAATGAATAAAATTCCAGTTTACGTGAAAGAAAATTCAGTCATTTTACTAAATTTAGGTGAGTCAAAAAGAATTGGTGAGTCAATTGGAAATGATTTGTCTAACTATACCAATGCAACATTACTAGTTACTGCTACAACAGATTTTAATCAGACAATTACAGATCATCTAGGTCATACTTTTGATTTGCAAGTGAGTAAGAGTAACCAAAAAGTAACGATAAATAAAGAAATGCCAATGGATATTGAATTAATTTGTCTATAGGAGGAAATCATGAAAAAGGAATGGTGGCAAAATTCAGTCGTTTATCAAATTTATCCACGTAGTTTTCAAGATACAAATGGAGATGGAATTGGCGATTTACAAGGAATCATTCGGCGATTAGATTATTTAGAAAATTTAGGGATTGATGCTATCTGGCTTTCACCTGTTTATCAATCACCGAACGACGATAATGGATACGACATCAGTAATTACGAAGAAATCATGAGTGAATTTGGCACGATGACGGATATGGAAGAATTGATTGCAGAAGGAAGAAAGAGAAATATCCGAATCATTATGGATTTGGTAGTCAATCATACCTCAGATGAACATGCTTGGTTTGTTGAAGCACGCAAGAGTCCAGAAAATCCTTATCGTGATTACTACATTTGGCGTGACCCTGTTGCCGGTCAGGTGCCTAATGAGCTGCGTTCTACTTTTAGTGGTTCTGCTTGGGAATTGGATGAGGCATCAGGACAATATTTCTTGCATTTATTTAGTAAAAAACAACCGGATTTAAACTGGGAAAATGAAAAAGTTCGTCAAGAAGTCTATGACATGATGAATTTTTGGATTGAGAAAGGCGTCGGCGGATTCCGAATGGACGTGATTGACTTGATAGGCAAACTTCCAGATCAAGAAATTACAGGAAACGGACCAAGACTTCATGAATATTTACAGGAAATGAATACTGAAACGTTTGGTGGAAAAGATCTCTTAACGGTTGGCGAAACATGGGGTGCCACGCCAGAAATTGCGAAGCGATATTCTGATCCAAAGCGAAATGAACTATCTATGGTTTTCCAATTTGAACATGTTGGCTTAGACCAACAAGCAGGAAAAGAAAAATGGGATTTAGCACCATTAGATTTAACCAAGTTGAAGGAAGTATTGTCAAAATGGCAAACTTCTTTAGGAAACGAAGGATGGAATAGTTTATTTTGGAATAACCATGATTTGCCGCGAATCGTTTCAAGATGGGGAAACGACCAACAGTATCGAGTAGAGAGTGCCAAAATGTTTGCGATTCTTTTGCACATGATGAAAGGGACGCCGTATATTTATCAAGGAGAAGAGATTGGAATGACGAATTATCCGATTTCTGACATTTCAGAAGCAGAAGACATTGAAACCATCAATATGTATCATGAACGAATTGAAAAAGGCTATACCAAAGAAGAAATTATTCGGTCAATCAATACAAAAGGACGAGATAACGCACGTACCCCAATGCAATGGGACGACAGTCCAAACGGTGGCTTCACTACAGGAACACCATGGTTACATGTGAATCCAAACTATCAAACGATCAATGTGGAACAAGCATTAACAGATTCGAGTTCGATTTTTTATACCTATCAAAAATTGATTGAGCTACGCAAACAAAATGAAATCGTTGTTTGGGGTGCGTATCGATTATTGGAAGACACACCAGAAAAAGTTTTTGCCTATACGCGTGAATTGGGCGCTGAAAAATGGTTAGTTGTTACGAATATTAGTGAAGAGTTGAATGAGTTCAGAATGCCGACTCCAGCAAAAGAAGTGCTCGTTGCTAATTATGAGCTAACAAGTGAATCATTAACCGGAGAGATCAACTTACGACCTTACGAAGCTTTTGCTGTACGACTATAATAAAAAAGAGTATCTCTTTGGGATTTCCCAAAGAGATTTTTTCATGACTTTAGTCAGTCACAAACATTTTACGCACGAAACAAAAAGTCAAAAGCCTCTACACACAGCAAATTAACCTAACAAAATAAGCTGAAAAATAGAAGGAGGCGTAGTTGATGTCAGTTCAAGGTAAAAAAGAATGGACAAAAATTCCGAAAGTCCGTCAAGAGTTATTACTCAAGAATGTCTTTTGCAATCATTGTGGGGAGACAAGGATTCTTCGCTAAGAACCAAAAATTAGCAGGAGATTGCTCGTTCTTGAAGGCAGTTGTAAGTTATTGTGGTCCGTCAACAGCACGCGTAGTTGACTGATTTGTACTTCTTTTTTAGCCACGCCGAAAAAAAAAATGATTTTACTTGCTTTTTGTTGTATATTAAACAAGGAGAAAGTTGCTGCTGTTGCAGGATAAATAAAGGTGGAATTAAAATGAATTCAAAAGAAAAAATGTTAGAATTGATTAAAAAGAAACAAGGCGGAGGTAGATCAGAACAAAAAGATACACCTAAAAATGATCGCCGAAATATGCGTAAAGGACCAAAAATCTTTAATAAGTAATTGGTAAATGAAAAGGAGTTATGACAACTTAATTGTCATAACTCCTTTTTTGTATAAACAGATTGAAAACTTATTTCTTTAAAAAGCAAGTAGAATACGTTCAAAATTGGCGGGGTACTCGTCTAAAAATTTTCTTACTTCTCGATACGACTCATTGAGTCCAAATCTTTTTGAACGTTCTTAATAAAATTTGCGAAAATTTTTAGGTGTATAGCCTGTTTTCTTTTTAAACGTGTTAATAAATTGACTAGTAGAATCAAAACCAACTCGTTCGCCGACGAGTTGAATCGATAGATCAGGTTGATTGATTAGGAAGTTTTTTGCCTGACGAATGCGAAAGTCAATCAAGTACTGATAAGGACTTTTACCCATGAATTTTTTAAAAAGGCGACTAAAGTATTGAGGGGTGATGAATTGTTTTTGGGCGATTTGATCGATTGTTAGATGCTGTGCGTAATTTGCTTGAATCTCATTGAGACTTGGAAGAACATACTTTTGATATAATTCATCAATCTGCATGTTCTCTTGTGGTTGACTCAATTGGAGCAAAAACTGATAACACAAAACTGAAAGAGCCAAGTGATCGGTGTTCGCTTCAAAAGCAGCAATCATTTTTTCAATTTGGGTGGAGAACTGAAACTTCTCGGTGTCTTTTGCTAAAAGAAACTGTTCGCTTCCGACTAACAGATCTAAATGATTTTTTAAGTGCCCATCAAAAGTGACGAAATTCGTTTGCCAATCATCAGTTAGTGGATAGTAAGCATGGGGGACAAAAGGGGAAATCAATACGCCTTCGCCTGCTGCTAATGTCAATTTTTGTTTTTCAATCCAGATTTCTCCAGCCCCAGTTTCTGTTTGTAACCAATGGTATAAAGGATGTCCTTGTGTGCGTTGCAAACTTACTTGCTGCCAATTGGTTCCAATACTTTCGATGCTAATGGGTAATTGTCGAATCGACAAATTGAAATAAATGGTCAAAATGAATACCTCCTTGTTTCGGAATCTTATATTTTTTAGTTTAACATATTATACATTTGATTTGTGATGACGCTTACAATGAATGTGAGAAGGAAAAGGAGGCAGTCATTAATGAAAAAAATAAAACGAATGTTCTATGGTGGTGATTATAACCCTGAGCAGTGGGAGAAAAAGATTTGGCTCAAGGACATGGAAATCTTTAAGTCTGCAAAGATCAATTCTGCGACAATCAATGTGTTTTCATGGGCGAAAATCCAACCAAGTAAAGATGTTTATGATTTTGGACAATTAGATGAAATCATGAATCAATTGGCGAAAGAAAATATTGAAATCGTTCTAGGAACGTCAACTGCAGCATTGCCAGCTTGGTTATATAAAGAATATCCGGAAGTTGGTCGGGTCGATTTTGAAGGACGCCGCCATCGCTTTGGACAACGCCATAATGCTTGTCCGAATAGTCTTGTCTATCAGCACTTTTCAACGCGATTAGCAGGTAAACTGGCAGAGAGATACAGCGACGTACCTCAATTAGCTGTTTGGCATATCAATAATGAATATGGGGGAATTTGCTATTGTGAAAATTGCGAGAAGGCTTTTCGGATTTGGCTAAAGAAAAAGTATCAAACAATCGAAGCTTTAAATACTGCTTGGAATTTAAATTTTTGGGGACATACTGTTTATGACTGGGATGAAATTGTGGTGCCCAATTGTTTAGGTGATGCAATGAATGAGGAAGAGACTGCTTTTGCGGGTTTGTCGGTTGATTATATGCGTTTTAATTCGGATAGTTTATTGGCTAATTTTAAAGCAGAGCGTGAAGCCATTCGACAATTTGATCAAGAAACACCAGTAACAACGAATTTTATGGGCACCTATAAAGGGTTAGATTATTTCAAATGGGCAAAAGAAATGGATCTTGTTTCTTGGGATAATTATCCTGCCTATAATACCCCTTGGAGTTCAGTAGCACTTGGTCATGACTTGATGCGAGGATTGAAAGATCAGTCGTTTATGCTTATGGAACAAACACCAAGTCAGCAAAATTGGCAACCGTATAATTCATTGAAAAAACCGGGAGAGTTGCGCGCTCAGAGTTATCAAGCGATTGCACACGGTGCAGACACAATTCAATATTTTCAGTTACGTCGAAGCATTGGCGGGTGTGAAAAGTTCCATGGGGCAGTGATTGAACACGCTGGAACAACGAATACACGAGTTTTTAGAGAAGTGGCAGAACTAGGGAATGAGTTGGAATCACTTGGAGATTTGCTGGTAGAAGCAACGTGTCCAGCGAAAGTAGCCATCTTATTTGATTGGGATAATTATTGGGCGTTGGAATATACAAGCGGGCCGAATCAAAATTTGAAATATGTTGAGCAGATTCAGCAAGTCTATGCTTATTTTTATCAGCAAAATATTCCGGTGGATTTGATTCCAATTGACCGTGATATTTCAAAGTACGAACTCATTTTAGCACCAGTACTCTACATGATAAAAGGAGAGATCGTTTCGCGACTTGAAGACTTTGTTCGTGCAGGTGGAACCTTCGTGACGACTTTTATGAGTGGAATTGTTGACCAGTCGGATAACGTTTTACTGGGTGGATATCCTGGGCCGTTGCGGAAACTAACAGGTATTTGGGTGGAAGAGCTGGATGCTTTAGCTCCTGAACAATCGAATCAAATTCAATTTGCAGATGGCGAAACTGGAACGGCAACCTTAGTGAGTGATTTGTTACATCTAGAAACAGCTGAAAGTCTGGGAAGTTACACGGATAATTTTTATGCAGGACAACCGTTTGCTACAAAGTGTTCCTTTGGAAAAGGACAAACTTATTATATTGGTACACAGTTAGATACGAATTCACTAGCCAAAGTGTTAAATGAGGCTTGTGCAAGTGCCAAGGTTGAACCAGTTGTTGCTGAAGAAACGGCGTTGGAAATCACTTATCGTGAAAAAGGAAGGCAAAAATTTTATTTTATCATTAATTTGTCAGATCAATCACAAAAATTACCAACAAAATTTATCGGTCAAAAAGACTTGTTAAAGCAAACATCTCTAGTAGCAGAGTATCTTGTAAAGGCATATGAAGTCTTGATAGTGAAAGAGTCACAATAACTTATTAATTGAATGGGTTGAATGAATAGTAACCAAGAATAGTAACTAAGATAACAGTTAAGTAAGGTAATAATTAAATAAAGTGATAACTAAAATAATAGCTAATAAAATAATAGCTAAATAGTAGCTAAAATAGTAGCTAAGAATGAGCTAGATGGGAGCAGAACATAATGACAAAACTAACAATTGCCATCCAAAACAAAGCAGGCGAACTTCGCACAGCAGCACGCGGTGAAGAACGAAAAGAGATGCCTTTAACCGATTCAGCGGAAAATCTCGTTCACCTTGCAATGAGAAATTTTAAGTATCAGGAAGGTGACCAAATTGTGGTTCAAGCGGATCAACCAGAAACCTATTTAATGGTTAAGCTAGATGAAACATTAGCTACTTCACTTATTTATTTATCAGGAAATAGCTGGAGCTATCCAATTTCATTTCTGCCTAACGTGCTAGCAGCGCGTCCTAAAGAGCGTTTTGCTGGAGAAAGTCATTATCTGAGTGCCCGAGTAGCGACTGCTGAAGAAATAACTATGTATCAAAATCTGGCATTGAATCCACATGATCAAAAGGTATTTACCGGAAGTTATCCCCACGCTGAGGCAAATGTCGAAACGAGAAACGACGCAACATTTTTTGCGTGCAATGCGATTGATGGTATTTACGCCAATCACTCACATGGTTCGTATCCTTTTCAATCTTGGGGCATCAATCAACAACAAGATGCGGCATTGACCATTTTATTTGGGCGCGAGGTGGAGTTGGATAAAGTAGTTTTTACTTGGCGAGCTGATTTTCCTCATGATAGTTATTGGACGCAGGTTTCTTTATGCTTTTCTGATGGGACAAAAGAAGTTTTTCAGACAACAAAGACAGCGAGACCACAGACGTTTGAATTCAACCAACGACGAGTCACAACGGTCACTTTTGAAGAACTAATTCAAGCAGATGACGATTCACCTTTTCCAGCATTAACTCAGATTGAGTGCTTTGGTCGAAACGTGAATATTGAGGAGAATTAAAAATGATTGAGACCTATTTACAAAGTATCCAAAAAGAAGCGAAGGCTTATGTGGCAACAGCGACCATTACACCTTTGCCATTTGATGGATATGTCTCCTACTTGGAAACCGGCAATCGACTAGTCTTTGAAACTGCTTATTTTGCCAGAAGGAGACAGTTGGCGATTTTGGCACTGGCATATATGACTACTCATGAGCAGGAAACGAAGAAGTTACTGGAGCAAGTGATTTGGGAAATCTGTAATGAATATACCTGGGCGTTGCCCGCGCATTTACCAGTGGAAAAAAATCCGTTTAAGCAATCATCCGTTTGGTGGATTGACTTGTTTACTGCCGAAACAGCCCAAACCTTAGCCGAAATTATGGAATTAATGGGTGCAGAATTTACTTTACTGACACAAAATAGAATCAGAGAAGAAATCGACCAACGACTATTCCAACCATTTGAAGAAAATCATTGGGAATGGGAAGAGAAAAAGAACAATTGGAGCGGCGTCATTGGTGGATGCATTGGGATGGCTGCTCTATCTTTACTGGAAAAAAACAGTGTGAGGCAAGGAGCAATCCTTCAAAAAGTAGACCATAGTTTACAGTCTTATCTAAAAGGTTTTGCGTTGGATGGTGCGTGTGAAGAAGGTGTGGGGTATTGGAGTTATGGATTTGGTTATTACCTTTATTTTGCGGAAAAACTAGCAGATATGTTAGGGGACGAAACCTATTTGAATTTGCCAAAAGTCAAAGAAATAGCTGCATTTCCGTATTATGTCGTTCGAAAAAATCAACAAGCCTTGCCATTTTCAGACTACAATTTTACTGAGTTGCCTAGTGGTTTACTTAGTTTTTGCCATCAGGTATTTCAAGTACCAATACCTGATGTAGTAAAGGTGAATGAGATTGATTTCGATCATTGCTATCGGTTTGCACAACTTTATCGTAATTTGATTTGGACGGAAAAAACGGAAGTTGAGCGACCAACTATTATGCATTATTTTTCAGATGTGGAATGGGGCATTTTTGAATCAGAAGCTCAAGACTTATTCTTCGCTGCCAAAGGAGGACACAACGAGGAAAGCCATAATCACATCGACTTGGGGCACTTTATTTTTGGAACACCAAATGAATTATTTTTAACGGATCTAGGGGCGGGAGAGTATACGAAAGATTACTTCGATGAAGAAAAGCGCTACCAGTATTTGGTAAATAATGCATCAGGTCATTCCTTGCCAATCATTAACGATTGCTGCCAACAAGCTGGTGCAGTGGCAGCTACAGCAACCAAATTTATTGATACGCCAAAAGGAAAACGCTTTTCACTTGATTTGACGAAGACTTATGAGCCAAGCGCAAATCTGAAACAATTTCAGCGAAGTTTAGTGTTGATTCCAGAAGAAAGCACGTTGGAATTACGTGATTATTTCAGGATGAAAAAAGCTGGAAATAAAATCATTGAAAGTTTTGTTACGACATATCCAGTTGAAAGGAACGGTCAAACAGTCAGCATCAAAGGACGCCAGACCTGTGAATTGATTTTTGGGGAGGAAGTAAAAAAAATTGACTGTCTGAAAAAAATGTACCACGACCATGAAGGAAACACTTGTCAGGCAACCTTGATTCAGACAACGTATACTATTTCAATGGAAGCAGAAGTGGTAGTCAAAATGAAGTTAGTCCACTAGCAATATTCCTTTAGAAAAAAACGCAAAAGAGAGTGGGATAAAACTAAAAATTCAACTGTCTTTAATCCATTTTTCAATTAAAAAAGCCTAAAATCAACGTTTTCAAAAACGAATTTTAGGCTTTTTTATTTAGGCAACTTTTGTCCCAGCTTTTTTTGCTCTATTTAATTTCTTGACTCTTTTCATTTATTTTAGGTGCAGCGGTTGATCCTCGAACGACTAATTCAGTACCCAAAAAGATTCGTTTGGCGATTGTGGGTGTCAAGATTCGTTCATGCAATGTGCTGATGCCGACCTCGCCCATTTCTTCGGTGTAGGCTTTGACAGTAGAAAGTGGTGGAGTGATATAGCGCGAAATAGAAATATCGTTGATGCCCATAACACTAATATCATCTGGTACAGAAATGTTTTGCGCCGTTAGCGTATGAATGATTCCAATTGCAAAGGCATCATTGGCAGCCAAGATTGCCGTTGGTAGGTCGGTCCCCCAGCTTTGCAAAGCTTGTTTGGTTAATTCTTCACTATTTTTCACATTCAATTGGCTATTTTCCTGCACGATAAAGTAAGACGCATCAAATAAGCCATAATGTTTCATCATACTTAAGTAAGTGAGGGTAGTAGGCGTCTTGTACTGACAATAGCCATGAAGATTTTGACTTTCTTCTGCTCCAATAAATGCAATTTTTTTATGGCCTAATTCAAGCAGATGATTGATTGCAATTTCTGTTGCTTGTGTGAAATCCGTATTGATGCAGTCATATTCTGATAGCGGAAAATTTGTTCCAATAACGCAAAGATTAGCAGCTAACTCGTTTAGTTCATCAATTTTTTCTTTTGTAAATTTTCCGATGGCTAAAACGCCGTCAACATTTTGAATATTACTCAAATCCGTTGGTGAAAAGTTCACGACATTGTAACCTAGTTCAACTGCTTTTTTTTCTGCACTCATACGGATTGATAGGTAATAAATGTCTTCGAGTTCCTCGTCATTTGAACGCCAAGTAATAAATCCGATAGAACCAGCTGACCCTTCTAACTCTTCATGCAAAACGTTTCGCTGAGCGGCTGCTTTTGCTTGATTTTTCTTTTTATATTTTGTGTAATTCAATTTCTCTGCAACTTCAAAAATTTTTCTCTTCGTTTCTTCAGTAGCGGAGAGAGTTGCATCATAATTCAATACGCGTGAAACAGTCGAGATCGAAACCCCAGCTTCTTTTGCGATATCAGTAATCGTAGCCATGTGTTCCCTCCTAATTGATTGTCTTTATTTATAGTATAAGATTCGAAAAAGAAACACAAGAAAAAGTTTTCTTTTTTTTACCAAAAAAACTATTGAAATTTTTAGTCATAAAAGGTAAAATTTAGTAAAATAATAGCTTTGATGAGGTAAAGGAGGTAAAAAGATAGGAAAATTTTTAATCTTTCTCCACATTTTAGTACTTATCGTGGTCTTTTCAGGTTGTGGAGGGAGTCAAGAAACCGCGCAGAACAATCAATTTACAAATGAAGTGACGCGTGAACTTAGGCAAAAAGCAAAGCGCTATACCGAACAAGAGTTGCAAAATACAGAAGTTCCTTTGCATGCGTTCATTCAATTAGAGGGAAAAATCATTCGCTCAGATGGAGGCAAAACCATTTTGCAAGGAGATCGTTTTATTTTGAGAAGTGGTTCAAGCAACTATCAAATATTTAATGAACAGAAAGAAACAATCTCAATTGGCGATCAAGTGACCGTATATGGTGAGTATTACGGTTTTATCAAAGGAATCATCATTGAAAAGGAGTAAAAGTATGGATTCTTTTTTAACAAAAGAAGAAATAAGTAATCAATTTGTAGCATTAGTTGAACCATTAGAACCATTTTTTAGTAAAAAAAATTTAGGACGATTAAAACTAGGCAGTCATGGAACAGTTTATACTGAATCAACTCGAGAAGTCGAAGCCTTCCTTCGACCACTTTGGGGATTGGGTCCGTTTTTGACTTCTGCAAAAGAGAACGTTTTGTTAGCAGAATACCTTCAAGGAATCACAGCAGGCACAAATCCTGACAGTCCAGTTTATTGGGGAACAGTTACTGATTATGACCAGTTGATTGTTGAAATGGCATCATTGAGTTTATTTTTATTATTGAATAAAGAAAAAACGTGGGATCAATTAACAGAGAAAGAGCAAGCAAATCTGCATCAATGGTTGATTCAGGTAAATGAACGAGAAATTCCTCGAAATAATTGGCACTTTTTTCGGATTTTAGTCAATGTTGCGATGAAAAAGTGCAACATGCCATACTCACAACAACAAATTGAAAGCGATTTTATGGTTGTGGAAGAATTTTATCAGAAAAATGGCTGGTACTGTGATGGAGAAGAAACACAATTTGATTATTATATTTCGTTTGCCATTCATTACTATAGTTTAGTTTATGCTCGCTTTATGGCAGAAGAAGATCCTGAACGTGTAGCAGTAATCAAAGAGCGTGCAACCTTTTTTGCCCAAACATTCAAGCATTGGTTTGATGCAAAAGGAGAAGCTATCCCATTTGGTCGAAGCTTGACGTATCGATTTGCGCAAGTTTCTTTCTTTAGTGCGTTAGTGTTTGCGGATGTGGAGGCGTTGCCGTGGGGAGAAATCAAAGGATTGATTAATCGCCATATGAAAAACTGGTGGGCACAAGAAATTTTTTCAACAGATGGATTATTAACGGTTGGCTATCATTATGAAAATCTTATTTTTGCCGAAGGTTATAACGGATTTGGCTCGCCTTATTGGGCATTGAAAAGTTTCTTGTTATTAGCTGTCCCAGCTGATCATCCTTATTGGCAAGCACAAGAACAACCACTTACGATTGACGAACGCTTTTTAGCTGTTCCAGAAAGTAAAAACTTTTATCAATACAATCGAGAGTTAACACATCTTCAAGCTTTTCCTGCGGGACAATTTGTTCAATTCCAAAATCATCCACATGCTAAATATAGTAAGTTCGTTTATTCAACAGTATTTGGTTTTAGTGTGCCTAAGCAAGATTATTGGTATTACGAAGGTGCTTACGACAATGTGTTAGCGTTGGCAAAAGATGGTCATTATTTCAGGTCGAAAGGTTTGGATACTCATTTTGCTATTTTGCCTGATCGAATTGTTCATGAATGGAATCCATGGAGTGATGTGTCCATTGTTTCAACCATTGTTCCGTTAGAAACGTGTCATGTTCGTATTCATGAAATTGAGACGAAAGAAGCATTAAGAGCTTATGATGGCGGATTTAGCGCACCCTACACGAGTGAGCTTCCAGTGGCAGAAGGGGGAGTAGCAGAGGTAGCTTCACCGATTGGGCTTTCGCGAATTGAAGGGCTTTTGGGATTTGAAGAGGCTGCTATTGTCAGAACCGAGCCGAATACGAATTTATTTTATCCACGAACGGCACTTCCACATGTAGTAGCAAACATTTCGCCAGGAAAAACAGTTTTAGTTTCACTTGTTGCCGGTTTGCTACCGGAAGAGCAAATGGAAAAACCAACAATTGAAATCAGTAATGAGCAAGTAAAAGTCCAACAAAATGAAAAAAGAATCGAAGTAGCTTTAGGCACTAGGAGGAAAGCATGGAAAAATTAGAGTGGTTGCAAGAAGAAATCGAGTTTGCTGTCAACAAAGTTCGCGAAAATCTCAAAACGTTTCAAGAAACAGTTCCACCAGCAGCAAGTGAAGGATTGGTCTATCCTGAAGAAGAAAATATCGATTGGACAGCCAGTTTTTGGGTTGGCATGTTGTTTTTGGCAAAAGAGCTGACGAATTCCACGGAATTTGATGCCACGATTGAAAAACAAATGGCTTCGTTCAAGCATCGATTAGAAAATAAAATTGAGTTAGAAACCCATGACATTGGTTTTTTATACAGTTTATCTGCCGTAGCGGATTATCAAGTCAACAAACATGAGACATCAAAAAAACTGGCAATTCAAGCAGCAGATTTATTGATGGAACGCTATTCTCCAACTGCTCAAATCATTCAAGCTTGGGGAAACCTTAATGACCCAGCGCAACGTGGACGAATGATTATTGATTGTTTAATGAACTTACCTTTACTGTATTTTGCTTCTGAGCAAACAGGAGATGAATCCTACAAAAAAGCAGCTTATGCACATGCGAAGCAAACACAAAAATATATCGTTCGGCCAAACAATACGACGTTTCACACCTACTATTTTGATGTGAAAACAGGTGAACCAATTGAAGGCAAAACACAACAAGGTTACTCCGATGATTCTTGTTGGGCGAGAGGACAGGCTTGGGGGATTTATGGCTTTACGCTAAGCTACAATCACACCGGCGATTATCAATTTTTAGAAACAGCGAAAGCGGTCGCTGACTATTTTATTAGCCAGTTACCAAAAGATCAAGTCGCTTATTGGGATTTATTATTCAATGATGGTAGTGGGCAAGAAAGAGATAGCTCCGCAGCGGCGATTGCTGTTTGCGGGCTGCTGGAATTAGCTAAACAATTACCTTTATCTGATCCAAAGCATGAAGAATACGAAGCGGTAGCAATCAAAATCATGCAAGCTTTAGCCCAAAAGTACACAAGTAAAAAGAGTGAACACTCAAATGGCCTGTTACTCGAAGGTGTTTATGATAAGAACTCCAATAAAGGGGTTAATGAATGTATGATTTGGGGCGATTACTATTATTTGGAAGCGCTAACTCGGTTGGCAAAAAGTTGGTACAGTGTTTGGTAATAAAAATATTTTTATTATAAAAATGGAGGAAATAAAATGAAGCGATGGAAAAAAGGAATCACTGCTGGTGTGTTACTAGGAACTTTAGGTTTGTTGGCTGCTTGTGGTGGTGGCGACAAAGCTAGCGCAAAAAATGGTGGTGATTCAGGCGATACAACTTTGACAGTCACAACTTGGAATTATGATACAACGCCAGAGTTCAATAAATTGTTTCGTGCATTTGAAGAAAAGAATCCTGGAGTCAAAGTCGAAGCAGTTGATATTGCATCAGATGATTATGATACGAAATTGACAACAATGCTTTCTAGTGGGGATACAACGGATATTTTAACGATGAAAAATCTACTTTCGTACTCGACTTACGCTTTACGTGACCAATTAGTTGATTTGACAGATCATATTGATGGACTAGAAACGGAACCTGCGAAGGAAAGCTATGAAATGTATGAGATTGATGGGAAAAATTATGCGCAACCTTATCGTACAGACTTTTGGGTACTTTACTATAACAAGAAAATGTTTGACGAAGCAGGTCTTGAATATCCGAACAACTTAACCTGGGAAGAATATGAAGCACTTGCAAAACAATTATCGAAACCAGATGAACAAATTTATGGTGCTTATCAGCATACTTGGCGCTCAACTTTGCAAGCAATCTCAGCTGCTCAAAATGATAAAAACTTAGCAAAACCAGATTATAAATTTTTAGTCGATGATTACAAACGGATGTTGCGTATGCAAGATGAAAAAGCACAGATGGATTTTGGTACTGCAAAATCAACAAACGTCACTTATCAGTCACAATTTGAAAACGAAAAAGCTGCCATGATGTATATGGGTACTTGGTATATGGGCGCATTGTTAACAAATCTTGATGAAGGAAAAACAAACGTTGAATGGGGCATTGCTGAGATTCCACAAAAAGAAAAAGGAGAAGCAATCAAAACATTTGGTTCACCAACTGCTTTTGCCATCAACAAAAATTCAAAACAACAAGAATTAGCACAAAAATTCCTTGATTTTTGTTCCGGAGAAGAAGGCGCTGAAATCCTTGCGGGCGTAGGTGTTGTTCCTTCTTATCGAACAGACGAAATCAATAAATTATACTTTGGTCGTGAAGGAATGCCAACAGATGAAGTTTCTCAAAAAGCATTCGATCCAGAAAAAATCGCAATTGAATTCCCAATTGATGAAAATGGACCAGCCATTGATAAAATTCTTCAAGAAGAACATGAATTGATCCTAGTTGGAGATGTTACACCAGAAAAAGCGGTTGGGGAAATGAAAAAACGTGTCGAACAAGAAATTGAATAAAGGCTTCATTTGATAACTGAAAACAGAGATGCGTCAAAAATGGCGCATCTCTTAGATAAAAAGGGGGAAAGGTTAAAAAGTTATTGCTTTTTAACAATCAGATATGGAAAATAAAGCAAATCCTGTCTCAAAGCTAAAAAGAAAAAATACTTTGATCGCGTGGTCATTCATTGCACCAAATTTTATTGGTTTTCTGTTATTTACGCTGATACCAGTTGTATTTTCGTTGATTCTCGCATTCATGAAGTGGGATTCATTCAGCACGCCAGAATTCATTGGATTGAAAAATTTTTCAAAAATGATGACGGACGAAACTTTTTGGATCTCATTGAAAAATACTTTTTTGTATACGATTGGCGTGGTTCCGCTAACATTGGTTTGTTCGTTAGGACTGGCAATCTTATTAAATCAAAAAATTCGTGGAGTGAAGTTTTTTAGAACAGCCTTCTTCTTTCCTTATGTGACGTCTTTGGTTGCAATCGCAGTTGTTTGGAATATGCTCTTTCATCCAACAATGGGACCAATCAATCAATTTTTAAAACTATTTATTGCGAATCCTCCGGGTTGGGTATCTAGTTCACAGTGGGCACTAACAGCAATTATTATCGTGAGTGTTTGGCGTGGAATGGGCTATTATATGATTTTGTATTTGGCTGGATTGCAAAGTATTTCAAAAGAACTTTATGAAGCTGCCGCGATGGATGGTGCGAATAAATGGAAACAATTTGTCAATATCACTGTTCCTGCACTAAGACCGACAACCTTTTTTGTAACGATCATGTTAGTCATTAATTGCTTCAAGATTTTTGATTTGGTGCAAGTAATGACGGATGGTGGGCCTGGTAGAGCGACGAATGTTTTGGTTTACCACGTTTATAATGAAGCGTTTGTCAAATTTAATTTCGGTTATGCTTCTGCAATTGCGATGATTCTATTTGTGATTGTCTTAGCGATTACAGTGATTCAGTTCAAATGGAATCAAGTCCAAGAACGAGTTTAAGGAGGGGAATCATGAAAACGACAACTGTGACAGGAACCAAAGAAAAACAAACAACTAGCCATTTACTGGTGATTTGTTTATTAACGATTTTAGCTTTGCTGACATTAGTGCCATTTATCTGGATGCTCTCCGCTTCTTTCAAAGCAAATAATGACGTATTCACTGTTCCGATCCAATGGATACCGAAAACTTGGCATCCAGAAAACTATTCAGTGATTTGGACAAGAATTCCGTTATTAACTTTTTTTAAAAACACTGCAATTTTAAGTATTGTTATTACATTAATCCAACTATTTACGTCAAGTTTTGCTGCGTATGGTTTTTCTAAACTACAATTTAAAGGTCGAGACTTTTTGTTTTTGGCCTATATAGGGACAATCGCTGTTCCTTGGCAATCCTATATGATTCCCCAATTTATCATGATGAGACAATTAGGATTGACAGATAAGCTGCTTTCTTTGATTTTGTTACAAGCGTTTAACGCATTCGGGGTATTTTTATTAAAACAGTATTATAGTAGTATCCCTGATTCTTTGTGTGAAAGTGCTCGAATTGATGGCTTGACTGAGTGGGGGATTTATCGAAAAATCATTTTACCGTTAACCAAACCGGCACTAGCTAGTCTGACGATTATCACCTTTGTTAACACTTGGAATGACTATATGGGACCATTCATTTATCTTTCTTCAACTGAAAACAAAACAATTCAATTGGGACTGAAAATGTTTGTTGGTTTGTTTGATGCCGAGTATGCATTGATTATGGCAGCGTCTGTGCTATCTATTTTGCCAGTGGCAATCGTCTTCTTGGCGATGCAAAAATATTTTGTAGAAGGAATTGCTTCTTCTGGCGTGAAAGGCTGATGAATAAATGAGTCGTTAGATCGGAGTGATGTGAATGTTTAAGCAACAGAGTTTTGAAACGAATATTTATATGAAGTTATTTCATTGGGCCTATCTTTTTCTTGCAGGAAATTTGAGCTTTATGCTTGTCAGTTTTCCATTCTTTTTAGTTACCATCACTTCAGCAATTGATGTGAGGAACCTCTTCTTCTTTTTAGGGGCTTCTGTCTTCTTTCTGCCAGCAGCATTGGCTTTGATGGCTTGGATCAATAAGTGGCGAGAGGAAAAAGAAGTTGCACCATTCAAAGACTACTTTCATTTTTATTTTCTGTTTTGGAAAAAAAGTTTTTTATTAGGGAGCGTCGGGTGGTTAGGGTGTTTGATTGTTGGTGGTGATATTCTGTTTTTAAGCCAAGTAACATATGGTAGATGGCTTGTTCCATTTCTGTTTCTTTTATTGATTCTACTTGTAGCCATTCAGTTAAACAGTTATTATTTTCAGGTAAAGAATCCCGAAGCATCTGTAACGGTGCTTCTCAAAGTGGCTACATATGTGGCGTTGAAGAAATGGTACATCAGCTTATTGAATGCTGTGCTGGTTGGAATTGTGCCAATCATGATGATCTTGAAACCACAATTTGGGTTTACACTCTTTCCAGTCTTCTTCTTTGGACTAATCTATTTGAATTGTGGGCGGCATTATCGTGGGATTCTGTAGGTGAAACTGGTGATGCCAGTCATTTTTTAGAACGAATGATAATTATTTAATAGAGATTGGAACGAAGATTTGTTTCAGTCTCTATTTTGTTGACTAAATGAATCAGCTTCTTTCCTAAGTAAAAGAGTCATTTTATTGATTTTTGACAACTCATTACGAAAAAATAAAATTTTGGAAAAATCCTAGAATCTTTCTGACATTTTAGTAGAAGTATGCTATTTTAAAAAGGAAGTAAAGGAGGAGAAAAATGAATTTTTTAGTTGTTTTAAAAGATGAATCAGTTGAACGTTCAACTTTTATTTATGTTCAGTTAAATGAAGAAAAAACGTTGCTGCATTTTTCACCAGAATTCCATTTAGAGGGATTAACCTTAGGGGAAGTTTATCAAACGAAAGGCACGTCAGGTATCCTAGCTTTTTTTGAAAAGGAACTTGATCTACCGGTCAAAGAGTCTATCGAAATCTCATTAACAGAGTGGGATCGAGTAACCGCGGATTTATTTCCAACAGGTCTTGACGTGGAAATTGAGGAAGGTATCGTGCATTTAAGTACAGCTGAGTTGCAACATCAGATGCGTTATCGAGTCGATGAGGAAGATTCTTTTTCGATTTTTAAACGACAACAGAAGATTTTAAAAAGTTTTTTAAAACCGCTTAGCAGAAAAAGGAACCTTTTGAAAACCACACAACTTTTGAAAAAGTATCCTAATCTGATACATACATCTATTCAATTTCCGCAGATTTTATCACTGGTTCATCGTTATTTGCAAGTTCAACAAGTACCATCGCGAAAACTTTCATTACCTTTAGCAGACACGTTTCGGGTAGTCAAACGAGCTGAAGAGAAAAAAGTAATCGTAATCGATTTTACAAAAAATCGAAATATGCTACATCAAATAACTATGGGAAAAGCCAATTAGGGCTTTTCCTTTTGCACTTTTTATTCTATTAAATAGTCAATGGAGGAAAAAATGGCTCAAGTTTGGTTACAACGAATGATTAAAATGTATCAAAAATATCAACAACTAATGAAAGGAAGATATGCAAAATTTGATGAACTGAATCGCTTTTTATTAATCTTGTCGCTTTTGTTTAGTCTATTTAGTCGCTGGTTGCCTTATGAATCTGGCAGATTATTCTCGTTAGTGTTTTTAGGACTTTTGCTTTATCGCTTCTTATCAACTAAAATCTATCCAAGATTGAATGAAAATCAGCGCTTTTTAAAAAAATGGCAAATGGTACGCAACTTTTTTCAAACAGTCACTAAAAGAAAAACAAAGACAAATAAGAAAACGGCTTACCAAACGTATACGTTTTTTTCTTGTCCAAATTGCCAACAAAAACAACGTGCTCCGCAAGGCCGTGGAAAGATTCGAGTAACATGCAAAAAGTGTGGTACACGATTTGAAACAAACGTATAGGAAGTGGAAATAATGAAAATGGTTTTGTTACGTCACGGTGAGAGTGAAGCGAATTTCATGAATTATTGGACGGGTTGGTTAGATGTGGCATTGACTGCGAAAGGTATGCAACAAGCGAGCCAAGCTGGGAATAAAATGAAAGAAGCTGGTTTAGAATTTGATGCTGTCTACACTTCAGTTTTGAAACGGGCAATTAAAACATCTCAATTCGCTTTAGAGGAAATGGGGCAATTGTGGATTCCGATTACCAAAACCTGGCGCTTAAATGAACGTCATTATGGTGAACTAGTTGGAAAAAATAAAGATGAAATGAAAGACATCTACGGGGCAGAACAAGTCAAAATTTGGCGTCGTGCTTATCGTGAAGTCCCGCCACTTGCCAAGGAAAATCAATTTGATCGAAGGTATGATTTTTTAGATCCTCGTTTGGTTTCCCGTGGAGAAAGCCTAGAAATGACGGTTAAACGTCTAATCCCGTTATGGGAAGATTCGCTTGCACCTAGACTTCGTGAGCAACAAAACCTCTTAGTTGTCGGACACGGAAACAGTGTGCGTGCGTTAACGAAATACTTGGAGGATGTGCCAGAAGATTTAATGGATACGATTGATATTCCAAATGCACAACCAATCCAATATACATTTGACGAGCACCTAACAATCATTGATAAAAAGATTTTATAAAAACTTTGAGTGACTTGTATGGAAAAAGGAGCAGGAACTTTGATAAAGAATTTTATTTGGGATTTTGATGGTACATTATTCGATACGTATCCGGCAATGGTTGATGGAGCGTGGCGTGCCTTACAGGATTTTGGGATTGTAGCGGATAAAAAGGAACTCTATTTTGTGATGAAAAAATACTCGACAAGTCAATTACGGCAAAACTATCAGTTGTCAGAGGAGAAATTCACGCCGTTATTTCATCAGTATGAAACAAAAAGTCGCGAAGTGTCAGCGCCATTTCAAGACACAAAGACAGTTCTAGAAAACTTGAAGGCGCGTGGCGGACGACACTTTATCCTAACGCATCGCTTAACTGATTCGACTTGGAGGCTTTTAAAAGACTTTGGCTTAGACGAGTTAATTGAATCGGTCGTTGGAATAGACCAAGAATTCCCTAGGAAACCAGATCCATCTTCCTTAAATGCGATCATTCAAAATTTTCACTTACAAAAAGTGGAATCAATGATGATTGGTGATCGCCGTTTAGATATTGAAGCAGGGAATAACGCGGGAATTACAACTTGTTTATATGACATTGATTATTTTTTAGGTGATATTCCCGCAACTTATGTTGTGAATGAACTGAAGCAAATCATTGAGTTGCCAGAGATTATTTAAAATATTGTCCGCTTTCAATTTTCATATGCTATAATTTTTATAGAGGAGTGATGATATGGAAATTAGAAGACAAAAAGAAGTTGTTGAGGCTTTTCACTATGACCAAAAGCCTAAAGATCAAGAAATCCAAACTGACTTAAAAGTTGGTTTTTCGCCGTTGAATGAAACGATTGAAAATTATCCAGAAGAACACAGTATTGTGGGTGCTCGTTTAGAGTTTCGCTTAGTATTCGACCAATATGTATTATCTGGAAGTGTTAGTCAAATCAACCACATTTTGAATCGTAAAGTTCAGGGACAGGCAGATGTGACACAAGAAGAAGTGGATGAGTTAGTCGCTCCTTTGTTTGACATTGTTAGTCGAATGGCATATGAAATTACAGAAATTGCTTTAGATGAACCAGGTGTCAAATTAAATTTTCAATCAGAAAAAGAAGCATAAAAAAGAGTAGTGGTGATAGTTTAAAGCTATCGCTACTACTCTTTTTCTATTACTAAATGTAAGCAAAATGAATGCCATTTGGCAAAAAATGAGCTAGAATGAACAAGTCACTGAAAAAATACAAATTTTTTTCAGGGGAATAGTTGAAGAATTATTCCCGGGAACCTTTACTTCCTTTGATGGACTTGTCATTAAAAAATTTTAAGGAGGAAAAAAATGACAACACTCATCACAGTTTTAGTGGTTCTAGTTTTTGCGGCATTATTATATGTGTTTTATCGTATGCAAAAGCGCCATACTAAATTTTCAACGCGCGTCTTTACTGCGCTAGGAATCGGGATCGTTTTTGGCGGTCTACTGCAAATTATCTTTGGGGTTGATAATCAAGTCGTCACTCAATCAATGGAATGGATTGGAATCGTTGGAAATGGCTACGTTGCTTTCTTACAAATGCTAATTATGCCATTGGTTTTCATTTCAATTGTCGGCGCGTTTACCAAAATGAAAGTTTCGGAAAAATTAGGTAAAATCAGCGCAACAGTTTTAACAACTTTGTTAGCGACAACAGCAATCTCTGCATTGATCGGGATTGGGACAACGATGCTCTTTAATTTACAAGGTGCAAAGTTTACTGAGGGAGCAGCTGAAACAGCACGTATTGCTGAATTAGCTACTAGACAAGAAACAGTTGAAAACTTATCTATTCCTCAACAAATCTTATCATTTATTCCTAAAAATGTTTTTGCTGATTTAGCGGGAAGCCGACCAACAAGTACAATTGGTGTCGTGATTTTCGCCGCATTTGTTGGGGTTGCATACCTTGGTGTTAAACGTAAAGCACCAAAAGAGGCAGCCTTTTTCTCAGATTTGATTGATAGTTTATATAAAATAGTTATGCGAATCGTTACATTGGTTCTACGCCTAACACCGTATGGCGTACTTGCTTTGATGACAAACGTCATGGCTACAAGTGACTTCGCTGCAATTGTGAACTTAGGAAAATTTGTGTTAGCTTCATATATTGCTTTATTTGCGGTGTTAATCGTTCATTCGCTCATTTTAATGTCAGTCAAAGTGAACCCAATCAGCTACTTTAAAAAAGCTTTTCCTGTATTGAGTTTTGCTTTTACCTCACGTTCTAGTGCGGGTGCATTGCCATTGAATATTGAAACACAAACGAAAGCACTTGGTGTTGACGATGCAACAGCGAACTTTTCAGCAAGTTTTGGTTTGTCAATTGGGCAAAATGGCTGTGCCGGTGTTTATCCAGCAATGTTGGCAACAATTGTTGCACCAGCAGCAGGTATTAATGTCTTTAGTTTAGAATTTATTTTGATGTTAGTAGCAATCGTAACAATCAGTTCATTTGGTGTCGCTGGTGTCGGTGGAGGAGCAACATTTGCTTCATTGATCGTGTTAGGCGCAATGAATTTACCAGTAGCAATCGTTGGTTTAGTTATCTCTGTTGAACCATTGATTGACATGGCTCGTACTGCAACAAACGTTAGTGGTAGTATGGTAGCTGGAATTGTTACAAGTGCTCGTATCCATGATTTGGATCGTGACGTCATCAATGATGAGACAAAAGTTATTGACGTAAATGCATAAAGTCTAAGAACAACAACTTAAGAGATTGGGACAAAGCTAGAAACCCAATCGTTCTTAACACATTTTTCAATTAAAAAAATGCCTAAAACCAACGTTTTCAAAAAACGAATTTTAGGCGTTTTTTTATTTAGGTTACTTTTGTCTCAACCTTTTTTCGTTTTCAAGAAATAAATATTCCGAAAAGTGAAAACGTGAAAAAGAAATAAGAAAATTATATTAAATAAACAAACCTAGAGTTTATAGAAGGTATATGGTAAACTAACAACGATTAATCACCATTTAAAATGGTTTTAGGAGGAACAAGATGTTTACAAATGAAATAAAAATTATGCTTTATGTCGACGATGTTGAAAAAAATGCAGCATTTTGGACAGATAATGGTTTTGCAGAATTGGATCGTCAAGAAATGGATGGAACATTGATTGTTGAGATTGGCCCAGCAGTTGATGCACAAGCAAAATTAGTTTTATACGATCGTAAATTTATTGAAGCACATTCACCAGAGGTTGCGTCAAATTCACCATCTTTAATGTTTGCAAGTGAAGACGTCTTTGGTTTATATAAAAAAATGCAAGCAAACAAAGTTACACTAGGTGATCTTGTTCAAATTGGTGAAGAGTATGTTTTTAATTTTGCTGATCCAGACGGTAATTATTTTGCAGTGACCGGCAAATAAATGAACACTTTTGTAGAGGATGTGTCACAGAATCTGCAAAAGGTTCTTTTTTTGAACAATAAAATAATTATGTAAACCTAAAGCTTTATAATTATTCAGTCTTGCGTAAAAATGCACAAGCAAATAAATCGTCAAATGCCTGATCCTTTCTTATACTATTTGGGAATCATCAGAATGAAGGGATGTCACAGTATGGATTACCAAGTTTTACTTTATTATAATTACACAACAATTGCAGACCCAGAAATGTTTGCAAAGGAACATTTAGCTTTTTGTAAGTCATTGAACTTGAAGGGGAGAATCCTTGTCGCAACGGAAGGAATTAATGGCACGTTATCAGGAACAATTGCAGATACGAATGCTTATATGGATGCAATGAAAGCAGATGCGCGTTTTGCAGATACCTTCTTCAAAGTCGATCCAAGTCCTGAGCATGCGTTTAAAAAAATGTTTGTTCGTCCACGTCCGGAACTGGTTTCTCTTAAACTAGAGGATGATATCAATCCGAAAGATACCACAGGCGCTTATTTATCACCGCAAGAATTTAAAGAAGCAATCCTTGATGAAGAAACTGTTGTGATTGATGCGAGAAATGATTACGAATATGATTTAGGTCATTTCCGCGGAGCTGTTCGACCAGAAATCCGTAGCTTTAGAGAACTCCCACAATGGATTCGCGATCATAAAGAAGAATTTATGGACAAGCGTGTCGTTACTTATTGTACAGGTGGTATTCGTTGTGAAAAATTCTCTGGCTGGTTAGTTCGAGAAGGTTTCAAAGACGTTGGACAGTTACATGGTGGAATTGCAACATATGGAAAAGATCCTGAAGTTCAAGGCGAATTATGGGATGGACAAATGTATGTTTTTGATGAACGAATTGCAGTTGAAATCAATCATGTCGATAAACAAGTTATCGGTAGAGATTGGTTTGACGGAACACCATGTGAACGCTATGTGAATTGTTCAAATCCTGAATGTAACCGCCAATTTTTGACTTCGGCAGAAAATGAAGCGCGACATCTAGGCGCATGCTCAAAAGAATGCGCGCAACATCCACACAATCGTTACCTTAAAGAGCATTCTTTAACAGATACAGAAATTACAGAAACCGTGGCGGCAAACTTTAAATAAATAAATTAATATAGTAGCTAAAAGAAAAGCACAAACTTGTTTTTCTTTTAGCTCTTTTTTTGTTGGAATCACTTGCAAAGTTACGCTATACTTTTTAGGAAAGGATGCGATGGTTATGAAATCTTTGGTCTATGCAATCAGCGATGTTCATGGAGAATATGAATTGTTTCAAGAATTAGTACGTGAGTACGATCCAACAATTCATCAATTAGTTTTGATTGGTGATTTAAACGATCGCGGACCGAAAACAAAAGAATGTTTTTTACTTGGAATGAAATTAGCAAAAGAAACTGGAGCCATTTATTTGCGTGGAAATCATGAGGAATATTTCTTGCAATTTTTACACTCTCCAGAAGATTGGTATGACGCGTATTTGCGTAATGGTGGTAAAGAAACCTTTGAAAGTTTACTACATCCAGGTGCAACAGAAGAATATTCTCCGACGGAAATTGCAATGATGATTCGTTCAAGATATGATGAACTGATTCAATTTTTAGTGGAGAGGCCATTGTATTTTGAATGGAAACAGTATTTATTTGTTCATGCAGGAGTAGATTTAACGAAAAAAGATTGGCGAGAAACTAGTCCAAGAGATTTTATTTGGATTCGTGAACCCTTTCATCACGGGAAAAATCAAACGGGTAAGACAATCGTTTTTGGCCATACAATTACACCTATGTTGCATGGCGATATGCAAACAACGGACTTGTGGCGAAGTGACAATAAAATTGGAATTGATGGCGGTGCTGTTTTTGGAGGATCCATTCATGGCGTGATTTTTGATGAGCAAGGAATTGTACAAGATATTGAGTATCAAAACAATCAAGGACCGTGGCAACCAGATTTTTAATTTAGATAGTTGTACATGAACAACAAGTATCAATTTTACTAAAAAGTGTAGGACGACGTGTTCTATGCTTTTTTATTCTGTAATTCCATCCGTTTTTATTCCATAAAAAAAGTATGCTAAAATAGACAAGCGACTAACAAATCAAAGGAGAACATCTCAATGACAGAAAAGCTAAATCAAACAATTATCCAGCTTGTGCAAAAAGAATTGGCAAGCTATAACACGAAACAATTAACAACGGTTCTTCATTTATTGAGTGAAGGAAATACGGTTCCTTTCATTGCACGCTACCGAAAAGAAATGACGGGGAGCTTAGATGAAGTCCAAATTCGGGAAATCGAAGAACGTTACGCATACTTAGAAAATTTAGAAAAAAGAAAAGTGGAAGTTTTACGCTTAATTGATGAACAAGGAAAGTTGACTCCTGAATTAGAAGCCGGGATCGTTCAATCAGTCAAGATGCAACAAGTAGAAGACTTGTATCGTCCATATAAACAAAAACGCCGTACAAAGGCAACGATTGCCAAAGAAAAAGGATTAGAACCACTTGCTGAATGGTTATTGCAATTGAATGACCAGAAAGTTGAAACTTATGCACAAACATTTATTAATGAAGAAAAAGAAGTTTTTTCTGTAGAGGATGCGTTACAAGGTGCGCATGAAATCATTGCAGAGCAAGTCAGCGATACTGCTAAATTTAGAACATGGATTCGTTCTTATACTTATAATAAAGGTAGTTATGTAAGTTTAGTAAAAGATGCAGACGTAGACGAGAAAGGTGTCTATGAGATGTATTACGACTTTTCAGAGCCTGTTCATAAAATGGTTTCTCACCGTATTTTAGCAACAAATCGTGGAGAAAAAGAAGACATTCTGAAAGTCAATCTACAAGTAGACGAAACAGCAGTAATGGATTATTTGGAACGTCAATTAGTTGGTAATCCAGCGTCACCTGCTGCAAGTTATGTGCGTGAAGCTTATCAAGATAGTTACAAACGGTTTATTTCTCCAGCGATTGAACGTGAAGTTCGCAATGAGTTAACTGAAAAAGCGGATGAACAAGCTATTGCGATTTTTGGTGAAAATTTGCGTAACTTATTATTGCAACCACCTTTAAAAGGAAAAGTTGTGTTAGGCTTCGACCCGGCTTATCGTACGGGGTGTAAATTAGCAGTAGTTGATGCTACAGGGAAAGTCCTAGCAATCGAAGTAATCTATCCACACAAACCAGCTGCCCAAGCAAAACGTGAAGCAGCAAAAGGTCAATTTGTAAAACTAATCAATCACTATCAAGTGGATATGGTCGCAATCGGAAACGGAACAGCTAGCCGAGAATCAGAATTATTTGTAGCGGAGCAATTAAAAAACGTGGATCACACAGCATACTATGCAATTGTCAACGAAGCTGGTGCCTCTGTATACTCTGCGAGCGAAGTTGCCCGAACTGAATTTCCTGATTTACAAGTTGAAGAAAGAAGTGCTGTTTCAATTGCACGACGTTTGCAAGATCCATTGGCAGAATTAGTAAAAATTGATCCGAAAGCAGTCGGTGTTGGGCAGTACCAACACGATGTTTCTCAAAAAAGATTGGCAGAGCAGTTAGACTTTGTTGTTGAGACAGTTGTTAACCAAGTGGGTGTGGATGTAAACACGGCAAGCCCACAATTGCTACAGCATATCTCCGGGTTGAATAAAACAATTGCGCAAAATATTGTTACTTATCGTGATGAAAATGGTGCGTTCAACGCACGTACACAATTGAAAAAAGTTCCAAGATTAGGGCCAAAAGCATACGAACAAGCTATTGGATTCTTACGGATACCTGATGGAAAAAATGTACTAGACAATACTGGTATTCACCCAGAAAGTTATGCAGTATCAAAAGAAATTTTAACCATGAATCAATTAACTGAGAAAGATTTGGGAACCTCTGAAGCAACAGAAGTCTTGAAAAAATTAAAACCAGAAGCTTTAGCTAAAACGATGGAGATTGGTGAAGAGACCTTGACGGATATTTTAGAAGGGTTGACACAACCTGGTCGTGATATGCGGGAAGAAATGCCCGCACCGTTATTGCGCCAAGATGTCTTAAGTATGGAAGACTTGAAAGCAGGTATGGAATTAAAGGGGACTGTCCGAAATGTTATCGACTTTGGTGCTTTTGTGGATATTGGGGTTAAGCAAGATGGACTCGTTCACATCTCAAAATTAAGTAAAAAGTTTGTTAAGCATCCAACAGATGTGGTTTCTGTTGGGGATGTCGTAACTGTATGGGTCGAACAAGTCGATGTGAAGAAAGGTCGTATTAGTTTAACTATGCTTTCGCCTTATGAGGAGTAAAAAGTGACACAAGAAGAATTACAAACGCTAGTTGAAGCCATTTCGATTGAGTGGTTTCAACGACCGTTTATGCATGAAGCTATTTTTAATGCACGCCTGAAAACAACTGGCGGGCGTTATCATTTGAATGATCATCATTTAGACTTTAACCCGACACTGTTTGCTCAATCTGATGAACAAACCATTGTCGGCATCATTAAACATGAGTTATGTCATTATCATTTGCATTTAGCAGGGAGAGGCTATCGTCACCGAGATAGTGAATTTAAACAGTTGTTGCAACAGACTGGTGGATTGCGTTATGCCCCTGCTGTAGCAAAAAAAGCTAGTAAAATTGAATGTTATCAATGCGTACGTTGTCAGACAATGATTTATCGGAAACGAAAAATTGATACAAAACGTTTTCGTTGTGGACGCTGTCGTGGAAAATTAGCTTGGCAAGAAACAAAACGACCGAATGACGATAATGACTAAATAGATAGATAAAGGAGTATCGCTGAAATGATTGATAATTGGAATCTGCTACTAGCATTTTTAGCTGATCAGCCAGCTACGAGTTCAGAAGAACCAAACCAAACAGCTCCGCTACTAATCCTTGCAGGAAACGGGTTACCAGTTTTGGTTGATCATGCAGCTGACCTTTTACGAAACAAACAGATTGCTCATCTTTTTTTAGTAGGCGGGGTTGGTCATGCGACGCCTGTACTTCGTAAAAATTTTGCGGATCAAGGATTTTTATTTGCAGAAACGCTTAGCGAAAGCGAGATGTATCGTTGCTATTTAAAAGAAAAATATCATTTTTCAGATGCGCAGTTACTTGTTGAGTCACATTCTACAAATTCTGGAGAAAATGCTCAATTTGCGTTAGATAAACTGCAAAAGATGCAGTTATCTCCACAAAAAGTTTTACTGATGAATGATCCTATACTACAGCGACGAACAAGAGCAACTTTTGAAAAAGTTTGGGGAAACACAGCCGTTGAATTTGAAAATTATGTACCAATTGTTCCACAATTGGAGCGTTGGCACGAGGAAGGACCAAATGCTGTTATGACATTTAAACAACCGGAATTAGATAATCAGTGGCCATTGAATTACTTTAAGTCATTAGTGCTTGGAGAGATTGCTCGCTTACATGATGATGAACATGGTTATGGTCCTAAGGGGAAAGGTTACCTTAATCATGTCGAAGTTCCAAAAGAAATTTGGACAGCTTATCAAGAAATTTTGACCCAGACAAATTGGCAATTTTGTCGTACGTAACTCATTATTTCGTAAGAAACGTCGTTTGCGAATAAATTTGGTTGAAATTTTTATTTGTTTATAAGATAATGAAAAACGTGTTGAATATGTGAATGAATAATGGATGATAGATAAGAGAAGAGGATTCAAATGACAAATCAAGAAAAATTATATCATTTTGTTGGTATCAAAGGTTCAGGAATGAGCTCATTGGCGCTAGTATTACATGAAGAAGGACTAAATGTTCAAGGATCAGATATTGAAAAATATTTCTTTACACAAAGAGATTTAGAAAAAGCAAACATAACAATCTTGCCATTTAGCGCAGATAACATTAAACCAGGTATGACAGTCATCGCAGGGAATGCGTTTCCTGACACTCATGAAGAAATTCAACGTGCCAAAGAACTTGGTCTTGAAGTGATTCGTTACCATGATTTTATTGGTGACTTTATTCAAAACTATACAAGTATCGCGGTAACTGGATCACACGGTAAAACAAGTACAACTGGTTTACTTTCACATGTGTTGACAGGCGTTCGCCCAACAAGTTATTTGATTGGTGACGGTACTGGACATGGCGATCCACGTGCAGAATTTTTCGCATTTGAAGCTTGTGAATATCGTCGTCACTTCTTAGCTTATTCACCTGATTATGTGATTATGACAAATATTGATTTTGATCATCCTGATTACTATACAAGTATTGAAGATGTCCACAACGCGTTCCAAACAATGGCTCGCCAAGTGAAAAAAGCAATTTTTGCGTATGGTGATGATGAATATCTAAGAAAATTAGAAGCAGACGTGCCAATTTATTACTATGGAATTAGCGAAAATGATGATATCCAAGCACGAAATATTGAACGAACAACAACTGGTTCAGCTTTTGATGTGTACCATGAAGACGAATTTATCGGTCATTTTGTGGTTCCTGCTTTTGGAAAACATAATATTCTAAATGCCTTAAGCGTAATCGCTGTTGCTTACTTTGAAGACTTAGACCTTAAAGAAGTGTCAGAAGAAATGTTGACTTTCCCTGGCGTAAAACGTCGTTTCAGCGAAAAAATCGTTTCAGACATGACAATTGTTGATGACTACGCACATCATCCAGCAGAAATTCGTGCAACTATTGATGGTGCACGTCAAAAATATCCAGATAAAGAAATCATTGCTGTCTTCCAACCGCATACCTTTACGCGAACAATTGCGTTGATGGATGAGTTTGCTGAAGCATTAGATTTAGCAGACCGCGTGTACTTATGTGATATTTTCGGTTCAGCTCGTGAAAAACAAGGTGATGTTAAGATCGAAGACCTAGGTGAAAAAGTTCAAAAAGGCGGGCAAGTTCTGAAAGAAAATAACGTTTCACCATTGTTAGACTACCATGATGCAGTTGTTATCTTTATGGGAGCTGGTGATGTTCAAAAATTTGAACAAGCCTATGAAAAACTATTAAGCAATACTACAAGAAACGTCTTGTAATCACTAACAAATGACGAAATCAATCAAAAGCGGCCAAAAAAGTTTTGTCTTTTTGGCTGCTTTCTTGTATATAAAAAGTGTGGTTTCCATAACTTGCCTTTTTGCTTGGTTTTGGTACAATTGTTCTTGAGTAAAATAAAACTGGAGGGTTTCTATTTTGAATATAGGTAAGCCGAGAAAATTAGGAAAAACAATAAATGAGTTAGAGGAAGGCGACTCGTTGTCTTTAACAGAATCAATTGAAGACAATCAACTGTTGCTTTATTTAGGATTGACGAATGATGCTAATCCATTATACATTCAGCATGATTTTGCACAAAAAACGGAGTATCAACAACCAATTGTGCCATCTGTGATGTTAATGGGTATCATTACAAGTGCTATTTCTAAGCATTTACCTGGTCTAGGCTCACACGTTGTGAATTTTTCTGTGAATTTTATTGAACCAGTTTTCCACTACGAAACATTGACTTTCCAATTTGAGGTCATAAAAGTAGATAAAATGAAAGACGTCGTTACGATTTCTGTTGAAGCAGAAAATGGGGAAGGGAATCGCGTACTCGATGCTGTAGTAATGGTTCAGCCACCTGCTGACCCAGAACTAGAAATTGAATTTGAAAGTGAAGGTGAACTAAATGAATAATCAAAGCGTAGCAAATGAAGGAATCAATCGTTTCTATTCTAAAGTGTATGGCTTCCTAGGTGTGGGATTGGCGTTAAGTGCATTGACTTCATACTTAGCACTCTCAGTTTTTCCGCAACAAGTAGCAACATTTATTAATGGCTTTCCATTAGGTTTTATGGGACTTTGGATTGTTCAAATCATTTTAGTATTGGTTTTAAGTGCAAAGGCTCAAAAAAATCCAAGTTTAGCTATTGGTGGCTTTATTGCCTATTCATTATTAAATGGCTTGGTACTGGCTGTGACGCTTGCTTTTTATGATATTGGAACAATTACGCAAGCATTTTTGACTGCAACAGGCATGTTTATCGGGATGTCAGTTGTGGGAATGGTTACTAAAAAAGATTTGAGTGGGATTGGTCGCGCAGGATTAGCTGCATTGATCGGTGTGATCATTGCCATGTTTGTCAATATTTTCTTACTTCATAGTAGTGCAGTCGATTTCTTCATCTCAATCTTGTTAGTCTTGATTTTTGCTGGAATCACTGCTTATGACAATCAAAATATTCGTAAAGTGTACATTCAAAGTAATGGAACAGCAAACAGTGGTGTGGCAGTGTTCATGGCTCTTCAATTGTATTTAGACTTTATCAACTTGTTCCTTGCATTTCTACGAATTTTTGGACGAAACAATTAATTTTTAACATTGAAACGGGTAGGAGATAAACATTTTCTCCTATCCGTTTTTTCTTTTCGCTTTCCAAGACATTCTTTGTTAGAATAAATAAGAACTTTACGGATGAGGAGCTAATTGATATGACAAAAAATAAATTATTATTGGTCGACGGAAATAGCGTCGCCTTTCGCGCATTTTTCGCGTTGCATAACTCACTAGAACGTTTTAAAAATCGAAATGGGTTGCATACCAATGCAATTTACGCTTTTAACACAATGTTTGAGAATGTGATGCAAAAAGAACAACCAACACACGTATTAGTTGCCTTTGATGCAGGAAAAACAACTTTCCGTACAGAGATGTACGCTGAATATAAAGGTGGACGTTCAAAAACACCTGGTGAATTTAAAGAACAGATGCCTTACATTCGTGAATTGTTAACAGGGCTAGGCGTAAAATATTATGAACTACCAAATTATGAAGCCGATGATATTATTGGTACGTTGGCAGAAAAAGTAGATAAAGAAGCATTTGATGTTGTTATTCTTTCAGGAGATCGAGATTTGACACAGTTAGCTACTGATGCTATCAAAGTAGACATTACCGTGAAAGGTGTGAGCGATATTGAAAGTTACACACCAGAACATATCGCAGAAAAGTATGATGGTTTGACGCCTAAACAAATTATCGACATGAAGGGACTAGCCGGTGATGCTTCTGATAATATCCCTGGCGTAACCAAAATTGGTGAGAAAACAGCGATTAAATTGTTGAAAGAATATGGTTCAGTCGAAGGCGTCTACGAACATATTGCTGAAATGAAAAAAAGCAAGATGAAGGAAAATCTTATTAATGATCAAGAACAAGCTTTTCTGTCCAAAAAATTAGCTACAATCAACACACATGCACCTGTTGATGTCACAATTGATTCATTGAAATATGAAGGAAAAGACTTAGAAAAATTAGTTCCGTTTTATCAAGAAATGGAATTTAAGCAATTTTTAGCTAAGCTTGATATCCATGAGGAAGAGCCCGAGCTGGCAGATGTTCTATTTGAAGTAGTGACAGAGTATCAACCAGAAATGTTTACTACAGACATGGCACTTTATGTCGAAATGTTAGGCGAAAATTATCATACAGAAGACATTGTTGGCGTTTCTTGGGGGACAAAAGAAAAAATTTATGTGACCAATGATCTAAGTATTTTCGAAAGCGACGCATTTAAAGAGTGGTTGACTGATGGAACACGCCTGAAAAAAGTTTATGATGCCAAACGGACATATGTTGCCTTGAACCGTTATACTGGCAAGACACAAGGAATTGATTTTGATGTTCTTTTGGGCTCTTATTTGTTAGATACTAACGATAAAAGCAGTGATATCGAAGGAGTAGCCGCACATTATGGCTATCAAGATATCCAATCAGACGAAGCGGTTTATGGAAAAGGTGCCAAAAAAGGATTACCGGAAGAGGAAGAAGTTTTCTTTGCGCATCTTGCTCGTAAAGTTGCAGCAATCAATGCCCTGACACCAATTTTGAACAAAGAGCTAGAAGAAAAAAATCAAGCAGACTTGTTTTATAAAATGGAATTACCACTGTCACAAATCTTGGCAGAAATGGAAATTAGTGGAATTAAAGTCGATGCTTCACGTTTACAAGAAATGAAGATTGAATTTTCGGAACGTCTAAAAGAAATTGAAGAAAAAATTTATACGGAAGCTGGCGAAGAGTTCAACCTGAATTCACCTAAACAATTAGGTGTTATCCTGTTTGAAAAAATGGGCCTGCCTGTTATTAAGAAAACCAAAACAGGTTATTCAACAGCGGTGGATGTGTTAGAACAACTGAGAGAACAAGCACCAATCGTTGACGACATCTTAGTCTACCGTCAAATTGCAAAAATCCAGTCAACTTATGTAGAAGGGCTATTAAAAGTGATCCAATCTGATGGTAAAGTGCATACTCGTTACGTTCAGACACTGACCCAAACTGGTCGCTTGAGTTCAGTTGATCCGAACTTGCAAAATATTCCGATTCGTTTAGAAGAAGGTCGGAAAATCCGTGAAGCATTTGTTCCAAGAAAAAAAGATTGGTTGATTTATTCTTCTGACTACTCTCAAATCGAGTTACGTGTATTAGCACACATTTCTGATGATGAACATCTGAAAGCTGCCTTTTTGGAAGGTCAAGATATCCATGCAAGTACGGCAATGCGGGTCTTTGGGATTGAAAAGGCAGAGGACGTAACACCAAATATGCGTCGCCAAGCAAAAGCTGTCAACTTTGGGATTGTGTATGGTATCTCGGATTATGGCTTATCGCAAAATCTTGGTATTTCTCGAAAAGCAGCGCAACAATATATCGACACTTATTTTGATAAATACCCTGGCGTGAAATCATACATGGAACGTATTGTTCGCGAAGCAAAAGATCAGGGCTTTGTGGAAACACTTTATCATCGTCGTCGCTATTTACCAGAAATCAATTCAAGAAACTTTAACTTACGTTCGTTTGCAGAACGGACGGCTATCAATACACCAATTCAAGGTAGCGCAGCTGATATTTTAAAAATTGCGATGATTGATTTGGCGAAACGATTGAAAGAAGAAAAACTAGAAGCAACAATGTTATTACAAGTACACGATGAATTAGTTTTTGAAGTTCCGGAACACGAATTAGAAGCATTAGATCAATTAGTCAAAGAAGTAATGGAAAATGCTGTTTCGCTACATGTGCCATTGATTACTGATAGTAGTTGGGGCAAAACATGGTACGAAGCCAAATAAAAAAGAAAAAGGTGAAGAAGAAACATGCCTGAATTACCAGAAGTTGAAACGGTCCGTAAAGGGCTAGAACGTTTGGTCACAGGAAAAAAGATTCAAAAAGTGCAAGTCTTGTGGCCCAAAATTATTGAACAACCAGAAGCACCGATTTTTGAAGCAACGTTGATTGGTGAAACCATCGAATCAATTGGACGTCGTGGCAAGTTTCTGATTTTTCATTTAACCAATTACGAGTTGATTTCTCATTTACGAATGGAAGGAAAATATTCCTTTGTGGAAGAAAATCAACCATTAGATAAACATACTCATGTCATTTTCTTTTTTGATGATGGCAGTCAGCTTCGTTATAATGACGTTCGTAAATTTGGTCGAATGACGCTGGTGGCAAAAGGACAAAGTGATTCTTATCGCGGAATCATGAAGTTAGGTCCAGAACCTCTACCAGAGTTATTTACTTTGGCAGAATTTGAAGCAGGTCTCAAAAAATCACATAAAGCAATCAAACCGTTGCTATTGGATCAACGCTTAGTCACGGGATTAGGCAATATTTATGTAGATGAAGCATTATGGGAAGCAAAAATCCATCCAGAGCAGCCCGCCAATACATTAAAAGGAAAAGAAATTGCGGCACTCCGCTTAGCAATCATTGATGTATTGGGAAGAGCGGTGGAAGCAGGTGGAACAACCATTCGTAGTTATCTCAACGCACTTGGTGAAGCAGGTAGTTTTCAAATGGCACTTCATGTTTATGGTCAAACAGGCCAGCCATGTGTGCGTTGTCAAACACCAATCGTCAAAACAAAAGTTGCACAAAGGGGGACTCACTATTGTCCAAAATGTCAGCAACTGAAAATACCAAAGTAGGTTTTGTTTTAGGTTTAACAGGAAGCATTGCAACAGGTAAAAGTACAGTTACTGAAGTCTTTAAAAAGCATGGGATTCCAGTAATTGATGGTGATGTAGTAGCAAGAGAGGTCGTCGAGCCTGGAACCGCTGGTTTGTCTGCAATCGTTGAAGTGTTTGGTAAACAGATCTTAAATGAAGATGGTACGCTAAATCGAAAACAATTAGGTGCCATCGTGTTTGCGGATAACGAATTACGCCAAACACTAAATCGTGTGTTAAATCCGTTTATTCGCGGACGTATCAAACAACAAATTGCTGAAAAAAAACAGCATAATCCCTTGGTTGTTGTTGATGTTCCTTTGTTGTTTGAAGGACATTATGAACGTTACATGGATGCTGTAGCAGTTGTCTATACCACAGAAGCGATTCAGCTCGAACGATTGATGAAAAGAAATCAGTTAACAGAAGCTGAAGCGTTGAAACGAATAAAGACGCAATGGTCGATTGAAACGAAAAAAGAACGAGCTGACTTTTTGTTTGATAATACTCAGACAAAGGAAGCGTTGGTTCAACAAGTTGAGTTGTGGTTAAAACAACAATCGTTTATCACAAATGAAAAATAAAATAAGCAAAGTGCTTCGTCGCTTGAACGAAGTGCTTTGCTTTTTATTTTAGTGACTTTAAGTTGTTTGCAAAGCATGTAAAATGAAAATCACGCGTTTAATCGCGTGGACGAAAGGATTAGCTAGTCGTATATTTTGAGTATCTTGTTTATTTTTGTTATGCTAAAGATAAGAATAAGGGAGGGATTTGTATGGGCAATATCAAGAATCAAAAAGATAAAGTTGTCGGATCTGCCAAAGAAAAAATTGGTAAGTTACTTGATAAAGATGAATTAAAAGATGAGGGTCGTGCGCAAGCTGAGGTCGGTAAAAAGAACGCAGACCAATACAAAGCACGAATTGCTGAATTAGAAGATCAACAAGCAGAAAAAGAAGCACGCCAACAAGATTTAACACAAGAACGAAAAAAAGAAATGTCTGATCGAACAAAAAAACCACTCCCAGATGCTGAACATATCCCTGATGAACAAAAAATCGAAGAGCAACGGTTAAAACATTATACTGGTATTGAAGAAAAATTGTAGTTTTTAGAAAGCATGAAGTAATGCGTTCAAAAGCAGACAATTAAAAATCATTCACAGTTTCGTTTCAACCGGCAAATGAGTTGTGATAAAATTTTGTCACAGCTCATTTTTTGCGAAAAATGAATAAAAACGCTTTATTAATGATGGAAACTGCATCTTTTTAGCTGGGAAAGTCGCTTAACATAAAAGTTTCATGTTATAATGCAACTAACTATGAAAGAGCAGAATGTTCTTTTTATAAAACTTAAATGATACATGAGGTGAACTAAATGAGATGTCCAAGATGTCAACATAATAATTCCCGTGTTATTGATAGCCGTCAAGCAGATGATGGTCGGGCGATTCGTCGTCGACGTGAGTGTGAAAATTGCTCATTTCGTTTTACAACATTTGAAAGAATCGAAGCTGCACCATTACTAGTTATTAAGAAAAACGGTGAACGTGAAGAATTTAATCGAGATAAGATTTTGCGAGGGCTGATTCGTTCAGCTGAAAAACGTCCAGTTGCTATGGAACAAATGGAGCAAATTGTGAACCATGTGGAAAATCGGGTTCGAAGTTTAGGAGAAAATGAAGTATCAACCAATTTAATTGGAGAATATGTCATGGAAGATCTCGTTAATTTGGATGAGATTGCTTATATTCGTTTTGCAAGTGTCTACCGTCAATTTAAAGATATGTCCGTGTTCCTAAAAGAACTACAAGACATCGTGGAGAAGGCAAAAGAAAATAACAAATCCAAAGATGACGAAGACGAAAGTACAGAATAAAGGGGGCATTTCCTTGGAAAATGCTTGGAAAGAGCTTCAACCAAAAAATATCTACCAAGGAAGAAAGCAAAGTCCTTTAAAAGAAGAAAGCCGAAATGCGTTATTACATCTTTACCAACCCTTGATTGGGGGAGAAGCGCTTAGTCTTTACCTTACTCTTTTGACAGAAATTTCTTTAGAAACTGGCCAAGGACCAGAAGGACTTCACGCAGATTTATTGAGTAGTCTTGGTTGTGGTATTCCTCAATTTTACGAAGCACGAAAAAAACTTGAGGGAATTGGCTTATTAGATGTTTATTACAAAGAAGATCCTAGCCTAGGAACGTGCTTTCTTTATGAATTGTTAGAACCAATGTCGGTGAAACAGTTCTTTATGGATTCTGTTTTAAGCTTTTTACTATTAGAAAAGGTTGGCGAGCGTCGCTTCGACCAGTTAGTCAAGCGTTTCGAGCCAAAAAAATTTTCAACAGAAGGTTATCAGAAAAAAACCAAAAAATTTTTAGAAGTATATCAATTCAATGAAGCTTCATTTGACGCTGATAAACAGCAAATCGAAAAGCTGCAAGAAACATTTACTGAGCAAGCAAAAACCAAGCGATTGTCTGAAAAAAGTACGATTGATTGGGCTTTTTTAACAAACTGGTTACAAAAGAAACATATTGAAAAACCAGAGGAATCAATCATCAAACAACTCGAAATGTATCAGCAATTGTATGGTTTGGATGACTTAGCTTTAGGTGAAAAAATCGTTGAAGCATACGACTTCACAGAACAAAAAGTGTCTTTGAAAGAACTTCAAAAAATCTTTTTAGCAAACCCAGTTAGTCAATCACCCGTGGTAAAAGTGCCTGTAGAAACTTCAGACACTATCGAAACCACAAAGACTGAACCAGTTACGAAACAAGGACAGTTGTCTGCAGCCTCTGTACAGTTAATCAAAGAGGCCCAAAGTGTTCCACCAATGAAATACTTAGAGTCAATCAAAAAAGAAAAAAATGGTTATGTATCTAAATCAGAAACGTGGTTGATGCAAGAGCTTGTTTCTCGTTCGGGACTTCCAAGTAGTGTCATCAATGTGTTGCTGAACTATGTATTAGTTATCAAAAATCAAGCAAGTTTAGGGACAAACTATGTCAATACGATTGCTAACGAATGGGCACAACAGAAAATTATGACAGCAGAAGATGCGATTGCTCATATTAAAAAGAAAAGCCAAGAAAGCGCAGAGAAAAAGCAAACGAGAAACTACACAAATACTCGTCGAAACGTACGCCGAGAAAAATTACCTGATTGGGTAAATCAACCAAAAGACGAGAAGAAAATCAGTCAAGAAAAACAAGCGGAAATTGATCGGCGCTTTAAAGAATATCTTGCTAAAAAGGAGGGTGACAACTAATGGAAGATGTTGGAAGAGAATTAAAAAAGATCATCAGTAAACGCAACTACCAAGAAAAGTATGCCGAAATGATTCAAGAAGTATTGAATGATTCAGATGTTCAAGCCTTTTTGGCAGAACATCAAGAACGTTTAACACAAGCAGATATTGAAAAAAGCTATGCAAAACTTTATGAATTTGTTCAAGAAAAGCGAAAATATCAGAAAAATGATCCGACAATGATTGCACCAGGATATGAACCAAAACTAGTGTTGAACTTTCATTATGTGGATGTCACCTATGTGCCGACTGAAGCATTAATTGCTCGACAAAAACAAGAAGAAATCCGTAGTCGTGTGAAAGCAATGGATATGCCTAAAGATATTCAAACGGCTACCTTTGAAGGGTTTGAGCAAACAAGTGGTCGTAGTGATGCCTTTTTTGAAGCATTTAATTTTGTGGAACAATACACAAAGGATCCTAAAGGCTATCACAAAGGGCTATATTTAGTTGGAAGCTTTGGTATTGGAAAAACTTATTTATTAGGTGCAATCGCACACGACTTAGCTGTTGCAGGGTATACAACGACACTCGTTCATTTTCCAACATTTGCAGTTGAAATGAAACAAGCAATTGGTAAAGACCAAGTTTCGGATAAACTTGATGCGGTAAAACGTTCCCCTATCTTAATGATGGATGATATTGGGGCCGATGCCATGAGTAGTTGGATTCGTGATGAAGTATTTGGCGTTATTTTGCAATATCGAATGCAAGAACAACTACCGACCTTTTTCTCATCAAACTTTACGATGGATGAGTTAGAAAAACATTTGTCTGTTACACAACGTGGAGATGAAGAACCTTTAAAGGCCAAACGTATTATGGAACGTATTCGTTATCTAACAAAAGAAATTGAGATGACTGGGAAAAATCGTCGAAACGGCTAAAAGTGAATAAAAGAACGGAGATGTGGTTTATGAAGCGTATAGTATCTTGCTTAACCTTAGCGACAACCTTTTTATTATTGACCGCCTGTGGGAATCAGTCTACTAATGATGAACAAACAGCTGAAACGACTTCTAATTCGTTGGCACAAGATCAAAGTGTTTTTACTGGGACTGTTGAAGAAGTGACTGAAAGCGACGATGAGGATCAAATCGTTCGTGTGAAATTAATTGACGTCAAGGCAAAAATTGATCCTGAGAATATTGGGACCTCATTTGCGAATGACGGTGTCATCTTAAATGCGCCAACAGATAAAATCAAACCTAACCTGGACGCATTGTCTGAGGGAACAGAAGTCGAGTTGACCTTGGCTAAACAACCTGTGATGACAATGTCGTTACCACCGCAAATTCCAGGAAATTCAATTATTCAAGTTTTAGCTATCCAATAATTAATGAAGCAAACCAACCGGTTTTTTCATTTCGTACAAGTGACGAAGTGAAGAAACCGGTTTTTTCTCATTTTTTTCTTGTTTTGTAGAAAAAAATGAGAATTACAGTGCGGAAGTGTTGTGAAGAGCCTTAGATACTGCTAAATTGGTCTAACGTTAGATCTAGCAATGGAAAATGCTCCTGCCACAGTTTACTCTTTTTTTCTAATTCTTTCTGGTTATTTATCTTATTTAGGAATTCGGAACAAAAAATTTGAAGTTAGGTATGTAGAAAAATCAATTTACAGTATGGTTCTTGGTGAATTGATCTATCACTTTCAATGAAGACGATACCACCAAGAGGAAATAGCTAAGAGCCAAAAAACTAGCAATCTTCTTAACACGCAAAACGCGATCTAAAGAGGAATCACTCAGTGTTTTCGTCCAATGAAAACCTATTTGCTGGTAATTATTGTTGGTTTTGTTTTAGGTGATGCCACATTACCATTTATTTACATTCATTTTACCTAGAAGTAATCGGGTTGGTCTGGTGGAAAAAAGGATTTTCTGTCACATCTCTCTCCTTATTTTATAGAGGAAATGCTATAATGATTGGAAAAGGAGTGAAGTTATGAACCATTTAGAGTTGTCGCAACGCCTAGCTACTGTAGGAGAGTTTGTTCCTGCAAAAGCTCGTTTAGCGGATATTGGCTCAGATCACGCCTATTTACCGGTTGCTTTGATGTTAAAAGGAAAAATTGAGTTTGCAGTTGCTGGTGAAGTGGTGAAAGGTCCATTTGAGTCCGCACAAAAACAAGTGAGAAAAGATGGCTTAGAAGAGCGCATTGTTGTTCGTTTGGCGAATGGTTTGGCAGCAATTGAACCATCAGATGAAATTAATGCTATCACGATTGCTGGCATGGGCGGCGCATTGATTCGTGATATTTTAGAAGCAGGGAAAACACGCCTAAATCAAAAAGAACGCTTGATCCTTCAACCAAATATTGGTGAGCGCACGCTTCGTGTCTGGTTACAAGAAAACCAATATCAGATTATTGAAGAAGTTATTTTGGAAGAAAATAAAAAAATCTACGAGATTATTGTAGCGGAAAAAGCTGCTAGTCCAGTAAGTTATTCTCCAGAGGATTTGATGTTTGGACCTATTTTACGACAAATGAAGAGTGATATTTTCCAAGTAAAATGGCAAAGAGAGCTTGCACAGCGCGAAGCAATCGTTCAGCAAATGATTGAAGCAAATAAAGGAGATAAAATCAGCGAACGCCAACAAAAATTTGAAACTGAAATCAAACAGATTCAGGAGGTGTTAGGATGATTAATGCACAAACGTTCATTAATCGCTTTGAACAGTATTGTCCCCAATGGCTCGCAGAAGAAGGAGATCCAGTCGGGCTACAAATCGGCACATTGAATAAACCAATTCAAAGAGTCATGATGACGTTAGATGTTCGTCCTGAAGTAGTCGAAGAAGCAATTGCTAAAAAAATCGACTTACTGATTGCCAAGCATCCACCGATTTTTCGTCCAATAAAGCAGTTGACTACGGATGAACCGCAAGAAAAAATGTATACAGATTTATTGAAACATGATATTGCTGTTTACGCTGCACATACAAATATGGATATTATCTGGGACGGGTTAAATGACTGGTTTTGTGAGCGACTAGGTGTTCAAGTCGAGAACTATTTAGTGAAAACACATGAAGTAGGGTATAAAAAATTAGCAGTTTATCTACCTGTTGAGGATGCGACAATCATGCGTGAAGCGCTTGCAAATGCAGGCGCAGGCCAACTAGGTGAGTATTCAGGCGCAAGTTTTACCTCCGTGGGGCAAGGTCGTTTTACTCCTTCCCAACAAGCGCATCCAGCGATTGGAACGTCTGGTAAAGCAGAAAAAGTGCAAGAAGCAAAAGTGGAAGTGGTTTTTCCAGAAACAATAGAGAAAACTATTCTTCAAGTAATGAGAGAGAATCATCCATACGAAGAAATCGCTTATGATTTGTTTTCGATTGATGCACCAGCACAAAGTTTTGGATTAGGACGTGTCGGAACATTGCCAAAACAGTTAGACCTAACAGCATTCATTGAAAAAGTCAAAATAGCACTTCAAGTCGATGACTTACGTGTGGTTGTACCGCCACAACTAACTGAGCCAAGAGTTCAACGAATTGCGATTTGTGGTGGAAGTGGTGAAAAGTTTTATCCTTCTGCGTTGAAGCAAGGCGCAGATGTTTACATTACAGGTGATCTCTATTATCATACAGCACAAGACATGCAAAGCGCAGGTCTGATTGCGATTGATCCTGGTCATTATATCGAGTCATTATGCAAAGAAAAATTTGTTGAAAAGTTTGAATCTTGGAAACAAGAAGAACAATGGGATCTTGATTTTTTTGTTTCTGAAACGAATACCAATCCATTCCAATTTCATTAAAAAGGGGCAGATATTATGTATGAAAATCTTTTACCACGTTTTTTAAAATATGTGAAAACTGAAACACGTTCAGATGCAACAAGCACAACGACACCTTCAACAGCTACACAAATCGCTTTTGCGCAAGAGCTCAAAAAAGAATTAGAAGAACTAGGATTATCTGATGTTTTTTACAATGAGGAAAATGGATTTGTAATGGGAACTTTACCAAGTAATGTAGATTATCCTGTTCGTTCAATAGGCTTTATTTCCCATATGGACACAGCAGATTTCAATGCAGTTGGTGTTAATCCACAAATCATTGAAAATTATGATGGTGAATCAACAATTGTTTTGGACGAAGCAGGACGATACACGTTGAATACCAAAGATTTTCCTAACTTGAAAAATTATGAAGGACAAACACTCATTACAACAGATGGTAGTACATTACTTGGTGCAGATGACAAAGCAGGAATTGCCGAAATCATGACTGCAATGGAAATCTTGCTTAAAAATCCAACGATTCCACATGGTGAAATCAAAGTGGCGTTTGGTCCTGACGAAGAAATTGGTGTCGGTGCAGACAAGTTTGATGTTGACCAATTTAATGTGGACTTTGCTTATACAATTGACGGAGGCCCACTAGGTGAGTTGCAGTATGAAACATTTAGCGCAGCGCAAGCCAATTTAACGATTCTTGGGAAAAATGTTCACCCTGGAACAGCGAAGGATACAATGATCAATGCGTTACAATTAGCTATTGATTTTCACAACCAGCTTCCTGCAGATGAAGTTCCTGAAAAAACAGAAGGATATGAAGGTTTCTTCCATTTAATGGCATTAACAGGTAACCCAGAAGAAGTCACAATGAGTTATATTATTCGCGATCACAATCGTGAAAAATTTGAAGCACGTAAAGCGTTGATTTCAAGTATCCAAGAAAAAATGAATCAAGCATTTGACCAAGAACGAATCAAGGTTGACATGTTTGATCAATATTACAATATGAAAGAAATCATCGAAAAAGATATGAGCATTGTTGAACTAGCTAAACAAGCAATGCTTGATCTAGACATCAAACCTGTGATTGAACCCGTTCGTGGTGGAACAGATGGCTCAAAAATTTCTTATATGGGTATTCCAACACCAAACATTTTTGCTGGTGGTGAAAACATGCACGGGCGCTTTGAATTTGTTTCGTTGCAAGTGATGGAAAAAGCAACTGATGTGATTGTAAAAATTGCTGAGTTGAGTACGAAAGATAAAAAGTAATTTGGTGATGTGAATTGAATTCATTAAAGTAAACCTAAAAAGTTGGGGCAAGTGAGTAAATCATTTGCCCCAACTTTTTTATACGTGTTTGTTGCGGACACTTTCTTTCAATTTTTTAATAAAAATCAAAACAATGATCTCAATTTTTTTCATTTTTGGCAAAAAAAAGTAAAATAGGGTAGAAGGTGGCGATAACTATGAAAAAACTACTAGTATTTTATAACAAAAGTTCAGGAAAAGATGAAGGAGAGAAGTTGGCTAAATGGTTTCAACAATATGCGAAGAATAAGCAACCAGACTTAGAGATTCAATTAACTCAAACAGGACCTGAAATTCGTGATGAAACGCTGATTGAAAAAGCTGAATCTTTTGATGCAGATACGTTGATTATCATTGGCGGCGATGGAACGATTCATCATATCGTTAAAGCCTTTCAAAAGACGATTGAAAATTATCACATTGGTTTGTTGCCAGGAGGCACGGTGAACAATCTTGCTCGCGTATTGGAAATTCCTTTAGAAAAAAAGGCAGCAGCAGATGTCATTTTAACTGCACAGACGAAAGCCATAGATTATGGAACAGTCAATGATTCAGTCATTATTTCAACGTTAACAGTTGGGTTACTGGCTGATACAGCAATGCGTGTGAGCCAAGAAGAAAAGCAAAAATTTGGGCCTTGGGCATTTGCTAAACGATTCATTAAATTGGTCGTGCAAAAACGTCGCTATCGTTTAACGATTCAAACGGATGATAAAAAGTGGGAGCAAAAAGTTCAGCTACTAACTGTTACCATGACGAACTCAGTAGGTGGGTATACAAATTTTGATGATTTAGCAAGTCCTGATGATGGGAAATTCCATGTAACAATCATTCCAAAATTGAACTTCTTTTCTTACGTCTTTTACTTACCTCGTATTCTACGAGGAAAATTTTATACTGTTCCGGGAATTGATTACTATACAACAAGTGAATTGCGACTGGCCAGTGAAAAGAAAGTGGGCACTCGAACAGATGGAGAAACGACAGATAATCTACCAATTAAAATGACAGTAATACCAAAAGGGTTGGTTGTTTATGTACCAAAAAATAAATAGTCTTTACATTCAATAGTAGTTTAGGGTAATCTTAAAAAGTACGATTTGAAAAGGAGAAAAGATGGAAGTTTTGATACACAACCCTTTATGGTTCTATTTGATTATTGTTAATTTGTATTTGTTTTGTCTGATGGGCTATGATAAACACCAAGCAAGAGTTGGTGCATGGCGCGTTCCTGAGAGCAATTTGATTTTTGTTAGCCTGCTTGGCGGTGGTCTAGGTGGATTGATTGCTCGCAAAGTTTTTCACCACAAGACATTAAAGAAAAAATTCACGATTGGCTTTACTGTCGGCGTGATTGTTGATGTGATTTTGATTTATTTTTTCCATTAAGGAGTAACGGATGTCGAATAAACGAACAAAAACGAAATTATTTTTAAACTTGCTATTATTCTTGTTGATTCTCGGTATCATTTACTATTTGATTCAGCATTCTTTAGCGGATATTTTAGCAGAATTATTATCAACAAGTCTTGTTGTATTGCTTGGTGTTCTTTTGCTGGGAACGATTTACCAGATCGCGGAAGGCCGTTCCATTAAAGAAATTGCGAAACCTTTTGCTCCAGAGTTTTCAACAAAGGATGGCTTTTGGACTTCCTGCTACGTTGCATTTTATCGAATTGTTTCTTTTGGTACAGGAACCCTGATTTCTGAAGTCTACTTTTATAACAAAAAAGGAATGAGGTTTTCGCAAGGCGTAGGGGTAACAGCTTTACACATGATTATGTACAAGATGGCGGTAATTACGTACGCGATAATTGGTTTACTGATTCAGTTTTCATTGTTTTATACAAAAGCGCCAAAAATGATTCCTTTTATTTTAGCAGGGATCATTTTAACAATTGTTATTGTGAGTGCCTTGTTAGTTTTATCAATGAGTATCAATGTTCAAGTATTCTTTGTAAAAATAGCTAATCGACTGTGTAAACGAAACAAGACACGAGCACTAGTTGATAATTGGAATATCCAAATTTATTCGTTACGCGAAACAGTGCAGACAATCGTAAAAGATCGAACAGCACTGGGCTGGATCTATTTTTGGAATTTAGTCAAATTACTCTTCTGGTACATCATTCCTTATCTGACTTTAGTTGAGAATCACCCATCAGTGGACTTCTTACTAACTTTTTCTTTTGTTAGTTTTGCTGTGGTTTTAGCGGGGGTGTTGCCGACTCCAGGGGGTATCGGTTCTTTTGAATTTGTCTATTTGTTATTGTTCCGCCCACTTGTCGGAACAGTTGATGCGGTATCTTCGTTATTATTGTATCGCTTTAGTTCATTTGTCTTACCATTTATTTATGGCATGTTCTATGTCCTCGTTGAACGACGTGCAGTTATCAAAAAAGAAATCAGTGAAGTTAGACGAGAAAAAGTCAGCGAGTCTAGCCGAGAAGAAATGTAAAAAATCTAGAAGTGAAGAACAGAAGTAATTGTTCTTTTACTTTTAGATTTTTTTTGGAATGTCAGAGTTTATTTTTTGACCAATGTTGACCAAAAGAGTATAATGTTTCTTGTAGGATTGATGGGTAAGAAACAATCATCCTTGAACTTTCAATATAGGAGGTAGTTTATATGAATATTGAAAAAATGACAACTACGCTTCAAGAAGCGATTGCAGAAGCGCAACAAGTCGCTGTGACGCGAAAACATCAAGAAATTGATATTGCGCATCTTTGGAAAATTTTTTTACAACCAAGTCATTTTGGACGAAATTTCTATACGGACGCGGGAGTTGATGTTGATCAATTTGAACGCGAAGTTGACCGATTACTAGATGAATATCCAAGTGTTTCAGGTGGAAATATTCAGTATGGTCAAAATTTAAGCCAAAATTTATTTAGCTTGTTAAATGAAGCAGACCAATTAAAAGAAAGCTTTGGAGATGAATTTTTATCAACAGAAATCGTTATCCTAGCATTGATGAAATTAAAACATTATCCTTTAACAACTTATTTAGTTAAACAAGGAATTACAGAAAAAGAACTTCGAAAAAATATTGAAGATATGCGAGGAGGGGAAAAAGTGACCTCAAAAAATCAAGAAGAACAATACAAAGCATTAGAAAAATACGGTGTTGACTTAGTGCAACAAGTCCGTAGTGGCAAAATGGATCCGATTATTGGACGTGATGAAGAAATTCGAGATGTCGTTCGAATTCTTTCACGAAAAACAAAGAATAACCCTGTTTTGATTGGGGAACCTGGGGTTGGTAAAACAGCGATTGTCGAAGGATTAGCACAGCGAATCGTTCGCAAAGATGTTCCAGAAAACTTGAAAGATAAAACTATTTTTTCATTAGATATGGGGGCATTGATTGCGGGTGCAAAATTCCGTGGTGAGTTTGAAGAACGATTGAAAGCTGTTTTGAAAGAAGTAACAAAAAGTGAAGGCAGAATTATCCTATTTATTGATGAAATCCATAATATCGTGGGTGCTGGTAAAACAGAAGGCAGTATGGATGCTGGAAATTTACTAAAACCAATGCTTGCTCGTGGCGAATTGCATTTGATTGGTGCAACAACTTTGGATGAATATCGTCAATATATGGAAAAAGATAAAGCTTTGGAACGTCGTTTCCAAAAAGTACTGGTTAAGGAACCAACTGTTGAAGATACCATTAGTATTTTACGTGGATTAAAAGAACGATTTGAAATTCACCATGGGGTCAATATCCATGATAATGCTTTAGTTGCAGCTGCTACTTTATCAGATCGTTATATAACAGATCGTTTTCTACCAGATAAAGCAATCGATTTGATTGATGAAGCAAGTGCTACGATTCGTGTCGAAATGAATTCGATGCCTACGGAACTTGACCAAGTGACTCGTCGATTAATGCAATTAGAAATCGAAGAGGCAGCATTGAAAAAAGAATCAGATGATGCAAGTAAAAAGCGTTTGAAAAATCTACAAGAAGAACTAGCTGATTTACGTGAAGAAGCAAATGCAATGAAGATGCAATGGGAAACAGAAAAAGAAGAAGTCAATACTGTTTCAACGAAGCGTGCGGAAATCGACAAAGCCAAACATGAGTTAGAAGATGCGGAAAATAATTATGATTTAGAACGTGCAGCTGTCTTACGTCATGGAACGATTCCTCAACTAGAAAAAGAATTAAAAGAATTAGAAGCAAAAGCAAAAAATGATGATATCAAAATGGTTCAAGAATCTGTGACTGAAAATGAAATTGCTCAAGTTGTCGGTCGATTGACAGGGATTCCAGTAACTAAGTTAGTTGAAGGAGAACGCGAAAAACTAATCAAGCTAAATGAAACATTGCATAAACGTGTTATTGGGCAAGATGAAGCAGTTGATGCCGTAAGTGATGCAGTTATTCGTTCGCGTGCTGGATTGCAAGATCCAAATCGTCCACTTGGCTCATTCTTATTCTTAGGTCCAACTGGGGTAGGGAAGACTGAGTTAGCTAAAGCATTGGCAGAAAACTTATTTGATTCTGAAGATCATATGGTTCGAATTGACATGAGTGAATACATGGAGAAACATTCAGTGTCACGGTTAGTTGGAGCTCCTCCAGGCTATGTTGGTTATGAAGAAGGCGGTCAATTAACTGAAGCTGTTCGCCGCAATCCATATACGATTGTTTTACTTGATGAAATCGAAAAAGCACACCCAGATGTCTTTAATATTTTATTACAAGTGTTAGATGATGGGCGCTTGACAGATTCCAAAGGACGAGTGGTCGATTTTAAAAATACTGTGTTGATTATGACAAGTAACATTGGCTCACAATTATTATTAGAAGGTGTAACAGCAGAAGGAACAATTCCAGAAGCAGTGGAAGAACAAGTACGTACCATTTTGCGTGGAAACTTTAAACCAGAATTCTTGAACAGAATTGACGATACGATTTTATTTACACCATTGAGTTTGGAAAATGTTAAGGGAATCGTTAACAAGATGGTTGCTCAATTAGCTCGTCGTTTAGAACATCAAGAGATTCAATTAGAAATCAGCGAAGCAGCAAGAACTTGGATTGCAGAAACTGCCTACGAGCCAGCTTACGGGGCACGGCCATTGAAACGTTTTATTACGAAAGAAGTGGAAACACCTTTAGCAAAAGAAATCGTTGCAGGTCATGTTTTACCAAAATCAAAAGTTACGATTGATTTTCTTGCTGGGAAACTCCAATTTTCAACAGAAGAATTGACAGAAGAAGAATAAATGAATGAAAAAAACACTTCAATCATTTCGATTGAAGTGTTTTTTTATGGTATCAGTGCAAATAAGCAAGTTAGTATTTATTTCTTCGCTTTTTCTAAACGATAACTTTTGAAGTAAGCCAAATTTTTTCGGCTGTTCATCCAAGCAAAGATTCCCATGAACAAGGCACCCATTGTATTCGTAAACAAATCACCCATTGTGTCCATCAGCGCAGCTCGACCAATAAATAAAGTTCCATTTGAAGCTGCAAATCTTTGTAAATTCATTCCTAAAAATTGATCGCAAAGGAACTCCCAGAATTCCCAAAAAACGCCACACGTTCCAGCAAAAGCAAAACCAAATAATAAAAATAACCAAGGACTGGTTTTTTCAATCGGCGCATCTTTCATTAAATAACCAATCAAACCATAACCTAACGCTGTCAGAACCATTGGACTAACTGCATGAAGAATCTTGTCCCAAAAAGGAATGATACTAATCAAGTGTAACCCTGTTCCTAAAAAGACAGAAATGAAAAGGAAAAACCAATAAAACAAAACAATAGCAGCAGGAATTCTTATTTTAAATAGTTTGAAAATAATTTGTGGTAAGAAAATCAAAACGATACCAGCTAAGGACTCGACGATAAATGTGATTCCTTGCGTAGTAGAATATTTTTGCGTAACAAATTCAAAAATATTGTAGCCAACAACAAATACCCCAAAAGCCAGTAGGGCAGTTTGTACTTTTTTTAACTCATTAATAATCATTGAGATGCCCCCTCAGATAAATATTCTTCAATTTTTTTCAATAATTCGGTTTCTGAAGCGACCACTTCACCATTCAATTTGATCAACCCAACAGTATAAAGATTTAGATAATGAAATTGGTTTTCTGCAACTTCTTGTAAAGCAGCAATTTTTTTAGGGTGTGTTCCACCTTGTTGACGCGTATCTGTGTATAAACCAATCACAGGGATTCCTTTTGCATAAGCAACACCAATTTCAGATGCCACTCCAGCATCAATCGTTAATCCATCGAGTAAAGCAACCATCAATTGGCTTTCCAAGACTTTTTCGGTGTCTGCCAATGCAATCATTTGACTGTCTGCGTAAGCTGTTTTGTCATTGATTGCTTCATTTTCTTGTGGTAAATAAACAGTAATTTTTGGTGAAATCTCACGAATTTGAGCAACAAGATTAGCGTTATATAAAAGGTCGCTTTTAGCGAACATAGGTCCAGCAAAATAAATGTTCATTGTGTATTCATCCTTTATTTTATATTTTAGAAATAGTCACTAAAGTAAGCTTCTGTATCTGGAATGATTCGCTCAAGTGACCGTAAAGTTTCTTTATCAGTTATGATTCGTTCGATTCGAGAAAGGTACGCAGCTCGGCGATAATTCATCATCAAACAAGTCAAAGTTTGGATATCCAAGTAAACAGCTTCACCAATTGGTTCATTAAGAATTTGTACTTGATCTTCTTCATCCCAAATCAAACCAAAGACGCCGTTATTCCAAGGTGCAATCGGATCTGTCAAAACGAAATGAAATGGTTTTGCTGTGCTAGCAAAAGGAAATTTTTGTAAAAATTCTTTGACATCAACGATTCTTGCCATAAAGTAAGGTTCGATTTGTTCCGTAATTTGGCTGTCTTCAAGTAAGAAAGCCAGTGGTTCATTTTTATAAATGTCACCTTTTACCCAATAAATCATAGAGAAATGTGCAGAAATGAAATTCCATAGACCGTTGCGTGCTTCTTGATTCAAATAAAACATTTCTTTTACATGAAATACTTCTTCTGCAACCCAATAGAACAAGACACCAAGTGGTTCTTGATTGGCTCCATAGTAGACAGCAGCCGTTCGTTCTTCTTCATTTTCAAAGCGCCAATATTCTTCCCAGTGAAAACCACTGCGAAAAAGTGCGCCATGATTTTGACGTGCAAATTTTTCATAGACAGCATAAACATCTTCGTGATCCACTGGTAAGCGTTCAACCATTCCGTTAACGGGAACTTGTTTAGGCAATTGTGTATCACGTATTTTAAAGGAAAGTTTATCTGACATGATTTCCCAACCTTTACGACGATAATACGGAATATTATAAGGGTAAAGATAAGAAATCCATTGTTTCTTTTTTCTCATATTATCTAAAGCAACGACAATCAAGTCTTGCATTAAACCGTGGTTCGCATACTCTGGATAAGTACCGACTCCTGTGACACCACCCATTAAATAGGGCGTACCATGAATGTTGACTTCACAAGGGTAGATAGCGATTTGTGAAATCAATTGGTTATCATAGAACCAACCAAATACTTCGGATAGTTCTAAGATAGGGCGTTTTGATTTGATGAATTCTCGTTTACTTTCAAATCCACTTTCCTCAATATCAGACTCTGTTACTTGAAAAACATAGGACAACAATTCGTTAAATTGATCTACGTTTTCCTCCGTAACTGATTTTAACTCAAGATTTTCTCTGAAATCTTTTTGATCCATTCTTTCATCTCCATTTATTTGATTGATTTAAGTATAACAAAACTTAGGAAAAAAAACTTCTAAACGGTCACTAATGAAAAAGGCTTTAAATTCCTGTATTTCGTTGGTATAATGGAAAGTGCTGATTAAATGAAAAGAGGAGACGCTATGGATATAAATAAAATGAAGCACCGCCAAGAGCAAATTCGTAATTTCTCGATTATTGCTCACATCGACCATGGAAAATCAACGTTGGCCGATCGTATTTTAGAAATGACGCACACTGTGACGTCTCGTGAAATGCAAGATCAGCTGTTAGACTCAATGGATCTCGAACGTGAACGTGGTATCACGATAAAACTTAATGCAGTTGAATTAAACTATACAGCAAAAAATGGAGAAACATATATTTTCCATTTAATCGACACACCGGGACACGTCGACTTCACCTATGAAGTTTCACGTAGCTTGGCTGCCTGTGAAGGGGCAGTGTTGGTCGTGGATGCAGCGCAAGGGATTGAAGCACAAACATTAGCCAATGTTTATTTAGCTTTAGATAACGATTTGGAAATTTTACCAGTTATCAATAAAATTGATTTACCTGCGGCAGATCCAGAACGCGTGCGTAAAGAAATCGAAGATGTAATCGGAATTGATGCCAGTGAAGCTGTACTAGCTAGCGCGAAAGCTGGAATTGGGATTGAAGATATTCTTGAACAAATCGTAGAATACGTTCCTGCACCGACTGGTAACTTAGAAGCACCGCTGAAAGCATTGATTTTTGACTCTGTTTACGACAGTTATCGTGGTGTCGTTCTAAATGTTCGGATCACTGACGGAGTAGTAAAACCTGGTGATAAAATTCAAATGATGAGTAATGGGAAAACTTTTGATGTAACAGAAGTTGGTGTCTTTTCACCGAAAGCAGTTGCCAGAGATTATTTGATGGTCGGCGATGTAGGTTACATTACTGCCAGCATCAAGACTGTGCAAGATACGCGTGTTGGGGATACAGTTACACTTGCTGACAATCCAGCTGAGGAAGCTCTTCCAGGTTATCGTAAAATGAATCCAATGGTTTATTGTGGTTTGTACCCGATAGAAACTTCTCGTTATAATGATTTACGTGAAGCATTGGAAAAACTGCAATTAAACGATGCTGCGTTACAATTCGAGCCAGAAACGTCACAAGCACTTGGCTTTGGATTCCGTTGTGGCTTTTTAGGATTGCTGCACATGGATGTAGTGCAAGAACGATTGGAACGTGAATTTAATTTAGAATTAATTACAACGGCGCCATCTGTAATTTATCATGTGAACAAGACAGACGGTTCAACGATTGTTGTAGATAATCCGGCCGACTTTCCAGAACCTGTCACTATTCAAGATGTCGAAGAACCTTTTGTAAAAGCACAAATCATGGTTCCTAATGAGTTTGTTGGCGCAGTTATGGAATTGTCGCAACGCAAACGTGGTGAATTTATTACAATGGATTATCTAGATGATTATCGTGTGAATGTTGTTTATAACATTCCATTGTCTGAAATCGTGTTTGATTTCTTTGATAAATTAAAATCAAGTACGAAAGGTTATGCCTCTCTTGATTATGAAATGTCAGGTTATCAAAAGAGCAAGCTAGTGAAAATGGACATCTTATTAAATGGTGAGAAAGTCGATGCACTTGGCTTTATCGTCCATCGTGACTTTGCCTACGAACGTGGAAAAGCAATCGTTGAAAAGCTGAAAAAACTGATTCCAAGACAACAATTCGAAGTCCCAATCCAGGCTGCAATTGGCCAAAAAATCGTGGCTCGTTCGGACATTAAAGCTTTGCGTAAAAACGTCTTAGCAAAATGTTACGGTGGGGATGTTTCTCGTAAGCGTAAGCTTCTTGAAAAACAAAAAGAAGGTAAGAAACGAATGAAACAAATCGGTAGTGTCGAAGTCCCTCAGGAAGCCTTCATGGCTGTTCTTAAGATGGATGAGGATGAGCCAAAGAAATAGCAAGGGTTTCATCATTTTTGATAGTTCAAAAGTTTGTGAAATTTAAAAATATTCGCCCTATGTTCGCCCAAGTTTTTATTTGGGCGAACATAGGGCGTTTTAGTCCATAGATCTTTTTAAACGTTGGGCGAAAATATCTACAGCTTCATTTCTCATTTTCTTTGTAACGTGTGAGTAAGTATCCATAGTGATAGAAATTCTACTGTGTCCGAGACGTTCAGATATTTTTTTCATTTTTGCGCCATTTTCAAGGAAAAGTGTAGCATGGGTATGACGAAGAGAGTGGAAATTGAAAGAGATAGATAATGTTTTAGATATTCTTCGTGTATGTGATTTGACTGATGAAGGAGTAACTAATTCGCCATCTTCTTTTGTACATATGGCATTAAAATCGTGATACCATTTTCCGTATTTCATTCGATTTTCTAGTTGCTTTTTTATGCAGCAGATGATCGAGTTAAAGGTAGTATCCGCAAACAAGAGTATTTATATCCAGTTAAACAATAAAAAACTGAAGAATGAACAGTTGGTAGTTATTAAAAAATCTACTTTCAAGGCAAGTGAGTGTTACGTCCTTCAGAGGCTATTAAAAAGTTGTATCTTAAACCACAGATCATTTTAGTGAGTTTTTTTATCATAAAAACACTCATAATCTCCTAATTTACGTTTCTGCCAATCTTTTTTTAATCAGCGATTCGTACTCTCGGCACTCTTTCATCATTTTTGTGAAGATTTGTTGTAGGTCATCTAACTTGCGCTGACAACAAGATAAAATCTGAACTCCTTTTCACAGCTACAGATAATAAGTGACAGTAAGAATGATATTAGTTCTTCGAATAACAGCTGAGATTGATACTACTCTAAGATTTAACTGTTTCTAATGTCAGAAACAAGAACTAGTTATTATACTGTGTACACGTGCGGGACTAATCCACAAAAAATTCTCTAGTTGTAGTTGGCTAAAAGATTGTTTAGATAATATTTTTTTAGAGGCTAAAAAAATATTCATGTTATAATTAAATCATGAATCCTTTTATACTTACGATGCGATAAAGTGAAAATCCTATATTTAGGGAGTTGGAAAAATGAGCAGCGATTATACAAGCGAAGCGGATATTGAAAAACAACTGATCGAACAGTTAACAAGTGGTGAGAGCCAATGGACTTATCGAAAAGATTTAAACACCGATAATTTATTATGGCAAAATTTTTTTGAGAAGTTAGAACAGAATAATGTAAGAGTACTGGACGACAATCCATTGACTGAGCAAGAAAAGCTTCAAATTCAAAACCAACTAAATTTTGTAAATTATTATGAAGCCGCAAAATGGATTGCGGGTGAAAATGGCATTGCAAAAGTTCAAGTTCAGCGAGAAGATGCGAGTCTAGGAACAATCCGACTAGAGGTCCTCTGGCGAGACAATGTAGCTGGTGGGAAATCTAGTTATGAGGTTGTCAATCAGGTACTAAGAGATAAAATTGATACGAAAGATGCGGATCGCCGTTTAGATGTGACCTTATTAATTAATGGGTTACCGATGATTCATATCGAACTAAAGAATCGTTCAACAGGATTCATGGATTCCTTTCGTCAAATAAAAAAATACGACGCCGAAGGTAAATTTAGAGGCATTTACTCTACTTTGCAAATGTTCGTCGTTTCTAATGCTACTGAGACAAGATACATTGCTGCTGCTAAAGAATCTAAGATAAATGATCAGTTCTTGACAAAATGGGTAGATAAAAACAATCGGCCAGTTGTTTCATTAAATGATTTTACAGACCAAGTTTTATCTATTCCTCGAGCACATCAGATGGTTATGCAATATTCAGTAATTGATGATGATAAAAAATCACTGATTTTACTTCGACCATACCAAGTGCATGCAATTGAAGCCGTCAAAAAAGCTAGTGGTCGTCAACAATCTGGCTATATTTGGCATACTACCGGTAGCGGGAAAACTTTAACAAGTTACAAAGTGGCTCGCAATCTGCTTCAAATTCCAGCAATTGAAAAAACGATTTTTGTCGTCGATAGAAGAGATTTGGACCAACAGACAGCTTCAAGTTTTCTTTCCTATGCAGAAAACGACACGATTGATATCGATGAAACAGAGAACACACATAACCTAGTGAAGCGTCTTTATGCTTCAGATAAGCGTGTTATTGTGACGACAATTCAAAAGATTAATACGATGATGAAAAAATTTGAAGAAGGTAAATATACAAGAGAATATAAAAGAATAAAGGAGCTAAAACTGGCCTTTGTAGTGGACGAGTGTCACCGTGCGGTTTCTCCAGAACGTCAACGAGTGATCCAGCAATTTTTTATCCACTCTCTCTGGTATGGGTTCACAGGTACGCCAATTTTTAAAGAAAATAAACGTGCACAAAAAGGTGATTTAGCTCAAACTACTGAAGAACAGTACGGCGAAAGATTACACCAATATACAGTAAAAGAAGCAATCCATGATAAGGCAGTTCTTGGATTTCAGCCTGAGTATAAGCATACGATTATTAACAAAATAGATGAAGGTGAAATTTCTGATACGGTTTATGAAACAGATGAACATATATTAGCGGTTATTGACTCAATTGTTAATCATTCATATCAAAAATTAGGATTTCAAAAAGGTGTTGGGCGAACATACAGCGCTATTTTGACTGTTAAAAGTATCGCAATTGCTCAAAAATATTATGATTTGCTGCAACAAGTTAAAACTGGAGCCACGTCAGTGAAAGTAAGTGAAAAGGGGAAACGAGTACTTCCAGATTTTCCAAAAGTAGCGATAACTTATTCTGTAACTGAAAATGAAGAGTCAAGTGTGGATAATCAGAAGCATATGAAACAGGCAATTGAGAATTATAATAAAGAATTTAACACTCACTATTCAGTAAGTGACATTCGAGCTTACAATAGTGACGTTAATGAACGGTTAGCACGTAAAAAAAAACGATTCACTTTTAGAGAAGAACAGCTTGATTTAGTGATTGTTGTTAATCGTTTGTTAACAGGGTTTGACGCGCCATGCCTTTCGACTTTGTTTATTGACAGAGTACCTATGAAGCCCCAAGACTTAATTCAAGCATTCAGTAGAACGAATCGACTTTTTGATAAAACTAAGTCTTATGGACAAATCGTGACTTTTCAAAAACCACATCTTTTCAAAGAGGCTGTTGACGATGCCTTACGTTTATACAGCAATGGCGGTGAAAATTATGTATTAGCACCAAGTTGGGGTGAAGAAAAGGCAAACTTTGATGAGAAAGTGAAACAGTTAAAATATATTGCACAGACACCAGAAGAAACCCCAGAAATTGACTCTGCTACTGACGCTGATTTAAAACGATTTGCAAAAGCCTATCAAGAATTTGATAAATATTTTGCCTCTATCCAAGTCTATTCTGACTATAATCAGCAAGATGTCCTTGGAGAATCCAATCTGACAACCAAAATAATTGAAGAGTATGCAGGAAAATATGAAAATGTGATTGATGAACTAAAAAAGCGTCGAGAAGATACTGATTCTAGTAATGAAGGTACTGACATTGACATTTTCTATGAATTATCAAGTGTTCATACGGATGAAATTAATTACAACTACATCCTATCACTTATTCAAGCGTTTATTCCTGATGATCGTGTAGAAACAAAAGAACTTTCTAATAAGGATATTCAGGCGGTTTCAGAATACATTAACGAACTCGGTAAAACAAATCCAGGTCTAGCGGATTTAATCAGCAGCCTCTGGTTGCAAGTTCAATTAGATCCGGAACTTTATCGTGGGCAATCAATTTCTAATCTTTTAGATGCTTTAATTGAGGAAACGATTCAAAACCAAGTTCAATCGATTGCTGAGCAATGGTTCGTGGGCTATGATGAACTGTTATTCCTTGTCAAAAACTATAGACGAGGTTCCAGTAAGCAACGAGGTGAATATGAATTAAGAAAGTCACAAAATTATGTAGCCTACAAAGAAAAATACGGAGACCAAGCGCTAAGCCCGTTAAAATATAAGGCTGCAATTAAGCCCGCCTATACAAAAATCATTCAAGATGTTATAGAACCACTACTACAAAGAAGATAGCAAGGAGATCCATACAACTATGTCAACAAGTCAAACAGAGAAATCTAAAACCCTATATCAAGCACTTTGGAATAGTGCGGATATTTTGCGCTCTAAGATGGATGCAAATGAATATAAGTCTTACCTGTTAGGTATGATTTTCTATAAATATTTATCGGATAGAATGTTGTTTTATGTGGCAGATACCATGCAAACACCAACAGATAATTTACTAACTGCTCAAGAAATTTATCTTGATGCTTACAATGGCGAAGATACTAAAACAGATTTAATTGAGGTTTTAAAAGAGGATATTAGTTACTTTATCGAACCCAATTTAACATTCACTTCATTAGTTAATCAAGTAAATGTTGGTGAATTTCAATTAGAGTCACTAGCCCAAGGTTTTAGAAATATTGAACAGTCTAATGAAATATTTGAAAATTTATTTGAAGATATTGATTTGTATTCAAAAAAACTTGGCGCAACTCCACAGAAACAGAATCAGACGATTGCTTCGATCATGAAGGAACTTTCAGTTTTAGATATTGCAGGTCATGCAGGTGATGTGTTGGGGGATGCTTATGAATATCTGATTGGCCAATTTGCTAGTGACTCTGGTAAAAAGGCTGGAGAGTTCTATACACCTCAACCAGTAGCTAAATTGATGACCCAAATTGTACTTCATGGAAAAGAAAATCAAAAAGGCTTTACTGTTTACGATGCAACAATGGGTTCAGGTTCGCTCTTATTAAACGCAAAAAAATATAGTAATCAACCGGGAACAATCTCTTATTTTGGCCAAGAGTTGAATACTTCTACTTATAACCTCGCAAGAATGAACATGATGCTGCATGGCGTTGCAGTTGAAAATCAATTTCTGCATAACGCAGATACACTAGACCAAGATTGGCCAACTGAAGAACCAACTGACTTTGATGGTGTTTTAATGAATCCACCGTATTCTGCTAAATGGAGTGCAGCCCAAGGATTTTTACAAGATCCTAGATTCTCAACCTTTGGTGTGCTTGCACCTAAGTCAAAAGCTGATTTTGCTTTTTTATTGCATGGTTACTATCATTTGAAACAGTCCAGTGGCGTAATGGCAATCGTATTGCCCCATGGTGTCCTATTCCGTGGCAATGCTGAAGGGAAAATTCGTCAACGGTTACTAGAGGAAGGAGCTATTGATACTGTGATTGGTATGCCTGCTAATATTTTCTTTAATACGAGTATTCCAACAACCGTTATTATTTTAAAGAAAAATCGAACGAATCGTGATGTCCTGTTTATTGATGCTTCAAAAGATTTCGATAAAGGCAAGAACCAGAATACTATGACAGATGAACATATTCAAACTATTTTAGATGCTTATATTGATCGTAAGGACATTGATAAATATGCACATTTGGCAACTTTTGATGAGATTAAGGAAAATGATTATAACTTAAATATCCCTAGATATGTTGATACGTTTGAAGAAGAAGAGCCTATTGATATTGTTCAAGTTACTCAAGAAATCACAAAGTTAAACAGTGAAATTAAACAAGCGGAAGCTGAATTTTTAATTATGTTAGATCGGTTAGCTACCACTCCTGAAACAAAAGATTTGATTGAAGCAACAAAAGGAGTGTTTAAATAATGGTTGATAAAAGAGTGCCAGAGTTACGGTTTGAGGGATTTGATGGTGATTGGGAACAGCGTAAGTTGGGAGACTTAGGTTCTGTCGCAATGAATAAAAGAATTTTTAAAGATCAAACTTCGGACAATGGAGAAGTTCCATTTTTTAAAATTGGAACTTTTGGAAGTTATCCTGATGCTTTTATATCTCGAGAACTATTTGAAGAATATAAATCGAAATATCCGTATCCTGAAGTTGGAGATATATTGATTTCTGCTTCTGGGAGCATTGGTAGAACTGTAGTATATCAAGGAGAAGACGAGTATTTTCAAGACAGTAATATAGTTTGGTTGAAGCATAATGGTCGATTAGATAATAAATTTTTACAGCAATTTTATTCAATTGTTAATTGGCAAGGTATAGAGGGGAGTACAATTAAACGGTTGTATAACAAGAATATACTTGATACAAACATAAGAGTTCCTACTCTGGATGAACAAAATAAACTAGGGGCTTTTTTTGAGCAACTCGACGACACTATCGCTCTTCATCAGCAAAAATTAGACCAATTAAAGCGATTAAAGCAAGGTTTGTTACAAATTTTATTTGGGAATAAAGAGCCGGTGCCTAAAGTGCGATTTGCGGGTTTTGACGAAGAGTGGGAGCAGCGTAAGTTTAAGGAGTTGAGTACAAAACAGGGAAAGAAAAATTCTCAAGGCTTAGACTTTCCCGCGTACTCTGTAAGTAACAAAGTAGGGTTAATAGCACAAACTGATCAATTTGACGGGAGTAGATTAGATGATTTAGAAAAGACTTCATATAAATTTGTTGAGCCAAAGGAGTTTGCTTATAATCCTGCGAGAATAAACGTGGGATCAATTGCCTTTAATAACCTTAATAAGAAGGTGATTGTCAGTTCACTTTATGTTGTTGTAAAAATGTCGGATGATCTTGACAATGAATTTATTCTTCAATATATCAAGTCTCCGATATTTATTAAAGAAGTCAGACGTAATACAGAAGGAAGTGTAAGAGAATATTTATTTTATGAAAATTTTGCTAACATTAAAGTTCCATATACAAAAAGCATTGAGGAACAAAGACTAATAGGAATGTTCTTCAAGCAACTAGATAACACCATCAACCTTCATCAAACCAAATTAGAAAAATTAAAACAACTAAAACAAGCATTTCTTCAATCTATGTTTATTTAAAAATAAATCTTCACAATCAACTTAAACTTCCTAATAATTAATGAGTAACATCAAAATTATTAGGAGGTTTTTGTATTGAAGAGAAAAAAGATGCAGCTATTTCACAAATACTTTGAAGAATGGATTGAACTTTATAAAGTAGGCTCTATTCGTCCAGTCACTCTGGAAAAATACTACATGAGTTTACATTGGGTGACGAAGTTAGCACCTGATGTAAGACTTTGTGATCTTGATAGGAGAAGTTATCAAACTTTACTGAATGCTTATGCGGAAGATCATGAGAAGCAGACTACGATGGATTTTCATCACCAAATCAAGGGAGCTATATTAGACGCAGTTGATGAAGGAATATTGACTCAAAATCCTACTCGAAAAATAATTATTAAGGGTAAGGCTCCAAGAGAAAAGAAACCAAAATTTTTAAATCAACATGAAATTCAGTTACTGTTACGGGAATTGGATCTAAAACAAGAATTAAATTGGGATTGGTTCATTTTATTGGTGTCTAAAACAGGGTTAAGATTTTCTGAGGCATTAGCACTCACACCAGATGATTTTGATTTCTTTCATCAAAAAATAACTATAACTAAGACATGGAACTATCGAAATTCAAAAGGGAGTTTTCAACCTACCAAAAATACTTCTTCTGTGAGAAAGATTCAAATGGACTGGCAACTAGCAATGCAATTTTCGCAATTAGTGAAAGACTTAGAGCCAGATCAGCCTATCTTTGTTAAAAAGCGCGTTTTTAATTCTACAGTCAATAATCGTTTAAAGGTTCTATGTACTAACGCAAAAATACCTGTTATAACAGTTCATTCTTTAAGACATACCCATGCCTCACTATTACTATTTGCTGGTGTATCAATAGCTAGCGTTGCCAAACGGCTAGGACATTCTAGCATGACTACGACTCAAGAAACTTATTTACACATTATTCAAGAATTAGAAAACCAAGATAACGATAAAATTATGCGACACTTATCTTCTCTCGTATAATAAAAAAGGCGCGAAAGCGCCTTTTTTATATAAACATTTTTTGTAGAAATGCTTTTTTTAGTTGTTTTAATTTTTCTAATTTGGTTTGATGAAGGGCGATAGCATCATCTAACTGCTTGAAGAATGAACCTATTTTTTGTTGCTCACTTAATATTGGTAATAAAATACTTTGCTTCAAGAATTCTATCGAATTCAAAGACTTCATCATTCTAGCACTTGAGGTTGCATTTATAAGAATTTTTCTCATTACATCAGGGTTGTTAATATAACGTTTCATAAACTCATTATTATACTCATCGACCGCACTATATACATCATAAATGTGTGACACAATTCCGTTCTGACAGTCATTTAGGACAAACCTCCCATTTGGAAATTCATCATTGGTATGTCCTTCGAAAGCAATATTCCCTTTCCATATTTTGTTATATGTTTTCATATACTCATCTGAGGATTTTGCAGAAGGTGGGGACAATTTCATTTTAGCAACCGAAATTACAGAATCACTATGAAATTCTAAGTCCTTGTTCTTTTGTGTATACTTTTTGAATATACCTCCTAACTTACGCTGCTCCCACTCTTCGTCAAAACCCGCAAATCGCACTTTAGGCACTTGTTCTTTATTCGCAAATAAAACTTGTAACAAACCTTGCTTTAATCGCTTTAATTGGTCTAATTTTTGCTGATGAAGAGTGATGGTGTCATCGAGCTGTTTGAAGAATGCTCCGATTTCTTGTTGCTCTCGCTTAGATGGAACTAAAATATCCCATTTTTTCACCTCTGACATTGGTACTAGATTAGTAATAGCTGAGCCAGGATTAGCACCTGTCAATTTTCTTTGCATGTTATCTGCTCGAACAAATTGAATAAAATATTCCGAATCAGTAACTTCAGTATTAATTTTGAACCTTATAAGAGCCTGATTAAATACTCCTTGTTTAATCCCAATTGGAACACGAGAAATTCTCCCGATTGTCCCAGCACCGCTCATAATAAAATCTCCTTCAGTTAACGAGAACTTACTTAACTCTCTAAATTTTGATTCAGTTATGTTATATCGAGTTTCATAATTATCATAAATTGCATTTTGTTGCTCATAAACAACGTAGTCACTTTTTGGAACAAATATTTCTTTTTTTAACGCACTTCCAAACGGACCACGACGAACTCCATCTTTTTTATTTAATAGTTCTTCAAACTTACGCTGTTCCCATGCCTGAAAAATAGTTTTCTACTACTGAGTTTTCGGTAATAATTGCATGCATAGAATGGAAATTGTTAGTTGAATTGACAGCAAGCTAAAATCATTCTTTCCCATTGAGCCTAATAACCAATAAATAGTTTATGTATGCTAGTACATAGTTCGATGATAATGTTAACCAAACTATAGCCGTGGTATGGTGGCAAGTGAGCTATCTAACAAAAGAGTACAATTTCATGGCGTCGCAAATGTATCTAAAAAACTACAAAAAAGAATTGTCTAGCTAAAATAAAAAATATTATTTTTTTAGTAAGTTTCAGTTTTACATAGCGTTGTGCCCAAGCAGAATACGCTTGTCTGATCAATTCGATATAGCGCTAAGGGGCGTTAAATCAATTACTCAGCAAACAAAGTTAAGTTTTTATTTATTCTCACTCAATTACAACATGTCCAGATAGATTGCTCTACCAAATCCTTTAGACGGTCTCGATCAATGAGGGGATTACTAATGGAAAGGACAAGTCATTTTTCTTTAAAAAGGTTTAAATTCAAAATCCGATTGTCAGCACAGAAAATCTATGCTACTATTTCGTTAACCTTTAATCTTTATTTGGTTAACCAGTTGTAACTAACAATAAAAGAAATTTAAAATAGTGCATCCGGAAGAAGAATTGGATTAGGTCAATAAACTTAATATAGAGGAATGTGAAGTGTGATATGGATAAAAAGATGAAATCTACAAGGGAATTTGATGTAAAAATATTGACAAAAATGGCTTTATTTTTAGCCTTAATCATCGTTTCTGGGATGATTGCTATTCCTGTCCCAGCTATTGGAGTTCCAGTTGTTTTACAGAATATGATTATTATGTTGACTGCTGGATTTTTAGGCAAGAAATATGGAACAATCACGATTGGCATGTTTTTAGCCTTAGTATTTATGGGTGTGCCAATCCTTTCTGGCGGTCGTGGTGGCTTAGCAGTTTTATTTAGTCCTAGTGGCGGTTTTTTGATTGGATTTTTACTTTGCGGTTTTATAATTTGTCCCATATTGGAAAAAATTGGTAGTGACACTTACTGGAAAATATTATTAGCTTTTATCGTAGGCGGTGCCTTGTTCATCAATATTTTGGGGAGCTTCACTTTAGCTTATTTTAGTCATCAGTCTTTGTGGACAGGGTTAAAAATGGCAGCTTTTTTTGTTCCAATCGACATTGGAAAATCGATAATCGCGGCTATTATTTACCAACGACTAAAAAAATATACTGTTTCTGGAGAAGCTAAATGATTCCTTTTTCCAATATATCCAAAGAAAAAACAGCTATCATTTATCATGAGCAATTCATTAATTATGGGAAACTACAACAAATGAGTCGTTCTTATCAGAAGAAAATTCAAAAAGAAGAAGAACGGATTGTTTTTATTCCTATGGATGAGTGTCCGGAAACCGTTTATAAATTAATTGCTTGTATCTTGGCAAAAAAAATTTTTGTTCCTATTTCAAATCAAAGACCAGAAGAACAGGTAAACAAACTTATAGGTGAATTTTCCTCTTCTATTTTATGGACGAAAGAAATTTGTCATTTTCAAACAAATAATAAGCCCATCTTATTTCCAGAAGACACACTTTTTATCGGATTTACTTCTGGAACAACGGGAGAGAGAAAAGGGTTTATTCGTAATCAAAAAAGCTGGATTAACAGTTTCAACATTTTTCATTCAGTCCCCGTTTTTGCAAAAAAAAACTATGTGACCTGTTTGACGCCACTTCATTATTCATTAGGTCTTTATACATTGTTACAAACATTATGTTCAGGACAAACTTATTTATTAGGAATAAGAAAAATAAGTAGTCTTGCATCAAATCCGGCTGTTCTCAATGATAGTCAAATTTTCTCAGTACCGACGGTTTTTAACTATTGGATTGAAAAAATGGAGAAGCCAATGTTTGGTACATTTGATGTGATTTTGGGTGGGGAATCAGTCACAGAAAATCAAAGAAAAACGTTTGCCTCTAAATGTCCTGAAGCAAGATTATTTGATTTTTATGGAACATCAGAAACAAGTTTTATTAGTTACAATGATCAGCAGCTTCCAGAAAGAAATTGCCTAGGCAATTTCTTTCCTAAAGTGCAAGTGACGATTCTAGACGCTGACGATTCGATTGGGGAAATTGCTGTGAAAAGTCCCATGAATTTTCAAGGCTATTTAAATAATGGACAGATCATCTTAGCAGAGGAAACGATTAAAACTGGAGATTTGGGGAAATATGAAAAGGTTCTTTTTTACTTTGGACGTAAAGATAAACGTATTAACCGAAAAGGAGAAAAAATATTTCCTGCTTATCTGGAAAAAATAGTCTTACAGTTACCCCAAATTAAGGATGCTTTGATATATGGTGTGTCTGACCCAGAATTGGGCGAACGTGTTTTGGCGGAGGTTGTTTGGAAAGATGAACCTCTTGCATTGAGTGCAATTAATGAATTTATCAAAGAAAACAGTTATCGAAAAGGTAAAATTGATACCTTACTTTCAGTCCAAGAAATTCAATATAACGAAAGTGGAAAGAAAAAAAGATTTATACAGGAGAAATAAAATGGAACGAATCTATATAATCGATGGTGCAAGAACACCTATTGGAAAATATGGTGGTATGTTTTCTGAAGTATTACCCGAACTGTTAGGGGGGACATTATTAAAAAAATTACTGAATCGAAATGAATTAACTAGGGTGGATGAGGTAATTACTGGCAATGTCATTGGCGGTGGAGGAAATGTAAGTCGTCGAATTTCTCTGGTATCGGGTTTAGATATCACTGTCCCCGCATTTACTATAGATCGCCAATGTGCTTCAGGATTGGAGAGTATCTTAGTCGCCACTGCAAAAATTAAAAGCGGAATGGCTGAGTGTATTGCCTGTGGTGGTGTGGAAAGTACTAGTCGTGCTCCATGGCTGATTGAGCGACCCACACGTCTCTATGGTCGCAATCCATTCATTTTAGAACGCGCTCCTTTAAGTATTCCAGAATACGGAGATCCTGCAATGGGAATTGTTTGCGAAAAATTAGCTGAAGGTCTACAGATTGATCGTTTGAAGCAAGATCAATATGCTTATGAAAGTCAAATGAACTATCAAAAGGCTAAATCAGCCGAGGTATTCTCGAAAGAAATTATTTCTTTCAATCAATTTCATGAAGATGAGTGTCCTAGACCTAAAACAACGATTGCTAAATTAAGTGCTTTGCCCTCAGCCTTTTGTCAAGGAGGGTCGTTGACTGCCGGGAACAGCTCTCCCCTAAGTGATGGGGCAGCTTTTTTACTTCTCGCTAGTGAACGTTATTGTCTAGAACATCAATTGAATCCTCTATTCGAAATTATTGATGGGGCATCAATTGGTGTTTTGCCTGAAAAATTTGGTTTAGGGCCAATTTATGCTACTGAAAAACTGCTCAAGAAAAATGAAATGACCTTATTAGATATGGATCGGATTGAATTAAATGAAGCTTTCGCAGCACAAGTTTTAGCATGTTTTCAATTAGAAAAATGGCCAGAGAACCGCGTAAATGTATCTGGAGGTGCCTTAGCCTATGGTCATCCTTTTGGTGCTACAGGGACTATCTTGGTCAGGCGTTTAATGAGTGAATTACAACAAAAAGACCATCTAAAAAAGGGACTTGTGACGATGTGTGTGGGTGGTGGACAGGGAACGACTTTAATGCTTAGGAAGGTAAGTTCACAATGAAAGTCAGTAAAAATATTTTAATTGGGAAAGATGAAATAGCTGAATATAAAGCCATAGTTCATTACGAAGGAAAAGAATGGCCCAAGTCTTTCCTATTGACATTGTGGCGCTATTTTTCTGTTTCAGAATTAGAAAAATACGAGCACTTATTAGTAGAACAAACTGTCGTTATCAAAAAGAAAATCATATTAGACCAAACTTATGAAGTTACACTTGAAAAAGTAGAAGTTCAGCAAAAAACGAGCATTGCTTTTTGGACATACTTATTAACGATTAAAAAGGAGGGGATTTTCTATGGAGAATGCCAAACCAAGATCTATGTTCGGACTGCTGGGAACCTTTAGTTTTTCTCTGACAGACTTACAAAAATATCAAGAATTTTCTAAGGATAAGAATCCTGTTCATAATACAGGTGTGGTGTTTGGAATTCAATTAATGGCTCGAATTGAAGGCTTGATTGAAAGAAAATTGAACCTAAATGTCACTGGAAAATATACTTATTATTTTTTAGAAAAGGTCATGGTTGGCGAAGAAATAAGCGTATATTTAAGTGATAACCAACAGTTCGAGGTATGGTCTTTCAATAAAAAAATAGGAGAAGGTGTTTTTGAACATGAATAAAGTCGCGTTAATAACTGGAGGTACAAAAGGAATCGGCCGTGGATTAGTAGAGACCTATTTGCTAAATGGCTATTCTGTAGCTACTTTCTCAAGTGAAAAGATCAATACCGAATCATTAAGAGAAGCCTATGTAGATTTTCCCGAAGACAAGTTGCACGTAAAAACATTAGATATTCGTAATGAAGACTTAAGTCGGAAGTTTGTTCGAGAAGTGATTGAAAAATTTGGCCGAATCGATACATATATTTTTAATGCCGGTATTTGCCAAGACAAATCTTTTGGAAAGATGACAGGAGAAGAATGGACAGAGGTCATTTCCGTGAACTTTACGAGTGCTTTTGGAATGACTCAAGAGGTCTTTCGACAAATGAAAAAGCAAACAGGACGGAAAACAATCTTTTTTATGACCTCTTTATCTGGTTTGGAAGGAGCTTTTGGTCAAGCCAATTATGCAGGGAGTAAAGCAGGGGTAATTGGCTTAAGTAAAAGCCTAGCTATAGAAGGAAAAAAATATGAAATCGAAGTAAATGCTATTTCTCCGGCAGCTTTGACAGATATGACAAGCCCAATTATCGAAAAAATTACTCAAAACTGTAAGAACACGGGAGAATTGTTCCCAGATGATTGGAAAATAGGTTCCCCTAAAGAAGTTGCCCAAAGTATTTATGCGCTTTCTAATTATAGCAAGCTGGGTACAGGAAAGATTTTTTCCCTTAATGGATTGAAAATCGAAGTTTATAAACCAAATGCGAAAGTATCGTTTTCTATGGAGAAAGAGAATGATTAAAGATTTATTTGATTTGAAGTATCCAATTATTCAAGGGGCAATGGCTCAAGTTTCTTATTCTTCATTAGTAGCAGCGGTTTCAAATCAGGGAGCTTTAGGCACCTTGTCTTCTTATGGACTTACTGGAGAACAATTAAAAAAGGAAATCCAACAGGTGAGAGAAAAAACAACACGGCCTTTTTCCTGTAACGTAATGTTACAACAAGTGAATAGCGATGAATTAATCGAAGTAATTCTTTCTGAGAATATCCCTATTGTGAGTCTTAGCGCTGGATTTAAACCAGGTCTTATTCAAAAATTGCAGGAAAATAACAGAAAAGTTATTTCGGTTGTAGGTAGCAAACGCCAAGCAACAAAAGTAATTGACAGTGGGACAGATTGTATTGTCGTGGAGGGAAATGAAGCAGGGGGCCATCTTGGAAATACGAAACTGGAAACTTTACTTTTAGATACCTTAGCGATGACTAAGATACCAGTTGTTGCAGCTGGTGGCATCATGACAAATAAAGACATACAACAGAAATTGCAAGTAGGAGCGGCAGGCGTTCAATTGGGGACTGTTTTTCTGCTTAGTCAAGAGTCTTCATTATTAGAAAACAGTAAAAAGTTATTGCTGAGTAAAAAGATCAAATCAGAGATATTTACAAAATCTAGTGGGAAAAAATTTCGGGCAGTAAGAGTAAAAGAGAACTATCTACCATGTGGAATTGGCATTGATAGGATTAATCAAATTCTTACTGTTTCTGAGATTATTAAAAAGCTAAATAGTGTCCCAAATAGTTCGTCTGATGACTAATTAAATTTTGAGAAATGGGTATCAGCGATCATTAAATCATTACTATTTATAGAATACACTGTTTTTTCATTCTAAATGAATTGAAAGGTTGTTAAATCAGCGTTTCACGCTCAAGTGAGGATTATTGAATAAAGCAAAATATTATCTAGCTGAACAACTTTACATGAAAATGCCCTGTCGTGTATACAATCGAAAAACAGACTCACTAAGGTAACAAAGCAATCAATGTTTTAATAAAGGTGTGCTTCCGATAAAAAAGTACAAAGGAATCAAAAAATTTATGATAGATTAGATGCTTTTGAAAAAAGGACTAAACTTATATCATGAAAAGTAAAAGATATTACCGCTATTTAAAGAATATATTTTGAAGAGCCACAGAGTATTGACGGAGAAATAATTGATAGTTGCGGAGTGAAGAAGCAAGATGGATTGTATGCATAAGGAAGATAATAGTTTCTTGTGAAGATTTCTAGTAAAAAATCTACTGTTTCGGAGCCACCTTTTCAAGCATGTGCTTACTTGCTTACGAAAAGGACAGGCTCTTTTGTTCGTCCTATTCATATTTTTTTAAAGATGATAAATAATACATGATGAAACAATATTTTTATTTTAAAAATCAGATATAATAAAGATGGAAAAGAAAGGTGCGAGTCTATCATGGAAATCAGATTACTAAAGTACTTTTGGACCGTAGCACAGGAAGGGAATATTTCTAGAGCGGCTAAATTATTGAACATTACGCAACCTACTTTAAGCAGACAAATTCGTGAATTAGAGGAACAGGTGGGAATGCCGCTGTTTCAACGAGAAAAAAACCAGCTCTATCTTTTGCCGGAAGGTGTTTTTCTAAAAGAACGAGCAGAGGAGATTCTTCAGCTAAACGACAAATTAGAGCAAGCTTTTTCCAATAAGAAAAAGAAAGAATTGACAGGAACAATTGTAATTGGCTGTGTCGAGGCGGATAATTCTGATACGGTGGCGATGATGTTAGAAGAAATGGTCAGCGATTATCCCAATGTCCACTTTACTATTGTAACAGGAACAAGTGATGATATTAGCGATCGTTTGGAAAAAGGTCTGGTCGATTTAGCTGTGCTATTAGAACCAATTGCGCTTAAAAATACAAAAGTTTTAAAATTACCACGAGAAGAAAAATGGGGATTTTTAGTTTCAAAGGAGTTAGTCATCTCAAATAATGAAAAAATAAAACCAGAAGATATCGCTGGGTTACCTATTTTGTGTTCTAATCGGATGGAAATTCAAAAATTATTGAGTACTTGGAGTGGCACCGCTCTAGAAAACTTAAACATAGTTGGAAATTTCAATTTGATTTTTAATATTTTTTCACTGGTAGAAAATAAAGTAGCTGCCGCTCTCACAATTGAAGGGGTTGTTTCCAAAAGACGGCTAGAAAATTCAGTATTTATCCCTATGGAACCAGAAGTGAAGACCAACTGTGTGTTAGTGTGGAAAGAACGGATTCAAACACCGGTTATTCAAGAATTTATTTTTCGTTTCAAACATGCTTTTGGGGCATAGAGGTATATGCAATAAGCATTAGACGCAAATAAAAACGAGTTGTACGATGAATTTATCAATCGTACAACTCGTTTTTATTTGGAAGTAGGAATTCGGCAGTTTGAAACCCAAGAATCATTGGCTCATAAAATTGTTGAATGTTTGAATGGAGGAAACAAACATGGTGAAACATGAAGAAGTGAAAAATGGTGTAATCTTTCCAATTGGCGAAAAAAATGATGCTTATGCACAATATTTTATTGGACAAAGTTACTTACAAGGATTAATTTCTGATCCAAAAATTAGCGTAGGTGTAGCCAATGTGACTTTTGAACCGGGCTGTCGGAATCATTGGCATATTCACCATGATGGATTCCAATTATTACTCGTAACTGGAGGAGAGGGTTGGTATCAAGAAGAAGGAAAACCTGCAAAACTTTTAAAAGCTGGTGATGTGATCACGACACATGACGGTGTTAAACATTGGCACGGAGCAACGAAAGATAGCTGGTTTGAGCATCTTGCAATTACTGCCGGCACTCCAGAATGGTTAGAACCAGTGGACAATCAATGGTATGAAAATTTAACTAAATAAAGGAGGAATACTCTGATGAAAAAGCAGACAGCAGGAAGAGAACAACTAGGTGAGTTTGCACCACAATTTGCAGCATTAAATGATGATGTACTTTTTGGAGAAGTGTGGGCAAAAGAAAACGAATTATCTGCCCATGATCGCAGCATGATTACTTGCTCCGCGCTTTTAGCATTGGGCGCTCCTCAGCTAGAAGCTCATCTCAAAATTGCCAAAGAAAATGGTGTCACAAAAGAAGAAATCACAGCGTTGATTACGCATCTGGCTTTCTATGCTGGTTGGCCTAAAGCGTGGAGCGCCTTTTCAATGGCAAAAGAAATATTTGGCAGTTAAATTTAAAATAATCGTCAAACTAGAAATTTAAAGGAGAAAAAATAATGATTTTACAAGAAAATTATCTGTTAAATAATGGGATGAAGATACCTAAAGTTGGATTTGGTACGTGGATGATTGATGATAAAGTCGTAGCCCAAGTAGTAGGAGATGCCTTGGCATTAGGGTATCGCCATATTGATACGGCTCAGGCTTACGGAAACGAGCGTGGAGTTGGAGAAGCAATTCGAGATTCTGGAATTGATCGTTCAGCTATTTTTTTAACAAGTAAAGTAGCTGCTGAGCATAAAACGTACAATACAGCAGCAAAATCAATCAATGAATCTTTAGCAAAACTAGAATTAGAAACAATTGATCTCATGATTATTCATGCCCCTCAACCATGGGATGAATTTCGAGAAGCAAATTATGATGAAGAAAATATTGAAGTCTGGCATGCATTAGAAGAGGCGGTGAGAGAAGGAAAAATTCGCTCCATTGGATTGTCCAATTTCAACCAGCATGATATCGAAAATATCTTAAAACATGCAACAATAAAACCAGTAGTCAACCAGATTTTAGCACATATCTCAAATACCCCATTTGGCCTCATTGATTTTTGTAAGAAAAACGATATTTTGATTGAAGCTTATTCTCCTGTAGGGCACGGTGAATTAATGAAAAATGTGGAACTAAAAGAGTTAGCTGAAAAGTATCAAGTTTCGGTTCCTCAACTTGCGATTCGTTATTGTTTGGAACTTGGTCTGTTACCTTTGCCAAAATCTGCTAATAAAGAACATATTAAAATGAATGGAGAACTTGATTTTAAGTTGTCAAGTAAAGATCTGGAAAAGTTAAAATCAGTCAAAATGATGGATGACTATGGTGAATCAAGTAATTTTCCGGTTTATAGTAAAAAATAGAGTGTTCATTTTTTGTTGCAATCATATTTTGATGTCTCTAAATTATTGGTTGATACGTTGTTTTCAAATCAGTCAATTTAACTTTCCCCACAAAGTTTTGAATATAATTCTTAACTACCAAAATTAATTTGAAAAGCTATATACTGATTTTAAAAGACAATAGTAGAGAAAAAATGTAACTTTCCTTATCACTATCATTTTTTTAACTCCCAGAATAGGGCAGTCGAGTCGGAACATCTTTAGTATGTTGTTTTTACTCAGGTAAAAGAGTTTATGCCATATACGATACTAACCTTTGAATCATGCAATTGTTCAAGTTCAACTAGACTTTTTAGCTGCCCGTTCAAATGCCTAGTTTATATCTAGCAAGTAATCAGTAGTAACTTCAAAAATATCGGCAAGTTTTTGAAGTTTTTCGGTAGTGACTTTTCTTGGAACGCTTTCAATCTTATTTCTAACAAATTTTTTCCTGATTCAGTTTGAGTTCAACTCATTTACTTAAGTCGGATTATGTTATTGATTAAATCATGATTATCCATAAGTAAAAAGCCTACCAAAGTTGTTTTTTCCACAATTATTATACCATCAACGTAAAAGGAAAAATATAAAAATATGATTTTTATACGGATATATCGATTTTTTTTTGAGTTTAATAGATGAAATTGTTGAAAAAGAAAAGTGACAGTCGTATGATATAGTGTTTGACTTAATATTTTAAGAAAAATCCAATGATGTTATTTTCTTAAAATATAAATCAAAAATTATCATTTTATAGATTCTAACGGTTAATAGGTTCAAACATTTCCCTGAAGTGTTTGATTAAGAAAAGTATCGGCGAAGTTTTCATATAGATTGTGAAGATTTGAAACAATTTCTTGAACATTTGAGTGATTGATCATTACCTTCGAATAAAAATAAAATTTGGCTATGGTTAATATTAAGTGCGGTGAACCGTAGTAACCTAAAAATACTGACAAAGTTGTCCGATTAGTTGATAGGATAACTATTGGATGGCGTTTCAAGTTTCACTAAAGAGCTTCTTGTTTTGGCTCCTCAACTGAGTGTTCAAGAGGTCATAGTTGGTTTGAATATTCTCTCATCTTATATACAGGTAAAATAACATTAATCTAAAAAATTCTTTTTGATCTGATAAGCATTTGCTAATGACTTATTAGTAGATCAAAAAGAATTTTTTTATTCTTCCGAAGGTAAAACTTGGGCCAAAACTCGGCTCAGATCATCGGCACTGGTTCCATCATCGTTAATCAACCATTCCTCGACTGTTCCCAGAACACCTCTGACAAAATAAGTGAAATAGTATTCAAGCAATCGTGGATCGTCTTCATGGTATCTAGTGGCAAAACTCTCAATGGCTACCTCGTGGACCTCTTGAAAAATAGCTTTGATTAGATGACTATTCTGATAATTACGGGTCAAAATAGAAGAAAGTGGTTGTGCTTCTTTTAAGATAGTGATTAGTCGACTTAGCCATGATGCCAACTCTTCATCACTGTCAATTTTAATTAAGGGAAGGATTTTTTCGATAAGTTGTGCTTCGATTTGGTGGAAAAGATCTATCGTATCTGTGTAATAATTGTAGAAAGTCCCGCGATTCACATCTGCTCTTTTACAAATATCGGTAACAGTAATTTTTTGGAGTTCTTTTTCGGACAACAATTCCAAAAAAGCTTCTTTGATTATCTTTTTTGTATAAATAGTCCGACGATTATTTTTGATTCCAGCCATGAGCATACTTCCTTTCATTTTTCATTTATTGAACAATTCAATATTTTTTGTCTACTCAATGACAACTCCAAGATCTTTGCATATTGTCATGAGTTCTTGAAACGATTATACTAACAACAAAGTATATAATCAACAGGGTGTTGAAAACATGACGAGGTGAATAAACATGAGCTATATTGAAGTGAAAAATGAGTCTAAACGATATCAAATGGGAGATACAACCATTACAGCTAATAATGACATCAGTTTCTCAGTTGAAGAAGGTGAATTAGCTGTGATTTTAGGTCCTAGTGGTGCTGGTAAATCAACGGTATTAAATATCCTAGGTGGAATGGACACTCCTGATGAAGGTCAGATTATCGTTGATGGGATGGATATCGCCAATTTTAATAACCGACAATTGACAGAGTTTCGGCGAACGGATGTAGGATTCGTCTTTCAGTTTTACAATCTAGTTCCCAACTTGACTGCAAAAGAAAATGTAGAGTTAGCTACTGCTGTATCACCAGACGCCTTAGATGTGGAAGAAACGTTACGCCAAGTTGGCCTTGGTGAACGAATGAAAAATTTTCCAGCTCAGCTTTCCGGTGGGGAACAGCAACGGGTAGCAATTGCCCGTGCGTTGGCAAAAAATCCTAAAATTTTACTCTGCGATGAACCGACAGGAGCGCTTGATTATGAAACGGGAAAACAGGTGTTGACGTTGTTACAAAATGTAGCTAAAAAACAAGGTCGGACGGTACTTTTAATTACTCATAACTCGGCAATCGCACCTATAGCAGATCGAATTATTCGGATCAATGATGCTAAAGTCCGCTCCGTGGAAATTAATAAAAATCCATTGCCTGTGGCTGAGATTGAGTGGTGAGGTTATAAAAATGAAAAATCTCTATATTCGTAGTATCTTTCGAGATATTCGTCAAAGTCTAGGACGTTTTATCGCGATCATTTTGATTATTTTCATGGGTGTCTTATTATTTGTAGGAATCAAGTCTATTGGACCGAATCTTGAAAAAACTGTCCAAGAATTTGTTACTAGCCATAACGTTTCGGATTTGCAAATTCAAGGAACAGCTGGTCTGACAAATGAGGATTTGGCTATTGCCGAAAAAGTTGCGGGTGCCAAGGAAGAACTAGGCTATAGTTTTCCTTATGTGGAAGAGCAGCAAGATCGTAATTTACAGATTTATTCTTATGCTAAGGATAAAAAGCAAAATAAACTGACGCTACTGCAGGGAAGTTATCCCAAAAATAATCAGCAGTTGTTGATGGATGAGAGCTTAAAAGAACAATACCCCCTGAACAGTAAGATCACGATCAAAGATAACCAATTAAAAGATGAGACTTTTACAGTCACAGGTTATGTGGCTTCTCCCATATATGTGGATAAAAAAGAACGCGGCGTTACGACTGTGGGAGATGGGATGATCGATGGTTACGTCTATTTACCTGAAACAGCTTTTGCTAGTGAAACCTATTCTATTTTGTATTTGCGTTTCTCCGATTTGAAAGAGACAGACATGATGTCCGATGTTTATAAGAAACAGATGATCGATAACGAGGAAAAATTACAAAAACTTTTTGATGAACGCAAAGAGCCACGAAAAACTGAGTTACAAGATATGGCTAATGAAGAGATTGTCAAAGGAGAGCAAGAGTTACAAGAAAATCAACAAAAGCTGAGTGATGGGCAAAATGAACTGAACACAGCGAAAGAACAATTGAGCAGTCAACAACAACAGTTGGAACAACAAAAAGCACAACTTGAGATACTTTACGGTCAAACTGTCGCTGATAACCAGTTAGCCTCAGCACAAAGCCAACTGGAACAGGCAGCCACAACACTTGCTGAAAAACAGGATGAGCTTACGGAAAACCAACAAAAATTAACAGAAGCGCAAGCGAAGATTGACGAATCGAAAAAAGATGTCGCAGCCATTAAAACACCCAACTACATTCTGACTCAAAGAAGTTCAAATCCTGGTTTTACAGAATTTACTAGTCTATCTGACCGAATTGATGCGATTGGAAATGTTTTTCCAGTTTTTTTCTTTTTGATTGGCATCTTGATTACATTTACTACTATTACACGTATGGTTGAAGAAGACCGAAAAGAGATTGGTACTTTGAAAGCGTTAGGCTATCGAAATAGTGAAATCTCACAGAAATACTTATTGTACGCCTTAATGACAGGGACTATCGGAACGGTTTTTGGAGTTATTGTGGGAACGAAAGGACTGCCACCTGTTGTTTTCACTATGCTGAAGAAAAATTATGTTTTTGAAAACTACCCGACTGATTTTTGGCCTTGGCCGATTTTAGTGGCAATACTTGCGGCTCTTTTTGCAACCGTTGCTGCCACTATTTATATCTTGATCAAAGATTTACGGGAAAAACCTATGGCGCTTTTGATGCCTAAAGCACCAAAGCCCGGAAAAAGAATTCTTTTAGAATACATTACACCTTTATGGAGCCGATTGAGTTTTAACCAAAAAGTGACGTACAGAAATCTTTTCCGCTATAAAGCTCGAGCAATTTTGACGATTCTTGGGATCGCAGGCTGTATGGGCTTAATGGTTGCTGGATTTGGTTTACAAGATTCTATTGGTGGCGTTGTGGATGTTCAGTTCAAGCAACTGAATCACTTTCAAGGAATCGTTACTTTGGAAGACGAAGCAAATGTCCAAAAGGCGAATAAAGTGCTAACTGCTGATGACAAAGTTAAAGAAAGTATGAGTATTTTTGCTGATCAAGTGAAATTTAAAAAAGAAGGGGCCAGTGATCTAAGTGCGTCGTTGTACGCGTTTAAGAATACGGATCGTGCCAAGGATTATTTCACCTTGAAAAAAGAGAATAAAAAAGAAGCTATAAAGATTACCGATGATGGCGCAGTTGTCACGGAAGGTATTGCGAAAGCTTACGATGCTAAAATAGGCAGTAATTTGACGATTCAAGATAATGAAGGGAAAAAAATGAAGATAAAGGTTAGTGGAATCGTAGAAAATTACCTTGGTAATACAATCTTTATGGATCAAAATTACTATCAAAAAGTAACTGATAAAGATTTCACTGAAAATACTGTACTCTTCAAAAGTCATGAGATGTCTTCTCAAGAGGAAGAAAAATTAGCAAATCAATTGCAAGACACTAATCAAGTGACAACAACGACTTTTATGAGTACGCAAGCAAGCAAACAAGCTTTTGCTAGTGAGAATTTACGACCAGTTGTCTTGATTTTTATCGTTTTGTCAGGCACGTTAGCTTTTGTTGTTTTGTTTAATCTGACGAACATCAATGTGTCGGAGAGGGAACGAGAGTTGGCAACAATCAAAGTTTTAGGTTTCTTTGACGGAGAAGTTACGATGTATATCATTCGAGAGAACGTTATCTTTACTCTGGTAGGCATTTTATTAGGATGCGGTGTTGGCAAGGTCTTGACCTGGTTCATTATTACGATGGCTAGTGCCGATAATATGGCTTTTCCACTTTTGATTCCGGGAATGGGTTATTTCGTTTCGGGCGCATTGACGGTCATCTTTTCTGCTATCGTGATGTTTATCACCCATAAAAAGTTAAAAGAAATTGATATGATTAGTGCTTTGAAATCGAATGAATAAAAGTAAAAAGTTTTGTAAGTAGCTATTAAGTCACTTACAAAACTTTTTTTGTAACGTAAAGTTGCGTTTAAAAAAGCAAAAATGTGTGAGTGCTGGATTGGTTATGAATGAAGGACATCAGATAAATTAATTTGATACAAAATAAATCTTTTAGGTTTTAAACAGAAGTTCATCTGTTACTTGGAAGAACTTAATCAAGTTAATAACATAAATGCAAAAAAGAATTGCCAGTTTAATTATAGGCTGCTGGACTGACAACAGTAGAAAGATACACTTTGACAGAATCAGAAGTAGCACACCTGTCCGTTCTTTTAAAGTCATTCACTACAAATTCGTCTGTTTATGGTCTCATTTTTGATCAAATATAAATTTTTTCTAAATGATTTCATAAGCAACTCTAAAGAAAATTCGTTTTTTTACGATTTATTTTGATATTCCTTGAAAAAAAAAGTAAGATTTTTATGAAATTAAATAAATATAAGTAAACTTGTTAGGTGAGGCTCCTAAACAAACACAGGCTATTGCGCAGAAACGTCGAAAGACGCCAATGTGTAAAATAGGAATTGTCGGATTAAGGCTTTTCATAAAATAGCTAAGAGAAATTCTTTACGTTGTTTAGTGCTAAAACTCAGACGATGAGATTAATTGTGTGGGACACCAGATTTGTTAGTTTTTTTAGCTAACGTTTGGTGTCCTTTTTTTGAGGCTATTTACTGTTTCTCTCCCGTCTTAACCAAGTGCTTAAAAAGGAGAGAGAACATTGTGAGAAAAAGAAAAACGATCGACTGGCTATTATTATTGCCCTATTTGGGAGTGAGTGTAGTCGGGCTCTTACTTGTGTTCAGTGCAAGTTCGTACAGACTGACAGCTGAGGGGCAAAATGCATTATCGCTATTTTATAAACAAGCTATTTTTATGGGGATGAGCTGGTTTGTGATTGCGGGAATCTATCGGCTAAAAAAGAAAATTTTATTAAAAGGATTCCTTGCCAAAAGTCTGCTGGGCTTGGGAATCGTTAGTTTGATTTTGGTTTATGTCATTGGCATAAATATCAACGGAGCACAGCGATGGGTTTCATTAGCTGGTATTCAATTTCAGCCTTCTGAAATAACGAATGTAGCATTGATTCTTTATCTGGCGTATTTTTTTCGGATTGAACGGACGAAGAAGGAAATGTGGGTACCTTATGTTTTAGTTTTATTTAGTGGACTATTGATTTTATTTCAACCAAAAGTGACAGGAGCAATCATTCTTTGGGGAATCGCACTAGTAATCATTACAACAGCACAATTGCCTTATCAGGTTTCAATTGGCCTTTTTCTAGCAACAATTGCAGGAGTTGCAGTGGTAGGTGGAACGATCCTTTTTCTAGGTAATCATGATCTTTTACCAAATTTGTTCATGCATACCTATGACCGTATTCAGTTAGTGAGAGATCCATTTTTAGATCCGTATGGAAAAGGATTTCAGATGAGTAACTCCTATTATGCGTTATATAATGGTGGCTTCTTTGGTCGAGGGTTAGGAAATAGTATTACAAAAAAAGGTTATCTACCAGTGGCAGAAACAGATTTTATTTATTCGATTTTAATAGAAGAACTGGGAATGATCGTCGGACTAATTGTTTTAGGACTTCTTTTTTTAATCATTCTTCGATTGTTTATGTTAGCAGCAAAAGAAACCAGTCAACAAATTAGTCTGATTTATTTTGGCGTTGGCACTTTGTTGCTCTTACAAACGAGTATCAATATTGCAAGTATCTTAGGGCTGATTCCGATGACTGGAATTCCACTACCGTTTATCAGTTACGGAGGAACAAGTTATTTGTTCTTATCGATTGCTTTAGGAATCTGCCTAAAATTTTCCTCGGAGGTAAGTGTAAATGATCAAGCGTTTGAGCAACGAGTTTAACTATTCTCTGTTTTTGCCGATTTTCATTTTTTATTTGATGAGTATAGGAGTGCAAGCGATAGCTGCTGATTTGGATGGGGTTGATGTCAGGCGTGTTATTCTAAAGCAAACGATTTTTTGTCTTGTCTCGTTTATCCTGCTAGTTGTCACCAGCAGGATTCCTGTATCAACCTTACTAAGATATGCACCGATTTTGTATGTGTTATCACTTGGATTAATGGCTCTCTTATACTGGTTTTATGATCCAGCAATGTATGCTTTAACAAACACAAAACGGTGGTTGCGAATTGGCTCGTTTTCTTTTCAGCCTTCTGAGTTGATGAAACTAAGTTTTATTCTTTTTATGGTACGGCTGACAGTTAGTTATGAAATGGAATGGTCTCAAAAAAATTTAACTAGAGACTTGAAAAGTGATTTGCGTTATTTAGTCAAGATTGCTATGTACAGTTTGCCAACCTTTTTGTTGATGTTTATGCAGCGAGATTTTGGAACGAGTTTAGTCTTTATTGCAATCCTAGGTGCGTTGTTTATTATTGCTGGCGTGCATTGGAAAATTTTGACGATTATTACAGGCATCGGTGCAACATTAGGTAGTACATTGTTAGTTCTGGTGTTCAGCGAATGGGGAAACAAGTTACTTTATTCCTTACATTTTAAGACCTATCAATTAGACCGTGTTCGTGCTTGGATTGATCCATTTCAATATAGTGACACGATTGCATATCAGCAAGTTCAAAGTCTTTATGCGATTGGTAGCGGTGGATTATTTGGACGTGGGATTAGCGGAATCTCTGTGTATGTGCCAGTTCGAGAATCAGATATGATCTTCACTGTAGTTGGTGAGGGTTTTGGTTTTATGGGCGCGGCATTCGTCGTTTTTCTGTATTTCTATTTGTTTTATCAAATACTTTCTGCGGCTTTGAGAACCAATAATAAAGCGAACCTTTACCTTGCAGTGGCGTTTGTTTTTGGATTGATGTTTCAAATTTTTGAAAACATCGGCGCAGCAATTGGTATTTTACCACTAACTGGGATTCCATTACCCTTTTTAAGCCAAGGCGGCACTTCGTTGATTGTGCTGGGAATTGGGCTGGGCGTCACGATGGGATTCAAGAAAAAAGAGCTTGTTATGAACAAAATAAAAGAATAAAAAGTGAGGATACTTTATGCGAAAGAAATTGTTTTTAAATAGCACTGTTGCATGGATTTTACTAATCATTGTTACAACAGGGGTTATGATGAATGCATCATGGCTTAATTATGTGGATCAAATCTTCATCCAATATCGATTCCCAGACAATACTTATGTAACTGTTTTTGTAGGCATGTTAGCGAAAGTGGCAACAATTGTTCCAATGGTACTCATTTTTGGTGCAATAGCGATTTTCTTACTAAAAACGAATCGCAAATCATTAGCAATCTGGTGTTTTGGAAATCTTATATTGGTTAGTGGTATTGGTTATGTCTTAAAACAGTTGATCCAAAGGGCACGCCCAGATCAATTACAATATCTTGCACGTTCTTCTTATAGTTTTCCGAGTGGTCACTCCGCGTTGATCATGACATTTATTTGTTCCATGATTGTGGTTTATGCTTTCAGTAGTCAAAAGATTCCTCTATCAATCAAGCTGGGTTTCTGTTTCTTATTCGTTATGATTGCTGGTGGTCGCATTTATTTGGGTGTCCATTATTTCAGTGATGTTTTTACTGGATTGTTGCTTGGATACGGTACTACTTTTGGAACAGCCGGACTTTTTTATCCATACTTGCGACAAGAAACATTAACTATTCAACAAACTAAAAAAGGTCATTTTTCAACGTGGCAAAAAATTTTACTAAGTCTTGTTACTGTTCTAGTTATCATTGTTTCTGGTTTGAGTGTCTTTGCTTTGCGCTTTTATCACAGTAGTCAAAAGATGGCAGACTCAATGTATTCGCCCGTTGAACGAAAAGGAAATACAAAGGCACCAGAAGCTTCAGAACCAATGAGTATTTTGCTATTGGGAATTGCGAATGATTCGAAAAGAAAAACCGACTACAGGGCAAATACAATTATGGTGGCAACCTTGAATAATCAGACAAAGAAGACAACTTTAGTCAGTATTCCACGAGATTCGTTTGTGGAAATCGTTGGAGCAGATTACGAGGATAAAATCAATCACGCACATTCAATTGGCGGACCAGAGATGATGATGAATACGGTTGAAACGTTTTTAGATATCCCAATTCATCACTATGTGTCGGTCAATATGGACGGGTTGCAGACACTGGTAGACGCAGTGGGCGGAGTCACTGTGGATAATGACTTTGCTTTTTCGGCTGAAGGAATTGATTTTCCAAAAGGAAAGCAACATTTGGATGGCTGGGAAGCCTTACAATATTCGCGAATGCGTTATGAAGATCCTACAGGTGATTATGGGCGTCAAGGTAGACAACGAGAAGTAATGGAATTGTTGATCGACAAAATGTTATCAACGAAAAGCGTTTTTAGTTATCAGAAAATTATGGACGGTATTGGGGAGAATGGGAAGACGGATCTGACCTTCGATCAAATGCAAAAAATCTTAACAGGTTATTATTCTTGCTTAACAACTATTGAAAGTGAACAAGTCCAAGGTGAGGGCTTTACGGGAGATGGAATTACTGGAAATGATGGAATATCTTATCAAAGAATACCAGAAGAAGAAGTCCAAAGAGTAAAAGATTTATTGCATAAACAATTGAACATGTAAGGAAGAAATTTTAGCGGAGGTCAGTTGGGAAACGATTAAGAGCCAAACTGAATAGCTCAGGCAAATAAAAAAACTATCAATTGATTTTTGATAGTTTTTTTGTTGCTTAGAATCTTTTTATTGGTTCGACACATGATCTGTTTCCTTAATTGAATATAATTGAGTGGATCTGGAATTAATTAGGGTAAATAATTCATTCCAATTATCCGCAGTAGGAATGATTTCAAATAAAATACTGGTTTCTACATCTAATTCGTCTGTCAAGTATTCTTTATAATTTGTCACAACAATATCGACTTGATTTTTCTTAAAGTATTCCAAAATACTAATATCATATCTGTTTGGAAAGAAAAGTTGATGATATTTACCAAGATATTTTGTCGCATTTGCTTGGACATTCTCACAAATATAACGGTTTCCTTCGAGAAAAAAAGCGATTCTTTTTTGATAATGTGAATGAACGAGTAACATAGAATCAATGAAAAGTGTAAAAGCAGCACAGACATCTCCTGCTTGTCGTGTAGTTAACTGGAGATCCCTTCCAATGGTTTCCTCAATAAACTGCAAATTTTGTAGATATTTTGATGCGAATTTTTCTTTAGAATTCAGTAACCAAGCAAGATACTATTCGCGGAACACTATATCGTACTGTTAAACATCAAATTGAAGACCACTCACTTTGGTTGAATGTCAACTTTGTAGGCGATATTAAGTGGGCTTATGAGGTTGAAGATACACTAATCTAGCACGAACTCTTCGTTAATCAACAAAATGTCCATGGTAACGAAGCATCGTGACAAATAATTAGGAAAAAAGATAGGTGCTTCCTATCTTTTTTTGTGGAAAATTTTAATCAGTCAGGAGATAACTTTAAAGGCAATTCGTAGCGAATTGGAAACAAGCAACAAAGTGAATAGATGAATCTTATTTTGTAAAAAGCATAAAGTCCCACCCATAATGTGGATGGGACTTTATTGATTAATGAAAGGAATCTAGACTAACTCTCAATGATTAAAAATAAAGCCCCAAATAAGTTTCAATCAATAAATCAGCTTGAAGCATTAGTGCAGAGCGAGAAGTAATGTCATAGTTTTCATAAATATTTGTTGGCATGGAAGAGCTTAGCGTAACATCAGTTAACTTAGCTAGCGTACTATTACCATTATTCGTAATAGAAAATAGATCAACTCGTTCAACGTAGTTCATCTTTTTTACGGCTTGAATAATTGTTTTTGTTTCACCGCTCATCGATAAAAAGAGAACAATATCATCTTTTTTGGTAAACGTTGGCATCAACTCAATCAGATGTGATTCATAGGTATAAAGTGTGGACTTATTTAGCTGTAAAAATCGCTTGGCGACGTACTCTGCAATCGGCTTTGTTATGCCAACGCCGGCAACATAGAGTGTGGAAGCGCCGTGGATTTTTTGCGCAATGTACGTTAATTTGTCTAAATCGGTACCGGTTATCACCGCATCTAGATAAGAGCGGTATCGTTCAGCCAGATCCTTTTGCGGAACAATTTGTGTGTCGCTGACAATTCTTTCTACTAAGTATTTAAAATTGGAAAAGCCATCTAGCCCAAGCTTTTTGGTCATTCGAATAATCGTGGTATTTGATGTGTTTAATTTCTCAGCAATTTCAGATAAAGTAAGTTTTTTTACTAGATTAGGATGTTCGTCCAAATAATAAAAAACATATTTCTCAGTTTCAGATAGATTTCCAATATCAGTTACAAAATAATTTTCAATAGCACCCATCTTGTATCTCCCCCTTGGCGTATAATTATACGCTTTCTGAACTTTTTTTAATACGGTTTTGTGATATAACTGTGTTTGTAATAAATGAAAGGGCTTTTAATTATTTGTTGAGGTGGATTTATGATAACAGAAAAAATAGCAACACATCTAGAAAAAATATACACAAGTAAGCAAGATCTCGATCAAGCGAATCAACTTTTTACTGATTTATTAGAAAAATACGCTACGAAAGAATTTACTGAAAATCCAGCAATCGATCAATCAAATGCATACCTAATCACTTATGGTGATAGTTTTCAAAATGGCAATGAAAAAGGACTAAAAGTGTTAAGGGAGGTAGTCCAGACATATCTGGATGACAGTATCACAGATGTTCATTTGCTACCTATGTTTCCATTTACCTCAGATGATGGTTTTTCTGTGACGGATTATTTAACAATCAATCGAGCGCTGGGTGATTGGGATGACATCAAAAAGTTAGCGCAGAAGAAACGTTTGATGTATGACTTTGTTGCTAACCATATGTCAGCTAAGAGTGAATGGTTCAAAAAGTTTTTAAACAATGACATAGGTTTTGAACAAAGTTTTGTTGAGTATCAAGAAGAGTTTGATACCACAAATGTTACTAGACCAAGAACTTCTCCGTTGTTCCATGAGTATTCAACTGATAAAGGAGAAAAGAAGAAGGTTTGGACCACGTTTAGTGATGATCAAGTGGATGTCAATCCAAAAGATCCAATCATGTTAGCACGTTTGTCCGAAGTCTTACTTGAATATACGTTTCGTGGTGCGTCGTCCATTCGTTTAGATGCCATTGGTTTCTTATGGAAAGATTCGGGAACGACTTGTATGCATTTACCCAAAACACATGAAATCGTAAAAATGTGGCGAACACTCTTGAATCACTTTTCATCAAATACACAAATTATTACTGAAACAAATGTCCCTCACAAAGAGAACATTTCGTATCTAGGTGATGGTCATAATGAAGCGAATCAAGTGTATCAGTTTCCATTGCCGCCGTTAGTTCTGTTTTCGTTTATTCAAGAGAATACACAAAAGTTAGCTGAGTGGGCGAGCACAATCCATGCTCTTTCAGATGAAGCAACGTTCTTTAATTTTTTGGCTTCACATGATGGGATTGGGATGCGACCAGTGGAAGGAATCCTAGATGATACCGAGCGAGAAACAATTGTTGAACGAGTGTTGAACAATCAAGGGAAAGTTTCGTATAAGAGTAATCCTGATGGGTCACAAACAGTTTATGAATTGAATATCAATTATGGCGATGCGTTACGTTCGTCAGAAGATACAGATCAACTCGCAGCCAAAAAATTGATTGCCGCACACAATATTTTGCTTTCCTTTGTAGGCGTCCCCGCAATTTATTATCATTCCATCTTTGGTTCGCGTGGGGATTTACAAGGTGTTGAGGAATCAGGTATTAATCGGCGAATCAATCGACAAAAAATTGAGACAAAACAATTAGCTACGGAATTAGACATAGATTCTTATCGCAAAACAGTTTATGAAGGAATCACGAGACTGCTGAAAGAGCGTCAGAATTATGAAGCATTTTCTCCATATGGGGAACAGGAAGTACTACATTTAGATGAGCAAGTGTTTGCACTCAAACGAACGGCTAAAGATGGCTCTGAAATTATTTCTTTGACCAATGTAACTGGTACTGAAAAAATAGTCGAAGGCTTAAATGGAATCAATGTTCTAACTCAGACAGAAGTGGATAACAATTTTAGATTAGCACCATACGGCATTGCTTGGATCAAAGTTGGTGAACAACAATGAAGGTTCTCATAGCTATTGATAGCTTCAAAGGAAGTGCTAGCTCAATTGAACTGAATCGTGCTGTTGCTGAAAAATTGAATCAACTTGATTTTGTGGAAAGTACAACAGAAATTGCGATTGCAGATGGTGGCGAAGGTACATTAGCAAGTGTTCAGCATTCTTTAAACGGGGAAATTTTAGAAATACCAACGATTGATCTAATGGGAAAACCAATCAATGCCAAAGTGCTTAGCTTTAGAGCAGAGGGAAAACGGCAGGCACTAATTGAGTCTGCGGATACGATGGGTTTGGACTTGATTAAACCAAGTGCTGAAACAGTCAAAGCAGCTTCGTCAAAAGGGCTCGGGTTACTGATTAAAGAAATAGAGCAACGTGGTTTTCAAAAAGTGATTACATTGGGCGGATCGGGCGTTACTGATGGTGGCTTGGGATTGCTGAAAGAATTTGGTGCGACATTTCTTGACAGGCAACAAAACGATTTAGAAGAGGGAAACTTATTACTGGATGCCAGCGAAATTGAAATTTCAACAATCAGATTCCCCAACATACCAATTATTGTGGCAAATGATGTAACCAATCCTTATTTTGGTAATCAAGGGGCATTTCAAGTGTTTTCTCAACAAAAGGGCGCAACAGCCGAACAGATACGGCAATTAGATGCAAATGCAGAAAAATTGAGTCAAACGATTCTCAAAGAATTAAACATTGATTTAGCAACTTTGCAAGGTGCAGGAGCTGCCGGCGGCTTGGGAGGAGCACTGGCTATTCTTGGAGCAAAAATGGACGCAGGATTTAAATTGGTTACGGAATTGATTGACTTTGAAGACAGGCTGAAAACAGCAGATGTGGTGGTGACCGGCGAGGGAAGTATCGATCAACAGAGTTTGTTTGGTAAAGTACCTTTTGCTATCGCAGAACTAGCTAAGAAGTATCAGAAACCAGTGATTGCTATTTGTGGAAAAAAAAGTATAACTAATAATGAATCTTCGCCATTTTCTGGAATTTTTTCGATTCAAACAAAGCCAATTTCTTTACCGGATGCGATGGAGAAAGCAACAACCTTGAAAAATGCTGCTGAATTGGTATCTGAAATTTTTATTACTGCTTTTCAACTATCAAAAAATGGAGGAATAGGACATGGATTTAAGTAGTATTACAAATGAATCATTGATTTTTATTCATCAAAGTTGGCAAACGCAAGCGGAAGTCTTCGATCACTTGATTGATGCTTTTGTTCGTAATGACATCGTTACTGATAAGGAAGCTTTTTTAGCAGCTGTCCGTGAAAGAGAGGCTATTTCTGAAACTGGAATGGAGAATGGTTTTGCTATTCCACATGGTAAATCAACAACTGTTTCAAAAGCAGCCGTAGCCATTGCTACTTTGGACAAAGCGATGCCGGCAGGAGATTGGCCGTCAATTGACCCATCAAATCAAGTTGAGCTGATTTTCTTGCTAGCCATTCCAGACGCTGAAAAAGGACAAACTCACTTGAAAATTTTATCTGAGCTAAGCGTGAAATTAATGGATCCTGTCTTAGTAGACCAACTAAAAAAAGCAAGGACAAAAACAGAAATACTGCAATTATTATCGAATCAAAACAGCGAAATGGAGGAAGTAGTCCCAATGACAGCGAAAAACATCTTAGCTGTAACTGCGTGTGCGACCGGCATTGCCCATACTTATATGGCAGCTGAAGCATTACAAAAAGCGGCGAAAGAAAAAGGAATCACTATCCATGTAGAGAAACAAGGTGCTAATGGCATCGAAGACGGAATTACACCAGAGATGATTCAAGCTGCAGATGGCATAATTTTCGCAACGGATATTGCACCAAAAGGTAAGGAACGTTTTAAGGAGCTTCCCTATATTCAAACAAAAGTTGCAGAACCATTGAAACACGGATCTGCAATGATTGATCGATTGATTACGACACCCGACGGTAGAGTCAAAGCAGCCGACGATCTGTCTAGTAGTGATGCTAGTTATGGACCAAAAAAAGCTTCCGTAATGAGTACATTGATGCAAGCAGTTATGACTGGTATTTCATACATGATTCCAATCTTAGTTGCGGCAGGTGTAATGATTGGGATTTCGCAAATTGGTGCTAGTTTCTTCGGATTGAGTAAAGAAATCGGTAACGCCGAAATGGCTACAAATGCAAATCAACTCATTGTCTTGCTTCATTATATTGGGCTTACGGGAAATATGACAATGCGCTTTATGTATCCAATTTTCACAGCATTTATGGCGTATTCAATTGCTGATCGTCCAGCATTAGCTTCTGGTTTTATTGGTGGTGCATTTGCCGCAGGGTTACATCAAACTTTATGGGGTGTAGAAGGTGGCATTCCTTCTGGCTTCTTTGGCGCATTGATCTTAGGAGCAGTTTCTGGCTATGTTTGTAAGTTCTTGAATGAACATGTGAAATTACACAAGAATTTACAAGCAATGAAGCCAATGTTGATTATTCCTGGTCTATCCATTTTGGCAGTCTTCTTTGTCAATTATCTCTTGGTCGACCCAGTATTTGGTGGATTGAATGGTTGGCTACAGCAGATGGTTATGCAATATCAAGATTCTGGTAAAGTAGTGCTTTCAACAATCATTGCTTGCTTAACAGCGTTTGACTTAGGCGGGCCAGTGAATAAAGCAGCCGGTGCAGTTGCAATCGGAATGGCAGCTGATCAAATTTTCCCATTGACACCAAGAGTATTAGCGATCGTAATTCCACCAATCGGTATTGGTTTAGCAACTATTTTAGATAAATATATCGTTGGTCGTCGTGTATTTGATGATAATTTACGCGTAACAGGCCGAACATCATTGGTTCTTGGTTTTCTAGCAATTGGTGAAGGCTCAATTCCGTTTGCTTTGCAAAATCCATTGATCACGATTCCTATCAATATGATTGGCGCATCAATTGGGGCAGTTTTAGCTGTTGTTTTAGGAGCAGTTCAGTGGTATCCACTTCCTGCAGTTTGGGGTTGGCCACTGGTTGAGAACTTTTGGGCATATGCTGTCGGTTTGATTGCCGGCGTTTTATTCATCGCCTTAGGAAATATCTTTATTCGATTTTATTTGATTAAGAAAAAAGAAGCGAAAAAAGCTTAAAAGTAGGGGAAACTAATGACAAAAACAGTATTCGTAGTGGCACATTCACATTGGGATCATGAGTGGTATTTCACACAAGAAGATTCCGATATTATTTTAGTAGAAAATCTTGATTATTTAATTGACACGTTAGAAAATGATCCGGCATTCACTTGCTACTCTTTTGATGGGCAATTTTCTATTGTTGAAAAATATTTGAAAATTCGTCCAGAAAATAAAGAGCGTTTGTTAGCTCTTGTCGAAAAGAAGCGCCTTTTCATTGGGCCTTGGTACACTCAGGCAGATGCATTGCTTGGGATGACTGAGTCCGTTATTCGTAATTTATTGTATGGAGTGAAATATGCAGAAAGCTTTGGCCATTCCATGAATATCGGTTATGCACCAGATATTTTTGGGCAACATGCTTATTTACCATCAATTTACTCTCGTTTTGGCATGGATTATTCCATTTTTCAACGAGGTGTTTATAACGAACAGGTTGCAAAGAACTTGAACTTTTTGTGGGAAGCTCCTAACAAAGAGACAATTAAAACAAATAATATTTTTTATGGTTACGGTCCGGGAAAATTTTTAACAACAGAAGAGAACTATGTCAATCAACGTTTATTACCTATTCTGGATGAGCTAGCAAGGAAAAATCAGGATACCAATGCTATTTTGCTGCCGGCTGGTGGTGACCAAGTCATTATCAATCAAGCGTTTCCTGAGACAGTGAAACAATTAAATGAATTAGATTCAGCATATGAATTCCTACTTAGTGATTATGAAACCTTTATGGCAGCTGCTTGGGATGAAAATAATTTCCCTGACACGATTTCTGGGGAATTGCTCGCTTGTCAAAAATCACGTATTCATAATACATGTCGTTCCGAGCGTTATGATATTAAACGTTTGAATTTTGAAGTTGAGGAACTGCTGATCCATGAACTAGAACCATTATGTTTGATTGGTCAACAGCACGGAATCAAGTTCCCGCAAAATTGGTTGGATCAAATTTGGAAAAAAATCTTTGATAGTCAAGCCCACAACGGCATTGGTGCATCAAATTCGGATGATGCGAACCATGATATCGTTGTTCGCTTAACCAGTGCTTTACGTCAAGTAAAAGACTTGATCAATTTAGTCAAGCGTCAACTGGTAGGAGCTATCAGTAGCCAATTAGGAACAGAAGATGTCGTAACGTTATTTAACACAGATATCAAAACACAAACTTTTACACGTGAATTAGTCCTGTTTAGTTCAAAACCGTCTTTTGGTATCAGAACGGTGACGGGTGAAGCAATTGAATATGTAGTCAAAGAACAAATCAGTCTCGATGGAGGTAAAAGAATCATTGTGACGTCAAAAGGGGAGAAAGAAGAAGAGGTCCCTCCGTATTATCGCTCAACTATTTTGTTGAAAGACGTTTCAGTTCCTGCGATGGGATACACTACTCTCCTAATGGAGGACCAATCAGGAGTAACAATCGGTACAACGGAAAAATCAGCTACAACTTCCATTGAAAACGAGTCGTTCAAATTTAATTTTGCTGACCGCCTAGTGATTGAAAATTTACAAACGGGAGAAAGAATAGAAGACCCATTCCATTTTGATGATACTGCGGATGCAGGAGATTCTTTTGATTACTCACCGTTAAAAAGTGGTGATGAAGCAATCATCATTAGTGACTATGAGAGAGGTACTGTAACTAAGAATGACTTGTGTCAATCTGTGGAGTTAACGCATACAGTGAAATTGCCAGCAAAATTAACTGGTGAAAAACGGTCAACTGAAAAAGTAGAGTTTGTTATCCAAACGAAAGTCTCGCTTTACACAGGTGAAAACTTTATCCGAATCACTCACCAAATGAATAATCAAGTATTAGATCATCGTGTCCGTGTTAACTGGAAAACAGGTGTTACAGATTTAGCAAAACATCATGCAGATCAAGGGTATTCAGCGTTAGAACGTTTGAGTACTAATCCATATCAAGAAAATTGGCGTGAATTAGGATTTGTTGAAAAGCCAATGCCAATCTATCCATTAGAAAGTTTTGTTGCGTTATCTGATGAAAAGGCACATTTTACTTTCCACACAGGAATGATAAAAGAATATCAAGTGGAACCTGAAAAAGAACGATTGTCAGTAACTTTATTCCGTAGCAATGGGTTGTTAGGTCGAGATGATCTTGCATGGCGTCCAGGACGTGCTTCTGGAATTAATAATATGGTGGTTGAAACACCAGATGGACAGATGCTGACGGAAATGTCATTTGACTATTTCGTAAGTTTTGGGGAAGGACGCTTTGATCCAACTGAAGCCTATGAAATTTCGAAAAAATTATTTACAACGCAAGATTTTTATCAAGTACAAAGCTTGAATTCTTATTTGAATCGGGTAGATCGTTTTAATATTCCACCGCTAACTAACGTTGTTCCTAGCGAAGATTCATTGCTGAAATTAGAAAATAAACAGTTGTTTATGAGTACTGCTAAAAAAGAGTGGGCAGGGGATGGGATGATTATTCGCTTGTTCAATCCAAATGAGACAGACGAAGCCATCAAATTAATGAACTTGGATCGATTTGACTCAGTTAAGGTTGTCGATTTAGCAGAAAATGTGTTGAATGATTTTGTTCAAGGACAAACTTTAGGAGCAAAAGATTTTCTAACACTTTGTCTAAAATAAGTAAGGGAGTTAAGGAATCATGACCTACGATTTAAGACCAACAATCAAGGTACAAGAACATGCTGCAGCAGCGGTCGGAATCACTGAGATTGTTGCAAGTTTAAAAGAACAGATAACTAAAAAAAACGCACAGATCATTTGTTTCGAGACATACCCGGGAATAGATCAGCAACTTTTAAATCAACTGGTGACTGAACTTGTACCAGAGAAGGTGATTCACAGTGAAATATGTACTCGACCAAGAAAAGAAATCAATTGTGAGTTGGCAAAAGAGTTGACAGAAGATCGTGTCTTCGGCTTGATGACCCATGCAGAAATGAACGATTATTTTGATTGTTCCGCAATTACTGAAGTACAACAGGAAATCAAAGCAACAAATGGATTAGTTATCGTATGGGGTGTAGGGGCTGCTTTGGTAGCTTCTTCACCTGACATAACTGTTTATTTCGACATCACACGTTGGGAAATCCAAAAACGATTCAGAAAAGGGTTGAACAACTGGTTGGCGGAGCCTGAAACAGATGCGCTCAAGAAATTTAAACGAGGCTATTTTTTTGAATGGCGAATTGCGGACAAACTAAAAAGTCAGTTGCGTTCACAAACGGATTTTTATATTGATGGTACAAAAAATGAAAAGTGGACAATGATTGATCGTGCGACGTACGAAACAATTCAAAAAAAAGCTGTACAGCGACCATTTCGCTTAGTGCCCTACTTTGATCAAAGTCCATGGGGTGGGCAATGGATGAAAGAAAAATTTGAGCTTCCAGATGAAATCCCAAATTATGGCTGGGCATTTGATGGAGTGCCAGAAGAAAACAGTTTAATTTTTGAATTAGAAAATGCGCAATATGAAATCCCGGCAATCAATCTCGTACGAAATTACCCAAGCCAACTGTTGGGTGAACGCGTATATGCTTTATTTGGCACAGAATTTCCAATCCGCTTTGACTACCTTGATACAATGGGTGGCGGAAATTTAAGCCTGCAGGTTCATCCTAAGGTGGAATACATTCAAGAAAAGTTTGGGATGGTTTATACGCAAAACGAAAGCTATTATATTTTAGATGCGAAGGAAGATGCTTCAATCTATCTTGGGATAAAAAATAATACTGACATAGACGAGCTGTTTAACGAACTAGAAAAGGCCAGTAAAGATAGCAACTATAGATTTGATGATACCAAGTATATTAATCATTTTCCTGTTCAAAAACACGACCATTTTTCGATTCCTGCAGGAACAATTCATTGTGGTGGCACAAACGCGGTTGTACTTGAAATCAGTGCTACTCCATATATCTTCACGTTTAAACTTTGGGATTGGGGTCGTTTGGGGTTAGACGGTAAACCTCGACCAATTCATTTAGAACATGGACGAAAAAATGTCGATCGTCGATTTGATGAGGATTATGTTCGAGCAAATCTTTTTTCACCAAATGAGATTCTTTCAAGTAACGAGCAAGCTCTTGTCGAAAAAACTGGGCTATGTGACTTAGAATTTATTGAGACTCGTCGACATACGTTTACAGGTGAAATAAAGCTAGAAGCACATGATTCGGTAAATATGCTTTGTTTGGTTGAAGGGGAGTCCATTGAGTTATTCAGTGATGATGGTGAATTCGTTCCAATCACTATTCATTACGGTGAAACCTTTATTATTCCAGATAATTGCCAGAACGTATCCTTTAAGAATAACGGGAAAAATCCTTCAGTAGTAATTCAAGCTTTTATCAAATAAGAGAAGAGCCTATTGCAAATGCGGTAGGCTCTTTTATTATGTAATCTGGACAAAAAAATAGTATCGGATGGAAACTATTTAGGTTTGGCATAAAAGTTTTTAGGCAAACAGATGACAATCTAAGTGATTTGATCGATCATTCTTATGGTATCATAAAGAAAAACAGGAATAAGGAGAAATAATGGTTACTATCAAACAGATTGCTAAAGAATCCGGAGTCTCGAAGAGCACGGTTTCTCGTTATTTAAATAACGGATATGTTAGTGAAGCAACAGCAAAAAAAATCGAAAAAATCATCAGTAAATATAATTATTCACCTAATGAATTTGCCCGTAATCTAAAGATTCAAAAAAGTAATTTTATCGGAGTAATTTCCCCGCGATTAACTTCGCCATCAATCATGGCAATTTTGAATGGGATTGATGAGGTTGCACGGAAAAATGGATTTCAAATGCTGATTTCTAATACTGAATTGGCAATCAAACGCGAGATTGAGAGTATCTACAGTCTAGTGCAAAACAAAGTAGCTGGTATTATTTTATTGGCAACCGAAATTACGGAAGAACACATCAAAGTAGCGAATTCAATCGACGTGCCAATCTTATTTGTCGGGCAATCTAATGAAGCGGTCTATTCCGTAGACCATGACAATTATCAAGCAGGTGTGAATCTTGCTCAAGCTTTGTTGGAATATGGTCACAAAGAAGTATTATATGTCGGTGTACCAGAAAATGATTTGTCAGTCGGAATCAATCGAAAACAAGGGGTTGTGACAACTTTTCTTGAAAATGGAATCACACCTCAGATCGTTCCTTCAACTTTTTATCCAGAAGATAATTATCAGTTAGGATTAGAATTGCTACCTCAAAAGAATGCCAGTTTGATTATCTGTGCGACAGATAGTATGGCGATGGGGGTAATCAAAGCTGCAAATCAATTGAATATCGCTATTGGTGTCGAACTTTCGGTTGCTGGATTTGGCGGCTACTCCTTTGGTGAGTACCTCTATCCACCGTTAACGACAGTTGACTTTCACCATCAACTTGTCGGCGAGAAAGCAGCGTGTTTAATGACTGAGCTTTTACAAGGAAATGAGATTGCGCGACAAACAATTGTTGATACGACAATGATTATCAGAAATAGTGTATGTGCTGTTAAAAAGTAGTTGACAGCGCATACATCTGCGTGTTACGCTGTTTTTGTTATTAAGGGAACGGTTCCACAAAGGGTTGGGCTTTTATTTGTTATTTTTTTAAGCAAAAACGGGAACGGTTCCATAAAAATGAGGAGGAAGAACAAAATGGAAAACCGAGAGATTGCAGCAGAAGTGATTCATGCCGTTGGTGGTGCAGAAAATATTCAAAGCGTTGCGCATTGTGCAACTCGATTACGATTGATGGTCAACGATGAAAGTAAAATCGATAAAAAAAAGGTAGAAGACATTCCCAAAGTCAAAGGAGCATTTTTTAACTCCGGACAATATCAGATTATTTTTGGAACGGGAACTGTTAATAAAATTTATGACGAGGTTATCGGTTTAGGCGCTCATGAAACGTCCACAGCTGAAATGAAATCAGAAGCAACAAAAAATGCAAATCCTTTTCAACGAATGGTTCGTACGTTTGGAGATGTCTTCGTACCGATTATTCCTGTCTTAGTTGCAACTGGTTTGTTTATGGGACTCCGTGGATTGATTACTCAGCCTCAAATTTTGCAACTGTTTGGTATGACACCTGATGCAATCAATTCGGACTTTCTTTTATACACGCAAGTCTTAACTGATACAGCGTTTGCCTTTCTACCAGCTTTAGTTGCTTGGTCAACATTTAAAGTCTTTGGTGGTAGTCCAATCATTGGGATAGTTTTAGGACTAATGTTGGTTAATCCTGCTTTACCAAACGCTTATGCAGTAGCCTCTGGAGATGCTACACCGATTATGTTACTTAATTTTATTCCGATTGTGGGGTATCAAGGAACTGTTTTACCAGCCTTTATTGCCGGCATCTTGGGTTCAAAATTGGAAAAAAGATTGCATAAATCCGTACCAGATACCTTTGATTTATTAGTCACACCTTTTGTTACATTATTAGTCATGAGCTTACTATCCTTGATGGTAATTGGCCCCATTTTTCATTCTTTTGAAACGGTGGTCTTGAATGGCACAGAATTTGTTTTGGCTTTACCATTTGGTTTAGCTGGTTTGATTATTGGTTTTTTAAATCAATTAATCGTCGTAACTGGTGTACATCACATCTTTAATTTCTTAGAAGTCCAGCTATTGGCAAATACAGGTGTGAACCCATTTAATGCAATTATTACTTGTTCTATTGCAGCACAAGGTGGCGCAACTTTAGCGGTTGGCTTCAAAACGAAATCGAAAAAATTAAAGGCATTATGTTTTCCTTCTGCTTTATCAGCCTTTTTAGGTATAACAGAACCTGCAATCTTCGGGGTAAATTTACGTTATGTAAAACCATTTATCATGGGGCTGATTGGTGGCGCTGTGGGTGGTTTTGCAGCTAGTTTGTTGCAATTGGCTGGTACTGGAATGGCAATTACAGTTATTCCGGGAACGTTGCTTTATTTAAACGGTCAATTATTGCCTTATTTATTTGTAAATATCTTAGCAATCAGTGTAGCTTTTGTCTTGACGTACTTGTTTGGCTACCAAGAAAAAATGGAAGAAGAGCTAGAACAAGCATAGACAATTGGCTTTAGTAAGGAAGTGAAAGTTAGATGTTAGATGGTAGAGTAAAGGACAGCCGTTATCCATTGAGTTTCCATTGTACACCAGAAGAAGGGTTACTGAATGATCCCAATGGATTGATTGAATATCAAGGAGCGTATCATCTCTTTTATCAATGGAATTCCAAAGACTGCTCACATGATTATAAATCCTGGGGACATGTTGTTTCTCAGGACATGATTCACTGGAAACGTTTGCCAGTGGCATTGGTTCCTAGCGAGCCTTATGACAAAGACGGAATTTATTCTGGATCAGCGATTGAAAAAGACGGCAAATTATACTTATTCTATACTGGAAATGTGATTAACCCTGATAGAAGTCGAAGTAGTTTTCAGTGTTGGGCAGTTTCAGAAAACGGTGTAGATTTTAAAAAATTAGGCCCGCTTTTTGAACATCCGCAAGGGTATACACGTCATGTGCGTGATCCAAAAGTCTGGTTTGATAATGAAACACATCGATGGCGTTTAGTACTCGGGGCTCAAACTTTAGCAGAGCAAGGAACAATTCTCTGTTACTCGTCCGCTGACTTTAAAAAGTGGCAATTTGATGGCGAACTTTTTGATTCAAATGAAATGGATAAGATCTCTCAGAGAGGCTACATGTGGGAATGCCCTGATCTTTTTCAGGTGGATGGTCAAGAACTCTTACTTTATTCGCCACAAGGATTGACGGCGGAGAGAGAACAGTATCAAAATATTCATCAAACGGTCTATCTGTCACTGACGAAAGAATGGCAGATTGCTTCAGAAAATGAGTTGGTAGAAATGGATTGGGGATTTGAATTTTATGCACCTCAAACGTTTGAAACAGCTGATGAACGACGCATACTCTATGGTTGGATGGGCGTAATGCCACCTGAAAAGGAACAAGCACAACCAACAGTTGCAGAAAAGTGGGTGCATTGTTTAACGATTCCTCGTGAATTGAACTTCCATGAAGGTCGGCTTTATCAAAGACCCATCCGAGAATTACAACAGTTGCGCGGAGAAGAGTCTACTTTTGGGTTGATGGGAGACTGGAAATGTCCTTTGGCGAAATTTGGTTCAGAAATTCTTATGACCTTTGACTCTTTTGCTGAAGATTTCCAAGTAGAAGTAACGACTGGTTTTTCTTTACTATTTGATGCTAAAAAATCGCTGTTGGAATTGAGTCGAACGAATTGGGAAGACGGCAAAAAAGAATTTCGTCATTACCATTTAGATGAACCATTGAAAGAAATTCAGTTGATGATTGATGGATCCGCTGTAGAAATTTTTGTAAACCATGGAGTAGCAGTAGCTTCAGCCCGTTTTTTCGCCCTTGAGAAACCATTACTCAAATATAATGGAAAGAATCAAGGACGTGGTGTGCATTTCAGCTTGCTTGATTGCCGTTAAAAGAAAAGGGATTGGGACAAAACTAAAAAGCCCAGTTGTTCTTAACACATTTTTCAATTCAAAAAAGCCTAAAATCACCGTTTTCAAAAACGAAGTTTAGGCTTTTTTTCTATTTAGACTATTTTTGCCCCAGCCCCTTTTTGTGTGAAGTGAGGATGTTCTTTAAGAGGTAGTAGTTGAAATTTTAGCGCGAATGGTAATTCCTGGTTGGCTTTTTATTCGTATGATTGCACTTAAATATACTGGGGAATTTTTGTACATAACTGGGTATGATGAGTATTAGAAGTGAATGACGATGATTTAGAAAAATTTATTTTATGCGAGGAAATTGTTCCTTATGATTTGTACTATATGTGAAATCAAAAATGTTGATGATGAAGATATGTTGAATTTGGGAGAGCTCTTTTATGTGAAGCGTTATATTTTGAGAAAGTCAGTTAACTTAATAGAAAAAAGAACTAGTTCCATCGAGTGTATTCATCAAAATAATGATTGATTTCGTTTTTTTATAGGAGAGAATAGGACAAGATAGTGAAGTGTGTGCTAATAGTGTTCTTGAAAAGTACTAGCGTAGGTGGTGGAGAAATGGAAGAAATCGAAAATGAACTTTTTTATCAGCGATTAAAAAAACGTGATGATGATGCATTCGATTATCTAATTACAGCTTATAGTAAATTATTATGGGCAGTGGGTGCTCGCAGTGGTGTTCATAATAACATGGATCTGGAAGAAATAATCAGTGATGTTTTCTTACGATTTTGGCAACATCCTGAAAAATTTAATCCAGAAAAAGGTAGTCTGAAAACTTATTTGTGTATTATGACAAAGAGTATGACCAGAAATAAATGGCAAAAAGTCCAAAAATTTAAACAAGAACCATTGACGGAAATAAATGAAGATGCACAACAACTGATTAGTGATGAACTTGATGAGAAAGAAGCATGGCAAGAACTGTATAACTTGATTTTGACGTTTGACGAGCCCACACGTCAATTATTGTTTTGGCGAATCTTTTGTGATTTATCTCCTCTGGAAATCGCAGAGCGCACAAAACTCACGAGTAAAGAAATTGATAATTATTTGTATCGAGGGCGTAAAAAGCTTCGTCATTTAGTGAATGAAAATTCTTTTTTTAGAGAGGTGGAAAATAGATGAAAAAAGATCCTTTAGAATATTTAACTGAAGAACAGTTAGATGAATTACTGAAATGTACTGATCAACCCTTTCACGAAAAAAATAAAAAAGAAATCAAGAATAAATTTGTAACAAAAAAGAATATGTTTAGAAAAAAGAGACAACAAAAAAGACGTTGGATAATTGGTGGATCAACGGCAGCATTAGGTTTACTATTAGTAGGATTTACTTTTCGAGATGATTTGTCGTTAGCTTATAAAAAAAGGTTTGGTACAGATACAGAAATCTTATTGTTAAATTCAGATAAGCTAAGTCAAGAAGTAACGGATCAAGGATTACGGCTAAAAGCTGTTGCCTCTTTTAAAGATGGGAATAATCAATACTTGGTTAGCCAACTAACTGATTTAACTGGTGATCGGCTAGCAAAAGATACAGTCATCGAGGATTGGGAAATGTTTAGTGGTGGGAATACCCAAGTGGTCAATTATGACGAAGGAACGAAAACGGCTACATTAGTTACCAGCGCGATTGGTGCAGAGGCTACGCCAATTTCCGGGTTTCAAATCCGTTCTTTTGCAAGTCAAGAAAAAAACTTTATAAAAACTTTTACTCCAAAATGGGAAGAAATAGTAAAACCAGCTAAAACTTGGATTGATTTAACAAAACAAGAAAGCCAAGGTGGTGGATTTGATGAAAAAGAAGCCAAAAAACTAGGCGTTACTTGGGACGAGATAATCAAGGAAGGATTAAAACCATTGGAGGTCAATGAAAAATTAGACCGAAATTTTACGATTTCCAATATTGCTTACAAAGATAATTTATTACATGTCCAACTAAAAATACCAAATGAACCTAAGATGGCAGCTGTTTTTCCAAGTTTAGCTATTGGTGAAAAAGAAATAGAACCAATCGTAGACTTTAGTATTGATGAGGGGACGCATAATAATCAAACTGGCAGATCTGATTATCAAGAATATGTTTTTGCTATTTCAGAAGCAGACTTAACTCAAGCAAAACTTCTTTTAAACGGGTGGAATTGGGGTGTCTATCAAGAAGGGAATTGGCTGATACAATTGAAAGAGGCGAAAGAATTACCAATCACCAATTTGCCTGATCAAGAAATCGATGGGGCAACGGATAAAGTATTCTTAGAAAATATTACTTTATCGCCGCTGGCACTAGACTTTGACTATACGGGGAGTTTAATCAATGTTCCGATTATATTGACTTATAAAGATGGGACAACTTTCAGATTAGATGAAGACAGGAGCCATTTCCAAGAAGGTAAAAAAATGCATTATCGTTATGAATTTGGATTAAAAGATAACGAAGAAATCCAATCAATTAAAATTGGAGCGAGTGAATTAAGTTTAGATTCCAAGGACTCAGCAACTTCTGAAGAGAAGTAAAGAAAAATTAATGTGAAAAAGTGTTAATCAGCGAACTACTAATTGGCACTCGGATCAATTGTTCCTTAAATAATTCAACTAGCTCAGGCTAACTACGAAAAATTTTTTCAAAATAAAAGGTGCTTTCAAATGTCTAACTTTTGGAAATTGAAGGCACTTTTTTATGTATGTTCCAGCTCCTTTTTCTGTCAGTTAATGAGTGTGCTTTGGAGCGTAGTAAGGAATAATAGAAGATAAAAACGCTACGGCTAAAGAATGGTTCTCCCAGCTTTTATTTTAAAAATGAAGACTGGGAGATTTTTTGTGTTCAGACAGGAGTTGCTTGAAAAAGATAGGAGTGAACAGTTTCAGCTTTATCTATAAAGAATATAGTTACCACATAAATGAGTCTTCTGGGAATGCACGTTAAACGTGTGCTTATTTAAATAAATGATAAACTTTTGGTAGTAACAGGCATGTACTGAACGTTTTCTTGTTGCCAAATTGTATTCCGTGCTACAATTTCTTTAGTAATTTTTTGATAAAGGGGTCATGAAAGATGTTAGGGAAAAAGGATAAACAAAAAAAGAAACAGCTTGAGGTAACAAATGAAAAGAAACGGAATGAAGTAGCTGAGTTGGATACACAGGAAGAACAAGAAGAATTTCAATCGTTCTTTAATGATGTGTTGAAACAATTTCCAAGTAAAATCTCTACTGCCATCATGAAATCTTTTGATAGTACAAAGACTAAAGCATTAAAGTTGACGGCTGCTAGTCGAAGTCGTTTCGATGGCGTTTTTGATGAATTTTTGACAGATGTCGATCAAGAAACTCGTAAAAAATGTCATACAACGGTTCATGTGGCATCCTTAACAGCAGCAATCATTGGTTTATCACCTATTCCGTTTTCCGACGCGTTTTTATTAGTTTCAGTACAGTTAACGATGATGGCACGTTTACATAAAATATTTGGACAATCTTGGTCGGAAAGTTTGGGTAAAAGTTTGACTAAAGAACTGGTAGTTGTCAGCTTTGGCCGTAGTGCAGTAGGCAATATCTTAAAATTTATTCCGGTAGTTGGAACAATTAGTGGTGGTGCGGTCAATGCGGTGGTTGCGATGACAATTACGGAATCTCTTGGCTGGGTGACGGTCAAAATGCTGAATGATGGGGAAGATATCTTTGATCAAGTAATGTCGTTTAAAGGCCAGTTTGATACTTTGTTCAAGGCGATTCAAGGAGTAAATAAGAAAAAATAGCCAAAAGAGGTTGTGGCTCCAAGCGTCCAGCTTCGAAAAAATAAAGAATAACTGACAAAAATAGCCTTTCATGTTTTTGAACAGTTGAGAATTATTTCGAGAAGTTGCTTGGTGAGCACCGTAGATAAAGGTTGTGGCTCCAAGCGTTCAGCTTCGAAAAAATAAAGAATAACTGACAAAAATAGCCTTTCATGTTTTTGAACAGTTGAGAATTATTTCGAGAAGTTGCTTGGTGAGCACCGTAGATAGAGGTTGTGGCCCCAAGCGTTCAGCTTCGAAAAAATAAAGAACAACTGACAAAAATAGCCTTTCATGTTTTTGAACAGTTGAGAGTTATTTCGAGAAGTTGCTTGGCGAGCACCGTAGATAAAGGTTGTAGCTCCAAGCGTTCAGCTTCGAAAAGAAAAGACTATGTCAATATTTTTTGTCATAGTCTTTTTTTTCTCAATTGGAGAATAATCGAAGCAATCGCTAAATAAATTTGATTTTTGGAGATCATCAATCTGAAAAAAGTTTCTGATCCAGTATTCAGTCAAAAAATGATGGCGAGGGATTTGCGGTAAAGCCAAGTAACAATGGTTGCGGTGATTAAGCAAGTTTTTCTAATTTCAGAGAACGCGAAAAGCCCTCCTTCTTCTAAAATAAGAAGGAGGGCTTTATGATGCTTTCAAGCGGTTCAAGAGATGAGTACTCAACTTGGAAGACAAATCTGACCGAGAAATTACCAATTACATAATGATAGTTATATTATTCTTTCAATAGTGTTAGCTCTTACATTCTCGATTCAATGTTTACTTGAACTAAAATGAATTATTATTTGAATAGATCAACTATAGGAGGAAGTAAGCCATTGAAAAAAATATTTATTACACTTACTTTAGCGTTAGCAAGTCTTTTTGTTATGTCAGGATGTCAGTTTTATGATAGAGAACTAAAAAAAGAAGTCTACTATACAAAAATCACGACAACTCCTGAAAAACAAACAGATAAAGAAGGTAGCTCATATTTTGAGTATAATCAAGTATTTGTCAATAAAAATGGTGAGAAAATCGACTTAGAAATGAAAGAATATCGAAATAAACCATTAAAAAAAGACGCCTATTTGAAAGCAAAAGTAACGAAAAGTGACGGAGTGAAAAGTTGGGAAGAGGTAGAAAAGAGTAAGGTTCCTGACAAAGCTTTAGATACTATAGAGAAAAATGAACCTTGAATTAGCTATTCAATGAAACATTTAGGACTAATTTCTGATTGATAAATGACCTAAAACTAAGTTAGTTATCTCTTATTAATGAGCATTATCAAAAATGATTTGGTCAGTTTTTTTTAAGGCTTATGAACGTTTTGAAGGAAACTATTTTGAAAGAAAAGGATTCCCCTTTATACTTATCAAGAGAGAGGAGCTTGCGATGACTAATTGAGGGGAACAGTGGCAATAGATTCAGCAAAAAAAGTTTTTTAGGAGGGCGAAAGATGAAATTAGATATGATTGGTATCATTACTAAAGACATGGAAAAATCAATTGAATTTTATGCGTTGTTAGGGTTCATCGCGAATGGAGCTACTACCGAAGAATACGTTGAGCTAGCACATGAAGGTATTCGAATTTCTTTAAACACTAGCAAAATGATTGCTGGTATTTATGGATACGAACCGCAGACAATTGGAGACAAAATCGAATTAGCTTTTTTGTGCGACTCTGTGGCAGATGTTGATGAGATGTATCGAAAAGTAAGTGATGCTGGCTATGAGACTTTTAAAGAACCATGGGATGCTTTTTGGGGTCAACGCTATGCAATTATTAAAGATCCTGACGGAAATCTCCTCAGTTTATTTGCGAATTTTCCGACAAAATAGTGAACGAAAAAGAATAGAAATAAAAAAACAACTTTAGTTCAGTGCTAAGGTTGTTTTTTGTTTATTCAAAGTAAAAATCCACACTTTTTTTGGACTAATTGTATAAAGTTTATCAAATCATCAGCAAACAATGTTTTTCTATTTCTTGTATCTTGATAAAAATAACTATCAAGATGGGCATATACATGTGCGAATCTTCATTTGAATAAATTTTCATGTTATTTTTATGTTGACAAAGTAAAACTTACTTGATAAAGTGTCGTTGTCAAATCGTAATGATTACGTTTTGTTGTAGACAAATCGAAAAAAAAGGAGTGTCAACACTTATGGCTAAAAAAGCAAAAATGGCGCGAGCAAGGAAACAACAAGAGTTGATTGAGCAGTATGCAGAAATCCGACTTCAGTTAAAGGCTGCCAATGATTATGAAGGTTTGGCAAAGCTACCCAAAAATGCGAACCCAAATCGCTTGAAACGACGCGATCGAATAGATGGCAGACCTCGGGGGTACATGCAAAAATTTGGTATGTCCAGGATAAGGTTCCGAGAATTAGCGCTTCAAGGTTTGATACCTGGAGTAAAAAAAGCAAGTTGGTAAAAGAGAAGAAAAGAAATCTGGAGGAATAAAAAATGGCAGTTCCAGCAAGAAAAACATCAAAAGCAAAGAAAAAATTGCGCAGAGCGCATTTAAAAATAGCAAAACCTGAAATTTCATTTGATGAAGAATTAGGCGATTATCGTCGTAGCCACCATGTTTCACTTAAAGGTTATTATAAAGGACGTAAAGTAAGCGGCAAAGAATAAGGGAGGATTAGAATGAACATTATTTATCCACCACTAGTTGAACAAAGCTTCCAATTTTATCAGAAAAATAGTAACGAAGACTTCAGTAAAACGGATCTTTATCGTTCAATGGTCGCTAATCAGATTATTACTGAGAATGGTAATCCAACAGTCGAAGCAATTGAAAGAGGACTTGTTCGAGATTTTTATGAGGAACAGGATCTTTCGTTTGAAGAATTTTTAGCAATTTATCCAATTTTTACTACGTATGAAACAGAACTTTTTCAAAAAATTGATGGTTTTTGGGAGATACCAGTTTCATTGAAAAATGAATTGATGATCCAACTTGAGCAAGGGAAATTTAACTATGATGAACAGGTTCAAGTTGAACAGTTTTTATCAGAAAGATAAATCAGAAATGAAGGTGAAACGATTGAGACAAACAATTATTCTAGCATGCGAAGAAACAGGTGAACGAATTTATTTAACAAGTAAAAATAAACGAAATACACCTGAACGTTTAGTACTAAAAAAATATTCACCTAAATTACGTCGGCGTGCAATTTTTAAAGAGATGAAGTAAGCATTTTTGAAGAAGAGAGGTGATTTCTTTGGGAATACCGATAACAATCGTATCCGGCTTTTTAGGAGCTGGAAAAACAACCTTGATTAATCAGGCATTAAACGCGACTGAGCTACCAAGAGAAGAAATAATTATTATTGAAAATGAGGTTGGCCAAACAGGAATCGACCACGAACTCTTACTGCACACCAAGGAACATGTCCTGCAATTAAACAACGGTTGCATGTGTTGTAGCCTGAGAGAAGATTTGATAACAACGTTAGCAAGTATTGAAGAAGTAACCAAAGAATGGCAAGTTCCTTTGTCACAAATTATTGTTGAAACAACAGGAATTGCTGATCCTCAGCCAATTATTCAAACTATTTTAACTACACCTGTTCTGCGAAATACCTATTATATTGATAGTCTTTTAACTGTTGTGGATAGTCAAAATAGTTCGATGTATCAAAATGAACCTGTCAGTCTAAAACAAATCGCATTGGCGGATCGAATTTTCTTTGCTTTAAAAGAAGGAGATACTGTCAGCAATTGTTCAGAAATACTAGCAAGATTGATCGAAATCAATCCATTAGCTGATTTTATTTATTTTTCGGAAACAGCGCCGATTTCTGCAACCGACTTTTTTCACTTAGACAAATTTCAGGCGACCGAAGTGTTAAACGAGCCGGTAGCAACCCAACCTGAAATGGAATTGACGAATGAGTCGCATCACAGAGAACATCACCACAAAGATCATTTACAGGGTCACACACATGCAACAACTGTTCATCAACAGAACAATCATGGTTTTCAAACCGTTTTGTTGACTGCAAATAGCGAATTAAATGAAGCCGCATTAATACGTTGGATTGATTGGTTATTATTTTTTAATCAAGAGTTGTATCGTTTCAAAGGAATTGTTGCGCTAGAAAATCGTGAATTGGCAGCTGCTGTACAAGGCGTTAATCAGCAAGTTCGCTTTCAACTGACTCCACTAGAAAAATCAACGACAAAAATCGTACTCATTGGAAAAAATTTAGCATCAAAAGAAATAGAAGAAACCTTTAATCAATTGTGCATTGCTTATAAACAGTAAAAAGGAGAAATCAATGGAAAAAACAGACATTTCAAGTGCGTATCGACGATTAAAAAGTCCAAACATCAAGACAAGAAAACGAGCATTAAAGATTATCAAAGAATATAAACGAAATAAACAGCGAGCTAGTTGAATGAAAAGGAGAAATCGAATGAAAAAATGGAAAGTTGGTTTATTTAGCCTACTATTGGTAAGCGTGCTGGGTGCGTGCAGTACGAATGGTCAAACTAGTAAAGAAACCGGAAAAGAAAAGCTATCAGTTATCACAACTTTTTATCCCATGTATGATTTCACGAAGAACATTGTAGGTGATGAAGGTGAAGTCAAGTTGCTGATTCCAGCTGGAACGGAGCCACATGATTATGAACCATCTGCTAAAGAAATTGCAAGTATTCATGATGCAGATGTTTTTGTTTATCATAATGAAAATATGGAAACTTGGGTGCCACAAGCCGAGAAAAGTTGGAAAAAAGGTTCACCCAATGTAATTAAAGGAACAAATGGGATGGTGTTATTACCTGGAAGTGAAGAAGAACACGATCATGACCACGGCGAAGAAGAGCATCATCATGAGTTAGATCCGCACACGTGGGTTTCACGTAAGATGGCGATTAAAGAAGTGACATCAATCAAGGAACAGTTAGAACAACTTTATCCCGAGAAAAAGAAAACTTTTGAAACAAATGCAGAAAAGTATCTAACAAAACTAAAAGCACTAGATGAAGAGTATACAGAAAAATTAAGTGTAGCTAAGCAAAAAAACTTTGTTACGCAACATGCTGCTTTTGGCTACTTAGCCTTAGATTACGGATTGAATCAAGTTCCTATAGCAGGTTTGTCTCCAGACCAAGAGCCTTCACCAAGTCGACTAGCTGAGCTAAAAGAATATGTTCAGGAAAATGAGATTAAATACATCTACTTTGAAGAAAATGCTGAGGATAAAATTGCAAAAACGTTAGCAGATGAAGCGAAAGTTAAACTCGAAGTACTAAACCCTGTCGAAAGTTTAACTAAAGAACAAATAGCAAATGGAGAAGATTATCTCTCGGTGATGAAAGAAAATCTGACGGCTTTAGAAAAAACAACAAGCGTTGCAGGCAAAGAAATCAAACCAGAAAACGTAACAGAATCGACTAAGACGGTTGCCAATGGTTACTTTAAAGATGAGGCAGTCAAAGACCGAACACTAGCTGATTATGCAGGTGAGTGGCAATCACTTTATCCTTTGTTAAAAGAGGGCGCTTTAGATCAAGTTTTCGACTATAAAGCAAAATTAAACAAAGATAAAACTGCGAAAGAATATAAGTCTTATTATACAGCTGGTTATAAAACAACTGTTGATAAAATGACGATCACAGATCATACGATTGACTTTGTTGTCGATGGCGAGCACCATCAATATGAATACAACTATGCTGGTTACAAGATTTTAAATTATGAAAAGGGAAATCGTGGTGTACGTTTCCTTTTTGAAACGGCTGACAAGGATGCTGGGGAATTTAAATATGTGCAATTTAGCGATCACAATATTGCACCAGTTAAAGCGGAACATTTCCATGTCTTTTTTGGTGGAGAGAGTCAGCAAAAGCTTTTCAATGAACTAACTAACTGGCCCACTTTTTATCCAGCTGATTTGACTTCGCAAGAAATCGCACAGGAAATGATTGCACATTAAGACCTATTTATGACAGAAAAAAACGAGGACTTTTGAGGTCCTCGTTTTTGTTTTAGTGTGTGTATAAGAATGCAGATAAGAGATACAAAATAGCAATATGTGCAGGGTAGAAAATATAGAAGAAATACTTCATTCCTTTTCCTTTTTGACCGTTGTAGAGCAAAATCGGAACGATTGCAAAAATCATCATCCATTGCGTAGAACCTAAGAAAAAGTAAATGGTTGCAACTACTACGATCATTAAACACTGGATTTGCCGATTATTTCTAGCGAGATACAGTAAAGGAATCAGCAGTACCATGACATTGTTTTCTGCCAAAAGTAACGCTGGTAAAGTCGCAGTAATTGTTAAAAAAACAAATTGATTTTGGATAATCATGGGGCTTTCCATTAATAGTGGTAATAAGAAAGAAAACAGGATTGGAAGAATAAATAGAATCGTCCCACCAAGCATTTTTTTCAAATTAGTTGCATGTTTCCCTTCGACAAAAAGATCAATAGCGAACATCATCAGTGTACCTATAAAAAGATCTCTAAAAATATTGTTCATCAAAACAACTTGATCATATCCCACAAGTTTTTCGAGAGTAAAGGTAAATAAGGTCATCAGAACCATCGACAGGTAGAGTCTTGACATATATTTTTTCTTGTTGTGCGTATGACTAAAGCCAATAACACTGACAAAAAAGAAAATTGTTGCGACAGGTCTACCAAACCAGTCTAGCCAGTTAGGTGCTCCAAATGGAACAAACATCTGATGGATATGATCAATAAACATTAAGACAATGCCTAACATCTTTAAATCAAATGTTGATAGGCCTTTTTTGGGTGTATCAATCGTCAAAAATAATTCCTCCTAACTAACAATAACTATATGTTAACAATATGATTGATTGAAAGGCTAGTGAAGTAATATAGAACGAGCGAACAATTTTGTCACAAGAGATTTTTTTGTTATCGATCATATACTGGTCTTTATGAGGAAAGAGTTGGGTAGTTGGGCTAGTGAATTCATGGTATACTAATAAAAAAGATCCTTGAAATCTAAATAAATAGATACCAATAGAAGCATCCAAACTGAAGCCTTGCTATGGGCAAATAGTGCGAGTACGGAACCTCAAAAATTTTGAGCCGAGGTTTTAGAGCTATGCTGTTTTGAATGCTTCCAAAACGTAGTAGTCAAAAGCTCTTTCCCAATTTTCGTTTTAGAGCTATGCTGTTTTGAATGCTTCCAAAACAGGTAATTCGATGACTCCGACAATTCCAGAGTTTTAGAGCTATGCTGTTTTGAATGCTTCCAAAACAATAGAAAAGAAGGTTTTTCAATGCTCTACCTGTGTATATTTAGGGTATACTCAAAATATACGATAATGTTCTATTTATTGATAATTATCTTCCTTAATTTTGAAATGGCAGAAATCGATATCAATGAGAGGATAGATTTTTTCTTAATCCTAAAAAAATTGAACAACAATTTCCGGAGTTTTTTAAAATCTCTGAGTTGTACTATTTGAAGGGAAAAATATGTTGGATACTAGAGAGTATGAGCTAAAGCTGCAGCAGCCGTAGATTTTCCTTGTAAAAAGGTTATTAAAGGTTTAAAAAGAACGCTTGAAAGAAATTGGAATACCAGTTCCAGAAATATATCAAGATAAAATAAAAAAGATGTAGCCGAACAAATGCTTTGAAGAGGGTATAAATCCTGAAGATTATTAGGCTATAAGATTATATAGTTAAATATTAAATGTTATTTTTTGTGAGTGTACATACTTGATAAACCTTGTTTTTTAGCGTGTTTAGGTATTGAAATTGAATTATCAATAAATTTTAAAAATGTTATCGTAATGACACCGATTTATAATTATCCCTTTTTCTAAATATCATGCATACATTTCCAAATTAGTTTATTATACTTTTTGTGAACGTTTACAAACTAAATGAATGAATGGAGAATATCAAATGAAAAACGATGTTGGTAATTATTCTAAAAGTGTCTATGCTTTATTTTTCGCAATTCTTTTATGTTTAGGTATATTTTCACCCACGGTATCAATAGTGGTGGCTGCAGATGAACTTACTGTACCTGAAGCAAGTTCAACAGAAGTGGTAAAAAATGCAAAATGGGTTGCATTAGAACAAGAAATGGCTACACCACAATATCAAGTAGCTTCAAAAGCTAACCCTGAAGGCACTGCAAGATATATTCTTAATAAATATGAGGGAGCAGAAGCATTCGCTGCGGGATTAGGTCAACGTATACAAAATGGCGGTTGGAATGTATATTATAATTCAGCTTCGGGCAAGCAAACTGCTCGTACATCTTATAACGGTATGTATGTTGCAGCAGCAGGAGCCGGTAGTCTATCTACCGTATTAGCAAAATTTAGTGCTTCTGGTGGTGCAGTAATTGTTGGAGCTGCAGCTCTTTTAGCAGGTATAGCAATGGGTGCACTTAGCGTTTACTCGAAAGATTGCAGAGATAACATTGATAATCATGGAAATACTGGTACTGCACGGATTACACTTACTGAATCAAGATGGTCTTCACAATATGATCATCGTTGGTAAATTGATAATTTAAACTGGAAAACAATCTCTGTCTTCATTTATTGTTGCAATAAATAGAATAACAGAGATTGTTTTTAATATAATGAGGAGATGGGCGATGAAATCTTTGGGTTTTATTAGACTTTTTCAATTTTTTCTTTTAATTGCAAGTCTTTTTTTTGCTATGAAACACAATTTATTGTTAGCTTTGTTTATCTGGGCGCTATCTGGTGGGTTAAGTTTCACTGTCCCCCAAAAATATCGTTTCCCTTTTTGGTCACCTTATAAAGGCCTATTATTTCCAGTATGGATTGAAAATATTATGGATTTAGTCATAACAATAGGCGTGCTATTGTTGGTAATATTTTTATCATGATTTGTTTTAGAGCGACGCTGTTTGAATGCTTCCCCAATAATAATAGCTGTGTTTATCAATGGTACCCAACTGAGCCATTTGAAGGAAACGAGTTTGCAGTAATTATCCAATATTCGTCAGAAACGTATCAACTGATTTTTTGATACCAATTCCAACAAAAAACCACCAAATAATTGGTGGTTTTTTTGTTGGGTAAATATTTGGGAATAACTAACATGAGAAGATATCATACGAATAAATTGAATTGGAAGATAGGGATAATTTATTCGTACAATATTATTATAACGTATTAAAAACGCTTTTATAATTTGTTTTTGCTATAGTTATTATTATCTTTTTTACTTAAATCAAGTTGCCTGAAATTGGCTATTGTAAAGTGAACGATAGAGTGTTGGACGTTTCAACAGTTGCTTATGCGTTCCTTTTTCAATGATGTCGCCCTTATCCATCACTAAAATCAAATCAGCATTTTCGATGGTGGAAAGGCGGTGAGCAATGACGAAACTTGTCCGATTTTGGGTCAACGAGTTCATTGCTTCTTGAATTTGTAATTCTGTGCGAGTATCCACACTAGAAGTTGCTTCATCCAAAATAACCACTGGTGGATTTGCCAAAATGACACGAGCAATGGTCAACAATTGTTGCTGCCCTTGTGAGAGGCCTCCACCATTATCACTTGTGACGATGGAATCATAGCCATTAGGAAGCGTCAGGATAAAGTGATGACACTGAGCGATTTTAGCTGCTTGGATAATTTCTTCTCGTGTTGCATCCATTTTTCCATATGCGATATTTTCAGCAATCGTACCTTCAAATAACCAAGTATTTTGTAGGACCATTCCAAATAGGGAGCGAAGATTTTCTCTTGGAAGATCAGTGGTTGGAATGCCATCGAATTCGATTTGGCCAGATTCGATGTCGTAAAATCGCATAAGTAGATTGACTAGTGTTGTTTTGCCTGCGCCGGTTGGTCCAACAATGGCAATCTTTTGGTTTGCTTTCGCATCAAAGTCAACTTTTTTCATCAATGTTTTGTCGGGGGAGTAGCCAAAGCGAACATCCTTGAATCGGATATTTCCAGCAGGATGTTGAATGGTTGTTCGACTTGTATCTGCTTGTTCTTCTTCATGATCCAAAATATAGAAAATCCGTTCAATCGAAGCCATGGCAGCTTGAATCGAGTTAATGACGTAAGAAGCTGTTGAAATTGGTTCGGAAATTTGATTGATATATTGTAGATATGCTTGCAAGAAACCAATCGTGATTCCGCCACTTAATACGGTCATTGCACCAAATATCGCACTAAAAATAAAAGCTGATTGGTTAATAACACGGGATAAAGGGTAGATAGCAAAGTTCAAGAATTGAGCACGTTTAAATACAGTATAATGTTCATCAATTGTTTGACTGATAGCCTCTGTTTGTTGATTTTCTTGGTTAAAGGTTTTTGAAACAATGACACCAGAAAGATATTCTTCCATTTCATTGTTGATACTACCAAGTTTCACCTGTGCTTTATCGGCCACTTCTTTATTGATCATTGAAAATTTGTGTGTTACCAGTCCGCTAAGAACCAATAAACCAATCACTAAGATTGACATTTTACTGTCGATGTAAATCAACATGATTCCCGCAAAAAGAATGGTAACGACGGATGTGAATAGTTGGTTAATACCGGTCAATAATACTTGAGAAAGCTGATTCAAGCCTGTAGTCGTCCGACTAATTAGATCGCCAACTTGATGATTATCAAAAAAGGACATCGGTAATTTTTTGATTTTTTTCGTAATTAGTTTTCGAGTATTCAAAGTAAGTCGTTCACTCAATGTCGCCATTGCTCGTTCTTGCACGTAGGAAAGTCCACTACTGATTAGCGAAAACAGAATTAACAGTAAGACAGTTGGAAGCAATTGTTCTGTGAGTAAGTCAAGTGTTACTGACAAAGATTCTTTCAATTGAATGACCGCGACGATTTTATCAATTCCTAGCGCCATCAAGAAGGTCATTGCAACCACTAAAATATTTCCAACCAAACTACAAAACATCAATAGATAAAAATATTTATGTTCAAAACGATGTAATTTCCAAAAGCGATACATCAGATGTTTTTTATTCGGCATCATGTTGTTCTGTTTCATATTATCACTCCTTCATTCCTTGCGAAGCTGCAATTTCTTGATAAATTTTGTTGGTACATAACAATTCTTGATGTGTGCCTTCACCAGCAATCTTGCCATTTTCCATGAGGATGATGTGATCGGCATGGGCGATTGTACTCAAGCGTTGGGCAATGATTACTAATGTTTTGTTCGACAGTTCTTTTGTGAGAGCTTCTCGCAAAGCGGCATCTGTTTGATAATCTAAAGCAGAAAAACTGTCATCAAAAACATACATTGAAGCGGGCTTGATTAACGCTCGCGCAATACAAATTCGTTGTTTTTGTCCACCAGAGTAGTTACTGCCTCCCTGTGCAGTGAATGACTCATATTTATCGGGTAAAGTATCTACAAATGATTTTAACTGAGAAATTTTTGCTGCTTGGTCAATTTCAGCTGGTGTGGCATCTGCTTTTCCCATTAAAAGATTTGATTTAATTGTTCCTTTGAATAAAAATGCTTTTTGTGGAACATAAGCAACCTGTTCACGAATACTGCTTTGTGTCAAAGCAGTCGTTGGGACATCATTCAATTTGATTTCACCACTTGTAGGGTCATTGATTCGTAAAAGAAGCTTCATTAACGTGCTTTTTCCAGAACCAGTTGCGCCAACGATAGCGGTTGTTTTTCCAGCTGGGATTGTAAATGAAATTTTTTCAATCACTGGATTGCTTTCTTTTCCGTACGCAAAAGAAACGTTTTGATAGCTTGCAGCACTAGCATCTCTGATTTGAAAAGAAAACGGCTCAGGGTCACTGATTGACGGTTCAAAATCCATCACTTCTTCCAGTCGTTTCAATGAAGCAACGGAACGAGGGATGACCACAAAAACCATTGCTGCAAGCATAAGGTATGAGAGTGCCAAAAGCGCATATTCCGTAATTGCTGCGATGTTTCCAATTTGGATGGTCTGATTGCCCACGAGGTAACCACCGACCCAAAGAATGGATGCATAGACAACACCCATAATCAGAAAAGCGGTAGGAGTGATAAAAGCAAAAATTTTATTCACTTGAATCATTTGATTCGCGTAGTTGGTAAATGATTCATTCGTTTTCATTTCTTCATGGTCCTGATTGTTGAATGCACGAATCATGTTGATTCCAGTAAAAAACTCTCTTAGTTTAGTAGTGATTCGATCCATTTTTGGTTGAATACTTAATGCAATGGGTGTTCCTTTTTTCAGTAAAAACAATAATACGACCAAATAAAAGAGGATAGCTACCAGTGGAATCCACAACAAGTTTGGCGCATTGAGATACGTCATGGTCAAAGCAAAAACAGCAATGATTGGAGCAGGTAGGATCAATTGGCAAAACATCACAATCATTTGTTGCACATTGTCCACATCGTTCGTCATACGAGTGAGCAGAGTGCTAGAACCAATTTTATCAATATCAGAAATGCTTAGTTCCTGAAATTTTTGGAAAAACGATTTTCTGATTTGGCGACCGAAACGTCCGCCAAGAATTCCTGACAGATAGCTACCAATCACGGCGGCAATCGTACCTAAAACCGTAACGATAATCATTTGAATGGCAATAAGCTTGATTGCGTCAAGATCATTTTTTAAAATGCCAAGATTGATTAGCCGTGCTACTAGCATAGGCACGCCTAAGATTCCGATGATTTGTAAAACAATAAAACTGCTAGTCAGAGCAACAATGCCCTTATTTTGTAACAAGAAATTTTTTAGTACTTTCATAAGTCATGCCTCCTTAGTTTTGACAATAATGGAGTATACAGGTTAAAGTAGCTTTAAGGTCAAGGAGGTTTTAAAAAAAATGAATAAAACATTTTCTATTGGTGAAGCTGCGAAATTTTTGAACTTGCCAACATCTACGATTCGTTATTGGGATTCAATTGGTTTGCTAACGAACTCCCGAAATAAAGCCAATGATTATCGGACATTTACCTATGATGATTTATTTGCATTGTATGATGTCAAATTCATTCGAAGTTTGGGTTTATCAATCAAAGATGTTCAAGGCATTTATCGAAAATCAGAAAAAGAAGTTTATGAAGTTCTGGAGCAGACAGAAAAACGTTTGGCAGAAGAAATTGAAAGATTAAAAGGCGAAATGGCACAAATCGAGCAACGAAAACGACATCTTTCATCCACTGGGTTTGATTTGACTGGAACACATGATTTGAAAATCGATTTTACGAAAATGGTTCGTGCTGATTTAGATGAAAACTTTACTGCACGGAAATATTTAGAAAAAAATTGTAACTCAGGGATTATTTGGCAACAAAAAGGTCAATCGCTAGAATATGTTTTTTGTATCGGCACATCTTTTGAAGACGAAATTGAAGAAGAAATCCTTTGGGAGTACAACCCAGCGTTTGATTATCAACCAGTAATCATTGAAGTAGATCCTGCAGATAGCGACCGAAATAATCTTCAAGAGGTCGTTCGTACGTTAACAGCTAAGGGTTATGATATTCAGCAAGTTATTGGCGAGTTTCTCGTAAGAAAACAATATGAGCACACTTCTGATAAGGAGTATTATTTATCTTGGATTGAAATCAAGAACAAAGGGAAACAAAACAAATAATAGACAGTTTGATAAGTCTGTCTAAAAGTAAGATTCGTAAATTTGCCTTATTCGTTGTAGGATAAAAGAAACAAATGAGTTATGATGAAGAAGGGATAAGATGGTTAAACACAAGCAAGAAGCTGAGGAACCTGTTGATATCTGGGGACGAAGCCCTTTACAACTGTACGAAAAAATTGGAACCCCTATCAAAAGGGCAACAACAAGTATGAATCGTTCAAGTAATGGCGAATTAATCCATGATTACTTTGTCGTATTTACTGATAGAAAACCGGATGTACGTGGCTACCGAGAATTGTTGCAAGCAGCTGAATGGATCAACTACGGCACAAAAATCTATCGAATCAGCACGACTAATTCTTTCGCAACAATTGAAAAATTAGTTACAGAAACATTTGATATTCAAATCAAGACAGATTTCTTTGTTTCTAATTCAACCGTTGATCCGAGATTCATCAATTAGTGTGACTGTTACTATGAGAATTGGACTGATAAGAAATTGTTACTGTTTTTATAAGTGAGGAGCGTGTTTGTAATGAAAAAGAAGATTTGTTTTGTCTTAGCGGTAGACGGTGGATTGTCTTATTCCGCACTCCCTATAGGCTTAAGAAATCAGCAACATTTAAAAGAGTTCTTTTCTAAAGACTATGATGTTTCGCTGAATTACCTTCGAGATAAAGAGCAGGTAGACTATCTGATTGTACCGAGACAGTTAGCACCATTCATCAATGAAAAAAAGCTACCAATTATTGAAGTGCCATCAAATCTCTTTGTAATCAAAGATTATCAAGGAATAAAAGCAATCATCGATTACTATTTTAAGCTGGAAGATGAATGATAGAAGTGTTTCTAGTTGAAACAATTATCTAAACGTGCTAACGTTATGTGTGAGGGATGGTGCTCCCTCCTAAACGCTGAGTAAATCAGCTGATGGCGCCTATTGTAAACTAATTACTTATCCAAGAGTGTATTTGTTGTACTCTGTTTTTAAGTAATTGCTTTACAATAGGCGTTTTTTTATTGCATTTTTGTAAAAACTAGGAGGAAAAAAAGATGACAGTAGTAATTGAACAAGTAAAAGCAAGAGAAATTTTTGATTCACGCGGAAATCCAACGGTGGAAGTCGATGTGATTTTATCTGATGGAACATTAGGCAGAGCCGAAGTGCCAAGCGGCGCCTCTACTGGTGATCGTGAAGCCGTGGAATTACGTGATGGCGGTACTCGTTTATTAGGAAAAGGAGTTAGTAAAGCTGTTGCTAATGTCAATGGAGAAATCAATGATGCATTGAAGGGAACTTCACCTTTTGACCAAGCAAAAATTGATAAAATGATGATTGATTTAGACGGAACATCAAACAAAGGACGACTTGGAGCAAACGCGATTCTTGGTGTTTCAATGGCGGTTGCTCGCGCAGCGGCACAAAGTAAAAAAGTTCCATTGTATCGTTATCTTGGTGGCGTTGATTTAGAGCTACCTCAACCATTTTTCAATGTAATCAACGGAGGTGTTCATGCAGATTCTGGTATTGATGTGCAAGAATTTTTGATTACGCCCATTCAACGAACAACTTTCCGTGATGGCGTAGAAAAAATTGCTAACATTTACCATACATTAAAAAATATTTTAGCAAAAGACGGCTACGAAACAGCTGTCGGAGATGAAGGTGGCTTCGCACCAAAACTAGGAAGTACAGAAGCTGCGATTGAAATGCTTTATCGTGCAATTGAAGAAGCAGGTTACGAACCAAAAACGGAAATTGGTATCGCACTTGATCCAGCTTCCAGTGAATTCTATGAAGATGAAACAAAAAAATATCATTTTGAAGGAAAAGAATTAAGTTCTGATGAAATGCTTGCTTATTACCAAAATTTAGTTAAAAAATATCCAGCAATCATTTCTATTGAAGACGGATTTTCAGAGCATGATTGGGACGGATTCAAAAAAATGACGGATGAAATGGGTCAAACCATTCAACTAATTGGTGATGATATCTTTGTAACTAATCCAACGATTTTTGCTGAAGGAATTGCCAAAGGTGTTGCCAACTCGATTTTAATTAAACTAAATCAAATTGGAACAGTGTCAGAGTCCATTGAAGCCATCAAAATGGCACGAAAAAATGGCTACACAACGATGATTTCTCATCGTTCTGGTGAAACAGGAGACACATTTATTGCCGATTTTGCAGTTGCGATGAATGCTGGTCAAATTAAAACTGGTTCGATGGCACGCAGTGAACGTGTTGAAAAATACAATCAATTTTTACGTATCGAAGAAGAGCTAGAAGGCTACGGCGCACTTGCACAGTTTCCTAAAGTCCAATAAAAAACAAAGAATTAGCTAAATTTAATTAAAAAAGGGGTTCAAGCGAGAGAAAGTTCACTTGAACCCCTTTTTTCTTTTTTCAGCTATTATGTGAGCAGCAAACACGCTTGATTCGTTGAAAATGCTAACTAAAAGCAAAAGAAAGTCTGAGATAGAAAAAGAAAGAACAAATCATATTGACAGCGCTTTCTCTAAATGGTAATTTATTTGTATAGTAAATTGAATAAGCAAAGAATAATAGGATTGTTATTATTAAGTTAAGCAAGACCTGACCAGTTTCGACTGGTTAGGTCTTTTTTTGTGTAATTCTATCTGAGGATAGTTGGTAATAGAATTACTAGTTGCTAAAACGAAATTTTAGTAACTAGTAGCTTAAAGAAAGGAGCATTTTGATTATAGCAACTCGCTATCACTAAAAAAGAATGTATCAAGAAGTACATTGTTAAAACGTTCGTTGGAATTTTTTGACATGTGCTTAAAAATGGAAGGGGATAGAAATGAAAAAGTGGTTGAAAGTAGTAGGAATGATTGGATTGATGTTTTCTTTATCAGCTTGTCAAGAAACAAACTCCGCAACAAGTACTGAAAAAGAGGCAAATAAAGCGCCAGATCAAGTAGAAATTTATTTAGCAAGACATGGCAAAACTATGCTGAACACAACGGATCGCTCGCAAGGCTGGATCGATGCACCGTTAACACCGGCAGGCATCGCTGTTGCAGAGGACTTGGGGAGGGGATTAGCAGATGTAGATTTTGATGCAGTTTATTCTAGTGATAGCGGACGAGCAGTCGAAACAGCAACCTTAGTATTGAAAAATAATGGACAAGAAAAGCTTTTAGATACATTACACACTGACAAACGATTACGTGAATTCAACTTTGGTACCTATGAAGGAATTCCCAATCCTGAAATGTGGAGCGAAATTGCCAAAGAACAAGGAAAAACGTTAGAAGAGTGGCAAAATGAAATGGGTGAAGAAGGATTCGTCAAAACAATCCAAGGTTTTGCAGACACTTTACATGAATTAGATGAAAAGAAACTTGAAGAATTAGGAAAAGAGCATGATGTCGCTGCTGATGAAGTGAGTTGGCGAGCAGAGGATTATCAAACAGTTATTGACCGTGTTTCGAGTGCAGTAGCTGACATTGTTAAAACAGCTGAGGAAAAAGGGCAAGATAAAATCTTAATCACTTCACACGGTATGACAATTGCTTCATTTGTCGCATCAATTGATGAATCGGCAGAAGTTCCGCCAACTGGCTTAAAAAATGCCAGTGTTTGTAAAATTATTTATCAAGATGGTAAGTATACAGTGGAATCAGTTAATGATTTATCTTACTTAGAAAAAGGTGCAAAAGATAAATAGTCTGCAGATGAAAAGTAACTTGCTCAAAAAAGTTGTGGCTCCAAGCGGTCAGCTCCGGAAAACTAAAAAATAACTTTTGATTTTTCACAAGCAAATGGTATGACAGATAAATTCGTTCGTACTATTCTGGAACTGTGGGGGGAAGTTTATTTTTTATACAAGGAAGGAGATTTATCGTGAGTAAAAGAAAAGTTATCATCGTAGGTGCATCACATGGCGGACATCAATCTATTTTAGAATTATTATCTAGATATGGTGAAAATGTGGAGATTACGTTATTTGAGGCTGGAGATTATATTTCGTTTATGTCGTGTGGAATGGAACTTTATTTAGAGGACCAAGTAACGGATGTAAATGATGTCAGAAACTTTCGACCAGAAAACTTTCCAGAAGAAAATGTACACATTTTGAATAATCATTTAGTAAAAGCAATCAATGCAGATCAAAAGACAGTGACTGTCACCAATACACTGGAAGATCAGACTACTGATTATGCATATGATAAATTGATTCTAAGCTCTGGTGTCACACCAAATTCGCTTCCAGTTCCAGGTACCGATTTAGAAAATGTTTATTTGATGCGTGGGTATAACTGGGCAACGAAAATCAAAGAAAAGCTCAATGATTCTGATGTTAAACATGTAGCAGTTATTGGTGCTGGATATATTGGTATTGAAGCAGCCGAAGCTTTTTGTAAAGCTGGGAAAGAAGTAATTCTTTTAGATATGATAGACCGTCCATTAGGCACTTATCTGGACCAAGAAATGACAGATATTTTAGCAGAGCATTTAACAGAAAAAGGAATCCAAGTCATGACCGGCGCAAAAATTGAAGCATTTTTAGGCGAAGGAAATGTTTCCGCTATTCAAGTAAACGGTGAAGAAATCCCAACTGATTTGATCATTCAAGCAGCAGGAGTAAAAGCCAATACTGAATGGTTAGAAGGAACCGTTGACTTAGATCAACGTGGTTGGATTGTAACGAATGAATACCTTCAAACCAATCTTCCAGATGTGTATGCCATTGGTGATGCAACACTTGCTTATTCGATTCCGGCACGTGCCAAAATGCCAATTGCTTTGGCGACAGTTGCCAGAAGAGAAGCACGTTATGTTGTGCAACATTTATTTGAAAGCATTCCAAGCCAACCTTTTGGCGGAGTAGTTGGTTCATCCGCATTGAGTGTATTTGACTATCATTTTGCTGCAAGTGGTTTGAATAGTTTTACAGCGGGTAAAGCAGGAGTAACAATTGCCTCTGCTTACTTTGAAGATACTTTACGACCAAAATATGTACCAGAAAAATTTGGAAATACGAGAGTTTCTGTTCAACTATTTTTCGATCCAACGACCCATCAAATTTTGGGTGGAGCTGTGTTATCAACTTATGATATTACTGCTCAAGGAAATGTGTTAGCTTTAGCAATCCAACAAAAATTAACACTAGAAGATTTAGCTGAGGCAGACTTTTTCTTCCAACCAGGATTTGACCGTCAATGGAGTCTGTTGAACCTAGCTGCACAACATGCTTTAGCTGAAAAAGAATTTATTGAATAAAGCGAAAATTGAATCAACCTCCAAAAGTAGTCAAATGGACAGGCTTTTGGAGGTTGATTTTTTCATTTACAATCAAATGATAGCCAGTATAGTGAAAAGCTTATTGTTTTCCAACTATTTTCGTTGCAAATAAGGTTTCATGCTATACTAAAGAAAAGTGTTCCTTGAAATAAGAATAACCAATGACGTTAACGAAGAAGCATTCAAACTGGAGTCTTGCTATGGGCGAATAGTGCGATTACGGAACCTCAAAAATTTGAACCGAGGTTTTAGAGCTATGCTGTTTTGAATGCTTCCAAAACAATTCTGCTAGGCGTGCCACCATGTCTGTTGTTTTAGAGCTATGCTGTTTTGAATGCTTCCAAAACTGGGACTTGATTTTACCCACTTGTTAGCTAGTTTTAGAGCTATGCTGTTTTGAATGCTTCCAAAACATTAGCTAACTTAATTAGTCGTTGTACATTGTTTTAGAGCTATGCTGTTTTGAATGCTTCCAAAACAGTCGTATTAAAGAAAAGCGACTATAGGCTGTTTTAGAGCTATGCTGTTTTGAATGCTTACTTTTGACTGAAACTGTCATTGTTTTAGTATGTGTTTATAAAAAGTAGCAGAAAGAATACGTGATATTGACTCAAGAATAACTGATGATAATTTGCAGTAAAAAAGAACGCAGTTTCATGTAGTTCCTTAAAAGTAGGGAGCTATTCATGAAACTGCGTTTTTTTGATACCTAATTTAATTAACGAATAGTACCTAGAAACATTTCAAAATTTTGCGTATCAGCTATTTTTTGTTGTAGTTTTCGGTCTTCTACAAGATCAGATAAATACTCAAAAAAAGCTTGGAGTTTGTCTTTGTCATCTTCAGCAACGGCAAGTAAAAAGATGATTTTTACGGTTGCATTCGGACGCCAAAAAATCGGTTCTTTTGAGATGTAAACAAAAATTTTTGTTTTCTGGATGGAGGCATCAATAGCATGAGGGATTGCGATCAACTCAGTGATATTTGTTGGTGCAATTTCTTCTCGATCAATCACTTTTTCAATAAAATCTTCAGCGACAATGTCTTGTTCTTGTAAAATAGTTCCGATTGACTGGATTAATTCGTCCCGTGTAAGTTGCTGATTGTTGACAACGAATAAGGCTGGATCAAACAAGCTCAAAAAATGACGTTTTTCTTCTTCAGCAGCTAAAAGTTTTTCAATTTTGCCCATCCCTTGTTTAATATCTAAAAAGTCGATTTGGATAACAGGAATCTGTTTATCTTCGAGAGGAACTGTTGAGATAAGAAAATCAACGTTTGTTAACTTTTTTGTTTGATAAGTTGCATAGGAAATAGTATCGATGATTTCTAATTGATCAGAAAAACGCTTTTTGAGCATCGCTTCAATCAACCGACTTGTCGAAACGCCTTGACCACAGACAACCAAAATTCGTTTTTTATCTGCTGTGTGTGCTTTTTTTCGCTCAATCGCTGCCGCAATGTGTAAAGCTAGGTAACCAATGTCATCTTCGGTGAACTCAAAGGTGCTTAGCCACTTACTATTGTTTGTTGCCAAAACAGCTAATTCAAAGGCATACGAAAAATTCTTTTTGATCTCCGATAATAGGGGATTTTTTTTATTTTTCATAATTTCCTTTAATGTCAGGTAACTAGAAAAATGGATAAAGAGATCTTTTCGTAAAATCTCATCTTGTTGCAGGTCTTCACCAATCATTTCATTAAGTTCCATCAACATCTGATCAATGAATTGATAGATCTTAGTTGTTTGGCTACTGGAATGTTGCGGCTGTTGTAAATCTAAAAAGAGATGGTTCTGTAACCAGATTTCGTCTTGAAGGTCAAAGCTGATTTGATTCTTTTTTTCGATAGCTGTCAAAAGTTCTCTGATTGAAGACTGAATCTTTTCATCAATAATAAAAAAACTCGAAACAGATTCAAGATGATGCTGATTTTTCACTCTAAGGATAGCAATGGCTAGGTGAATAACAAAATTTTTTCGATGATAGTCAGAAATTTTATACAGATTAGGTGGAAAGTAATCTGTTACTAACTGTGATAGTTCGACTAAGTTGATTTCGTGAAACAGTTCATACTCATTACGAGAAAACTGCGAGATATAGCTCTCAAAATTTTTTTCAATTAATTGATCTGAGATTACCTGCCGGATAGCTGATTCTTCCCCAACGATTTTATACCCAATGTTTACTTTTGAAGTGATTTTGATCTCATAAGAAGCAAGTAATAAGCGAAGCTGGCGAATATAACCTAAGATTGTCGTTCGCCCGACATATAATTGATTGCACAGTTCATCTAGTGATATTTCTTTCTCTGAAAATAAGAACAGAAGTAATAATTGCTTGATTCGATCTTCAGAAGTTTCTAGTTGATGGGATGGGGTGGTTGATTGTGAATGCAGCTCGGTAAATAGTTCTTGAACATTTTCTTTGTGTAACATTTCGTATCCAATACCTCTTTTGAGCACGACTGTGGCATCGTATTTCGCTAGAAAATCATTTAACTCCTTCAAATCATTTCTGATTGTTCGTTTAGAAACTGAAAAGTCCGAAGCCAGCTGCTCACTGGAACAATTTTTTTCGGTATAGAGACGTTGAAACAGCTGGTTTAATCTTTTATACGCAAACATAATTAGCTCCCCCCTTAATTGTTATCATATATAGGAATGAGCTGAATTACAATTGGCAGATTTTAATAAGAAATCCAAAAGAAAGAAAAGGCTTACAGTTCCAAGGCATGATGGATTCGTTTGAAGGTGGTCAAATGATTTCCATTTAATAACGGAAGTCATTGAACTAAAAAATTCAGCTCTTTCCACTTTGAAAAGGAAAGAGAAGTGGTATCGGATGTATGCGATTTCATTTATAGTATGGATAGCGAGGAGGTAATCGAGTGAAAGAAATCGAACAGCACTATTTATGTGAAAATCATCTAGCATTCAAATCAAAGGTTGCTAACTGGGAAGAGGCAGTGAAGTTAGCCGCAGAACCTTTACTACGAGAACGAATCATTGAAGAAAAGTATATTCAGGCAATGATCAAAAACGTTCGAGAAATGGGCACGTACATGGTATTAGTACCACGAGTTGCAATGCCTCACGCCCGACCAGAAGCAGGCGCATTAGGAACAGGATTTAGTATTTTGAAATTAGTTGAGCCGATTTCTTTTGGTGATGTAAAAGATGTGTACTTAATTATTTGTCTAGCAACGGATAATAATGAGGCTCATCTGGCAATGCTTCAAAAAATTTCCGCACTAATTGATGAAGAGGAAAAAGTCGATGCATTATTAGAAACATCGACAAAAACAGCATTTATTAAACTAGCAGAAAAGTTTATCAAAGAAGAGGAGGAATTATAATGATCAAAATTATTACAGTGTGTGGGAATGGAATTGGTAGTAGTAATTTATTGGCAATGAAAATCAATCAGATTGCGAAAAAGAATGGGTTTGAAGTTGATGCGAAATCCAGTGATTTTAATGCAGCGTTGGGAGAAGAACCCGATCTGTTTGTAACAGTCGATGAATTTGCCAAACAGTTTCCTGCAAACAAAAAAGTCGCTGTCGTTAGAAGCTACGCAGACAAGAAAAAAATTTCGGAAGACATTTTACCAGTATTGGAAGAATTAAGTAAAGGGTAATCATTTATCTTATATGGCCATATGAGAGGATTAAATAGATTCAATAAAACAGGAGGATTCATAATGGAATTTTTGGAATTTCTCAAGGATATGTTTAGTGAACCAGCAATTTTGATGGGGTTAGTTGCTTTGGTTGGCTTGGTTGCAATGAAAGCACCTGGACACAAAATCTTAACCGGAACATTGGGACCAATTCTTGGTTACTTGATGTTAGCCGCAGGTGCAGACGTTATTAGTGGAAACCTTGATCCACTTTCTCAGATGATTGAAAAAGGATTTCACATTACAGGAGTAGTGCCAAATAATGAAGCTGTAACTTCTGTCGCACAAAAAATTCTTGGTGTTGAAACAATGTCGATCTTAATCGTTGGACTGATTGTCAATTTGTTAGTAGCACGCTTTACCCGTTATAAATATGTCTTTTTAACTGGTCATCATTCATTCTTTATGGCGTGTTTATTATCGGCAGTATTAGGTGCAGTTGGCTTTTCTGGAACCTCTTTGATTTTAGTCGGTGGCTTTTTCTTAGGTGCATGGAGCGCAATTTCTCCAGCAATTGGTCAAAAATATACGCTTCGTGTCACTGATGGTGATGAAATCGCTATGGGACACTTTGGCTCGATTGGTTATTACTTATCCGCTTTTATTGGGAGCATCGTTGGAAAAGGTTCAAAGTCGACAGAAGATATTCAAGTGCCAGAAAAATTTGGGTTCTTACGAAATACGACAATTTCTACTGCATTAACGATGGTGATTTTTTACTTGATTTCCGCTATTGCGGCGGGACCTGAATTTGTTTCGACTTTATCAGACGGAAAATCACCCTATTTATTCGCGATTCTTTGTGGATTGAAATTCGCAGTAGGCGTTACAATTGTTTATTCGGGTGTCCGTATGATTCTTGCTGATTTATTACCTGCGTTTCAGGGAATTGCTGATAAAGTCATTCCAAATGCTGTGCCAGCTGTTGACTGTGCGGTATTTTTCCCATATGCACAAACAGCAGTTATCATTGGGTTTATTTCAAGTTTCGTTGGTGGCTTGATTGGTATGTTTATCCTTGGCGCTTTTGGTGGTGTATTGATTATCCCTGGATTGGTTCCGCACTTTTTCTGTGGTGCAACTGCCGGTGTTTACGGTAATGCAACTGGGGGACGACGCGGTGCAGTGGTTGGCTCATTCGTCAATGGCTTATTCTTAGCCTTTTTACCAGCACTTTTATTACCAGTTTTAGGTCAGCTAGGATTTTCAAATGCAACCTTTGGTGATTTTGACTTTGGATGGATTGGTATTTTATTAGGAAAAGTTGGTGGTCAATTTGGACAAACGGGAATCTATGTCATCATTGTGGCAGTTCTAGTCGCTTTGATTGCCCCAAGTATTATTCGACCATCTAAAACAGCGATTAATAATGAAGAAATGGAGCTTGATTAACATGAATTTTAACCTTGATATTTATTCAGATGGTGCAGTGATTGAAGAGATGTTGAAGATGAAAGCTGCTGGAATCGTTTCGGGATTTACAACTAACCCTAGTTTGATGAAACAGGCGGGAATTACGAATTATGTTGCTTTTGCAAAAGAAGTATTGGAAAAAGTCGAAGGATTACCTATCAGTTTTGAAGTTTTTGCCGATGATTTTGCAACGATGGAAAAAGAAGCTTTGAAACTCGCTGCATTGGGCGACAATGTTTACGTCAAAATTCCAATCATGAATACGAAAGGTGAGTCATCAACTGAATTAATCCAGCGATTATCAGAAAAAGGATTGAAACTTAACATCACAGCTATCATGACTTTAGAACAAGTAGAAGCCACAGTTGGTGCATTAGCGAATGGCACTGAAAACATCGTTTCTGTATTTGCTGGACGTGTTGCTGACACAGGAATCGATCCCTTACCATTGATGGAAAAATCTTTGAAAATTTGTGGCCGTAAAGAAGGAACTAAATTACTTTGGGCAAGTTCAAGAGAAGTTTACAACATCGTGCAAGCAGAACAGTTAGGTGTTGATATTATTACTGTGACGCCTGCGATCCTTTCTAAATTGTCAATGTATCACATGGACTTGAATGAACTTTCGTTGGAAACCGTCAAAATGTTCAATCGAGATATCCAAACTCTAGGATTTACTATTTTGGATGAAGAATAACTTAAGCAATAAAAAGAGAAGCTTGAAGCAATCGACTGATTGTTCCAAGCTTCTCTTTTTATAAGATTTATTGGACTAGTTAGTAGTAACTAGTTTATTATTTACTTTCTCGGGTAAGTCTTTTTGATCAATTGTATTGGGACCTTCGATAATCCGCTTTTTACTCATTTTTACTTTGACATATGAATTTGGAATCAATGGTTCCGCATTGTCATTAGAGATCTGAATCTCTCGTTTTTCAGTTGAGCCGTCTTCTTTAACAAAAGTAAGGTCGTAGTCGTAAGAAAACCAGGGACTATTGTCACCAATAGCACTTTCACTTTTATGTTTTACTTTAGCCGGGACTTCGTTTGGCACATGGGCATAGGCAACTTCACCAACATAAGTATCTTGATAATATTGATACCCTTTAAATCCACCGAATGCCAATAATGCTAAAAATATTACGCCAATCACTTTTTTCATCTTATCACCTTTTTCTCCTAGAAATATGTTCTAGTATACCAAGGGTGATCCAAGATAGGGCTAACAGGGTGCTAACAGTTTTGCAAGGCCAAGATAAGGTGGTAATCGTAATCAAGACGGGCTATCCATTTGATCGTGAATTATAGAAAATTAGTAACGACATCAATGATTTCTTTTGAATGATTGTAGATATCGATAGGTTCTTTCAATTCATAAACAGTATGATTGTCATCATTCAATTCAATCTTCATGCTACTGGTGTTAAAGTATACGCGTAAAATCCATTTTCTAATATTATTATCAAGCAAGATGTTGAAGTAACTTCTATTGTCACGATAGAAGAGTCGGTCCAAAGGGATAGTATCTTTTAAGACGACTTTACAGATTGTATAAGATTCTAGTTCTTCAGGGGTAGTTACAATTTCATTATCCGAGCTGTCTGTTGTATCAGAATCTGACGGAGTATCCGTTTCCTCAACAGATACAGAAGTTTTAAGGGCAGCACTTAATTTATCATTTACTCGTTCAGAGATAAATTGATTCAGTCCTTTTTTTATTATCGGTTTAAACTTTTCAATTGTTTGTTTGGTTTTCATCCCATCATATATTTCACCTAGAAGATACTTAACGAACTCTTCAGTAGGATCATTGAGTTCGGAGTTAAGATAATTTTTTAAAGAACTTAGATATTTAAGCTCAGCAGCAGAACTAGTGATTTTGTCTACATCAAAGTTATCCTTGTGGAATTTTGCTAACTCAGGAATCTGGCTGTCCTTAATATTTGTTATATCAATAGTCAAAAAAGGTGTGAGATCCATTTTATTAGGCTCATCTAAATCGGTAAAGAATTTGTATTCTTCACCATTCGTTAAAATCCCAAATTTAGACATGGTCGTGCCAAAGTATCTAAATAGTTGTGAGTCATGCTTTGTTAATGGTTCATTGATGGATTTTGCTTCTACAAGAATTGTGGGTGCACCGTCAAGAACTATGGCATAGTCAACTTTCTCTCCCTTTTTTATACCAACGTCCGCTGTAAATTCAGGAACGAATTCTGTAGGATTAAAGATATCATATCCTAATGCTGAAAAAAAAGGCATGATAAGAGAAGTTTTAGTTGCTTCTTCTGTACCAATATTATCTTTTAATTCAATGACTCTTTTTCCTAATTGTTTTAAAGTATCTTGGAATTTTTCCGACTCCATTTTAATCCTCCTCGGGTATTTACTACGAGTCAAAAGGAAAGTAGTAAATACACAAATTTTATAATCAAAGAATGATGGTTTAAAATAGGCTTTCCCCACAAAGTCTTACACATAATTCCTTATTATCTGTAATGAAAATAATTTATAAATCAAAAAATTTGAATAATTAAGTATCATCATGATATTTCTATTATCTTGTATGATTTTAAAAATCAAATATTTTCGTAAACGTTTTACAATTATTATTCTATCATGGATTGAAAAAAAGAGGTGAAAAATATAAATGAGAAGATAAAATAAGTAACTACGACAGCAAAAAAAAGCAGACCAACAAGTAGTCCACACTTAAAGTCCTAAAATCGTTCTTCTCTTATATCTTTATTATACCGCAAAAAAAATTGTAATTGTAGCCTTGTTTTTGAGTGGATGTGGCTGTAAACTGCTATTCCGTAGATAAAACATTTACGGATCATTTTTTAGTAATTTAATAAATAGGCAAAGGGCGTGTTTTCTTGAAGAATGTAGAGAAAAAAGAACAACAGCATTTAACGTCAGTTTATCAAGAGTTGAAAGCAGAAAAAAAACGATTGCTGCAGTTGATTCAACAAAAAGATCAGCATGGGCGACAGCACATTGAAGAAATGACTGGTGATATTCGTTTAAACATGGACAATATCACTGATAATTTAGACACCTTTGCCACTATTGAAGCCTTGAATCGGCAAATTGACCAGTACAATATTCAACTGGATTCCGCTAGAAAGAATTTAGAAAAGGTTGAGCGATTACTAGCTTCGCCGTATTTTGGTAAAATTTCCGTGGATTTTTTGGAGGAAGAACCAGATGAAGATTTTTATATTGGAATCAATGGTTTTACCACTGAAAAAGGATCAGATTTAATCTACGACTGGCGTTCACCGATTGCTGAACTATTTTATAACAATGAGCTAGGGAAGTCTCATTATCAAGTGAACAACCGAGAAATTGAAGTAGCAATTGAAAATCGCCGACAGTTAATTACTAAAGCAGACCAACCAATCAATTACTTCGATACTAAGACAACCATTCAAGATGATGTATTGCTTGACGTATTAGCGCAAAATACTTCGAGCACGATGCGAGATATTACGGCGACAATCCAACAAGAGCAAAATCGAATTATTCGTGATCAAGAAGCAAAAAATGTACTGGTCAATGGGGTAGCCGGCAGTGGTAAAACTTCAACAATCATGCAACGGATTGCGTATCTCCTTTATCAAAATCAACAAACGTATTCTGCAAAAGATATCTTGATTTTTTCACCTAACCAAGCATTTGGTCATTATATTGCAGATGTCTTGCCTAGTTTAGGAGAAGAAAATCCACCGACCTTAACTATTTTACAATTGGCAAGAGACTTTTCAGAAGCTGAAGTGGAAGATGAAACAACTTATTTTCAACGTATCAGTCGACAAGAGGCAACCAGACAAGAACGCGTCTTACGAAGTCAAGCATTTATCACATTTATTTTAGAGAATACTCGTTCACTACAGGTCACCTTTAACGAGGTGAATCAGAAGAAACAAGTCTTCTTTACACCTGAACAAATTGCTGAGTTGTTTAACTCTACACCAACAGACTATGACTTACGTGAACGAATTGCAGGCACTAAAGAAAAAATGCTTCAGCAGTGGGAACATCACTTGTTGCAACAAAGCCAAAGTGCAAAGTTGAGAAATCAGTTATTAGAACTGACGGAAAAACAGCAACGAGAATATTTTGGTAAATTATTAACGGAACAATCAGAAACAGCGTTAGCAAAATACGCCGAAATCTTATTGAGGAAAAAATATCGGAGAGTAACAGAGCAAATCAACGAGCTAGATTGGTTGGATAGTACCAACTTGATTGTTCAATTGTATCAAGCATTTACAGGAGAAGAATATCTGTTACAAGAAATTTTGACCCTCGATGAAGCAATAATCCAATTGTTCATTCAGCATACATTAGTTGAAAAGCTTGACCTTTTGGATTACAAAGTTATCTTGATTGATGAAATTCAAGATTATACACCTGCGCAGCTTCAATTGATTCGTCATTTTTGGCCACGTGCTGATCTGACAATGGTGGGAGACGAAAATCAAGGGATTTTTAACAGTCAGATTTCTTTTGCTGAAATCAGTGAGCTGATAGGAGACTCCGTTGTTTATTATCAATTAACGACAAGTTATCGTTCAAGTGGCGCAATCACGAAACTATTTGCATCATTATTGGAAAATCCCGAAGAAATGCAAATTACACCTATTCGTCCAGACGGAGAAGCAATTCAGTGGCTCCCTTATGACCGACTGTCAGTGTTTATCCATCTGATTGAACAACTGGATTCTGAGAAAATTTATACAATCCTGACAAAAACATTAGCAGAAGCAGATGGTTTGCGAGCAGAACTTTCTGAGCATGTGACAAAAAAAGTACGGATTCTACCAATTGAATTAGCAAAAGGATTAGAGTTTGACCATGTCATCTTGTTTGATGTTTCCGACAAAAATTATCAGACAGAGCAAGATCAACGATTGCTTTATACAGCGATTTCTCGTGGAACGCAAGCGGTGTGGATTACGTATGAGGGAGAATTGACAAGATTTTTAACGGAGCAGTTGAAGAAAAATTGAATTGATTGAGGATTAAAAATTGAAGCGCGGTGCAAAACACGAGTCATTCTTGTGTTTTGTCCCGCGCTTCTTTAAAAAAATTAGAGGACGCAATCGTTTTTTTTACTTTCTGCAACCATTTTAGACAAGAGTTCCTTCGCACTTTCTAAGTCATTTTGCATGGCAGTTATTTCCTGAATCTTTTCTTCTGTAAAGGTAATTTGTTCTTCCTTTGTCAAATTTTGTGCGTCACTGGTCAAGTTTTGCAAATCAAAAATAGTAAATCCAGTAGAAGCTAGCATGCTTAATCTTTTTAAATAGGGAACGACCTCCTCCTACCGGGTGGGAGTTTTTTGCTTAAAAAATCCTTGTGACAGAGGTTATTAGCTTTAGTAAATAGAAATTTTTGTAAATTGCTTTTCAAATTTTGTGAGATTTCCACTTAATGTCATTGTCGAATAAATTGCTTTGGGAACACCATGAATAAGGCTGTGAAAGAAGTGTCTAGCTCCAATAAATAAGAATAAATTTCCAGAAGCTGCTTCTCAAATTTTTGTGAAATTTATTTTTATTTTGAAGAAGTTACCTCTTGAACCCATTTATCTGGAAAAAGGGATGCAAGACAAGTATTCTCACATCTCCTTTTACTTTAGAGTTAAAGAGTACTCGTCTCGTGTTTATAAATTTCATTAATCAGTAAGAAGTTGATGACTTACTTATTAATCGAAGTAGATGAACATGTTGTGGTTAATAATAAAGAAATAGCAAAATGTTTTCTTGACTTAGAGTGCACTCCAGATGATTGAATGGAATTATCTTAAAAAAGGAGTGAAGAATAGTGAATAGCAAACTATTAAACAACGGAAAAAAAATGCCACAATTAGGTTTTGGTGTCTATCAAATCCCACTAGCAGACACTGCTGAAGCGGTCTATCAAGCAATCAAAATCGGGTATCGTTTAATCGATACAGCTATTTCATATGGAAATGAGGTTCAAACTGGTCAAGGAATCCAACGTGCAATTGCTGAAGGGCTTGTTCAACGAGAAGAACTCTTTATCACAACAAAACTTTTTATTCAACAAATGGGAGAAGAAAAGGCAACCCAAGCTATCCAACAATCACTCATCAATATGAATCTGGACTATCTGGATTTGTACTTGATTCATCAACCTTATGGCGACATTTATGGTGCATGGCGTGCCTTGGCAGCTGCACAAGAAAAAGGTTTGGTTAAATCAATTGGACTCTCCAACTTTGATTCGGCAAAGCTAATTGAATTTGTCAAAATGAATGAAGTAGCCCAACCACAAGTCAACCAAATTGAGGTTAATCCTTGGAACCAACAACAAGAAGCTGTCAGTTATCATAAAATGTGTGATGTTCAAATGGAAGCATGGGCACCTTTTGCGGAAGGACGGCATGAGCTGTTTACTAATGAAACGTTAGCCGGAATTGGTCGAAAGTATAACAAAACAGTTGGGCAGGTTGTTTTGCGCTGGTTGATGTAGCGAGGAATCATCGCCTTGGCAAAATCTGTGAATCCCGAACGAATGGCAGAAAATTTTACTATTTTTGATTTTGAATTATCAGCGGAGGATTTGGCGTTGATTGCTCAATTAGATCAAAAAGAATCAGCATTTTTTGACCATCATGATCCAGAAAGAGTAAAATGGTTTATGGAAAGACTTTGATTTTTAATTAATGTAGCTGCAAAATGATCAATTGCCGGAGGGAAACAACATGAATATCAAAGAAGCAGTCAATCTAACAGGACTATCGAATGATACCATCCGTTATTATGAACGAATCGGAATCATTATGCCCGTACCAAGACAAGAAAACGGGCTACGTAATTTTTCAGAAAGAAGCATTAATCAGTTGAAATTCACAAAGACGATGCGGAATGCAGGAATGGGTGTGGAAAGCTTACGCGAATATGTGGCGATGATTTATGAAAACGATGATTCAACGATCCCAGCTCGCAAAGCATTATTACTGGAGCAAGCTGAGTTGATGCAAGAAAAAATAACTAAAATGCAAGAAGCACATGATTATTTGCTGTTTAAAGTCGAAAACTACGAAGGGCACATGCGCGAGTCTGAACAAAAGTTACAATAAATAACGAAAAAAAGCCCACTTTACTGCACCTTTTGATACGGCAAAGTGGGCGAAACAATTCAAAATTATTTGTTGATTCGCGTTCGATTTGTCATACTGACATTTCCTAGATAGCGGTATAAGGGTAAGATATCCGTCTTTTTAGGAAATTCAAATTTATGTACGGCATGCACTTCGTTGTTTGAACGTTGATTAATATTTTTAAGATAAGTAATTGTAATCTCACTGTCATCTAATCCTGTTCCAGCAGTTTCCATATCGACTTCGACAATTGAATCAAGATGTATCGAGTGGAAGGCGGTTTTCTTACCAGTTGCTCCTTGCTTATCAACGAAAATCACTCGATGATTGGTAAAAATCAACGCATCCCTAACCAATTGATAGCCCATCGTAATTTCTTCATTATCAAAAAGATATGCTCCATATTCTTGAGTCAATTGTTCTGGCGTTTTTTCTGAGTAATTTCCTAAAGCTCCTTGTACAAGATTATTAAATAATGCCATATTGAGACCTCCTAAGTTGTTGTTTTTTGTGTCTAAACACTTAGTATGATTGACTATTTAATTAATCATACCTTATTTTATCGTACCACGTCGCACATAATTATAGTATATATTTTTAAGTTATAAGTCTGATTTTTTTATTACTAGAAAGTGAACGAAATACTTAGTGGTGCTATAATAAACTTACGATAATTGAAATGAGGTCTGCAAAATGATGAATGAAACATTTTTAGAGGTAATGAGACATGAGGGAGCAGTAACAATAATTTCTTCGAGTGAAAATGCTCCGGGCTTTCATGCTGTGAACACTTGGAATAGCTATGTTCAAATCAGTGGCGATAAATTATATATTCCTGCAGCTGGGATGCACAGTGTTCAACAAGATATCGAAAAAAATAATCAAGTGATGTTAACCGTTGGAAGCAAAGAAGTCATTGGTACAATAGGACCTGGTGCAGGATTCCATTTGCACGGAACCGCTGAGTTTATCACAGAGGGACCAATTTTTAATGAAATGAAGGAAAAGTTTCCGTTCTTAAGCCGTGTGCTAAAAATAACTGTCACTGAAATTGATCAAAAAATTTAACAAAAAAAGGACCAGCTCTCAATGGGCGGTCCTTTTTTATCATACATTTAGCCAGTCATTCAAAACAGCATAGCTCTAAAACTTAAAGAAAATGCTTCGTGGTCGTGGCTATGTTTTGGAAGCATTCAAAACAGCATAGCTCTAAAACTGTGAAGATTACGCTTTCTATTTAGCGTTTGTTTTGGAAGCATTCAAAACAGCATAGCTCTAAAACACAAATTGTTGTGCGTAGTGAATCATATTTGTTTTGGAAGCATTCAAAACAGCATAGCTCTAAAACTTAGAGCTTTTGAATGAAATTCATTTTGATGTTTTGGAAGCATTCAAAACAGCATAGCTCTAAAACCTCGGATAAAAATTTTTGAGATTTCGTAATCGCACTATTCACCCATAGCAAGGCTTCAGTTTGAATGCTTCTTTCTATTTATTTGGTAATATGTTGGCTATTTGAATGTCAACGAACAGTTTTCTTTAGTATAGCATAAACTGACTTTCTGTCATAACCAGTTTTTGGTTGATGGATGAGTCTGAGCTACAGGGACATAATTGTTTAAAGAACTAACAAATCAATATCGTAATTAAATCCATTTTCATCACTTAGTTTTTTATAAAATTCGCCACTTTTTTTGATTGTTCTTTTTTGAGTAGGTAGATCTAAGGAAACTAGTCCGTAACGATTTTTGTACGAATTGATCCATGACCAACAATCAATAAATGTCCATAAATGATAACCTTTGATGTTACAGCCGTCATCAATTGCTTTCCAAAGATAAGCTAAGTGGTCTCGAATAAATTCAATCCGATACTCATCAATTACTTGTCCATCTTCATCCATAAATCGTTCTTCGTTTGCAACACCCATGCCATTTTCAGAGATAAATGCTTCAATATTTCCATAGTTATTCTTGATATCCATACATAAATCATAGATTCCTTTTTCATAAATTTCCCAACCACGATATTCGTTCATACGACGCCCGGGCATTACATGATTTTCAAAGAACCATTCAGGTAGGAAGGGGCTTTCGGGATTGATTGCTGTTAGACGAGCTTTTACTCTGCGAGGTTCATAATAGTTCAATCCTAAAATTTGGGCGGTATTCGCTTGAATCGTTGCTAAATCCTCCTGAGTAAAGTCGAGTGGTAACTGATCATATTCGGTTAAAAGTTCAACCAGTTTGGGCGGGAAGTTTCCTTTCACCATTGGATCTAAAAAGCTTCGTGTATAAAATAAATCTGCAATCTCCGCGGCTTTGACATCAGCGGAATTATTACTTCTTGGAAAAGTTGGGCTAAGATTTAAAATGACACCAATCTTGCTTGATAAATTATATGTTTTAAAGACTTCGATTGCTTTCGCATGAGCTAAGATCGTAAAAAATGCGGCTTGGCTTCCGCGTTTAAAGTCAACCAAATTGGGATAGTGGAAGTCTTCTAAATAAGAGCCTAAGATTGGGCCAAGTGGTTCGTTAAACGTAAACCAGTGAAAGACTAAATCGCCAAATTCTTCAAAACACGTTTTTGCAAAATGGACATAAGCCTCAACAACATCCCGTGACTCCCAACCACCTTGATCCTGTAACTTAGCAGGCATATCAAAATGATAAAGATTAGCAAAAACTTTTATTCCGTTTTTATTCATTTCAGTAAATAAATCACGATAGAAAGCAATCGCTTGTGGATTCACTTCTCCTACACCATCTTGCGGAAACATTCTTGCCCAAGAAATAGATACTCGAAAAGAATTATGTCCGGTTTGTTTCATCAATTGAATATCTTCTTTATAACGATGAATGTGATCGGTTGTGATTTCTGAGCTGATTCTTTGATAGAAGCGATTAGGTTGTTCTTTATACCAACGTTCCCACACCGTTTCAGCTTTTCCTGTTTCGCCACGACCTTCAGCTTGTTCAGCAGACCACGCAGATCCCCACCAAAAATTTTCTGGAAAGGATAATTTTTTGATTGTACTCATTGATAGACCTCCTTTAAATTCATACCAATCATAACACCGCTTTCAAATAAAATAAACATCTTTTTATAAAAATATATACTTTTACGACAGGAGCTTATTTTTTTTAGTTAAAAACAGCTGAAAGTATGGTAAAGTATATGAGAAGCTATTGTTTTAAGTGAAAGGAGGATAAGTATGAAACAGATTCCCAAATATATGGAGATTTATTTAGATGTTAAGCGAAAAATCATGGATGATAAATATCAGGTTGGAACAAAATTGCCGACTGGTGACCAATTGGCGGAAGAATACGGAACAAGTAAATTAACTGTAAAAAAAGGAATTGATTTATTAGTATCCGAGGGCGTGTTGCGAACACGTAGCGGATTTGGGACAGAAGTCTTACGTAAACCAATTGATAATTCAAAAGTTTTCGGTCCAAACGAAGGTTTATTGAGCGCGATGGGAGAAGAACATGTTGACTCTGAAATCCATACTTTTTCGATTGAACTTCCTTCAAAAGAAGTGGCGGAGATGTTGGAAATCAGCGAAAAAGATTATATTTACAATATTATTCGAAGTCGATTTATAGACCATCAACCTTATTCGATTGAACAAACATTTATGCCATTGGCTGTTATACCTGGATTGGAACCTAAGCATTTGAAAAAATCAGTTTATGCTTATATCACAGACGAATTAAATTTGGAAATAAAATCCTCTCATTTATGGATTAAGGGAGATATCGCCAATGAGTTTGATGCAAAAATTTTAAATATCGAGCCCGGTGAATTTATGATTGAAGTAGATAAAGTCGTCTCTTTGTCCTCAGGAACGCCGTTTGAGTATTCGTTATCCAGACATATTTATAAGGACTTCATTTTTGAGGCAATCTTTGTTGAAAAATAAAAATCGGATATGCAATCAAAATAAACAGCAAGTTAAGCTTAACTTCTTGCTGTTTATTTTTTATTTTCGACAAAAGTATATATTTTTTAAAAAAGATATTTACTTTATCGGAAAGACGAGTTATTATCTAGGTGAAAGCAATCGCTTACAAATGAAGGGGGAGAGTTTTATGGGTAAAAATAAAAAAGAGATCATTCTTGAAAAGTTTGGGATGGTCGCAACAAAGTTAGGAAACCAGATTCACTTACGAACGTTGCGAGATGCATTTGCAACATTCATGCCTTTTATGATGCTGGCAGGATTTGTCACTTTGATTAACTATGTCATATTGGAGCCGACCGGTTTTCTAGGTCACTTTATTCGACCGGCTACTTTATCTACAATTCAAGAAATCGGAATTTCAATTAGCAATGGTACACTTAGCATTACGACATTGTTAGTCGTAGCAGCAGTTTCTTATCATATGTGCGTTAGCCGCAATTATCAAAATTCAATCGCTGCAGTGTTGGTTGCTATTTCTACTTTTATTGTCCTTACACCAATGGTTACGATGTTCACTCCAGAGAACAGTCAAAAAGCAATTGAAGTGAGTGGAGTGATTCCGATTGCTTACACTGGAGCTTCAGGCATGTTTGTCGGTATTTTTGTTGGTCTCGCAGCAACAGAATTGTTTATTAAGTTATCTAAAAATGAAAAACTTCAGATCAATTTATCTGGAAATATTCCACCAGCTGTTTTGAAATCATTTAATGTCTTGATTCCGATTATGTTGACGATCACAGTATTTGCGATTGGTTCATTTGCTATCAATCAGTTGTTCCATATGGATGTCAACACATTGATTACTACGATCATTACAAAGCCTTTAAGTAAAATCACTACTGGACTACCAGGATTCTTATTGTTAACATCTATTGCAAATCTATTTTTTGGTTTCGGAATTCATCAAGCTGTCATTTCAGGTTCATTATTAGATCCATTCTTGATTCAAAATATGCAAGAAAACATGGCTGCGTATGCAAATAAAGAAGAGATTCCTCATATCATCAATATGGCATTCAAAGATACTTTTGCTGTAATGGGCGGCTCTGGTAATACAATTGCTTTACTTATTGCGATTTTTATTTTTAGTCGTCGTAAGGACTACAAAGATTTTGCTAAGTTATCTGTTACACCAGCTATCTTCAATATTAGCGAGCCGATTATTTTTGGGTTACCAATCGTCTTTAACATTAGTTTGATTATTCCATTTGTTTTAGCACCAATTTTTTCGTTAACCGTCGCCTATTTTGCGACTGCAGTTGGATTGATCAATCACGTCGTTGTCCAAATTCCTTGGACGACACCACCAATCATTTCTGGTTTCTTAGCGACTGGAGGGGACTGGCGTGCTGCAGTTCTTCAAGTGATAATTATTGCAGCTAGCGTGTTCATCTACTTACCATTTTTACGTATTGATGAAAAAGTTACGTCTGATATGACAAAATAAAGTTCAGAAATCTTAAAAAAGCGAACAGTTCAATGGTTCGCTTTTTGATTTGCTTAAACAAAAAAAATCTTTTCACTTCTGACGAAAGAAAAAATATGTTATGCTAGTCGGGTAAGTAAAAAATAATAGAATCTACTCACAAAGGGGAGCCTTTCGAGGCTGAGAATGAGTTTACTCTAAACCCTCCGTACCTGTTTCGGTCATACGAACGTAGGAATTGTGACGAGTGGAAGTGTAGCTAACACTTCTCCTTTGTGAATTGTGGTGATTCTAAAGGAGGAGTTTTTTTATGCATTCAGAAACAAAAGTTTGGATTGAGGGGACAATTATCGCAGCATTAGCTATGGTGCTTTCATTGATTCCACTAGACATTGGAAGCAGTTTTACTTTGTCGATCGGGCAAATTCCAATAACTATTTATGCTTTACGTAGAGGTCTCAAGGCAGGGTTAGGTGCTGGCTTGATTTGGGGTCTATTACACTTTTTAATGGGGAAAGTTCAATTTTTAAGTATCCCACAAGTTTTAATTGAATACCCAATTGCATTTACCTTTGCTGGATTCGCTGGATTGTTTACTTTATCTTTGCATCGCGCAATGGTGAATGGAGAGACAACCAAAATTTATGGAATCCTAATTGTCTCATCGGTGGTTGGAACCTTTACTCGCTTTTTCTGGCATTTTGTGGCTGGCGGTATTTTTTGGGGAGATTACGCACCAGAAGGTATGAACCCTTGGCTTTTTTCATTTGTCATGAATGGCGCAAGTGGCCTTGCTACTGCAATCGCTGTAGCAATCGTTGTCGTTATATGTTATCGAGTTTCACCAAAATTATTTGATCCTTTGAAGTAAAAAGGAATTGAAAATAAAAAAACTCTTAAAAGACTCAGAATGAATAAGTCTTTTAAGAGTTTTTTGTTATGCCAGTGATTTCTTTGCTAGTTGTGAAGGAGAGACGCCGTAATATTTTTTGAAGAGCTTACTAAAATGATACGCATCTTGATAACCAACAGCTTGAGAAATTTCTCGGATAGTTAGTTGCTCGTTTGCTAGTAGTTCCTTGGCATGTTTTAGCCGAACTTGGATAAGATAATTGATGGGGCTCATACCTGTAGACTCTTTAAAAACTTTTGATAAATACGTAGGACTAACATACAACGTATCAGCTAATTGCTCTAAAGTAATTTCTTGCGTGTGATGGTTTTCTAAATAGTAAATGGCATGATTGACTAAATACTGTTTTCGTTTGGCATTTTTTGAAAGGGCTAGAGTGACCGTATTATCTTGCACTTTTTCTAGGCTTCTTAAAATAAGTACTAACATTTCGATAATTAACGCTTTGACCATTAATTGAAATTCAGGTTGTTCTTCACTATATTCTTTAACTAGACGCCACGCTTTGTCGAGAAATTCCCATTGATATTCCCCAAGATTAAGAATTGCTTTTTTAGTTGGTAAGTGATTTCTCTTTAGTCCGTCTAATGAAATATTCGTTAAACCAATATGAAGTTGATGTGAATAAGTTCCTGTTCTTTGTTCTTCACCGTGATGGGTGCCAGGGTTAAAAAGCATAATTTGACCAGCATTTAATTGAAATTCTTGTTCCTCGATGGTGTAGTTCGCTTGACCTTCTAAAACAATACTGATTTCTAGAAAATCATGGGTATGGATGTCACTTTTGTTTCCTTGCTCATTCCAAGGATCAAAAGCGTAAATAATTTCTGGGTTAAATATTTGGGCATTTGCATAACTCATAAATGAAAACCCTTTCTTGTGGATTTGATAATATTGTACATCAAAACAAGTAAGAATAACCATTTTCTTTCAAATTTATTAAAGATAAGCTAGTACTTGATTGAGAAAAGGCTTTCGTATAGGAGGGGAAATAAAATGAGCAATTATCAATGGATTTGGCAATATGTAAAGAAGTATGCAAATAAAGGATTTCTGGCAATTATTTTTTTAATAATCAATGCGCTTTTAATTGTAGTCAACCCATTAGTGGCTGGTGAGATTGTCGACAAAGTAATTGAAAAAGGTGAAGCCAATTTATTGATTCCTTTATTAGCATTAATGATTGGTATCACGATTTTTCGAACGATCATTCGATATACTTATCAGATTTTATTTGAACGTATTGGTCAGAACAGTTTGTTTGAATTACGACAAGAAATGTATCAAAAGTTACAAGAACTTGATTTTGATTTCTTTAATCACACTCGAGTTGGGGATATTATGGCTAGAATGACAGGGGATACAGACGCTATTCGTCATTTTGTTTCGTGGGTCGTTTATAACATCATTGAATGTATTTTATGGTTCAGTATTGCTGTCATCGTAATGGCGACAATTAATTGGCAATTGATGTTGGCGTTGGTTGCAATCACACCAATCATTTTCTTGCTTACCCAGAAGATGTCGAAACAAGCACGACCAATCTTTTTTGAGATTCGTGAAAGTTTTTCCCGTTTGAATTCGATGGTTGAGGAGAACATCGGGGGAAATCGAGTCGTCAAAGCTTTTGCTAGAGAAGACTTTGAAATTCAAAAATTCGTTGAGCACAACGAAGATTACAAAGTACAAAACATGAAATCAGCCGAGGTGTCTATGAAATACTTACCTTGGTTAGATGGACTAGCTGGAAGCTTGAACGTGATTACGTTAATTTTAGGCGGGTTATTTGTTATTCAAGGAAAGATGACCTTGGGTGATTTGATCGCATTCAATGGCTTTTTATGGATGCTGAATCAGCCGATGAGAATGAGCGGCTGGTTGATTAACGATGTTCAACGTTTTTCGGCAGCTTGTATCAAAATTCGTCAAATGTTAGGAACCAAACCACAAATTCCTGTATTGACTCATGATGAAGTAAAAAAAATCAAAGGGCATGTTGAATTTAGAGATGTTTCATTCCATTTTTCTGATGACCCAAATACATTAGTTTTGAAACACATCTCATTTAAGATTAGTCCAGGGCAAACGATTGGTATTTTAGGGGAAACAGGTTCTGGGAAAACAACGTTAGTTAACCTAGTTGGTCGTTTTTATGATCCAACTTCAGGTGAAGTCTTGATTGATGGAAAGAATGCAAAAGAGTACCCTGTTCGTCAATTACGTGAAAACATCTCGATGGTTATGCAAGATGTCTTTTTATTTTCTAACACGATTGAAGATAATATTGCTTTTGGTAATCCTTTAGCAAATGAAACGTACGTCCAACAAATGGCACAGATTGCTGATGCACATGAATTTATTTCACGGATGCCCGAAGGATACGAAACAATTGTAGGTGAGCGTGGTGTAGGACTTTCTGGCGGACAAAAACAACGCATTTCTTTAGCAAGAGCTTTAACGAAAGACCCATCAATTCTTATTTTGGACGATACGACTTCAGCTGTGGATATGGAAACAGAATTCAAGATCCAACGTGAGTTAACACAACTAACAACTGAAAAAACAACATTCATTATCGCTCATCGTATTTCTTCTGTTCGTGAAGCTGACTTGATTCTAATGATGGAAAAAGGACAAGTAATTGAGCAAGGAACACACAAAGAATTACTGGAACAAAGAGGGCGATACTATGAAGTTTACCAAAAACAATTAGGTATCCAAGAGAAGGAGGGGAACTAATGGCACGTAATAAATTTGATGTGGATGAAACACTGGAGCAAGAATTCAATTGGTCACATTACCGTCGCTTAGCCATTTATGTTAAACCCTATAAAAAAGCGATTTTCAAGGCTTTGTTCGTCATCATTCTTGCCAATACTGCCGGGATGTTGGGACCTTACTTTACCAAAATTGCCATTGATGATGTGATTCCAAAAGGAAATACCACATTATTGGTCCAAATAAGTGTGATCTTTTTAATTTCGCTAGTGGTCATTGGCTGGTGCATGCGTTATCGAATTTATGCAATTACCGAGATTGGTCAAGATATTTTAAAAGATATGCGTTATGCAATCTTTGAACATCTACAACACTTACCATTTTCCTATTTTGACAATCGACCTCATGGGAAAATTTTGATTCGTGTCGTTAACTATATCAATACGTTAAGCGACCTGCTAAGTAATGGTCTGATTAACTTGATTTCAGACATTTTCAATGTGCTAATTACTCTAATATTTATGCTTTTTATTGATGTCAAATTAACCTTGTATAGTTTAATTTTACTGCCAGTTTTATTTGTGATTGTTATGGTCATCAAAACGAAACAACGTAAAGCATATCAAGTGTTGAGTAATAAGCAATCAAATTTAAATGCGTATATTCATGAAAGTATATCCGGTATAAAAATCACACAATCTTTTGCTCGTGAACAGGAAAACTACGAGATTTTCAATGAAGTCAGTGATGAGTATCGTTCCTCCTGGATGAAAGCTGTCAAGGTTCAGTTCATGCTGTGGCCGGGAGTTCAAAATATTGCAGTAATGACAACTTGCTTGATTTATTTTGTAGGTATTCGTCAAATCGGGGTTAATGTTACAACAGGGACATTGATTGCGTTTATCGGTTATATCAACAATTTTTGGAATCCGGTAATCAATATTGGAAATTTTTATAACTCACTGATTACTGCAACAGCTTACTTGGAACGGATTTTTGAGACAATGGATGAAGTACCTGATATCCAAGATGAACCAAATGCACAGATTTTACCACCGATTAAAGGAAATGTTACATTCGATCACGTCACATTCCGTTATGAAGAAGGCAAGAATATCTTAAATGATGTTAACTTCCATATTAACGCAGGTGAGAGTATTGCGTTAGTTGGCCCGACAGGCGCAGGGAAAACAACTATTATTAATCTTTTGAGTCGCTTTTATGACGTTAATGAGGGAAGTGTCCAAGTGGATGGTCATGATGTTCGGTCAGTCACACTCGCTTCATTACGAACACAAATGGGCGTCATGCTACAAGATACGTTTGTTTTTTCTGGGACAATTATTGATAATATTCGTTACGGAAAGTTAGATGCAACAAAAGAAGAGATAATTGCAGCTGCTAAAATCGTTCGAGCTCATGATTTTATCAAAGAGCTAAAAGATGGCTACGATACCGTTGTCGAAGAAAGAGGTAGCACACTTTCTGCGGGACAACGCCAACTAATTTCTTTTGCCAGAGCGCTATTGGCAGATCCAAAAATTTTGATTTTGGACGAAGCCACTTCAAGTATTGATACTAAAACAGAAGAATTACTACAAGAAGGTTTGCAGCAGTTATTGAAAGGGCGCACTTCCTTTATTATTGCTCACCGATTATCGACAATTAAAAATAGTTCTCAAATTTTTTATGTCGCAGGTGGGAAAATTGCAGAAGCAGGGACACACGAAGAATTGATGGAGAAACAAGGTCTTTATCATCATTTGTATCAATCACAATATGATTTACTTCAAGCAAATTGATAACGAAAAAACAGCAAGGAGCGTACGAGGCAGTTCGTATCTTCTTGCTGTTTTTCTTGTAAAATGAACGATAGCCCTCTCTGTTAAGAGAAGGCTATCTAACTAATCAATATTTATTATTCTAAAGTTGGTGGTGACTATTACTAACAATTAATTTTTCTCATTTAAACGATGTATTCCCTAACCTCTAATACATCCTTGTAACTCCAAGGTTACGCCAGTGTTGATTAAATTTCATCAAACAAATTAACAATTCGCGATAAAAATATTTTTCGTATTAAGAATAATAATAGCAGGGAATATCCTTAATAGCAAGAAATCTAATTACAAATTAAAGAAAACTGAAGAAATAGCAGAACCAAAAAAGCACCTACTGTATTCATCCAGTAGGTGCTTTTAATGACTAGAACTGCAATCATTCATATGAGATATCTCTCCTATAGGGATTTTTTCAATTCTTGTACAGCTTGTTCAATCGTGACACCTGTAGCTACGTGGTTTGCATTGTCTTTATCAAAAACGATAAATAGATTCAAATCAGTATTTAAAGTAACACGATATTGTAAGTTTTTGTTATAGAATGTCATAATTCATTCTCCTTTCTTAAATCTTAACGAAAGGCAACTACTACGTTGATAACGAAATTCCACAAGTAATATAACATAAAAAAGAAAAAACAGCTAGTAAAGAGTTTCTTAAGATTAATCCGTGAGTATTCTTTTTTCAATCTTTCTTGTGTCAAGGAACCAATAATCATGATAATCGCCAATTAAAGCAGAGAAAGGAATAGGTGTTTTTCCTTGCTCAATTAATTTTTCGATTAAATAATTTTTTAGAATCCAAGGTTCTTCGATTGTAGCTGGTTGTAGTAGCAAAATGGCTTCTATTTTCTCCGGAGAAGTTCTTAATTCATCAGCAATTTCTTGAGTCGATGAACCTAGTAAAGCAAAGTTTTCTTGAAATTCATTTAGTGTATTTATTTGTTGCTGTTTTGTTAAAGACATCAGACCATCTCCTTGATTTAATAGTAGAAATAATAGTCCTAATAAATGAAAAATACAAGTAAAACCTGTGATTAAACGTGATTCACTATTGGAAAGCTTAACAATATGCAGTAAAGTAAAATTAGCAAGGAAACGAGGAAGACAAGAACAAAAAAATTAAGAGGTGAACAATGAAATTAGTATTGGAAAACATAACGAAAAATTTTGATGAAAAAGTGATTTTTGATGATGCTAGCTTTACCTTTGAAAAGGGAAAAATCTACGGTTTGCTTGGACGAAATGGTTCTGGGAAAACAACCTTGTTCAATTGTATTTCAAAAAATCTATTACTTGATAATGGAACGATTGGCCTTGAAAAAAATGGCATTCTCAACACAGACTATGACAATACTGAAATCGGTTTTGTTTATACGATGCCACATTTACCAGCATTTATGACAGCATATGAGTTTGTGAAGTTTTTTATTGATATCAATCAAGATCGGATTGAAGAAATCAAACGACCAGAAAATTATCTAGATTCAGTAGGGATCGAACGTCAAGACCAACACCGTTTGTTAAAAGATTTTTCTCACGGAATGCAAAACAAAGTACAGCTTTTGGTTTCACTTATGGTCCAACCACCTGTTTTATTATTAGATGAACCATTAACGTCTTTTGATGTTGTTGCCGCCCACGAGATGAAAGAGTTGATTTTAAAGATGAAAACGAACTCGGTTATTATTTTTTCGACTCATATTTTACAATTAGCACAAGATCTTTGTGACGAAATCGTGTTACTACACCACAAAAAATTGATTGGTATTGCATCAGATAAGATTCATGACCAAGATTTCGAAGAGGAAATCATTGATCTGTTGTCTGATAGAGAAGAACGGCCTACTTTTACAAAGGAAGAGGCGTAGTCTATGAACCGGATGTTTGATTATTTGCGCGACTATTGGCAATTAGAACAAGTTTCAGTCACTAAAAAGGTCAATGGCCTTGTTTTTTATTCACGAAAAATACCTGTTATTGGAAAATTCATACCTACTCGTTTCTATCAAAGTTATGAATTGAAACAAATTTTAACCGTCATTGGTTTGATAATTGAAAATATCCGCAGTATTCTCGCCAAAGGTTTATGGTTGGCTCTTTACTATGGACTCGCGATACTATTGAGCGGAGCAGATTTATTTTCCGGTAAAGCATTTACTCACCACACTGGCAACCTTGGTTTATTTTTGTGGTTCATGGTAGTGGCTGTTTTGTTTAATTTTTATGATGGGTTCGTTATCTCTGGAGAGAAGAGAATTGTTGACTTTATTGAACATTTTCAACGTCCTAAGCAGAGGATCATCCGTGGATATAAACTAACTGACAGCTTTATCCATGGCCTAAGATATCTTCCTGCTGCCATCATTTATGGTTTTGCTACTGGTGAACCGATTAAAGTAACTTGTTTTATTTTTTTAACGTATGTTGGTTCTCGCTGTTTTTATCTTTATTTAGGTAGAATTATTTTCACTTGGCACTTATCAAAGCGCCAACGGGTGATTTTTGGTAGTGTAGTGACTATTGTTGTTATTAGTAGCACGGTGATTCTTGTCTGGGAAAAATTAGCAGTAGCTGTGCTAGCATTTTTCCTTTCTTGGGTTGGAATCACGCTATCCATCGTTTTTCTCATCTTCAGTTGGTATGCTTTACTCCACTTTAAAAGGGAACTGGACTATGTCTTTTATTGGAGTGAGATGACTACTTTGTCGAATGTTGCCAGTCAAGAACTTGCTTCTGGTAAAAGTTATCTTAGTGATGGATTAGCCATGCAGAAAAAATTAGTGATGAACCAGGAGGAACGATTCGCTCATTTAGATGGTAACCAATATCTGAATGCTTTATTATTTAGTCGGTATCGTAAAATACTGAACCGTGCTTTTCGATTACGTGTGTATACGATAATCGCTGCATTAATTGTTGTTGTTATTCTTAGTTTCTTTGATGTTAGAGAAGCTTTGACTGAAAAAGAGATGACAAGAACCTTAAGTCTGCTATTTTTTATCATGTATGTCATGAGTTTTCGAAAGAAAGTCGTTCAAATGGTCTTTGTTAACTGTGATGTAGCGATGCTCTATTATCCATTTTATCGTGAAGCAGGAACAATCATTCATGGATTCAATTACCGTTTCAAGCAGACTTTTTTCTACAATGGTTTATTATCAATCGGAATTTTTAGTGTCTATCTTCTTTTATCGGTGCTTAATGGGTTCTTTTTATCTTGGACATTTTTTGGTGTTTTAGCCTTATTATTACTGGCATTATCTGCCTTATTTTCATTTCATGAATTATTTATCTATTACTTGATTCAACCATTCACTAGTGAGATGGAAGTGGTCAGTCCGCTGTATAAAATCATTGCCATACTTTTTTATTGGATAGCGTATGGGAATCTACAATTAAAAGTATCAGGATTCTTTTATGCAATCATCGTGTCGGTGGCTTGCTTACTCTATGTCGGGATTGGTTTCGTGATTATTTATAAAAAAGCACCTAAAACATTTAGAATCAAAGATTAATTCCAAAGAAAAATAAACTTATTAGCAAAAAGGTTGCTTTCAGCCAGTGCCCATGGTATAGTAAACAAGTAATTTATTTTGAAACGTAATTTGAGCTGTATGGCACATTATACAAAACTCCTTTTGCTTATCAACAATTAATTGCAACAAAAAGCGTACTTGATACGTAATTAGGAGGAACTATAATATGAATAACGGTACAGTAAAATGGTTTAACGCAGACAAAGGTTTTGGATTTATCACTGGTGAAGATGGAAATGACTTATTTGCACATTTCTCAGCTATCCAAGGTGAAGGTTTCAAAACTTTAGAAGAAGGTCAATCTGTGACTTTTGATATCGAAGAAGGTCAACGTGGACCTCAAGCAACTAACATTGTAAAAGCTTAATTATTACATTGACTGTTAACCGTCTCGTCTGAGGCGGTTTTTTTGTGTCTTTATTTGGGTCGAATATTTTTCTATATCTACTAAAAAAAGCAAGACATTACAGCGTATTATTTATGGTAATATTTACATTTCTGAGCGATCCATAATTAATTGTGCTTTTTTTATAATAACTTGCGTTTTTTTGATATAATAGATATGGCTCAAAATAGTTAGCTATAATCAAAAGAAATGTAAACAAAACGGTTGTAGTTAGGGAAATAGGGGGAGAATATTTTGGGAATACCTAGTTTCATCATTTTGGCTATGATCGTTGGACAGTTAGCAAGCATGTTATTTGTCCTAGGCTATTTCAACGATGAATTAACAAATAAAAAATATCTATTGTTTTGTGTTGGAATCATGATAGTCTATGTGCTAACGTATATGAAATTAGATGTGGTTTCAACCGGAATGTTATGGCTCTACATGTGTGGTATTCTATTGTACTTTCGACGTGGTTATTACTGGTCTTTCTTTTCGTCATCCTTGTCGATTTTATTGTATATCTTTGCTGATAATTTATTCGCTACTGGTTTGTACATGGCGGGACTTGATTATGATAATCAAGTAAATCAAGTTCTTCGTTTAGCAATTAACACACTTATCTACTTTTTGTTCGCTTGGATATTCAAAAAAATTATTATCAAAAAATATTTCGGTAATGACTTAATCTTGAAAGTTAGTACAACCATCGTCACATTGACATTTATGATGTACTTTGCTCTAATCGTAATTGATCGCTATCCCTCACTAAATGAATATTTTGGACACGCAAATGCATTTTTTATTGTTCTATACGGAATGTTATCTGCCTTGATTTGTTTTTCAATCATCTTCGTCAAACAGGCGGAATACGAAGCAAAAGAGCAAAGAAACCGAATGAATTATTTGATTGATTACAGTGAACAAATCGAGAAAAACTATTCAGAACTCAGAAAATTTAAACATGATTATAAAAACATTCTGATTTCTTTAGAAGATTACATCGAAAATGATGATGTAACTGGTCTGAAAAACTATTTTTACTCCAGTATCAAAGGAACTGGGACAATCTTTGATCAAGAAATCTTGAAAATGGCATCCGTTAGTCATTTAGAAATTAGAGAAATCAAAAGTATTATCATCAGTAAACTGTATAGTGCATATGAACAAGGAATTCGCGTTAATATCCATGTGCCAAAAACAATTGACAAAATTTCAGTTCCATCGCTGATTCTAGTTCGAATGCTGGGGATTATTTTAGATAATGCGATTGAAGAATCACAAAATGTTGACAATCCCGAAATCGAATTAACCGTAACCATTCATAATCAGGCGTGTTTGTTTATCATTAGTAATCGCTGTCGGGAGAAAATTCCTAAACTACATGTTTTAAAACAAGCGAATTTTTCAACTAAATCTCAGAATCGTGGAATTGGTTTAACAAACTTAGACGAATTGGTCCAAGCCCAACCAAATGTGTATTTAGAAACAAAAATTGACAACAATCAATTTATTCAAATCATTACGATTTTTGACAAATTGAATTAAGCGAATCAAAAGTGCGCACTTTTTCTTAAAAAAGGCGCACTTTTGATTGTTTAAGGTCTATATCACTTTTCTTATTATAATTTTTATAGAGTAGTAGCAAAACACGCTATTATTTTACTATTGAATTAGGGGTGGAGAAGACATGAAAAAATTTTCAAATGTTAAGATTCAAATGTTAAGCATGGTATCAGCTGTTGCGTTGGTTGCCTATGAACTAGTTTCTACAACTAGTATTTGTTTATTAGCTACTTACGAACCAAAAATGCCAGAAGCGTTAAAAAATGAAATGGAAAAATAATTACCTTTAAGAGCTTTTGCCAATAAGGTGAATGCTTTTAATCGTAGTTGTTTTATCGACATAGCATTGTCAGACGACAGTGTTATGTCTTTTTTTATGAGCTTTTGATTGGTATTCGGTAAGCCTTTTTTGTGATGGGTTGCCTTTTTCAGAATAGCGTTTACTATGAAGATAGACCTATTGAATTACTTGAGAAGTATTTCACAAAATAAAACAAAACTATGATACAATAATTTACCCAAGCGCTAAAAGTTTGGGCGTTTCGCTTAATAATAAAGCGGTAAAAATGAGAGATGAAGTGGGGCGATAGCTGTGTTGAAAATCTTTGTTTGTGATGATGAAACAGTTCATAGAAATCGAATTACCAAAATTGTAAAAAACTATCTAATGATGATGGATTATGATATAGAATTTGCCATGGAGACTCCTGATCCTAATGATGTTTTGAACTTTATTCGTAAGGAACGAACAGAAGGACTCTATTTTTTAGACATTGACCTCAATGCCGAAATGAATGGAATCATGTTAGGTGCAAAAATCCGCGAGTATGATCCGACTGCTAAAATTGTCTTTATAACTTCTTATAGTGATATGGCTTATTTAACTTTTGTTTACAAAGTAGAAGCTATGGATTACTTAGTAAAAGACGACTTTGAAGAATTACAGAAAAAAGTGATTAGCTGCATTGACACTGCGATGCAACGTTATATGAACACAGAGCTTCCTAGTCGTGAACAGATTCGAATCAAAAGTGGTGTGCTGGACATTAAATTATTCGTAGACGAGATTTTATTTTTCGAATCGAGCCAAACACCGCATAAGCTGATTATTCATTTGGATAACAGAATGGTCGAATATACTGGAAAAATCAAAGATGTGGAGAAATTCAGTCAATCGTTTTATCGCTGTCACCAATCTTATGTAGTGAATGTCAACAATATCAGTCGGATTGACAAAAAGGAACGCGTAATCACAATGGTCAATGACGAGGAGTGCCTAGTGTCTACTCGTCACTTGAAAAAACTAGTTGATCGTTTTAATCAAAAATAAACTTAACACTTTTGCTGAAATAACTAACACTTATGAGTTTGCTTTCTCTCACTTTCAACTCCTTATATAATCAAGTTTAGGGGAGATGAAAATATGACAAATGAATATGTTTCACTAGAGGAGAAAATAGCAAAGAACTTAAGTCAAAAGCTTGGCTCAAATTTAAACCTTTCTGAACTTGAAACTGCAAAAATCGAGTATGGTCTTTCGACATTACTTGTTGAATTAATTAAACTTGTCTTTATTTATGCTGTTGCAGCATTCTTGCAAATTGTTTCAGCTGTGATTGTTACCCACGTGACGTTTTTCGTCATTCGCCGAAATTCTTATGGCTATCACGCTAGCAAGAGTTGGTTATGTACAATCCAAAGTATTTTTTTATTAGTGATTGTGCCATTTGGTGCCATCTTTTTTGATATTACCATTGGTAGACTTGCTTTTTTAGGCGCTGCAGCACTTTTGACAGTGATTATCGGATTCAAAGGACCAGCAATCGATCCTAAGCGTTTAAAAGCAGGAGTTGAGAAAACACGAATGAAAGCAATCGTTGTCAGTATAGTAATTTTATTCATTGGCGTAGCGATTCCTAGTGATTTTTATCGAATGTGCATCCTGTTAGGAATGACAAGTGCAACAATTCTTTTATTCATCAAAGTTAAAGAGTAGTAAGTTAAAAAGTTACCTTTCACAATGGGAGGTAGCTTTTTTCTTTTCTAAAATTCTAGTTGTGTTTAACTTTAAGACAAATAAATTGCAATTTAAATTCATTCCCGCTATTATTATCTCGAATTAGAGATATTTATTTTTAAGTAGATGGAGGTGGGAAAATGGAACAAACAACTCAGGCTTTAAATGCGTTCATTGGTTTATTGCGCGTAAGTGGAAAACTGGAAGCTGTGGTGAAAAAAGACGTTAAAAATTATGGTTTGAATATCACCGAATTTTCTGTACTTGAGTTTCTTTACCATAAAGGCAAGCAAACACCTCAAACCATCCAAGAGAGAATTTTGATTGCTAGTAGCAGTACCACCTACGTGATTGATAAGCTGGTAGCAAAAGGTTTAGCCGAGCGCAAAACGAATCAGGCAGATCGTCGTGAAACGTATGTTGCGATTACCGATCCGGGTTGTCAACTAATGGCTGAAATTTTTCCGCAACACGCAGCAACAATTGGTCGATGTTTCGCTGATTTTGAATTAGATGAACTATTGCAACTAGAAAAACTATTAAAAAAAGTAAAAGATAACTGATAATAAATATAACTATGAAGAAACGAGGAAATTGAAATGAATATACAAGATAAACCCTTAGGAATTCACCACGTAACTGCCATGACAAGTGACATTAAGAAAAATTATCAGTTCTTTACAGATATTTTGGGTATGCGTCTGGTGAAAAAAACAGTAAACCAAGATGATATCCAAACATACCACACGTATTATGCTGATGATTATGGTACACCCGGAACAACCATGACATTTTTCGACTTCCCTAATAATCCAAAAGGTGAAAAGGGCACCAATTCAATTTCAAGAATTGGTTTTCGTGTTCCCACTGATGCAGCACTAGAATATTATCTGCGCCGTTTTGATGAATTTGCTGTGAAACATGAAGAAATTTCTGAACTTTTCGGTAAGAAGATTTTACGTTTTTGGGATGAAGATGAGCAAGCTTACCAATTGATTTCCGATGAAACGAACGTAGGTGTTCGTCCAGGTACACCTTGGAAAAATGGACCAGTTCCAACTGAGTTTGCTATTTACGGTTTAGGTCCTGTGGAAATCACAATTTCTTACTTTGATGATTTTCGTGCACTTTTCGAAAATGTTTTAACCTTTAAAGAAATCGCTGTTGACGGTAACCGTCATTTGTTGGAAATCGGTGAAGGTGGAAATGGGGCACAAGTTATTTTAGTAGAAGATACAACTAGTCCTCAGGGGCAACAGGGCTTTGGTGAAGTTCATCATGTTGCATTCCGTTTAGCTGATCGTAGTTCTTTAGAAGTTTGGCAAAAGATTTTTGACGATCTTGGATTACCAAATTCAGGTTATGTCAACCGCTACTATTTTGAATCACTTTATGTTCGATTGGGACATATTTTAGTTGAATTTGCAACGGACGAACCAGGATTTATGGAGGACGAACCTTACGAAACGTTAGGCGAAATCTTATCATTACCACCATTTTTAGAAAATCAACGTGCATCAATCGAAAGCGCGATTAAACCTTTTGATACAAAACGTTAACAAAGGAGAATAGTATGCGTCCATTAAATAAAATTCATCATTTTTCTGCAACCGTTGCTGATTTAGATCAAACACTTCATTTTTATCGTGACATTTTAGGGTTACGATTAGTGAAACAAACTGTTAATTTTGATGATCCAGATAGTTATCATCTTTATTTTGGGAATCATGATGCAGAGGTCGGTACCATCATCACTTTCTTTTCTTGGAAATATGAAACGAAAGGCAGAGTTGGAAGTGGGCAAGTTGGAACGATGGCTTTTCAAATACCGTTAGGAAGTACGCGTTATTGGCTTAGTCGTTTAGAAGAATTTTCAATTACTACGCAACAAACGGATTTATTTGGAAAACCAACAATTGAATTCGCTGATCCAGATGGATTGACGATTGCTTTAGTTGAAAATCAGAAAACCTCGGAGACCCCGGCGATTCTTAGTTTATATGGCGGCGTATTGCTTTCTGCAGATCCCCAAGCAACGGTTCAGCTATTAACGGAAGGATTGGGTATGACTTTGGTACGTAACTCAGCTTTCGGCTACCATCTTGTTTTCGGTGAGGAAGAGGAGCAACAATTGATTGTTCCTAAAGAAACTTTAACTCCTGGTAGATTCGGGCCAGGAACAGTTCACCATGTCGCATTCTTGGTTGAAGATGATTCGTTACCAGATTGGAAAGCGAGATTACAAGAAGACAAATACGTTGTGACAAAAATCAAAAATCGTAAATATTTCCAATCCATCTATTTGCAAGAACATGGGAATGTTTGGTTGGAATTAGCAACGGGGACGCCTGGATTTACTGTTGACGAACCTTTAGAAACACTTGGTGAGAAATTTATGTTACCAGATAAATTTTTACCACAAAAGTCAGCAATTTTAAAAAGACTTCCCAAATTGAATACGTTATAGAAGGAGAAAAAAATGATCCAAAAATCACCTTCAGATTTAACTGAAAGAGAAAATTATAAATTATTGATTGGCTCAATCGTTCCCAGACCAGTAGCGTTAGTAACTACTCGTTCTGAAAATGGAATTGTGAATATTGCGCCGTTCAGCTATTTTTCGATTGTTAGCTCGAACCCGCCAATCATTTCGCTAGCAATTCAACGTAAAATGCACGAATTGAAAGATACAGCTGCCAATCTTTTAACCACAAAAGAAGCTGTTATCCATATTTTAGATGAAGATAACGTTGCTGATGGAAACCAAACTGCGGCAACATTGCCAAGAGAAGAGAGCGAATTAACACGAACGACTTTTTCGACGGAGGACGCTCAGATAGTTAAAGTACCTGTTCTCAGAGAATCGAAAATTCGTTTTGAAACAGAACTCTACCAACACATTGAAATCAAAGAAAATGAGCAAATTACTGCGGACTTGCTTTTATTAAAAATCAAGCACTATCAAGTGGATGAATCCATCTATGATGACGGGCGCATCTTAATTGAGAAATTAAAGCCTGTCAGCCGTTTAGCTGGCAATAATTATGCTAAAATAGGAGATATCTTTACCTTGGTTCGCCCTGATTAATGTCGAGTGAGAAAAGAGAAGAATCAATTATACAGATTAGAGGGGTTTATGATGTTAAAAATTACTTACAAAACTGCGGCAGATGCCAATGAAATGACGAAAGAATATGCTGAACCAGCAGCTTTCCTGCATGATCAATATTTAGAGGTCCCACCTTTACAAGATTACTATCATGTTGTGGAAGCAACTCTGGATGGTCAAGCAATCGAGCTAAAGGATCAAACGATTGGTGGATTATTTAATCAATTGAATCAAAAATAAGAAAGCAAAGAGGCTGGGATATTTCATCCTAGCCTCTTTTTTACTGTGTTCCTAAAATGGTCTCTTCACCAATAAGCGAAAGTTGTTCAAAACTTAGAAAGCAATTCCTGGTAATTTCTATTTCTTGAAGTTAAATGCTTCTTTCACAGTCTAGTCACAGTCTAGCTTTTTTAATTTTATAACTCACTAAAATCATGGTTGATTGCCTCTAAAAATTGAAATTCCTTATCTGAATAAGAAAAGACAAGAATACAACAATTTGAAAATTGGACTTTTTTTACTTCAGGGAAAGACAGCCATTTTTGAAGAAACAGATACAAAGAGCCGCCGTGGCTAACGGCTAACACTTCTTGATGGTCAGGTCTTTCCATAATTTCTGTCAATGTATTGACCATTCTCTCCTGTAACTCTTGACTACTTTCTCCACCAAAAGGTACAAAAAAATCACCATATGAAGTTTCTCCCGGTGCATGAGGAGGGTTGAGCGACTCGCTTTCACCTTCAAAGACACCAAAATTCCATTCTTTTAACCCTTTTACTCGCTGATAAGGAAGCGTAGTGACTTGTTCCAACGTATCACAGGCTCTTTCTGAAGTAGAAGCATAAGCGTGATCTAGGGTGATTTGATTGGCAGAAAAATAATTACCAGCTATTTTTGCTTGCGCAATACCTTTTTCTGTTAGTGGTGAATCGCTCCAACCTTGAATTCTTTTTAGTTGGTTGAATAACGTTTCTCCGTGTCGCATAAGGTATAATTTTTTTGTCATTTTCATTCCTTCTTTACGTAAGATTTTGCTATTTGTAGCGTTTACTTTTAGTCTCTAAATAAATCATACAGGCTTGAGTGCACTCTAAGTCAAGCGTTTATTTGAAAATTTCTGACCTTTGCCCGATTTTCCGTTATAATAAATTTAGACAGCTTGAAGAAGTTGGTGGGTGAATGACCCCACTCAGTTGTCAACTTCCTATTTTTAATTGAACATAGACGAAAAGGAGTTAAAAAAATGAAAAAAATTGCTTATTTGAGCATTGCTATCGGCACACTTGGACTATTGGCAGGGTGTCAAAGCAATGAGAAGCAGGATCAAAGCCAAAATCAATCGAACACACAGACGAGCCAAACACAAGCAATGAAAGACAATCACAGTTCAACTACTGCTTCTTCCGTGGCAGGAAAATCAGTTGAAGGTGACTTACGCGTCTCAGTTGAAGAAGCAATCAAAACCTATCAAGCTACTTATCCTGATAGTGATATCACTTCTCTTGAATTAGATACCTCATTTGGTGCTTATTATTACAAGATTGAAGGAGTCAATGACACAACTGAATTTGAAATCAGGGTAGATGGTGTCACGAAAAAGGTGGAGAAAGAGCGAGAAGAACAACTTGATAGAGATGAGCAAAATGGTGTAAAACGAAGAGAAGATAAAATTGACATCCAAAATTTATTGAGTATAGAAAAGGCTGCTGAGATTGCTGTCCAGCAAGTTGGCGGCGGAACAGCAACGGATTGGGATTTAGATAAGGATCTTGGTATTACTTTCTGGGAAGTTACTGTTGAAAACAACCAACAAGAAACAACTGTTAAAATGAATGCTCAGACAGGTGAGATTTTAGAAACCGAAGTTGATGACTAAAATAGCTCTTCGAAAAAAACGCTCTCAAAATAATTGAAATTCTTGTCCATAAGATATAGTATATACCGTGAAGTATATACTATATCTTTTTTTGTAAAAAATCAGCCAAATTTAAAGGAGCTCAGACTATTTTTATGGTGGAAAAAGAAACTAGAAATAAATTTACGCAAGTCGCTTCAAAAATTGAACAGCGAATTGAAGAAGGAACCTATGTCAGTTCGCAAAAATTACCTTCAGAATATGATTTAGCAAAAGAGTTTCAATGCAGTCGTTTAACAATTCGAAAAGCAATTGATCTGTTAATTCAAAAAAACGTGTTAGTAAAACGACCAGGAAAAGGCAGTTATGTGATGTCTCAACAGAAGATTCAAAGTGGGCGCGCAGGTCTCCAAGGGTTTACTGAAGCAGCTAAAGCATATGGTAAGACGAGTAAAACAGAAGTTATTTCTTTTCGAAGATTACTCACAGACAATGAAAAAATTCGTAGCGCACTACAGCTGAATCCGGACACAGCCATTTACGAATTAATTCGAAGACGTTTACTTGATGGTGAGCCAATGACCGTTGAGAAAATCTACTTAGCAGAAAACTTTATTGCAGGTTTTACGATTGAGGATTTTAATGGTTCGTTGTTTGAACTATTGGAAAAACAAGTTGAAATCGCCTATTCTCATCAAGAAGTCGAAGCGATTTTAGTTGAGGAGGAGATGGCAGATTTATTAGATGTTTCCTTAGGCAATCCTTTATTAAGAGTGCAGTCTGTCACGTATGCCATTGATGCAGAACCTATTTTTTATGACATTTCATATTATCGAGCTGACCGTTATACATTTAAAAATACACTAACTCGTTACAGCCAATAGGAGGTCACTATGAACATTCACCAGTTAATCGAAGAGAACAAAGAACAGTTTTATCAAGATTTGAATGAAGTAATAAAGATCAAAAGTGTGAAAGGGACACCCGAAAAAGCAGCGCCATTTGGTCGAGGGCCAAAAGAGGTACTTGAAAAAGCCCTTTCTTTGTCTAAAAGCTATGGATTTGAAACTTCTAGTGTGCAAGATGCAGTTGGGTACGCACAATGGGGAAAAGATTCTGAGTATATTGGAATTGTTGGACATTTGGATGTTGTCCCCGAAGGTACAGGCTGGTCATTTCCACCCTATCAGTTAACAAAAAAGGCTGGACGTTTTTATGCACGTGGAATCTTAGATAACAAAGGTCCTATTATGGCGTGTCTGTATGGTATGAAGTTATTAAAAGAAGCTGGATTCGTCCCTAAAAAAACGATTCGAATCCTTTTTGGAACAGATGAAGAAAGTGGTAGTTCTGACATTCCGATGTATTTGAGCCAAGAAAAGCCACCGATATTCGGTTTTACGCCTGATTGCAAATATCCCGTCGTGTACGGAGAGCGTGGAATTGTCAACTATCAAATTTTGACTGCTTTTGATACGCAAGAATTAAATCAACTCAGTAATATTAATGGCGATCAAGCAAAAGATCATGTTCCTGACCAATTAGCTGTCACAGTCAATCAGGAAGAAATCATGGTAACTGGGAAACGAGCCCCCTCTAATGCACCTGAGTTAGGCGAAAATGCCATTACCTTATTAGCTGAAAAAATCAAGACCAACCAATTATTAACGGGAGAATTACAGGACTATTTTTCTTGGATAGTAGATTCGCTCGCGAATCAACACAACGGGGAAGGATTAGCTTTGAATTTTGAAGACGAAGACAGTGGAAAACTGATTTTGACCCCCTATGAATTGTTGAAAACAGAAACCGGTTTGTCCTTATCTATTGCCATCCGTTATCCTGTTTCCGTAACTGAAGAAGAAGTAACCGAAACGCTTCTTAGACAGTTACCAAAAAATAGCGAGATGGAAATTGTTCGTCGAATCAAAAGTAGTTCGTTTCCTAAAGAAAATCCACTTGTCCAAAAGTTGAGTGCAGTTTATGAAGAGGTAACGAAAGAAGATGGTTCACCCGTAACGACTACCGGTGCAACTTATGCTCGGTTTATGCCAAACATTGTCGCATTTGGTCCTTCATTTCCAGGGCAAAAAGGGATCGCACATAATCAAGATGAGTACATGGATGAACGTGACTTACTGCTGAATTTGGAAATTTATATGAGAGCAATCATTGCTTTGACTGAATAAGAACCCAAAAAAGATCTAGGATAAAAATTTTCCCAAATAGATAGACCGCCTAAAATCCGTTTTTAAAAGCGTTGATTTTAGGCGGTTTTAAAATTGAAAACATGCTAAGAGGGACTAGATTTTTCATTTTTTCCGACTTTTTCGAATAAACGGTACTCAAGAAGTAACTTTTCCACATAGCTTTCAGCCATCTCCAAATATAAGCTACGGCTTTGAGCGACAGCTTGCCATCTTGTTTGGAGCTGAACGTTTTACATCGCAACCTCTATCCATGGTGTTCCCAAAGTAGCTTCTTCGGTAATAAGTCCTCTTTTCTTAAAAATATGGGAAGCTATTTTTAAGAAAAGGTTCCTTATTACTTGAAGCTAACCACTTTGTGCCACAACCTTTATCCACGGCGTTCAAGAAGCAACTCCTCCATATAGTTTGCATCCAGCTCAAAATATGAAAAGCTATTTTGAGTGTTTGCTCACTATCTTGTCGGAGCTAAGCGTTTTGTGCACAACCTTTTTACAGAAATGAGAGCTTGATTGTTTTTTTATGAGAAAGACAACTTTTTAATTCTTTCAGTATATACAAAACAGTATATACTAATTATAATATTTTTGTGAAAGCGCATTAATTAAAATGGAATAGAAAGGGTGAATAGAATGCAAGGTGCAATTGCTACTTGGCGAATGGCACATGATGGTGTCGTTGAAGCACTACGACTTTTAGAAAAAAATGAACGAGCTGGAGATGCTGTAGAAGCACTGATTAAAACTGTGGAGGACTATCCGTATTATAAATCAGTGGGTTATGGTGGATTGCCAAATGCTCAAGGCATTTTAGAAATGGATGCCGCTTTTATGGATGGCGACTCTTTTAAAATTGGCGCAGTTGCTGGAATTACGGATGTTAAAAATCCTATTTCAGTGGCTAGAAGTTTAAGTGAAGAAAAATTTAACAGTTTTTTAGTTGGAACTGGTGCAACACAATATTCGATGCTGCATGATTTTGAACGAAAAAATATGTTAACACCTCGTGCCCATAAAATTTGGGAAAAGCGATTAAAAGAAATCCAAGAAAAACAGTTGGATCCTTATGATGGTCATGATACGGTTGGTGCTATCACCTTAGATACCTATGGGTCGATGGCAGCAGGAACTTCCAGCTCAGGTTTGTTTATGAAAAAGCCTGGACGTGTCGGTGATTCACCACTTTCTGGTTCAGGCTTTTATGTCGATAGTACGATTGGTGGAGCAGCTGCAACTGGGCTAGGCGAAGATTTGATGAAGGGCTGTTTATCTTACGAGATTGTTCGACTAATGGGCAGCGGAGCTAGTCCACAAGAAGCTTGTGATCAAGCAGTTTATTCTTTTGAAACAAAACTTAAAGAGCGCTATGGGAAAGCTGGCGCATTCTCACTCATTGCAATGAATAAGGCAGGAGAGTGGGGCGTGGCAACCAATGTTGAATTCACCTTTAGTGTCGGTACACAAACACAAGCACCACAAATTTTTCTTGCTAATCCAGGGAAAAATAAGACGACGTTGATTGAACCAATCACGCAAGAATGGTTAGAAGCCTACGAGAAAAGAATCAAAGCACCAATTGATTAAAAATAAAAAAACATTTAAGGAGTGAATTATATGAAGAAAAAAATTTATTTGTTTTGTGATGCAGGTATGTCTACAAGTATTATGGTCAATAAAATGATGGAAGTCGTTCAAGCACACCAGATGCCATTAGAAATTACTGCCTTTCCAGTTGCTAGAGCACAAGAAGTTGTTGAGCAGGAAAAACCGATTGCCATTTTATTGGGGCCTCAAGTGCGCTTCTTGCTCGAAAAAGTTCGGACGCAGTTTTCACCACAAAATATTCCGGTTGCTGCAATCTCTCCAGAAATCTATGGCATGATGGACGGTGAAGGTGCGTTAAAAGAAGCACTTAAATTAATCAAGAAAAATAAACAATAACGTGGAGGTCGACCATGCAAAAATTTTTGAATTGGCTGGAAAAAGTACTAACTCCTTTAGCCAAAGTCATCGGTGAAAATAAATATTTAGTTGCTATTCGTGATGGATTCCTATTGTCAACACCACTATTGATCGTCGGCTCAGTTTTTCTTTTAATTGCTAATTTTCCTCTTCCTCAGTGGAATGAATGGATGTCTGCCTTGCTTGGTGACAACTGGGAGGCAATGATGTCTGTACCTGCTAGTGCGAGTTTCGATGTCATGACCATTTTGGCCGTAGTCGGAATTGCGTACAGTTTAGGGAAACAATTTCATGTTGATGCAATGCAGTCTGGGATTATCGCACTGGTTTCCTTCTTTATTTTAACTCCGTATCAGACATTATTTACACCAGAAGGAAGCACGACTGTTTATGAAGTAACTAGCTTGCCTTTGAAGTGGATGGGGTCTAGTGGGTTGTTTCTTGGAATGATTGTTGCGTTGATCTCTACTCGTTTATTCGTTGCAATGGTACGTAAAGGTTGGACGATCAAGATGCCGGATGGTGTTCCACCTACTGTAGTCAAATCATTTGAAGCACTTATTCCAAGTTTTGTAGTAGTAACAATGATGTTTTTAGTAAATTGGCTTGTTTCCTTGACTTCTTATGGCAATCTGCAAGATGTTATCTTCACCTTCTTACAAACGCCGTTATTAAGCTTAGGAAATACGTTAGGCGCTATGATTATCGCATATCTTTTCTTGCATTTCTTTTGGTTTTTTGGAATCAACGGAAGCAGTGTCGTTGGTGCTGTGTTCAATCCAGTTCTTCGAGCTTTATCCGTCGAAAATCTGCAAGCATTCAAAGACGGACATGAAATTCCGAACATCATTACCGGTCAATTTCAAGATATGTTCGCGACTTTTGGTGGTGCAGGTTCAACCTTGTCGTTAATTGTGGTAATGGTTCTATTCTGTAAAAGTCAACGAATCAAAAAGCTTTCACAATTATCGTTAATTCCGGGTATTTTTGGAATTAACGAACCAGTTATTTTTGGGTTACCGATTGTTTTGAATCCTATTTTGTTGGTTCCTTTTGCTTTAGTTCCAACAATCAATATCATTATTGCGTATTTTTCAATGAATATCGGATTGGTTCCTTACACAAATGGAATTCAGTTACCATGGACAACACCACCAATCATTTCCGGCTTTTTAGTGAGTGGATGGCAAGGTGCTGTGTTACAAGGACTTTTATTTGTTTTGGGGATGGCAATCTATTATCCATTTATCAAAGTAATGGATGTCCAGTATCTTCGTGAAGAGGTTAAGACTAGGGAAGAAGAACTAGATGAAATCAACTTAGATGATTTTGATTTCGATGATATTTAATTTTTTAACTTAAAAGAACCAACAAGACAATGGTGATTCTTGTCTTGTTGGTTTTTATTTATTAGAAAAGACGTAGTACATAAAACAAAAAAATAACAAATTTAAAAAAAATTTAAGATAGCAACCTAGATGATAGTTAGATATAATAGAAGTGTTTTTAACGACCAACGATGGTTGAAGCAAAAATTGGGAGGATACAGATGAAAAGAAGCGAACAGAAAAAAACAAAAAGCTCTGTCCCATATATTTTAGGCGCTGTAGCACTCATTGCAATAGCTGGTGGGGGATTTTTCTATTATCAACATGATCAAGAAAACAAAACTGTCGATGAAGCGAAAACAACGATTAAACAATTTGTAAAGGCACTTGATAAAGGCGATTATCAAAAAGCAACGACCTTTTTAACAACAGCTACAAAAAAATCGAAATGGACGACTCAAGACATTTTGGAGAAGTACCAGAATATCTATGATGCTGTTGATATAAAAGGATATACCGTGTCAGATTTAACTGTCGAAAAAAAGAAAAAAGATACCTATACTTTTTCTTACACAGCTAAAATGAGCACTGCTTTGGGTGAGCTAAAAAATCTGACTTTTGAAGGGACACTGACTCGCGAAAAAACAGGCCCCAAAATCAATTGGCAACCTAATTTGGTTTTCCCTACTATGGAAAATGGGGACAAAGTCAGCTTGAACACACAAGAGGCAACGCGTGGTGAAATCCTGGATCGAAACGGGGAAGGATTAGCAACCAATGGCCAGTTGAAGCAACTCGGTGTTGTTCCAAGTAAGTTAGGCGAAGGTGCAGAAAAAGAGGCAAATATCAAAACTCTTGCTGAGAGGACACAACTAACAGAAGATGCAATCAACCAAGCTATCTCACAAAGTTGGGTTCAACCAGATTACTTCGTTCCACTCAAAATCATTGATGGGGAAACACCAGAATTACCTGCGGGTGCAACTATTCAAGAAGTAACTGGACGATATTATCCATTAAGTGAAGCTGCCGCACAGTTAATTGGTTATGTAGGTGACATTACTGCCGAAGATATCGAAAAGAATCCAAAATTAAGTAGTGTAGGAAAAATTGGACGCTCTGGTTTGGAAATGGCTTACGATAAAGAATTACGGGGAACCAACGGTGGGAAGTTAGTTATCACAGATGAAAATGGGAATGAAAAAAACGTACTTCAAGAACAAGAAGTGAAGAATGGCAAATCAATTAAATTAACGATTGATGCAAAGGCTCAAAAGACTGCCTACGATGAATTAGGTGGAGAAGCTGGCTCGACTGTAGCTACCACACCAAAAACAGGCGATCTACTCGTTTTAGCAAGTTCACCAAGTTATGATCCGAATAAAATGACCAATGGTATCTCTGAAAAGGACTACCAAGTGTATGCCGATGACAAAAACCAACCATTTATCAGCCGTTTTGCTACTGGTTATGCGCCGGGTTCGACATTTAAAATGATTACTGCCGCAATTGGTTTGGACAATGGCACACTAAATCCTGAAGAGAGCTTAAACATTGATGGATTAAAATGGCAAAAAGATTCTTCTTGGGGGTCGTATGAAGTGACGCGGGTAAGCGATGTGGCACAAGTTAATTTACGAAATGCGTTGGTTTACTCTGATAATATTTATATGGCACAACAAACATTGAAAATGGGAGAAAAAGCTTTCCGAGCGGGCTTAGATAAGTTTATTTTTGGTGAAGATTTAGACCTACCAATCAGTATGAATCCTGCACAGATTTCTAATGAAGATAGCTTCAAATCAGAAATTTTATTAGCAGATACTGGTTATGGTCAAGGAGAATTATTGATTACACCTATCCAGCAAGCAACGATGTATTCCGTTTTTGCTAACAATGGAAATCTTATCTATCCTAAATTAGTTTTAGATGCAAAAACGAAAACGAAAGACAGTGTGGTTAGTGACTCCGCTGTTCAAACAATCTTGCCAGACTTGGAAGCTGTTGTGACTGATCCTAATGGGACAGCACATTCACTCGCTAGCTTAGGAATTCCTTTAGCAGCAAAAACAGGTACAGCAGAAATCAAGGAAAAACAAGATGAAAAAGGGCAAGAAAATAGTTTCTTATTTGCTACAAATCCAACTAACCAAGGCTATCTCATGATTAGTATGCTAGAGGATAAAAAAGAAGGGGACTCTGCAACACAACGAGCACCAGAATTAGTAAACTATCTAAATGAAACTTATCAATAAAGGTTGTGGCGCAAAACGTTTAACTCCGAAAAAATAATGAATAACTGACAAAAATAGTTTTTCATATTTTTGGACAGGTATGAGTTATTTCGAGGAGTTGTTTGGGGAACACCGTGGATAAGGTTGTGGCACAAGGTGTTTAGCTTCAAGCAATAAGAATTTCTTTCTAAAAACAGTTCCTCATGTTTTTATGAAAGAAGGAATTATTGCCGAAGGAGCTGACTTGGGAACACCGTGGATAAAGGTTGTGGTACAAAGCGTTTAACTACGACAAGATAGCAAGAAGTTGCTTGGTGAACACCATCTATCCAGAAAAAGTAGGTATGACAAAAGTCTTGTCATACCTACTTTTTTATTGTTCTAGGGTAGTTAATTGGTACAACTGAAGACATCAAAAGCTCTCAAAAAAATAATTTATAAAAAGTAGTTGACAAATAGTTCGGTGCCGAACTATAATAACTAACGAAATAAAGTTCGGTACCGAACTAAAAGAAAGGAATTTTGAAGATGAGTGAATTATCTGAACGTTTGATGAAGCAACTACGTTTTATTAGTGAAGCAAGCAATGCTTTTATGAGTCAAAAAAAGCAAAAATTTACTGGGCAACAACGAGTTTTGGCAATTTTACGACTAGAGGATGGATTAGTCCAAAGCTACCTTGCTGAAGTTTTAGATTTACGACCAAGCTCGTTAGCAGAACTAATGAAAAAAATGGAAAAAAGTGGGGATGTTACCCGTGAGGAAGATGAAAATGATAAACGAACCAAGCGCGTTTATCTAACGGAACAAGGAAGAACAAAAGCGGAAAAGAATGCATCCTTCAAACAAGAAAACCAAAGCGAAATCTTTTTTGCTGGTTTAACTGAAGAGGAGCAGACAACGTTTAGCGACTTATTAGAAAAAATCTCTAGTGGATGGAGCGGTGAATTTCATCGTCAATCAGAAAAGTTTATTGATCCATTAGATCGTTTCCAAGCAATGCAAGAAATGCGGGAAGCTTTATTTGAAGAATACGGTGGAGACTGGCAAAACTTACCACCTGAAGATTTACGAAAAATGCGTCGCGAAATGAAACGAATGATGCGAAAATCGCCATTTGGTGAACGTGGTGGTCGTCCAGACTTTTCACAAGATTTCCCAAATCGATTTGGTCGTGATTTTCGACGTGAGTTTTGGAGAGGCGGTCCAAATGAAAGACAGCATCCATTCAACAAAGATGATTCGCAAAGAAACAATGATGATGAGTGGGAAGATTTTTAACGATTAAAAATTTTAGAACAAGTTTTTAGGTATTAGGAGGAAAAGAACATGGCACGAGGCAGCGGCGGACAACCCGCAAGATTTGCTGAAGAACTACCAGCATCTACTGGAACATTTAAATTCAAAGATTTTATGAAATTGATTAACAGTGTAAGCTCCAAGAAAGGTTTGTTTTTATTTGGGATCTTACTCAGTCTAGTCACAAGTGGAGCAAGTTTGGTCGTCCCACAGTTAACAAAGGGTCTGGTTGATACCAGTGAATTATCAAAAATTGACGGGAAAATGGTCGCAGTGCTACTTGTTGCATTTGCCGTTTATCTTGGTTTTGGAACGATTGGTGGTTTTTTACTTCGTTATGTTGGTGAACATTCTGTTAAATCCCTAAGAGAAAAGTTATGGGCACATTTACTTCATTTACCTGTAGGTTATTATGATGAACATAAATCAGGTGAGAGCAGTTCTCGTTTAGTAAATGACACAACGGTGATCAAAGATTTAGTGACGACTCAATTTCCAAACTTTATCACTGGTGCAATCCAACTAGTTGGCTCAGTTATTATTTTGATCATTATGGATTGGAAGATGGCGACGCTGATGTTTGTTGCAATACCAGTCGTCATGATTATCATGATCCCAATTGGTAAGATGATGTCTAAGATTGGTCGTCAACTACAAGGTGCGACAGCTGATTTTAATGCCGATGCTACAGAAAAACTTGCTGAGATTCGTTTGATCAAATCAAGTAATGGCGAGGAAGCAGAAAAAAATAGTGGTCGTACGTTTATCGAAAAGATTTTTGTTTTAGGTGTCAAAGATGCCAAAATAGAAGCTGTTTTACAACCAATCATGATGACAGCAATGCTTGGATTGTTTGTTGGAATCCTTGGCTATGGTGCCGTACGCGTTCAAGCAGGTACGTTAACAAGTGGCGAATTAGTTGCCTTCCTTTTGTATCTGTTTAATATCATCACGCCCGTGACAAGCTTTGCGATGTTTTTCTCTCAAGCGCAAAAAGCAATGGGGGCAACGGAACGTATCCAACAAATTTTGGAAACAACGGTTGAAAAGAACGGTGAAGTAGCTGTCGATGTTGCAGGAAAAACGATTCAAGCAGAAAATATTTCTTTCAGCTATGAAGAAAATCATCCAATTCTAAAGGATATTTCGTTCTATGCAAAACCCAATACAGTGGTCGCTTTTGCTGGACCAAGTGGTGGCGGGAAGTCAACGATTTTCTCTTTACTTGAACGATTTTACCAACCAACAGCTGGTAAAATTACAGTTGGCAATCAAGACATTCAATCGTTTAATTTGAGCGAATGGCGTTCACAAATTGGCTACGTGTCACAAGATAGTGCTGTTTTCGCTGGAAGTATTCGAGATAATTTACAATATGGTTTGGGTAGAACTTTGACTGATGACGAACTTTGGCACGGCTTAAGTTTAGCGTATGCCGATCAGTTTGTTCGTGATTTCCCTGAACAATTGGAGACTGAAATCGGGGAACGTGGTGTGAAATTATCAGGTGGCCAAAAACAACGAATTGCGATTGCCCGTGCGTTTTTACGAAATCCACAAATTTTGATGTTAGATGAAGCAACTGCAAGTTTGGATTCACAATCAGAAGAAAAAGTCCAACGTGCATTAGATCATTTGATGAAAGGACGAACAACCTTAGTCATTGCCCATCGTTTATCAACAATTGTCGATGCGGATCAAATTTACTTCATTGAAAAAGGAACAGTTACTGGACATGGAACTCACAGCGAGTTGATTCATTCCCACAACTTATATGCTGAGTACGTCAATGAACAAATCGTTAATTAAATTTGTTAGTAAATAGGAAAGAAAAAGGTAAAACAAAACGGACTATCGTTTTGTTTTACCTTTTTTATTTTGATCTCAATTTGCTTTAACCGTATAAATCTTTCTCGTAAAATGTTTTAAAATCAATGGAGAAACTAAAGTCGTTAGTAAAATGATGATTACTAATGGTGAATAATACCGTGCTTCAATCAACTTACTTTGTTGTCCAATTTGTAGAATAATCAGAGCCATTTCGCCACGTGAAATCATTCCCGCACCAACCATCAAGGAACTATTTCCAGAAAATCCAGCAACTTTTGCGCCGAAATAACCACCGATCAGTTTCGTCAAGATTGCAACAATCGTAAAGGCAAGAATGAAGAAAAGTTGACTTCCGAAATTGGCGAAATCTACTTCTAGTCCTACACTGACAAAGAAAACAGGAATAAAGACGGAATAACCTAAAGCCTCTACATTTCGATAAACTTCCTGTTTGACTTTTGTCTGACTAACAGCAATTCCTGCAAAAAATGCTCCGATTACTGAACTAAGACCAACTAGATCTGCGACAAAAGACATCCCCAAACAGATGACTAGGGAAACAATGATCACAGCAGAATTTGCATAAATTTTTTCTGCGAAAGACATCAATAGAGGAGCAATCCATTTAACCAACAAGAAAATAAATACGAAATAAATCACTTGTTCCAATAAAATCAGTGGAAGAGATGTTTGGTTAGCTGTGTCACCAGTCAAGAACGAAAGACTCAAACTTAGCACTAAGACAACTAAAATATCATCTACTACAGAAGCTCCAAGGATGGTTGAGCCTTCTTTAGTATTGACCACATTTAATTCCTTCAATACCTCAACTGAAATACTTACTGAAGTTGCTGCAAGGATAATTCCAAAAAACAGTGCTTCATTTAGCGGCACATGAAAAGCTTCACCTGTGAGCCAACCAAATACTACTGGAAATAGAATTCCTAACAAAGCAACGAACATACCGGGCTTAAAATATTTTTTGAGTAAAGATAGATCGCTTTCCAAACCCGCAAGAAACATTAATAAAATCACACCGATTTCAGAAAAATCATGTACTAAAATGTTGGGATGCACCCAATTTAAACCTGCTTGTCCTAAAATCACGCCGACTAACAACTGCCCGATCACAGCGGGAATCCCAATACGACGTGAAAGATGTGAACCAAGCGTTGTCGCAATCAAAATTAGACACAAGGTTCCAATAAATTCCATTTGATCATTTCCTTTCATTTGAATAAAAAAGAAACAGCACACCTGCTACACAAAAATCAGGCGAACCATTTCTCTTGATACAATTAACACTTAGCTTAGTTGATCGTCATTTTTTTTAATTTGAAAAAGCTGATTGCTTCTGACACGCCCATGACAATGAGTATTACCCCAAAGATTTGGAATAAAACTAACAAACTAGCAAATGGGTTGAACAACAAAACGATTCCGCCAATCAATAACAGCACACTGTAGATAAGCCATGGTGTCGATTTCATATTCAATCCCATAATCAATTGGAAAATGCCGTTACAAATAATTGCTAAGCCTAACAAAATCGGTAAAATCGAAGCAATTGCTGGTGCAAAAAACAACACGACCAATGCCAAAATCAGAAAGATGATTCCGCTAAACAGACCAAAGCCCCAGCTTCCGACTTGTTTTTTACGTTTATAATCTTCAAATAAATTGAAAATACCTAACAAACAGAAATAAGCAGTAATCAGATAACCAATCAGATTAAAAACAGCTCTTGGATTAATAACGATCAATACGCCTAAAACGATATAAATAATAGCTCTGACTAAAGCATAAGTTTTAAAGTTTCTTTTTAATCCCTCAATCATACGAAAACCTCCTTTTCTTTCATTCTATAACATAAACTGCTAGTTTGCCAAGAAAACCGATTAGCATTCACCACTAAAAATGCAAGATAACTTATTTTAGAAATAACGCAGTAATCAAAAATCCAACAGGTCTAACAATTCACTTTCATTTGAAAATAAAATAGCGTCATTAATCAAGACGCTTAAAACATCAGTCTGTGGGATAGGTTGATTGGTGATAATCAGATCAAATGCGTTTAAATCATAGTCAACGACTTCTTCATCTGTGATAGCTAACATATCTGAACGGATTTTGTGTAAAGAAAGTGTCGCATGAACATAATTACCAATGTACTGGCTATGATTGATTCCCATATCACTGACAACTAAAATCTTTTTAGATGCTACAATGCTTTGATTGATGCCTGGATAGCCATTCAACAGCCAAAAAATATAGGAAGAAGAATGGTTTAGTAAATTGGTTTCTAATAGAGCGGAAAAGAAGTGCAGTTCTGCTTGAAGTCTTGCATATAAATGGAGTTGAGTAAAGTGAATATGTCTTGTGAACAAAGTTGCTCGTTGTGTTAATTCCGTTGTATCAAACGGAATTAGTCGAGAGAATAAATAAAGACAAGTCAAGAGATGCACGATAAAATCGACTGCATCTTCTGTGAGTTGCTCAGTTTGTGAAAAAGAATTGAATTTTAGATTGGTACGGATTTTTTCACTGATATCCTTTTTTTCCTCATAAGAATACTGTTGGAAAGGTCCTTTTTGAAAATGGTAGAGTACCTCTTGATACGTTTCAACATCTAAGCCAATCAAATACTGACTTAAAAAGACATAATCTTCGTGTTTGATTTTCATATTTTCAGGAGATTGTCTCTCGGAATAGAGTGGAAATCCCTGTTGCTCTCGCTCCAAGCTAACCATGAAATACATAATAAAAAAAGTATGCTCGTAACTATTATCACCACTGACAATATTTAATTGACAGTGGTTACGACGCATCAATTGCTTCACTTCCTTTTTGTCTAGTTGGTAAGGTAGTGCGTAGTGACCGTAGTAGATCAAAAAGAAAAAGGTAACGAAAATTCGTAATGATAATTCACCTTCTGTACTTGTTAGTTGATAGCCCTGGTCAACAACAATTTTCAGTGAATATTTCTCCAATACTTGATTACACTGTTTCAATTTTCGAGCAAAGGAGGAGCGGCTGATACAGATCGTGTCACAATAATATTCAATCGTATTGCCTGGATTTTGAATGAATTCGTTCAATAGTTGGGTATTTGTTGAGGTTTGTGCCATATCCGTTAACATTTGTAGATAAACTGAGACGTTGAACCTTTCCAAGCGATAGCCAAGTTTATGGGAAGTTTGAATCGTGAATACTGATCCCCAACGCTGTTTGATTTCTTCAATATAACGAATAAACGTTGACTCAGAGCTTCCAATATATTTTGCAAGTTCTTTTTTAGTCATCCATTTATCAGAAATGGATAATATTCTAATAATTTCTTCCATTTTCCGATAATTATCTTCCAATAGCCTAATCATATTTTTTCCTCCCCAACCCTTTACTTTAATGAAACAACCATCGAAAGAATGAAGCAATCTCATAAATGAAACCGCTCGGTTTAAAAACTGGTGTGATTTAATTACCGGCTTCTTCGTATAATAATTATTAGATTAGAATAATGAAAAATTGTGCCATTAGCTATTCTAATTGAATTATTGACCCACAAAGGAAAGGAGAGAATAGAAATTAAATTATTGAAGAAACTTGGGGTTATTGGCGCTGTGCTATTACTTGTTTCATCTTATTTAATGCCAATCACTGTGAAAGCAGAAGCTGTTGATACCGTTGATATCACGTCAGCACAGATAACAACAGATGAAAAAGATCAGACCTCTTTAAATGTGGATCTGAATCTTATCAATCAGACAGATGCTGCACTAAAAAAAGAAATCAAGTTGACGAACGCTCGCTTGATTGATACAAAAGAACTTCAAAAAGATGGCTACTCTTATCAAGTAGAAGATCATATTCTCAGTTTAACAATTGCCAGTGGAATAAATCAGCAAGTTCAACTTTCGTTAGCTGTTGATTCTCACTCCTTAGATGTAACCCAAACACCTAAGTTATTGTACGAAAAAAATGAATTTGAAGTATCTTTTATGCCTGACGAAACTACGAGTGAGACGACTCCAAAAGAAACGGAGACTGACAGCACGACAGATAACACTATAGCAGAAGAAAGTGATGTCGAGCCAACGTCAGAAGAAATTGTTCGGCCTTTCGCCGAAGCAAAAATGGCCACAGCAGCCGATCTTTCCCGAAAAGAACATGAGTCGATTAATCCACAGTACACGACCGACAATTCAGGCACTTATCCAACAGCTAGTTGGCAACCAACTGGTAATCAGCAAGTCATCAACCATCAAGGAAATAAACAGGGAAGTAGCACCGAATGGGATGGGCAAACTTCTTGGAATGGTGATCCGCTAAATAAAACGAACTCGTATATCGAATATGGTGGTACTGGCGACCAAGCAGATTATGCCATTCGCAAATACGCAAAAGAAACTTCGACGCCCGGACTATTTGATGTCTACTTAAATGTTCGTGGAAATGTTCAAAAAGAGATCACACCTTTAGATTTAGTCTTAGTCGTTGACTGGTCAGGAAGTATGAACGATAACAACCGAATCGGAGAGGTTCAAAAAGGCGTAAACCGTTTTGTTGATACATTAGCTGATAGCGGAATTACTGACAGTATCAATATGGGTTACGTAGGTTATTCAAGTGATGGCTACAAAAACGGAACAGTTCCGATGGGCTCATTTGACTCTGTGAAAAACCCAATCAAAAATATTACGCCAAGTAGTACAACTGGTGGTACTTTTACACAAAAAGCATTACGTGATGCCGGTAACATGTTAGCAACACCAAATGGACACAAAAAAGTCATCGTTCTACTAACGGATGGTGTACCAACATTTTCATATCATGTTAGCCGTGTTCAAACCGAAGCTGACGGTAGTTATTACGGTACGCAGTTTACTACGAGTCAAGACAAACCCGGAAATACTTCCTACATTTCAAACAGTTACAATGCGCGGGACCAGAACAATACGAATCGTCGAATCAACAGTACCTTTATCGCAACGATTGGTGAAGCCCTAGCGCTAAAACAACGCGGAATTGAGATTCATGGATTAGGTATTCAATTGCAAAGTGATTCAACTGCTGGTTTATCGAAACAAGAAGTTGAAAATAAAATGCGGCAAATGGTTTCTGAAGACGAAAATGGCGATTTATATTATGAATCTGCTGACTATGCACCAGACATCTCGGATTATTTGGCAAAGAAAGCCGTGCAAATTGCCGGAACCGTTGTGAACGGAAATGTCACTGATCCAATTGCTGAACCTTTTATTTATGAACCAGATACTTTAAGTATTAAAAGTGTTGGCTCAGTTCAAGTCCCATCTATGCCAAGCATTACAATGGACGGAACAACGGTAAAAAGTAATGGTATTTATTTAGGAAAACAGCAAGAAATCCAAATTCATTATCAAATTAGACTTCAAACGGAATCAGACTCATTCAAACCAGATTTTTGGTATCAAATGAATGGACGAACAACTTTTCAACCAATGGCAACGTCAAGTGAACTTGCAGATTTTGGTGTTCCTTCTGGTAAAGCTCCTGGGGTCAAATTGAATTTCAAAAAGATTTGGGAAGAATTTGATCAAGATACAAGTAGCCGACCAGAAAGTGTTACCTATGAAGTCACACGTCAACAAGTGACAAATTCAGCAAATTGGCAGACTGGTTACATCAAGATTTCTAAACCTGAAAATGACACTAGTAACACATGGGAAAGAACCGATATCACACAGTTATCAAAAACAGCTGATGATTCTTATGATGAAACCCTTAGTCTTCCTCAATACAACAATCAAGGGAAAAATTTCAGCTATCAGATGACTAATGAAGTGGCAGTCCCGGGTTATGACCAAGAAAAAGTAGATGAAACAACTTGGAAAAACACGAAAAAGTTTAAACCATTAGACTTGAAAGTGATTAAGAATTCTTCAACTGGTGAAAAAAATCTCGAAGGAGCAATTTTTGAGTTAACTGGTGATGGCGTCAAAACAACGCTAATTGACAACCAAGATGGCAGTTACTCATTGCCTAAAGAGGTTCGCTTACAAAAAGGGAAAAAATATACACTGACAGAGCTTCAAGCTCCGGCAGGCCATGAACTAGGCGAAAAAACAACTTGGAACATCGAAGTTACGAATCAAGGGACAGTCAAGATTGATGGAAAAGAAGTAACTACGAGCAATCAAGTAATTACGCTAGAAATTGAAAATCAGTTTTCCGAATTACCAATCAATATCAGAAAGTACACGTTGCAAAACGGTAAACAAGTTAATCTAGCAGACGCAACATTTGAATTGCAAAGAAAAGACGAACAAGGGACTTATCAAAAAGTGGGTACCGAAAAAACAAATCAATCTGGAATTGCCCATTTTGTAATCAATCAGTCTGGGACTTATCGCTTGGTCGAAACAACTGGCCCACTCGGCTACGATACGCTTGCTGGAAATTATGAATTCGAAGTCGATAAATATGGCCAGATTCATTACGATGGTAAGAACATCGATCAGGATGCAACGGAGTGGACAGTGACTCACGAGAATCATCTAAAAGCTTTTGATTTGACGGTGCACAAGAAAGCAGATAATCAGACAGCGTTAAAAGGTGCAAAATTCCGCTTAACTGGTCCAGATACAGATATTGAATTACCAAAAGATGGCGAAGAAACAGATACCTTCCTCTTTGAAAACTTACAGCCTGGTGAATATACTTTGACAGAAACATTTACACCTGAAGGATATCAAGGACTCAAAGAACCCATTAAACTTGTGATTAACGAAGATGGGACAGTAACTATTGACGGAAAAGAAATCGACGATGTGCTCGTCACTGGTGAACAAAACAATCAAATCAGTTTAGATGTAACGAACCAAGCAAAAATTCCTCTACCAGAAACTGGTGGAATTGGTCGTGTTTGGCTCTACTTGATCGCTGCAATTAGTTTAGCAACAGTCGGTGGTTATCTATTCATCAAGCAACGAACAGAAGGAGAGGTGTAACGAATGAAAAACGCGCGATTATTAAAACTGTGTGTGTTCGTGCTTGTATTTTTCGGCTTTTCACAACAAGCATTGGCAGAAAATACGCAAGCAAACGTTCAGATTACTTTACACAAATTACTATTTCCTGAAGGTCAGTTGCCTACAGAACAAGAAAATTCTGGTGAAGAAGGTACCTTATTACAAAATTATCGTGGGCTCAATGATGTGGACTATCAAGTATTTGACGTAACCGATTCCTTTTATCAGTTACGCAGTGGGGGAGATTCTGTTCAATCGGCTCAAACTAAATTAGCACAAACAGGCGCTTCAGCGGGAAAGCTGGTCGCTGAAGGAACAACAAGTCATGTAAACGGTGAAGATGGGATCTTATCTTTTACTTTGCCAACTAAAGACGAAAAGCAACGTGATAAAGCTTATTTATTCATTGAAGTTCATGCACCAGAAGTCGTCAAAGAAAAAGCAAGTAATCTGGTCGTGATTTTACCAGTACAAGATAGTAATGGCACGGATTTGTCGATAATCCACCTTTACCCTAAAAACGAAGAAAATGCGTATGAATTACCACCACTAGAAAAAACGGTGTTAGAGGGAGAAAATGGATTTACTGTGGGTGATGCTGTTCACTACCAATTGAAGACAACTATTCCGGCAAACATCTTAGATTATCACCAGTTTCGTATTTCAGATACTGCTGATCCAGTACTAACGCTTTTACCGAACACATTGAAGGTATCTGTGGATGGACAAGAGTTAACCAGCGGCTATACGACGAAGACGCACGCCCATGGATTTACGTTAGATTTTTCAATTCAAGAACTCCAAAAATTTGTGAAGAAACAACTAGTGATTTCTTACCAGATGACATTAGAAAAAGATGCAAAACCTGATACAGCTATTCTCAATGAAGGTCGTTTAGACAGTGATAAACACTCCATCACAAAGAAAACTGCTGTACGAACAGGTGGTAAACGATTTGTTAAAGTCTCAAGCGAAAATCAAACAGAAAAACTGGCTGGAGCAGTCTTTATCGTAAAAGACAAAACAGGTAACTACTTACATGAATCAGCTAGTGGCTACACTTGGAACAAAGATAAACAAGCAGCAAAACAGTTTCTATCTGATCGTTCTGGAAATTTTGCAGTCAAAGGCTTAAGAGATGGACACTATTTCTTAGAAGAAATCAAAGCACCTGATAACTATGTCTTAAGTCAAGAATCAGTTCCATTTACGATTACAGAACATTCTTATGTATCAAATGGGCAAGCGACAGAGCCTTTAAAAGTCGTCAATAAAAAGATAAAACATTCAGGGCTATTACCAAAAACAAATGACCAACAAACCATTTGGTGGGGACTACTTGGAACATTATTAATTGGCTTAGTCATTGGTTGGATAATTTATCAAAAACGAGGAGCAAAAAAATGAAACAGTTTAAGAAAGTTTGGTATTTATTAAGCACATTGTTACTGACCTTACCACTTTTTACAGGCCTAGTAGGTACAGTTCCAGCTTTTGCAGCAGAAAATGATGACACAGCAAAAGTAATCTTGCACAAAAAGAAGATGACTGATTTTCCTGACCCATTGATTCAAAATAGCGGGAAAGAAATGAGTGAGTTTGACCAGTACCAAGGATTAGCTGGTGTAACGTTTAGTATCTATGATGTAACAGCAGAATTCTATGCTCAACGTGAAGCAGGCGCAACAGTCGATGCTGCTAAGCAAGCAGTTCAAGGCTTAACAACTGGCACACCTATTGCACAAGGAACAACCGATGCGAACGGAAACGTTAGCTTGGATTTGCCAAAGAAACAACAAAGTAAAGATGCAGTTTATACCATCAAAGAAGAAGCAAAAGATGGCGTAACTGCTGCAGCCAATATGGTCGTTGCTTTTCCTGTTTATGAACTAATCAAACAAGCAGATGGTTCTTACAAATACGGAACAGAAGAATTAACAACCATTCATTTATATCCAAAAAATATCGTAGCCAACGATGGTGCATTACACGTCAAAAAAGTTGGTACTGCTGAAAATGAATCTTTAAATGGTGCAGAATTTGTTATCTCAAAAACAGAAGGAACTCCAAGCGTCGTAAAATATATCCAAGGTGTGAAAGATGGTCTTTACACTTGGACAACCGATAAAAGCCAAGCGAAACACTTCATCACCGGAAAAAATTATGCAATTGGCGAAAACGATTTTACAGAAACTGATGCTGCGACTGGTGAATTAACAATCAAAAATCTTGAAGTCGGTTCTTATGTATTAGAAGAAGTTAAAGCACCAGATAATGCGGAATTGATTGAAAGCCAAACGAAAACAGATTTTACAATTGAAGCTGATAATCAAACAGCTGTAGAAAAAACAATTAAAAATGACACATCAAAAGTAGAAAAAACAACACCTAACTTAGATGGAAAAGACGTTGCAATCGGTGAAAAAATCCAATACGAAATTTCTGTCAATATTCCTTTAGGTATTGCAGATAAAGAAGGCGATGCAAACAAATATGTTAAATTCAATCTAATTGATACACATGACGAAGCTTTAACGTTTGATAACATTGCTTCAGGTGACAATGCCTACGCACTTTATGATGGTGATACAGTAATTGCACCCGCAAATTATCAAGTGACAGAACAAGAAAATGGGTTCACTGTAGCAGTTGATCCTGCATTTATTCCTTCATTAACACCAGGTGGTACTTTGAAATTTGTTTACTACATGCACTTAAATGAAAAAGCAGATCCAACCAAAGGATTTAAAAACGAAGCCAACGTAGACAATGGACACACAGATGATAAAACACCACCAACTGTTGAAGTTGTTACTGGTGGGAAAAGATTTATCAAAGTAGATGGTGATGTTTCATCAACACAAGCTTTAGCAGGCGCTTCATTTGTCGTACGTGACGAAGACAGCGATACAGCTAATTACTTGAAAATTGATGAGGCAACAAAAGCTGTTACTTGGGTGAAAAACAAAGAAGAGGCAACTACTTTCACAACATCAGCAGATGGATTAGTAGACGTAACAGGGTTAGACTATGGAACGTATTACTTGGAAGAAACAGTTGCTCCTAACGACTACGTTCTATTAACAAATCGGATTGAATTTGAAGTTGATGAACACTCATACGGAACAACTGAAAACTTAGTTGCTCCAGAAAAAGTTCCAAACAAACACAAAGGAACTTTACCTTCAACTGGTGGTAAAGGAATCTACTTGTACATCGGTACAGGTGCTTTATTACTTGTTGTTGTAGGGCTATACTTTGCTAAACGTCGCAAAGAAAATGTATAGAAGCTGAACTTCCGCTAAAAAGTGAAGCAAGCCTTTCGATTAACAAAATAATCAAAGGATTCTATCTACCAAAACAATAAAAGAGCCTGAGACATTGTGTTGTCCTAGGCTCTTTTATTTATTGATCTTCATCCAAGGAGGAATCCATGAAACGAAAAAACAGACGACGAGTGATTGATAGCATAATGATTCTTTTATTGTTCATTGGCATAGGTGCTTTGACTTATCCTTTTGTCAGTGATGCCTTGAACAACTATCTCGATCAGCAAATCATTTCTCATTATCAAACAAAAGCCAATCAAGAAAATGCAGATGCCATGGCGAAGTTACAAGCAAAAATGGAAAAGAAAAATCAGCAACTGGCTAAAGAAGGGGGAAATCCCGGACTAGATCCTTTTTCTGAACCAAAAAAGGCGGAGAAAAAACCCGACAAAACTTATTTCGAAAGTCATACGATTGGTGTTCTGACGATTCCAAAAATCAATGTTCGTCTACCTATTTTTGATAAGACGAATTCATTATTACTAGAAAAGGGGAGTTCCTTACTAGAAGGTACATCTTATCCTACTGGTGGGGCTAGCACCCATGCAGTAATCTCTGGACATCGAGGTTTGCCACAAGCAAAGCTATTCACCGACTTGCCTGAATTAACTGAAGGGGATGAATTTTATTTAGAAGTAAACGGTAAGACTCTTGCTTACCAAGTAGATCAAATCAAAACGGTCGAACCCACCGATACGCAATATCTGCATATTGAAGAAGGAAAAGACTTGGTGACGTTATTAACTTGTACACCTTACATGATTAATAGTCATCGCTTATTAGTAAGAGGTCATCGTGTGCCTTACACACCAGAAGAAGTTTCAAAAGGAATCAAAAAAGTAACTCAGCGACACCAATTTTTATTATGGGGTATTCTGTTAAGTGCATTACTTCTGATTAGTTTGTTTTTGATTCTCTTTTACAGACGGCACCAACGAAAAAAAGCCCGTAAGTAATAAAATTAGCTAACGAAATTACGCCAAAACAAGCTCGCGCTAAATAAAATCATTTATGCGTGAGCTTGTTTATTCTTTCAGCTATTAGTTGACGATAATACATTGATTCATTAGAATGTAAACTGAAAAGATTCCCAAAACAAAAGCAAGGGAACTTGCAAAATTAGGAGGAATTCCATGATTGTCAACCAGGAACGTCCAAAAAAAGCCACTGCAGCCACACATGGAAACAAGCCACTCTTTTTAGATAACGCTGATCAATCTGCCTTTTTCGACCGTCACTTTACCAATTCTAATGATGTCCGTTTTTCAGTAATCGAAAACAAAAGCCATTTAGATTCAACGGTCTTTAAAAAATATAAAAAAACTTTTTTTGACGACTGGATTGCATCTGAATAAACACAGAAAGTGACTAATTAAAGAATTGACTTGAGTCTTTTAAAAAATAAAAAAACAGAGCGGAGGATTTCATGAAAAAATTTTATTATTGGCTAGATGAGTGGGGACGTAATGATAAAATGCGTTATATTTTTCTGATTTCATTTCTTTCTGGATACTCAGTCAATAAAATTGATTCCTTTTTTCAATTCCCTGAATTTTTTCACTTTTTATTTGTTTGCGGAGCCTTTTTGTTAGGTGCAAGCATCCGTGCAACTTTTTATTACAAAAAACATCCACATAAAAATTTCCAGCGAAAGAATTGAGTATTTATCCTTCATCAGTCAACTGAAACCATTTACTGGTTTCAGTTTTTTTATTCTTCACTGTAATAAATGGTTGTTCGGATATTTTGTTCATGATTGCCAAAGGTATCTCCAAATAAAGTAACGCCTCCTTGATTGACTGCCCCTTCGTCTACAGCAATTTTAAACCGATAAAATGATTGATCTTCGATACCCAGATCAGCTAATCGAACCTCAGAAATTTTGACTCCATCAATTCCAGTATCAGAATTAGTGATGCGCAAGTGCTTTAAAAGGCCGTATTGGCTAAAATGATTCTTCCACCAATCAGGCGTTAATTTTCCCCTGACATCTGAAAAGTTTCCAGGACAGGTCCAAGTGCCTAGCTTGATTCCATTAATATAAAAGCTAATATCACTTGGCCAATTATTATTTGATTCTGGAAATTCTGAAGAGATTTCAAATGAGAGTTCCAATAACTGCAACGTCGAACCAGCTGGTGCTTTATTAGGAATGATATATTCTACATACCCACGAGAAAACCATAAAAGGACAGCTTCTGATCGGTGTTCGTCAACAAAGGACTGTGGCTCATCTAACAGACCAATAATCGTTTCCGTATCCGCGAGTCCACAAGTCGGCACGACCAAAAAATCAGAGAATAAGCCTAGCCGAGTTTCAACGCTTACTTTTTTAAAAGGTAAAAAAACTTTTTGCGGAAAGACGATTTCCACTCGATCAAGTGCCAACGAAAATAAGCGCTTGTGTTGTTCGTCATCATTGAACCAAGAATCATTCAGTCGAATCAGGCGACAATCTTCTAATAGACGAACATGTCTTGAGATGATTGCCTTACTTAAATTGAGTTCCTTCGCAAGTTCGGTAACAGTCAAACCTCTTTCTGCTAGCAATTGCAAAATCGCTAACCGCGTTTCTGATGCTAATGCTTTATAAGTTGGTAAAGAATGTTGGTCTAAATATAATTCCATCTTAATGGTTCCTTTCATAAATAATTTAGTTATGTATGTAAGTAAACTATATCTCCGCTAGAGAATACAATTGCCTAATCGAATTGTTAACTATTGGGTTAACAGAGCCTATAGAAAATAAAATACACTCGTTAACTTCTCAGTTGAAAGTGGCTCGAACCTTGCTAAACTTATTGACGATACCCATGGTTCAAGCTAACATTTCTACTTGTAAGCGCTTAATACTATCGATAGGAAACCAACTCAAAAGGAGAGTGTCCAAAGTGTACTATAAAAAAGTCATCAAATTTGCGGGGATCGCCATTTTAAGTTTTAGCTTGGCCGCCTGTGGCAAAAGCTCGGAAAGTTCAGCCAAAACCGAAGAAATTCGAATCAGCTGGTGGGGTGGTGATGCGCGGAATAAAGTCATGCAAGAAGCCATCACAGCTTTTGAAAAAGAAAATCCCACAATCAAAGTCAAGGCAGAGTTTAGTGGGTACGGAGGTTATCAAGAAAAAATGACAACACAACTATCTGGTGGCACAGCACCAGACGTCATTCGTTTGGATTCAATGTGGCTAAATCAATACAAAAACCAACTTGTTGATTTAGAGACTCTCTCAAAAGAGTTAGCAATTTCTACCAACTTTTCTGAAGAGTCCTTGATTTCACTAAAATATGATGACCATTTGTTAGGATTACCATTATCAACCAACTATCGTCCTTTGTTATACAACAAAACAGTTACAGATAAGTTCAATATCGAGGCACCCCAGTCTTGGGAAGATTTAATTGCTATGCGGGAAAAATTACCTGATGACTATTATCCAGCCTCAAATTTCTTTGGCGCTAAGTATGGTTCTCCCATTGTCTTCTTTCAAATTGTTGCGCAACAAACTGGATTACCAATTTCAGATGAGAATGGCAAGTTGAACTACACAGAAAAAGATTTCCTCACACTTGTCAATTTTTATCATCAACTCGTTGAGCAAAGAATCATTCCTTCTAAAAAAGATGTAGACAATGCAGGAACAATTGAGGGCGCACCAGCACCAGCGTTACTTGAAGGAAAGTGGGTAACACTCTTTGAATTTATTGCCAACGTAAATACCATTAAGAGTCAGTTGGAAGAACAAGGATTTGAATTAGCGTTAGCAGGCTATCCTTCAATGAGTAATGAAAAATCAACAGGAGTCTGGACGAAGCCATCGATGGTTTATTCTATTCCAACCTCTAGCAAGCACCAAAAAGCTGCTGCAAAGCTAATCAATTATTTAATGAATGATTCAGAAGCAAATAAAATTCAAAAATTAGAAAACGGCGTACCTGATAGCGAGAGCGGTAAACAAGCTTTAGAAGAAAGTGAACTGATTACGCCATTAGCGACAGAAATTTTAGTGGAAGGTGAGAAGAAGGTCGATACGAATCTATCCACTATGTATCGTTGGGACACAGCTAAGCTAAATGATGCAACTTTAGATATCATTACTCGATTAGATTATGGAAAAATCGACACTAAGCAGGCTGCAAAAGAATTTTACCAAGCATTCAAGGAAGAGGAAGACTCCGTGAATTAAGCCAGCTATGCTTTAACGCATAGCAAATCATGGCATCTGATTTCTTAACTTTTATAGGAGGAAAAAAATGATCAAAAAAAAATACATTGGTCTTTTATATTTAACACCTTGGATGATTGGGATTCTCTTTTTTGTTGTTTATCCCTTTGCCATGTCACTCTTTTACAGCTTCACAGACTATTCGATGCTAACCGAGCCGAAGTTTATTGGCTTTGACAATTACATCAAAATGTTTACTGATGATCCCATTTTTTGGTCGTCAGTCAAAGCAACCATCAAATTCGTTTTCCTAACTGTTCCTTTTAAGCTGATTTTTGCACTTTTCGTAGCCTATGTAATGAATGCTAAGCTAAAGGGAATTGGCTTTTTCAGAACAGCTTATTATATCCCTTCGATTTTAGGTGCAAATGTCGCGATTGCTGTGTTGTGGCAGTTCCTATTTAAAAATGATGGATTAGTCAACATGGTGTTAAACAGTATCGGGCTTGCTAATGTTGCTTGGTTTTCTAGTGGGACAGGTGCCATGTTGACCATTGTGTTGCTACGTGTTTGGCAGTTTGGTTCAGCTATGGTGATTTTCTTAAATGCGTTGACTGAGATGCCTCAAGATTTGTATGAAGCTGCAGCAATCGATGGTGCATCAAAATTTCGACAATTTTTCTCTGTTACTTTGCCACAATTGACACCGATTATTTTTTTTAATTTAATTTTACAATTGGTTCAAGCGTTCCAAGAATTTGATGGCCCATTTTTAATCACGGGTGGGGGACCAATGCGTAGCACGTACTTATTACCTATGTATATTTATGACAATGCCTTCAAGATTTTTAACATGGGCTATTCAAGTGCGTTGTCGTGGGTATTATTTGTGATGATTATGATCTTTACCGCAATTTTATTTAAGACTTCTAAAAATTGGGTCTTTTATGCCGATGGGAGGGGCTAACCATGCAGCAAACATTGCAGCATAAAACTGAAACAGAAAAAATGAATCGACAAGTAAAACGAAAAAAACGATTAGTTTCGTTGATCAAATATCTTATTTTGATTGCAGGAGCGCTCATCATGTTGTACCCAATTCTATGGTTATTTGGTGCTTCCTTTAAGACAAATAGTGAAATTTTTCAATCCATTTGGTTTATGCCAAAAACGTTTGATTTTACGCCTTACATTGAAGGTTGGCAAACATCGAGTCAGTACACGTTTGCTACTTATTTCTTGAATTCTTTTCTGATTGTTATCCCTAAAGTTCTCTTGACTTTGATTTCCTGTACCTTAGCAGCTTATGGCTTTGCTCGCTTTGATTTTCCTTTCAAGAAAATTTTATTTCCAATAATGATTGCTACTTTATTTTTGCCTGGAATCGTTACTCGAATTCCAATGTATATTTTTTGGCGAAATGTAAATTTGCTTGATACGTATCTACCTTTGATTACGAATTCAGCTTTTGCCTGCGATACGTTTTTCGTTTACATGCTGGTTCAATTTTTCCGCACAGTACCAAAAGAACTAGACGAAGCTGCAACGATTGATGGCTGTAATTCTTTCACAATTTTAACAAGAATCCTTGTACCCATTCTCAAACCATCATTGATTACTGCAGCTTTGTTTCAATTTATCTGGACCTTTACCGACTTTCAAGGCCCATTGATTTACATCTCTTCTGTAGAAAAATACCCAGTATCGATTGCCTTAAGGATGGCGATGGACACTACTTCAGCAGATTTCAGCTGGAATCGAACAATTGCCATGTCGATCATTGGTTTGATTCCTTCATTAGTTGTTTATTTCTCTGCTCAAAAACACTTCATCGGTGGTTCAACTGCTGGTGGTGTGAAAGGTTAAAAAAGAAAGGAAGACAAAAATGACCGTGACAATTAGCGCATTTGCAGATGAAATTAATCCCAGTATGCAACAACAAATTGCTGGGTTAATCGAACAAAAAATCAAACACATCGAGTTACGAACACTTGATGGAAAAAATGTCAGTGAGTTAACCTTTGAAGAGGCTCACCGCTATAAACAACAATTAGATACAGCAGGAATCACCGTATCCAGTATTGGTTCACCTATTGGGAAAATAAATATCAATGACCCGTTTTCTGAACACTTAGAACTTTTTAAACATGTGCTACACCTAGCCAACATTTTTCAGAGTCCGTATGTCCGCATGTTCAGTTTCTTTATTGATCCTGCAGAAAATCCAGATGATTATCAAGAAGAAGTTGTTACTCGGTGGAAAGCCTTTGTAGCCATTGCGAAAGCATATCCTGAAATCACATTGCTTCATGAGAATGAAAAAGAAATCTTTGGTGATACCCCCGAACGATGTGCCTATTTGCTCAATGAGTTAAATAATCCGCAAGTCAAGGCTGTCTTTGACCCAGCAAATTTTGTTCAATGCGACGTTGAAGCTTTTCCCGATGCATACGAATTACTGAAGCCCTCAATCGCTTACCTCCACATTAAGGACGCTCGGTTCAGTGACCACGAAGTCAGGCCAGCTGGTTTTGGAGACGGAAAACTTGAAGAAATTCTAAACGATTTAACTTCCAATGGCTACAACGGTTTTGTTTCGCTTGAACCACACCTGACTTTCTTTGAGGGTTTTGAACGTTTAGAACCAACCAATCAACAATTAACAAAAAAAGCTGACAACGCAAGAATGTTCATTCTTGCGTCAGAGTCATTAAAAAAACTACTAACAAAACTTGATGTGAGGTGGCAATGATGAAACCAATTCGAATTGCGATTATTGGTGTGGGAAATATTGGAACTGCACATGTAAATAATTTATTAGCTAATGAGCTAAAAAATGTCGTATTAACTGGTCTTTGCGATAACCAGCCAGAGAAGTTAGCTAAAATTCGTGAAAAACTTGGGGAAAGTTATCTATACTTTACACATGCTACCAATGTATTTTCATCTTCTGAAATTGATGCAGTGATTATTGCTACGCCGCATTATGACCATCCAATTTTAGCCATTGAAGCCCTAAAAGCGGGTAAACATGTCTTAATTGAAAAGCCTGTGGGTGTCTATACAAAAAAAGTACAAGAAATGTTAACAGAAGCCAAAAAACATCCAGAACTAACACTCGCACTGATGTACAATCAACGAATGAATCCACTTTATCAAAAAGCGAAAGAGCTCGTTGATTCAGGTGAAATCGGTGAGCTTCGCCGGACAAATTGGATTATCACTGATTGGTATCGTTCGCAAAGCTATTACGACTCTAGCAATTGGCGTGCTACTTGGAAAGGAGAAGGTGGTGGTGTTTTACTGAATCAAGACCCACATCAGCTTGATTTATGGCAGTGGATTTGCGGTATGCCTCAGCGGATTTGCGCATTTACTTATAATGGAAAACGCCGAAATGTCGAAGTCGAAACAGAAGTTACCGCCTATGTGGAGTATCAAAATGGAGCTACTGGTGTTTTTGTTACAAAGACGACTGAAACTCCCGGAACAAATCGTTTTGAAATCGTGGGTTCCAAAGGAAAAATTGTCATTGAAGATCAGCAATTAAAATTTTGGCAAACTCGAATTGATGAAACCACTTGGAATCAAACCTATACAGGAGGCTTTGGTGAACCAGAAGTTTGGTCTATTAAGATTCCTGTCACTTTTGATAATGAATCTGGTCATAAAAAAATCACTCAAAATTTCATCAATCACATCTTATTTCAGGAAGAACTGGTTTCTCCTGCGGAAGAGGGAATCAAAGGCCTTAGTATTTCAAACGCCATCCATCTTTCTTCATGGCTTCAAGAATGGGTTCCATTACCAATCAACGAACATTTATTTTTAGAAGAATTAACTAAAAAAATTGAGACATCAACTGAAAAACAACGAGCAGAAGTAATTTTAGACACAAAAAAAACGTATTAGAAAGAAGGAAAAACAAAATGGTTGGTGTCGGAATAATAGGCTGTGGTGCAATTGCCCAAACACATGCTAAAGTAGTTCAAACATTGGAGGACGCCCAGCTAGTCGCTTGCTGTGATATAAATCAGACAATTGGTCTCACTTTTGCAGAACAATTCTCTTGTATTTTTCATCAAGATTTCAATCGACTACTAGCAATGACAGAGGTCGAATTGGTAATCATTTGTACCCCTCATGATTTACATCAGACAATGAGTATCGCTGCACTGAACGCACAAAAACATGTTCTTTGTGAAAAGCCAATGGCAACAACACTCCAAGCAACTGAAGAATTGATTTCTATCATAGAAAAACAATCCACACTTTACCATGTTTGCTATCAAAATCGACTGAATCCAACTTATTTACTACTCAAAAAACAGCTAGCAGACAACAAATACGGTAAAGTTACTGGTATCAAATGCGAACTGGCTTGGGAAAGAACTCCGAGCTACTATCAATCAGATTGGAAAGGAACGTGGCAACGAGAAGGGGGAGGTGTGCTGATCAATCAAGCGATCCACATGATTGATGCTGTTACTTGGTTAGTTGGCACACCCGAGAAAATCAAAGGGAAAATCATGACTGCTTGTTTAGAGCAAATAATCGAAGTTGAAGATACAGCGATGGCGATTGCCCTATACCATGACGGCACACCATTCGTGATCCAAGCAACGAATAACTATACAGGTAACCCATCACCAAAACTTACCTTTGAATGTGAAAAAGGACAGATTGAACTAACAACAGAACAATTGAAGTTTAACCAACAAGTAATCTTAGAAGATCTGCCACAACATTTAACTTATGCTTCAAAAAGGTATTGGGGGCGTGGACATCAGGCAGTTATTGCTGCCTTTATCAAGGAAATCAATGGACAAACGGACGACCATATAGCAAGTCTCGCCGGAATTGATGCACTTCAATCACTAAAAATTGTTTTAGGTATTTATACTTCTAGTCGGAGGAACGAATGGATTTCGCTAAATAATTAACTTAAAAGCCCCCAAGTTGTAAAAGCTCAATACAACTTGGGGGCTTTAACTCCTATCTTTATTTTCCAGACTCACTTCTCAAAATCTTTTCCATTTTTTTACCTTTAGCTAATTCATCGACCAACTTATCGAGATAGCGAATTTCTTTCATTAAGGAATCTTCCATTTCTTCCACGCGAATGCCACAAATCACGCCAGTAATCAGTGAACGTTTGGGATTCAACAATGGTGCTTCTTCAAAAAAAGTTTCAAAAGTTGCTTCTTTAGCCAATTGGTTCTCTAATTCATCTTGTGTGTAACCTGTTAACCATAAGATAATTTGATCCACTTCTGCTTTTGTTCGCTGTTTCTTCGTCGCTTTTGTGACGTAGTGGGGGTAGACACTGGCAAAACTAGTTGTGTAAATTCGATGTTTAGGCATCTTTTTCCCTCCTGATTGAGATTAATAAAAAGATATTAATTTAAGTAATTGACAACGGTCGACTTAAAGATTGGATAGCTAAGAAAACAAATAAAACAAGCTGATTCAATAAAAATTCAAGCAAAATATTCTGGATATCTTTCCACAACTGACTCTTGCTCGTTCAACATCATATGCAAATGTAAAATCGTTAAAAAGCGAACTTCTTCAGGATTTTTAGCAACTAGTGCGTCAAATAATTGCTGATGCTGGTTTGTGATGTTTTCCCAAGGTAACCCAGAAATCGTCACCCGTAGCCAACGAAATCGTTCTAAATGCGTATTATGGTTATCTAACCAATTCCAAACTTCTTTGCGCTCAGCAATGTCAAAACACGTTTCATGAAATAAATTATCCGCATGAAAAAATCCACGTGCATCTTGTTTTTCAATTGTTTTTTGTTGTAAGTTTAATATTTCTTGTAATCGTTGTTGTGTTTCAGGAGTTAATTTTGTACAACACTCAACCATGATTTGCTGTTCAAGTTGCTCACGTACAAAGCGTGCATTTTGCGCAGAAGCCAAATCAATTTTTGAAATATAGGTACCACTTTGAGGAATCGTATAAACAAGTTCTTGTTGACGCAATTGTATCAAAGATTCACGAATAGGGGTGCGGCCAATGTTAAGTAAGTCTTCTAAACTTTTTTCAGATATTTTGCGTCCTGGTTCTAAATCTGAAAAAATAATTCGTTTTCTAATTTCCTGGTATGCTTGATTTTGCAAGCTATCAATCATGTTCATTCCTCCAACTCCACCATCAATATCTGTTTTATTATAGCAGAAAACCACTTAAAAGTATGTTATGCAACTAGTAGCTCGTTAGTCTATTTTATAAAAAAAGCATGTAACATGTTACGCAAAATGTAACATGTTCTTTTTGTTTTCTATTCCTTTCTTAAACTAGAAAAGCCCTTACAACTTATTAAAAAAACAAGTATGCTCAAAGTGTCAAAAGGATTACTCGAGTATAAACGACAAAAAATAGATAATTGAAGGAGAATGTAAAATGCAAAAACGTGATTTTATCGATACAAATGATTTTTCAAAAGAAGAAGTAGATTACTTGATTGAATTGGGATTGAAATTGAAAGAATCAATTACTAATGGCTACTATCCTCCTTTGTTGAAAAACAAAACGTTAGGAATGATTTTTGAGCAATCTTCTACACGTACCCGTGTATCTTTTGAAACAGCTATGACGCAACTAGGTGGGCACGCACAATACCTAGCGCCTGGACAAATCCAATTAGGTGGACACGAAAGTCTGGGCGATACTTCCCGCGTCTTATCTCGCTTAGTAGATATTTTGATGGCTCGGGTAGAACGTCATGACTCAGTAGTTGAATTAGCTAAAACAGCAACGATTCCTGTAATAAACGGAATGAGCGACTATAATCACCCGACTCAAGAACTAGGTGACATCATCACCATGACAGAACAGCTACCAGCCGGCAAAAAATTAAGTGACTGTAAAGTCGTTTTTGTCGGTGATGCGACACAAGTTTGCGTTTCGTTAATGTTTATTGCTACAAAAATGGGGATGGACTTTGTTCAATTTGGCCCAAAAGGATTCCAAATAAAACCAGAAACATTGGCTATTGGCGAAGCAAATGCACAAGTATCTGGCGGAAGCGTGTTAATTACTGAAGACGCTGATCTTGCTATGAAAGATGCAGACTTTGTTTATACAGATGTTTGGTATGGTTTGTATGAAGCGGAACTATCTGAAGAAGAACGGATGAACGTATTTTATCCAAAATATCAAGTCAATGCAGACTTAATGAAAAAAGCGGCCTCACATGCTAAATTTATGCATTGTCTACCCGCTACCCGTGGAGAAGAAGTAACTGATGAAGTATTAGATGCACCTTACTCAGTGGTACTGGACGAAGCCGAAAACAGATTAACAGCGATGCGGGCTTTGCTAGTTTACTTCTTAAATCCTTACTTAAACTATGCGAGTGAAGCAGTAGTCACAACATACAATAGTGAATTTGAACGTTTATTACGTCAAACAAAACAATACGAACGCAAAAACTAAGGCTAGAAAGGAGCAAGGATAATGGAAAAAAAGAAGTTCCGATTATTTGACGCTGTATTAATGGCAGTTGTGGTTATCCTGGTAGTAGAATCTGCTGCCCCCGCCGCAGCAATTGGCTCCTCACAATTTTTTTGGTGGGGGTTACTACTGATTTTATTCTTCTTACCTTATGGATTAATTTCTGCAGAGTTAGGTACAACTTATGAAGGCGACGGCGGAATTTATGATTGGGTAAAGAAAGCTTTTGGTCGACGTTGGGGTGGAAGAGTTGCCTGGTTTTATTGGATCAACTTTCCTATTTGGATGGCAAGCTTAGCCGTTTTGTTCCAAGAAGTCCTATCACAAATTTTTCAAATTCAGCTTCATTTATTTGTAACTATTGGAATCCAGTTGCTCTTCATTTGGGTCGTTACTTTTATTAGTTGTTATCCTGTGAGTGACAGTAAATGGATTTTGAATCTTGCCGCTTTTGCGAAAGTTGCCATCATGATTTGTTTAGGTGTTCTGGGTATCTATCATGCGGTAACGAAAGGTGTAGCAAACGATTTTTCAGGAGCAGCTTTACTTCCAAAAATGGATATTAAGAGCCTTAGCTTTCTTTCAGTTATTCTATTTAACTTTTTGGGATTCGAAGTGGTAACTACTATGGCAAGCGACATGGATAATCCGAAAAAGCAAATTCCGCAATCAATTATCTATGGTGGAATACTTATTGCATTCTTTTATCTATTTGCGGCATTTGGTATGGGCGCAGCGGTTCCTGCCGATGAATTATCTGCATCAGGCGGCTTAATCGACAGCTTTATCTTATTAGTCGGTGGCTTGAATCCGTTTGTAGTGATTATTGGCTTATTATTTATGTATACTTTAGCTGCCAATTTGATTTCATGGTCTTTAGGTGTGAATTATGTTGCTTTATACGCAGCAAAGAATAACGATATGCCTGCGATTTTTGCACGTGTAAATTCCAAAAATGAAATGCCCGTTGGTGCTTCTTTACTTAACGGAATCATTGCAACATTGCTTGTTGTCGCCGCACCAATGATCCCCAACGAAAATATTTTTTGGGCATTCTTTTCATTAAATGTCGTTGCATTATTGTTATCATATATCATGATGTTCCCAGCATTTTTAAAACTACGCAAAACAGATCCCGATACACCTCGACCATTCAAAGTTCCTGGACCAACATGGTTTCTTCGAATTCTGACTTATGTTCCATTTACTTTACTGGTCTTAACTTTAATTTTCTCAGTCGTACCACTTGATAATAGTCCAGAAGAAATTTCCGGAAAAATTCCGGTATTGATAGGTACAATTCTTGTAGCATTGATTGGTGAAATAATGATAAAACACGCAGGAAAAACGTTAGAAAAAGGAGTTCATTCTCATGAAAACAATTGATAGTACCCCAAAACAAGATGGCTTTTGGATGCCTGGCGAATTTGAAAACCATGAGGGCGTTTATATTTTATGGCCCCAACGATCAGATAATTGGCGCAATGGTGGAAAGCCAGCACAACAAACATTTGTTGAAGTAGCCAAAGCAATTGCTGCCTTCGAACCAGTAACCGTGGGAGCAAATCCTGACCAATATAATAATGCACGTCATTTACTACCGGAAGAAATCAGAGTAGTTGAAATCGCTAATGATGATGCATGGGTACGTGACTGTGGCCCAACATTTGTTAAAAGTAGTAGTGGTGAAGTCCGCGGTGTCGATTGGTCATTCAATGCGTGGGGCGGATTGGAAGATGGTCTTTATTTCCCATGGGATAAAGACGATCAAGTCGCTCAAAAAATTTGTGAAATCGAACGTAAAGATCGTTATCGGTTAGATAGTTTTGTTTTAGAAGGCGGCTCAATCCACGTCGATGGAGAGGGTACCTTATTAACAACGGAAGAGTGTCTACTTTCAAACGGACGGAATCCTCAATTATCTAAGGAACAAATTGAACATGTTTTAAAAGAACAGTTAGCCGTTGAAAAAATTATTTGGCTGAAACGTGGAATCTATCTAGATGAAACGAATGGTCACGTTGACAATATTGCTAATTTTGTTAAGCCAGGTGAAGTGGTTCTTGCTTGGACAGACGACATAGCTGATCCGCAGTATGAAATTTCTCAAGAATGCTTGAATATTTTAGAAAACGAAACAGATGCCAAAGGGCGGAAGTTGGTCGTTCATAAAATGTATGTACCAAATCCTGTTACGATTACTAAAGAAGAAAGCTTAGGTGTAGACGCTGTAGCAGGTACCTTGCCAAGAGAAGAGGGCGACCGTTTAGCTGCTAGTTATGTTAATTATTATACGGCTAATGGCGGAATCGTCTTTCCATTATTTGGTGACCCTATGGATCATGAGGCAGAAAAACTTTTAGCAAAATTATATCCAGATCGTGTAATTAGCGGGGTTCCTGCACGAGAAATCCTTTTAGGCGGAGGAAATATTCACTGTATCACTCAACAGATACCTAGTAGCCACTAAAAGATACAATGAAATGATTTAACAAGTTAAAAGGAGAGGACGGAGGATTCGCAAACAGGTTTGTTTCGAATCCTCGTTTTTTGCTATACTAATAGGAGAAGAGGAGTTGTCCAAATGAAAATCGAACACAGTACCCCGAAGCAAGATGGTTTTCGCTTGCCAGCAGAAACAGTTCCTCATGAGGAATGTTTTATGATTTGGCCGGAGAGAACTGATAATTGGCGAAATGGTGCAAAGCCAGCTCAACTTACTTATGCAGAAGTTGCACAAACTATTGCGAAATTCGAACCAGTGACAATGCTTGTATCAAAAAGACAATACAAAAATGCTCGTCATTTACTTAACGAAAACATCCGTGTTTTAGAAATGAGTTCAGATGATGCATGGATCAAGGATACAGGTCCAGTCTACGTCATGGACACGTCAGAAAATCTTCGTGCTGTAGACTTTCGATTCAATGCGTGGGGCGGATTGTTAGACGGGCTGTTTTTCCCTTGGGATCAAGATGATTTATTGGCAGAAAAAATTTGTAATTGGCAACGATTAGACTATTATTCCTTAGCAAATTTCGTACTAGAAGGTTGCTCCATTCACAGCGATGGGGAAGGAACAATTTTTACTACGGAAGAATGTCTCCTATCTGAAGGAAGGAATCCGCAATTTACTAAAACACAAATCGAAGAAATCCTTTTGGAGTATTGCGGAGCTCAAAAAATCATCTGGCTTCCACATGGCTTCTTTTTAGATGAAACAAATGGTGATATTGATAATTTGTTGAATATCGTTCGCCCCGGTGAACTCGTCCTTAATTGGTGCGATGATCCAGAAGACCCAATGTATGAAATTGTACGAGAAGCTTATATGTACTTATCAAAAGTAACAGATGCCCAGGGACGGGGACTACAAATTCATAAAATGCCTTTACCGCAAGCAATGTACATTACTGAAGAAGAAAGTCAAGGAGTAGACCCAGTAAATGGTATGCTTCCACGCTTTCCTGGAGATCGATTAACAGCTAGTTATGTTAGTTATTATACGGCAAATCAAGGCGTAATCTATCCTGTATTTGACGACCCTAATGACCAAAAAGCACATAAAATACTGAAAGACTTGTATCCTGGATATGAGGTCATCGGAGTTCCTGCACGAGAGATTCTTTTAGGTGGAGGAAATATCCACTGTATTGCTCAGGCACTACCAAAACATAGAAAGTAGGATGATTATGGATTTCTATGAAATTGTTAATTCCCATCTAGCAGAACTGACAAAAAATGAACGGGTTTTGTTTGATTATGTTATCTCAAACTTGAATGTCATCAAAAATAAAAGTATTAGAGAAGTTTCTGAAGAATGCTTTGTTTCAACCACGACTTTTTTGCGTTTCGTTAGAAAAATAGGTTTTAGTGGTTATAGTGAATTTTCAACAGTTATCAAATACACTTTATTAACAAAAAATGATGTTCCTCAACAAAGTCCATTTGTGGTTTCTCAAAGAGATTATCGGGAAGAATACTTAAAAAATTTAATTGAGTCCGTTCGTGTAATGGATAGTGATAAAATCAAAAAAATTGTTTTGGCCATGCAGGAAAAACCAAAAATCTTTTTATTCGCCAAAGGAATGAGCAAAGAAATTATGGGCTATATCAAATATCTCTATACTACAGCTGGATTTTTTGTCATCTTTCCAGAAGATCAACAAACAAGAACAATTGCTTTACAACAAGCTGAATCAAAAGATTTGGTTTTCGTTTTTAGTTATCGTGGTGAGGACAATGAGTTAATTACCTTGATTCGAAAGTTGAAAGAGCAGTCACATCCCTTGATTGTATCAATCACCGGTGCCGACAATAACCTGATGCAAAACACAAGCGATATCAATCTCTACTTATTTACAGATGAATTGTACCTTAATCAACTAAATCTTACTTCGCATATCTCGATGATTGCCTTGATGGAGCTGTTGCTTTATCAATATATCGAAGGCTGTGATCCCCAGGACTATCATCTGGTATTTCGTTGAATCAACTACCTTTAGAGCTTAGAACAACATGTTCTTCGTGTCTATAGGTAGTTTCTTTTTTGGTAAAAAGTTTCAGTTTTTTGCGATAAACAGGCTTTTTTCTGGTACAAACTGCCAATTTTCAGTCGTTCGCTTATCAAAGAATCATTTTCATGGTTCAATGAGGCCACAACAATCTATGAAAATGAAATTTCAATTAAAAGGGTGAACAATATGAAGTTAGCGATAATTGGCTCTGGCAAAATTGTACAAGACTTTTTAACAATTACAAAAGACTTACCTCAAATCGAATTAGAAGCAATCGTCGGAACAAAAAGAAGTAAAGAGACATTAGAAGAACTACAAAAAAAATATGGAATCAAAAACTGTTTTACTGACTATGAACAATGTTTAAGGGAAGATACGTTTGATACTGTTTATGTTGCTGTCCCCAATCACTTACATTTTTCTTTTACAAAAAAAGCATTGTTAGCTGGGAAAAATGTCATTTGTGAAAAACCATTTACTACTGATTATCAACAATTTTTAGAATTAAAACACTTAGCGGAAAGCAAACAAAAATTTTTGCTTGAAGCAATTACAAACCAATACCTGGAGAATTATTTGGAAATCAAGAAACAACTGTCTTCCTTAGGAGAGATAAAGCTAATCGAATGCAACTATTCTCAATATTCTTCACGATATGATGCGTTTAAAAACGGAGAGATTGCGCCTGCTTTCGATGCTCAAAAAGGTGGAGGAGCATTGATGGATCTTAACATTTACAATGTCCACTTTGTTGTAGGACTATTAGGAAAACCATTAGAAGTCTATTATTTTCCACATATGGAAAAAGAGGTTGATACTTCTGGCATTTTAGTGTTGCAATATAAGGAATATCAAGCAGTTTGTATCGCGGCTAAGAATTCTGATGCACCCGTTCGCTCAGTTATTCAAGGTGAAAATAGGTCGATTGTAGTTGACAGTCCTGCCAATGTTCTAACTTCCTTTGGTATCTATCAAAAAAATCAACTCTTAGAAACTATTTCTGCGAATAGTCACGCACATAGAATGTATCAAGAATTTGCAATGTTTGATCAGATGATTCAAAGTAAAGATTTTTTTGCCATGCAAAAACAATTAAAACATAGTGAAACTGTCATGTGGGTGATTGACCAGGCAAAATTATCAACGAAATCAAGAAATTAATTCCTCGCATCAATTTTTTAAAAAAACTGCAAACAAAACTATCTGTCTCTAAAACAGTTTTACATTTCTACTTGTTTCAAAGACAGATAGTTTTCTGCTTAGTCCAGCTGCTTAATATTACATTTCTGGTGCTAGATTGTTTAAATACATATCCCACAACCAATTAAACAACTCACTTAAATAATTTGATTCATCTGTTAATTCGACGATAAAGCATGGTTTCGTCGTACTCGGCAAAATTTCTGAAAAGCTAGTGATAAACAAATCGATTTCTGAATGGTCAGTTACTGATAGTTCATAGTCAACAAATTGCAATTGTGATAAAAACAAAACAATATTCTGTAATATTTTTTGATTAATCATAGGAATAATTGCAACTTTCACTCGTCTATCTTTGATTTTTTTCTGGAAGTAAGGATAGAGGATAAAACTTAAATCTTCAAGTAATTCTTTTTTACGATCTTTAAAAATAAAAAAGGACGTTTTTTGAAAATATTGCTCAAAATAATGACCTAAAATCTCTATTAACTTTTGATACCCCGGTGTTTCTGAATGACTAGAAACGCCATCAAACCCATAGAATTTGGGTAGTTTTCCCCCATTAGTATAGTGAGAAAATAGCGTAGAAAATAGATTTGCACGGATAAGCAGTTCTTCTTCTTCAGTCAGATTTTCAGGTAAGATTTTTTTTGAATAAAATGAATTAAATTCTATCAAAAACCTGTGAAATTGCTGTTCTCTCTTTTCTAAATTTTGATAAAAATCAACTAAAATAGTTAAGCGAGAATCAACCGGTGATGCATAGTAGAACGAAAAAACAAATACATATTTCAAAAAATTAATGTGATAAATAATCTGATAGGGATCCTTAATAAACTGAGAAAAATATTGTTGTAAAACGGGATTAGCGTCAAAATAAATCAATTCATTTCCTTCAAATTCATCCAATTCATACCCTTGTAAACTTCGAATTTTCATAATCGTTAACATTAATCGGATTGCTTTTGGATGAACATGAGAAAAGTTAAAAAAATCAAAGTCTTTTAAAAGTTCTTTTTCATTATAATACGGTAAATCAAGTTCTTCGTTTGTGAGCACATCATCTCCAGTGGAGCCTAACCAAATCACATAAAAAAAAAGCAGTTGAATGTTGCTTTCTTCTCCAAAAATTTTCATTTTAGAAAAGTTAAGTTTTACATTCAAATCATCTAAGCACACTTTAGTCGTTTGTAATGCTCTGATTGCAGTCGAGCGACTGATATAGTTTTCTTCTAAAAAATCTTCAATCGTTTGTTCTGGTCTTGTCAATATAGAAAGTAAAAATTGATAGGGTAGAGAACACTTAATCAAAAACTGTAAATATATATTGTAATTATAGCCTTTAGTGTGCCAATTAACTCGTCCGCTCTCATCCCAAACACTCTTATCAAAGAGCGTAATCATGTCACGATCAAATGACTGGATCAACGATTGAGTGGCTGGAAAAGATAGTTTGAATTCTTTAGCTAAATAGGAAATGGAACAAGAAGCATTCTGTGAATTAAGGATCTGAAAAACTGCTAACTTTCGCCTGTCATAATCATTAAGAACCACAAATTCAAACATAATGAACTCTCTCCTTCTTTATTTTTGACCAGATTTCTTACATAATCCATCAACTTTCTGACAAAAAAATTAAACTATATCGTTTTTTATAACAAAAAACATTTTAAATATTAATTATATTTTAATACAAATGAAGGATTTACAGAAATATTACGCACTTTTAATCCATAAATTTTTACCTTATCAAAATATAACTCATACTAACTATGTGTTATGCGATCATCATTACATCACACCATTATCATAGTTTGTGAATATTTTATAAATCAAAAAACAAAATGTGTTACATTTTTGAAAAAATAACATACAAAAAAACGACCATCCCCTTTAAACCGCATATTGTTAACTTTTGCTATAACATAATTCCGTTGCTAAACTTCAAATTGTAGAGGGAACATTTTTCATGTTTGTGAATTTGGAGGGAGGGGAGTCGGAATGAATCGTAAAGTAAAACTAGTTAGCTTCTTATGGATTGGTGTTTTGTTGCTAAGTATTTTTAGTCAGTTGTTAGGGATTTCTAGTTTAATTCATGCAGAAGAGACCACCGAATTTCGAGAAATTGCAACCAGTCAACAGTTGAAACTTGAGGGGAAAGATTCAATTGCCACAGAAGATGGCTCAGAAGGTACCAAGAACTGGACCTTGAGATATCATAAACAAGTAAGTGAAGAAAAGCAAACAACCTTACAACTAAAAGTTACCGCTGAAGATCAGCCAATTAAACAAGTAACGCAAACAGATTTTATAGAAATTGAAAATGGCTGGATTGAAGAAGTTCATGATGCCGAAATGAATACAATCGAATTTCAAACAGCTATTGAACAATCAGCTATCCAAATTCAAATAAAATTATTAGATGAGCAAGGAAAGATTTTAGAAGAAACAGCTCAAGCAATTGAGTTCCAATCAAGCATTGATCCCTCTATAAATGGTCAACAAACGAATGAATCTACTGATGAACAGGAAGAAATTAAGAAAGAAAATGATACAACTGTTCAAGAAAATACGTTAGGCACGGATGGCTCAGAACAAGCGAAGGAATCTGAGGAAGATAAAACTTCAGAAAAAGAGCAAACAGCAGATACTGAAGCTGCTCAACCTTCTGATGAAAAGGCACTTCCATTGATTACTGCAGCACCATTTGCTATGACACCTTTAGCAGGAAATCCGGTCAATGTCGATCCATTTAATTACGTTAATGATGCGTTAGGAACGTATCCAGAACACTCGACAAATAATTACACGACCAATGACTCTTCCACATTTATCAAGAACTATGATTTTAGTACAGAGAAAACAGAGGGGACTTCATCAATAAATAATATCATTGATAGCAATCCGCTGAACTTTACTAATGGTTATCATGATTATGGTGATGGAGCAATTAAAAAAATTGTTATTCCAACTAGTAACCCAAATCAATTTAAAGTCCAATTAGATGTAATTGGGGATGCACTGGAAACAAATCAACCGATTGATATCTCTTTAGTATTAGATAAGTCGAGCTCAATGGTTCAAGAAACTGTTCCTGAAGGGATGACTCGTTGGGTCGCCTTACAAGACGCAGTGACTACATTTGCAAATGATTTGCTTGGACCCGGCAATGATGGAAATATTCGTTTAGGACTAGCAGCATTTGGTTCTACACGTATGCAAATCAACAATAATTCAGTCGATGTTCCATATGGAGAGATTGGGAAATTTGGTTCTAGTGGTTTCACAACAAGTCCATCAGCAATTACCAGTCACACAATCTATACTGCGACACCTGATACTTCTGGTACACCAACTTACCTTGGTCTTGATGCAGGTTATGCAATGCTAACAAATCCAAGTTATGGAACTAGGAGTGAAGCAGCAAAAGTCCTAATCGTTTTAACTGATGGTGAACCTACTTTTTCACCAAATCAAAATTATTTGAATCTGACAAATAACCTACTCAGTTTGAATCAAACAAATCTAGGCAATTCTGAACGCTACTATGCACGAATGAACAATACGAATTACTACAACGGAAACGGAACATCGTCAACTGGACATGTTACACCAACAGTTGATTATGTTAATCAAAGAGCTACGCATCCAGCAAATCAAAATATCATAAAATACTCAATTGGTTTTGCTACAGGTGAGACTGCTGAAAGTGTCTTAACAGCCATTGGGAAAAATGGTTATTTCACCGCAAATAATCGTGAACAGCTGATTCAGGTTTTAAAAACATTGAGTACTACTTTCTCAGCTACGCTCCAACAAGCAACGGTTACAGATCCAATGAGTGACTATGTCAATTTGATTGGTGATGTAAGTTCTTTTGCCTTGAAAGTTGATAATGGGTTGACTGTTATTCCATCTACAAGTGGTAGTTATCCGTCATTTGCACAACAAGTCCAAGTTGCCATCAATGGAAGTACGATCAACTTATCAAATATGAATCTAGGAAAGACAGAGACTGGACGAGAAGGTTATCGAATCGAATACCTGGTTGAAGTAAAAGAAGCCTATCGCGATGGCCTGTTTTATCCGGCGAATAAGACAACCTATGTAACAAATAATCGAACAACAACGCCAGATTATCTTCATTTCGCAATTCCATCTGTAAAAGTTCCAGTAACCACATTTGATATCCAGGCGAAAAAAATCTGGGAAGATGAATCTAATCAATGGAATTTACGTGAAGACATCACCTTACAATTACAAGAAAAAAATCAAGATGGTAACTGGGTAGATGTCCCAAACCAACACTTATCGGTACCAAAAGGAGCTACGTCGACAGAAGGAATATTCACTGATGTGGTCGCACTTCGAAATGGTCAACTTATCGAATACCGTATCATCGAAAAAGTCGGCGAAGCAAATCACGTCACTGGGTACAGCGCACCGACATACGCACCAGCATCAACTACAAAAGAAACAAATCAAACATTAACCGTTACAAATACTTTGCTGAAAAAAGGAATCAGTTTTATCAAAGTCGGTGAGGATCATGAAACACCACTTGCGGGGGCAAAATTTGGTATTTATCAGAAGTCTGCGCCAACTGTTCTTCTTGCTGAGGCAACTTCTAATGATTCCGGGTTAGTTCAATTTCCAGCATATCCGATTGGTGAGTATATCATTCGTGAATTAGCTGCACCTGAGGGATATCAAGAAATTGAAGAATTTACGATTTTGGTAAAACAAGAATCTGATTTAAGTTTAAGCGTCACTGGATTCCCTGAAAACAATCAAATCAGTAACCAACTCGTTCCATTTTTACTTGAATTTAAGAAAACAAATGAAACTGGAACACCACTTCTAGGTGCAACTTTCACATTGGAAGGTGAAAATCTATTAGAACCAATTGAAGCAACTTCAGATTTACATGGAGTTGTCCAATTTAGCCAAGGGTTACAACCAGGTGAGTATCTCTTGAAAGAAACGAATGTACCACTTGGATATGAAAACAATCAGGGACCTTGGAAAGTAGTTATTGGTTCAGATAAAGTGATTCAAATTTTTGATAAGGATGAAACACTTCTCTACTCAGAACCCGCTACTTTTGATGAAACTCAAAAACGCTTTATTATTACCGGTTTGACACTGACTAACCGCTTAAAAGACTTTACTTTAGAACTAGAGAAAAAAGATCAAGATGGTCGATTGCTAAATGGTGCAGAGTTCACGCTTACTGGACCAGATAACTATAGTGAAACGATTAAACAAACAGATAGTTCCACATTTATCTTTACTGGCTTACGACCAGGAGAATACAGCCTAGAAGAAACCTTTACCCCAAGTGGTTTTATCGGCTTAACTCAACCAGTTGTGATTGTTATTAGTGATACAGGAAAAGTGACTATTGATGGAGAAGAACAGACAGACGTTCTCACTGTATCAGGTAATATCATCCAATTAGAAGTGACAAACCATGCAAAACAGCCACTTCCAGAAACTGGTGGAATGACAATTATTCCGTATTTAGCACTCGGTAGCACGTTGATGTTGAGTTTTTACATTTATTTAAGAAGAAGAGGGGGTAGAGCATGATGAAACAACTACTTTCCCGATTAAGCATTGTCCTAGTTTCACTTCTCTCTGTCTTCATGATGGCGCAAATTAATTCAACCGAAGTTCATGCAGAAACTGAGGCTTCTTCAACAATCACGTTACACATTCACAAACTGTTGTTTGACCATGAAGCAGATATTGATGAACAACACAATGATGGTGAAACAAATCCTTTTGAAGAACCGATTGGACTCCAGAACTTTGAAGGTTTAAATGATGTTGAATTTACTGTTTATGAAGTAACAGATATGTATTATGAACAATTAGCAGCCTCAGATTTTGAAAATCAACCAATTGAAGAATTTCGAGCAGCATTTCTTAGACACATGCAAACGGCGGATGTTGAAGCATTGACCAAATACGTTGGTGTTACCCAAACACAGGGAAATGAAAAGGGGATTGCTTCCTTTGAACTTCCTGCTAAAAAAGGGGATAAGGATAGTGTTTTCTTCATCAAAGAAACGAATCATCCACCAACTGTCAATTCTATCACTCGCCCCATGTTAGTTGTTTTACCAGTATTTGATAATAATGGGAATGAATTACAAACCATTCGAATTTTCCCAAAAAGTCGAGCAACCAGAACAATTCCACCAACACTAACGAAAAAAATCAATGGTGAGAAAATCGACTTTGAATTTGGTGAACCAATCGACTATCAGTCAACACTGACCGTTCCATCAGATATTGCTAATTACGAAAGCTTTGTTGTGACTGATATACCGGATGACTCTTTGATGCTAATTCAAAAAGCAACTGCCGAAGAAACAGTCTCAATTTCGCTTAGTCAACCTGAAACGCGTCCGTTTTATACATTCACTTCGATTTCAGAGCGCGGATTCACTGTCGCATTTGATCCAAAGGTTTTAGCAGACCATGTTGGTGAAAAAATCACTTTTTCTTATCAAATGTTGATCCAAGAAAATAATTTAAATCAGTCTGATTTCTTGAATCGAATCTCACTAATAGTTGATGGTGAGAAAAAAATTGAAGTAACGACAACCGTCGAAACAGGAGGGAAATACTTTGTAAAAGTTGATGCAACAGATGAATCAAAAAAATTAACGGGTGCAGAGTTTGTCGTACTAAATGATAAAGGAGAATATTTAGCACGTGCAGATGGAAAAAACATCTGGATTGATGCAACGAAAGTACCAACTTCTTATGAAAATCTAGTGAAATTAGTCTCTGACACAAACGGTTTGTTTTGGATCAATGGATTACGTTATGGCAACTACCAACTATTAGAAATCAAGTCCCCAGAAGGTTACCTTCTAAATAAAGAAAAAGTGCCATTTGTTGTTGCAAAAGGAACGTTTACACAACAAGAAAACCAAACTTTAAAAATTGTAAATCAACAGGAAACAGTCAAAAAAGGTATACCAGCTACGCCCGTTGTTCCAACGGCTTCAATTGCTACACCAAGCAAATTTGGAAAAGATTTACCTAAAACGGCAGATCAATTCAATAATTATCTATTAGCAGCTGGTTTACTCATGATAGCAAGTGCAGGTTATTTGTTGGTCAAGCAACACAATCATGGAGTGAAAAAAAAGAATGGGAGTGAGAAAAATGAATAAGCAAAAGAAAGTATTTACCTGGGTTCTTTCACTTTTACTAATGTTACCGTTGTTTTTAGGGTTGGGAAGTGCTGTTTATGCCGTTGAAGAAGGCGACACTGAAACAGAGCAAACTGTTACACTACACAAACTTGCTTTTGATACGCTACCCGAGTCAATTCAAAATACTGGTGATGAGATGACTTGGCCAAACTCGACACCATTAAGTGGTGCAGGTTTTACAGCATATGATGTAACGAGCATTTACTGGGCTGCTTATGATGGCGCAAGTGGTACACATGAAGAACGAGTGACTGAAGCTACCGATGCTGCAATTGCAGCAGATACTACTGGGTTAGCATCTCATGAATTTGCACTAACTGACTCAAGCGGTATTTCTTCACTCGCCTTACCAACACAATCAGATGGACGAAATGCTGTTTATCTATTTAAAGAAACGACTACTCCCGCTGGTGCGATTGCTGAGAAATCAGTGCCATTCGTGGTCGGATTACCCGTAACTGATGAAGGTGGAAACAATCGTCCGGTTGTTCATCTTTATCCAAAAAATGAATACAAGACCTCAGACCTAACATTCAAAAAATATGGTGTAGGACTAGATGCTGAGGGAAATCAAGCAAATCCAGTCGCATTAAAAGACGCTGGGTTCATTCTAAAAGATCAAACATCAGGAATGTATTACCAAGCAAGCACAGGCAAATTTGACGGAACAGTTGATGCAGCAACAATTCTTTTCTCGGATGCATCTGGCCAAGTTACTGTTGAAGATTTGATTTTAGCTGATGGCGGTATTTATGAATTTTATGAAGTAGACACACCGGTTGCAACAAGTCAACTTAAAACAGGAGCAGAAATTTATCACTATTTGAATAATCCAGTTGTTACAGCCTTTGCAACTCGTAATGCAAGTGATGGTTCAATGGCGATCAAATACTCACATTACAACGAATTCCAAGTGCTATTAACTGATAAAGGAAATGCATCTGCATACAACTACAAAGTTCCTGAACCTAAAAAAGAAGCAGATGATGTAGATGTAGATGTAGATCAAATCGTCACCTTTACAATCACACAACAAATTCCTAAAGATGTAGCGCAATTTACGAAATTCGATTTAGTTGATACGTATCATTCATCACTGGAACTTGTTTCTACAGCAGATGAAATTCTTTCAAGCATCAAAATTGATGGCGCAGCCACTGGAGATGTGACCGCAACTATTGCTGACATTACAGCTAACCCATTTATTGTTAGCTTCACACCAGCTGAGTTAGCAAACCATGCAGGTAAAATATTAACTTTTGAAGTTCAAATGAAAATCAAACCAGGCGCTCCACTAGCAACAGCAATCGACAACCAAATCAAGTTTGACAATAATTTTATTCCAAAAACAGCCCAGGAAGAAGTAAAGACTTTTGGTAAGAAATTTGTCAAAAAAGATGCGGATACAAAACAAACACTTGCTGGAGCAGAATTTGTAGTTAAGCGCGGTGAGGCCTTCTTAAAAATGACAGACGGAAAAGTTAGTTGGGTTGCTACACAAGGAGATGCAACAGTTTTTCAATCAAATGACCAAGGCGTAATTGAAGTTTTCGGTATTGCTAAAACAGATGAACTTGGTGCTGATATCGTTTATCAATTGGTGGAAATAAAAGCTCCTGATGGTTATGTTTTACCAAATACACCAACAAACTTTGTCGCAGATAATGGAAAAGTTGAACTCGTTGTAGTGAATAAGACAAAAGGTAAGTTACCGATTACCGGTGGTATGGGGATTACTGTTTTCCTAGCTGCTGGACTAACAGCTGTCCTATCTGCTGGTTATTATTTTAAAAAACGAAAATCAGAATAATAAGATGTAGCTGTAATAAATTTGGCACGAGTGGTAGGTAAGGTGAGGCTGTAACAAAAGTCAAAATTGATTTTTGTTACAGCCTTTTTCTAGCAATTTTTCGATGATTTTACAAACAGGTGAGGTGAGTGAGATGAAAAAACAAAAAAAGGACAGAAAAAAAACAGATATCTTCATGATAATTGTTCTATTTCTTGGTATTGGTTTATTTTCCTATCCATTTGTTAGTGATGCCGTTAATAGTTATTTCGATCAACAATTAGTTCAGTATTACCAACAAAAGGCCAATAACGAAAATGAAGAAGCAGTTGCCAAACTGAAAGAGAAACAAGATAAACAGAATGCGGAGTTAGCAAAAGATGGAAATAATCCTGGAGTAGCAGCATTTAATGATGCGGTAAGTAATGAACAGCAAAAGAAAATCAAAAAAGAACAATCTTATTTAAAACAGCATACAATTGCAACTTTAACTATTCCAAAAATCAAAGTTAGTTTACCCATTTTTGATCAGACAAACGAATTGTTTTTACAAAACGGTGTTTCCTTGCTTGAAGGTACAAGTATCCCTTCTGGTGGTCCAAGTACTCACAGCGTCTTGTCAACTCATCGAGGATTACCAGAAGCTAAACTATTTACGGACTTACCTAAACTAAAAAAGACAGATGTTTTCTATATTGACATCAACAATGAACGACTAGCTTATGAAGTTGACCAAATAAAAACGATTGAACCTACAGACACTCAAGACTTACTGATTCAAGGTGGAGAAGACCTTATTACCTTGATGACATGTACCCCTTATATGGTCAATACACATCGTTTGCTCGTTCGGGGCCACAGAATCCCATATAAGCCAGAAGCGGAGAAAGAAATCAAAGAAACTATCAACCACAATCGAAACAAATTATTTATTTGGATAGGTGGAATAATTTTAGCCGTGTTACTTAGTCTTTTCATTTTTAGAAAGATCAAAAAGAAAAGAACACATTAATCAATAAAAAGCGTGAGTCAGACTACTCTTGGAAGGAGCCTGCTTACGCTTTTTTGATTGTAATTAACCATTCGTGCTTTCTTGAAGAATTCCTTCAATAATTTCTGATAAAAAAATAGTTTTCATTTCGTTTTCGACTGATTGTTGTAAAAAAATATATTTCTGATCCAATACTTTTTGAATATTTCCACCAACTAAGCAATTTGGGGCAGTATTTTTATCTGAATGAAAAATTGCTGGGTCTTTTTCGACCGCTTTATAGATAGTAGCTAATGAAATTTCTTCCGGTGGCATTACTAAAGAGGGGGCAGCCTTTCCTGATTCTGTTTTAATTAGGTTTGCTTTTCTCAAATCACCCATGATTTTTCTAACAGTTACCGGATTTGTTTGCACACTTTTGGCAATTGCTTCACTGGATAAATCAGTTCCTTGAAAAATTTGAATATAAGCTAAGATATGTATAGCATCACTAAGTCGCACTGAATACTTCATTCGATCACCTTTTCTTTTTGTTTGACATCTATACTTTTATTATATATTATTTACCTGTAATTTACAAATATACAGGCAGGAAGTATTATCTAGAAAGGGGTATCGTATGAAAAAAATTGGTTTATTTTTATTAGCAATTAGTATGGGCACGGTTTTGTTAGCTGCTTGTTCATCTCAAAATAAAGAGGAAAACACAAAAAATAATTCAAGTAACGCCACAACAATGACAAAGGAGGACACAAAGATGTATACAGAAACGAACGGGCACAATATCACATATTACACTATGAATCCAGATGAAGTGTTTGGGGCTACTGCAACAATTATTGAAAAAAACGGTAAAGGCTTATTAGTAGATACTCAGTTTTCAAAAACAGACGCAGAAAAGATTTTAAAAGTAGCTAAAGACAAGAACATTGATATTCAGACAATTTATATTTCTTATAGTGATCCAGATTATTATTTTGGAGCAAGCCAAATCAAAAAGAAATTTCCAAACGCTAAACTTTTAGCTACAGCTTCTAACATTGAAAGAATCAAAGAAACTTACAAGGCGAAGCTTTCTGTATGGTCGGATACGCTAAAAGAAAATACACCCGACGAAATCATTATTCCCGAAGAAGTGAAAGATTCAATTAGCTTAGAGGGAACAGAATTCTCAATTTTTGGCAGCGATAGAAAGGAACAAACACTTTACAATAAAGAAGATGACTTACTTTTAGGTGGGATTCTTGTTTCTACAGGTAGCCATTTATTTATGGCAGATACAAAAACGATTGAAGCCCAAGAACAATGGATTACAGACCTTGATGAACTAACTTCTTTGCAGCCTAAAGTAGTTATTCCAGGGCATTTTGAACAAGGAAATGATTTTTCAGCCAAAAATATTGAATTTACCAAAGACTATATTCAAAAATTTATTGAAGTAGAAAAAGATAGTCAAGCAAGCGCAGAGATTATCGAAAAAATGAAAAAAGCTTATCCAAATTTGCCAGATGGAAGTTTAGAAATGAGTGCTAAAGTTGTGACTGGAGAAATGGACTGGGAATAATCTTATCAAATAGCGAAGACGTCTAAATCAGGAAGTTTCTTCACAATATTGAAGACAAAAAGATGATGACCTATATTTGGAGATAAAAAATTTAGAGATATAAACTCTTTTCGTTCGAATAAGTTGCTATCAACCGCTTATCAGAACAAAAAGAGTTTTTTTATATATTAGATACAAAAGCAACCACCATTTTCATTCCATATATCTATTAGAAAACGAGAATAAGATAACCCCTTATCTTACTAAGTATCTCCGTTACCAAAGTGCCAAATAAATGGTGGAACATGACTTTTGATTGTTCTGGATGAAATCAAAAAACGGCATAAAAAATAGAGCGGATGAATCCACTCTATAAAAAGTCTAACTTTTCGGGGTCACTACAGGACTTCGACGTTATTTTTTACTCTTTTTTAATTACTTCTTGTTGCTCTTTTTTTAGATGTAGAGGAATTTCTTTTACTTTTAAAATGTCTAAAAAGAAAGTGAAAATCGGAATACCCACGATTAGTCCCCAAACACCAAACAAACGCTCACTGACTAATAGTACGATAAAAGTATAAAAAATCGGTAATTCTGTTTTGCTAGACATCAATTTAGGATTCAATACATAAGACTCGATCAAGTGGACAATCAAAATCGTGATTAAAATATAAACAACATCTCTGATTCCTCCTTGCGAGTAAGCAATAAATGACAATGGAATGCAAGAGATAATAACACCCGCTACTGGAATCAGGCTCAAAATAAAAATCATGATCGCTAAACTAGGTAATTGAGTGAATCCAAATGCAGCTAAGGCAATTGTCGTAATCACGGTGTTCAAAACAGCAATCACAAATTGTGCCTCCAAAACTAAGCCAAACGTGTTAACAAATTTATCTGCGAAATAATAAATATCTTGAAAGAACCAAGCAAACTCACTTTTCAAAAAGAGTCGAGAAAAAAGCACTGTTTTTTTCTTCTCAATCATGAAAAAGAAACTCAAAATAAAGGACATGGCAAACGCTACAGCTAATTTTCCAAGATCTTGTAGATAGCCAATAGCAATAGATGCACTATTTTGCACTTGTTCAAAAAAATCATTGCGTTCAATATAATTATGAACATAGGTTAGTAGTGGATTATCATCTTTAGGTTGCTGTTCATAAAAGTGAATAACTGAACCAACCATATCAAAAGTCTGATGAATCAAGATAGGGATATACTTCGTTAGTGCCAGATAAATCATGTAAACCACTATCGAATAAATAACTACTGTTAGTGCTGCAGTTGGTATCTTAACAAAACGCTGAATAATCTGAACAAGATGAATCATTAAATAGGTAAAGATAAAGGTGAGCAAGACCGTAGTAATCATTGCTTTAGATAAGAAAAGTAGTAAGATAACTGAAAGTAGAACAGTCAACCTACGAATTTTTTCATTTGCCAAAAATCGTTGGTAAAAAGACAATCATACAACCTCCCAGAAAATTATAGTACGTAACAAACTCATTATAGAATGAACAAACTTAAAAAGAAAACCGTTAAAAGTAACATTAGGTACTTTCTTATCAATTCCTTACTAACATCTAAAAAAGAAAGGGTTTACATACAAAAGAGTTATGTCATACTACTAAAGAGATCTAAATATATAAAGTAGAGGTGCAGACAAAATGACAAAACTAACAGATTCCTTACCAATTTCCACAGAACGAGGTTTATCAATTGATATTGGTCGCAAATTTTATTCACCAAATTTTTTAAAAGATCTACTTGATTACATGGCATCACTAAAAATGAATGCGTTACAGCTTCATTTTTCGGACAACGAAGGTTTCCGAATTGAATGCGAAACTGTTCCAGCGTTAACTTCGTCGCACTACTTATCAAAAATAGAAATCAAAGAATTAATCGCTTATGCTAAGCAACTGGGAATCGAAATCATTCCAGAATTTGATAGTCCTGGTCACTTGAAACGACTACTTAGTATTTATCCAGAATGGCAGATGGAACGTTTAGGAGAAGACTCAGATGTTTTCCCTTCAAACCGTGCAATAGATATCACAAATCAACTGGCAGTGAATAAAATCAAAGAAATTATCAAAGAATATTTAGAACTATTCCATGATTCACATTATTTTCATTTAGGAGCAGACGAATATATTAGTTTTGATGAATTAGATCGCTATCCTCAATTAGCGAAAAAAGCAGAGGAAATTTATCAGAATCCTGATAGAACCTATGATCTATTTATTGATTATATCAATGACCTAGCAACTCTAGTTGAATCAACTGGTAAAACTGCACGTATCTGGAATGATGGAGTTTACAAAAAGAATCAGAAAGCGGAAAGCGGCCTGAAGAAATCAATTCAAATCACTTATTGGACAAATTACAATGCACAAATGGCAGATGTTCAAACCTTTTTTGAAGAAGGGCATCAAGTGTTAAATTTCAATGATAACTATTTTTATTTTGTACTTGGTGAAGGAGCGGGCTATCGTTATCCTACTGGAGATAAAATAAAAAAAGAGTGGAAGCCAACGATTTTTTCTGGTAATCAACAGATTACAGAGGAGCAACTAACTAAAGTACCTGGAACATATTTTGCCATCTGGTGCGACTTCCCAGATGCATTAACGGAAGAGGAAGTATTACAAATGATTAAAGAACCACTAAAAGTGCAACAAACAATGCTCTGGAATGATCAGCTAGCAACAAAATAAAGTCATTCATTCTCATTACTTTTCTATAATATTTCATAATAAAAACTATTATAAATATCATCTTTATAAATGAAAAATAATCATTTATACTTTTCATGAAAAGAAAACTACTAGAAAGAGATGATTATATATGATGAAAACAAGTAGAAAAGTCGCAATTGTAGGTACAGGATTCGTTGGAACAAGTATTGCCTATGCGATGATTAATCAAGGGATTACAAATGAATTAGTTTTAATTGATGTTAATCACGAAAAAGCAGAAGGAGAAGCACTTGACTTGCTAGATGGTATGGCTTGGGGCGAAGAAAATATTGCTGTTAAATCTGGTGACTATACTGAATGCGCAGATGCTAATCTAGTAGTCATCACAGCAGGGATCAATCAAAAACCTGGTCAAACTCGCCTAGACCTTGTTAAAACAAACGCGACTATCATGCGCGAAATAGTTGTACAAATTATGAATGCTGGATTTGATGGTATCCTTGTGATTGCTTCAAATCCCGTAGATATTCTCACTTATATTGCTTGGCAGACATCTGGATTACCAAATAATCGTGTGATTGGTACAGGAACAACTTTAGATACTACTAGACTAAGAAAAGAAATCGCATTGAAATTACAAGTCGACCCAAGAAGTGTTCACGGCTATGTTATGGGTGAACATGGTGACTCTGAAGTTGCTGTCTGGTCTCACACAACAGTAGGTGGCAAACCGATTCTCGAACTAGTAGAAAGTGATTCTCGCCTAACAAAAGGTGAGCTAACAATAATTGCTGAAAAGGTTAAAAATGCAGCCTACGAAATCATTGACCGAAAAAAAGCAACATACTATGGTATCGGAATGAGTACTACTCGGATTGTAAAAGCCGTCTTGAATAATGAGCAAGCCGTGCTACCAGTTTCAGCTTATTTATCAAATCAATATAGTCAAAAGGACATCTTTACTGGGGTACCTTCTGTAGTAGATGAAAATGGTGTCCGTGAAATAATCGAATTAGCTATCACAGACGAAGAACAAGAGTCATTTAATCGCTCTGTATCTGAATTACAAGCTGTTCTAGATACTGTAAAATAATAATGTGGTGAAAGGGAAGAGGTGGAGCTCTTCCCTTTTTTAGTTATGATATTCTTTCAAAAGCCCTTTTTGCAAAAGTTCTTGCTTGTCTTTAAGATTAAGTAGATTTTCTTGAAAGTTCTGTGCATACATGACTGAATAAAGGGTATTTAGCACATAATCAAAAGCAATCTGAGAAGAGAAAGTAGCGACTTTTGCAAAGTCATATTCATCTTGAGAAATAACTAAACTCATTGTCGCTTTCTTTGCCATTTCAGAATGTTCGTTTCCTGTAATTAGCAAAGAAGGGGTACCCACATAGTTCAAGTAAGCCAATATCCGTTCATAATGGTGAATACGACCACTATAGCTAATAAAGATCGCACAATCATTTTTCATCAGATTAGCAGCATTCCATGAAGAATCACTATACTCTTCAGCAAGAATCAAAAATTTATTAAGCTTAACTAACTTATTTTGAAACTTCCTTGCAGTAATCTGGGAATCTCCTTTTGCGAATAAAAACATTCGGTTTGCTTTATTTAACGTCGTTGCTATCGTATCTAATTCTTGTCCTTCAATTTGTAGTTGCGCTTTTTTTATTGTCTGAACAGTAAGGTCTGCCATTTTCTTAGCAATCGTTTGAGCATTATCTTCATGTGAAAATGGAAAATTTGGATCAATCACATGATTAAACTGGGCTACTAGTTGATGAACTTCACGTCCTAATTCAAAGCGAAATTCTTTAAAGCCTGTATAACCCATTTTTTTACATAAACGAATAATAGCTGAGTGAGAAGTATATGTAGCTTTTGCCAGTTCCTCAATCGTTAAATAGACGGCTTCTTCAAAATGTAATCGGATATAATCTGCAATCCGCTTCTCTGTAGTAGTAAATGTTTCTTGTTCGGCTAATTTATCTTCAATCAACACGCTTTCAACCTCCTAACGTCTTTATCATCTTACTAACAAATGACAAGGTTGGCTACTAATTCCTAAAAATTGGTACTTTTTTTCAAAAAACGGTTAATTTCCAGTGAAATTCAGAACATTTTTACCAAAATACGTGTACGTTAAGACTTTGAACACAGGATTCAGTATACTTGGCGTATCAACTATATAGGAGGTTTATTTATGTTAACAATTGCTTATCTGGGAAATGGAAAGAGTACAAATCGTTATCATTTACCTTTTTCTAGAAAATTATCAGACAAAATAAGAATAAAAAAAATTTACTCACCAAGTGAACCAGCCTGGGAAACTTTTGATGATATCGAGTACACTACAAAACTAGCTGATTTATGGAACGACCCTGAGATTCAATTAGTCGTTATCACGACACCAAGTCAATTTCATTATGAATATGCCAAACTTGCACTAAGACACGGCAAAAATGTTTTAGTTGAAAAACCTTTTGCAGAAACTTCTAAAGAGGCAAAAGAACTCTTTTCTCTAGCTAAAGAACAAGGATTGTTTATCCAATGCTATCAAAATAGACGTTTTGATTCAGATTTTTTAACTGTACAAAAGGTAATTGAAAGTGGCAAACTAGGAGATATTTTAGAAATCGAGATGCATTACGATTATTTTCGACCAGAAATCCCTGAAAGCACCACTACGTTTTCTATAGCAAACAGCTATCTTTACGGACATGCGTGTCACACAGTAGACCAAGTTCTTTCTTACTTTGGTGAACCAGACGACATTCATTATGATGTTCGCCAATTATTAGGAAAAGGTCGGATGAATGATTATTTTGATTTAGATTTTTTCTATGGAACAATGAAAATCTCAATAAAATCAAGTTACTTTAGAATCAAAGAACGTCCTAGCTTTGTTGTTTATGGAAAAAAAGGCATGTTTATCAAACAAACGAAAGATCGTCAAGAAGAACATTTGAAAATGTTTTATATGCCAGATAACGCTGATTTTGGAATAGATTTACCGGAACATTTTGGTGTTTTAACTTACATGGATGATAAAAACATCTATCGTGAAGAAAAGGTGACTTCAGAGATAGGTGATTATGGCCGTGTATATGACGGTATTTATGAAACATTAATCAATGGTGCAGAAAAACTCATTAAAGATGAAGAAACCATTTTACAAATGCAGATTTTAGAAAATGGCATTCGTTCTATTCAAGAAAACGAAGAGAAAGAATAACATTTATATTCAAAAATTTAAATTAAAGAGATCCTTTTTGACAGTCTATTTATTCTTAGGTAAGATAAATAAGAGAACATGATAATTTTCTGGAGGGACAAAACTATGACTAATTACGATGGTGAAAAAGGAAAACGACTAAGAGGATCAATGGCACCAAAAACAGATGATGAAGTAGCTTTGGCTGGCACTAATTCTGGCGAAACACAAAACAAACAAGAAGCATTATCTGGAACTAACTCTGGAGAAGAAAAAACAGTCGCATTATCTGGATCAAATGCGGTTGAAGATGACACAAAAGAAGAACCAAACAAACTTGAAGAAGTAGTTGAAGAAGTCATAGAAGATGTCAAAGAAAAATTTGAAGAATTGACATCAAAAAACAAACATTCTAAATAAACAAAAATAGGCTGAGGCAAACGTAGCCTCACTTAAATAGAAAAAAAGCCTAAAATTCGTTTCTCAGAACGTTGATTTTAGGCTTTTTTTAATTGGAAAATGTGTTGATAACGACTGGATTTCTAGTTTTCTACCCGTCTCTTTATTCTAAAGACAAGGCACTAAACGCTAGTGCCTTGTCTTTTTTTATTTATGTTTACACTATTAAATTTGATTCCTTTCGCGTTTTGCTAGATAGGGCATAACGAACCCTAAACCAATCAAAACAACAATTCCAACAATATTGATGATTAATTCATGCCAAAAAAGTGATGAACCAAAAGCGGCATCCTGTGGTAAGACACCAAAAAGCGTTGCAATTATTGTTACAGCAAAACACCAGACACCAACGGCAACAGCAAATCGGTCGTTTTTGATAAACACGTACTCTGATTGGTATTTTTGACTATTTAAACGGATTTTGATAAACGCAAAGAAAATCCAACAAGTCACACCTGGAGAAATAATCCCATTCAAGTTCAATAACCAGTTAAAAATATCATTCATTTCTGGCAAGAAAACACCCAACAATAGAATAAAAGCACTTAACGCAGTTGTTAGAATATATCCATTAATTGGTAGACCATCTTCATTTAATTTTGTTAATTTTTTAGGCATGAATTCTTTACCTGTATCTGAGATAAGCATTCTTGTCATAGCATCAAGTAAAACTGCAAGCAGCGCACACATATAAATAATTTGTGTCACCGCAAAGATATACATCAAGCTATTCCCCATATGAAAAAACTCACCTAGACGTTGAAAAGCATAATAAGAACCATTCATCTTTAGATTATTCGGTAAATGGTGCGCATCGAAGAATACACCTAAAGAAAAAGAACCAAAAACAGTTAAGAAAATAGTCATAACAGTTAACATAATCATTGCTTTAGGAAATTCTCTCTTCGGTTTACGCATTCGAGTAACGAAAGGCGCAACTAATTCTGCTCCATTAATTGCATAAATCAGTAACCCAATCGTTGTTAAGTAATGCAGATCAAATTTTGGCAAAATTGTTTTGAAATTCATTGGTTGTGTTTCAATGTGTCCATTTGGCATAAATAGAGAAGTAAAGGTCATAATAACGAATAAGATTGTCATCACAAACATTGCACCACCGCCAATTGTGCTTAGAACTTCTAAAGACTTCTTGAAATGACGTTGCAAGAAAATAAATGCCAAGAAAATAACAAATGTCAGTAAAGCAAATAACGAATTAGACATTGTGTCTTCCATCGAATCATTTCCATTAATCAACCAACCAAAACCAACTACCACTGCATTAGCGGTGTCAACAACATAGGGGATAGAAGCAGCCCAATAAGTCCATGCCGTAAAGTAGCCAAGTTTATCACCACTTGTACCACGAACCCACGAACTCAAACCACCACCTTCATGATTAAAGACAGACCCCAGCTGACCAACCATCAATGAATAGGGAACAACGTATAGTATTAACAAAATAACCCATGAAGTAATAACACCCATGCCTTGATTAGCAAAATTATAAATAATATCATCAAACCCAATAACCGTAACAAAAGACATTAATGCCAACACGGGCCACGAAATAAAATTTTTCTTTTCTTCCATATACATAACCTCCAGCAAGTATTATAATCTTATTTTTCTGAAAATAGTATGAAAGACAATCTGTGTTTCACTTAAAATATAGCGAAAGAACACAAAGAGAACTAAAAAATAAAAATCATCTATAAGTTAAGAAATAAAGCGATTAAAAAAATCAATCTGCAAATTTCACTAAATAATCAAATAGTTAAGGTTGAAATCCCAAAAACGTTTAAACATAATCAGTAGTTTTTCGATTAAAAAAGTTACAATAATTGTATTGATCACAATACATAAAGATAAATCATTTTTTATAGTATTTATGTTGAGTAAAGATAAAAGCAACATACAAAATTCATGCAAAATAATTTTTAAATGTTGTATTCAGTAATAATTAGCTAAAATTAATATAAAACAGCAATTATTTGATTAAAAGAGTGAATCTCATTCTTGTAATCTACTTTGTATAATATATATTATGTAAACTAAAATAAATTTAAAATTTAAATCGCTGTACCAACCCTCCCTTTGTTCCTAAATTAAGCATTATTTGACGAAAATCATTCGTTTTTGTTTTATATACGTAAAATACAGTAAAATTTGTGTTTAAAATTCTGACGTATACTTGTCTTGGTAAAAATGTTTTAGATTTAGCTTGAAACTACTTAATTTCTGAAAAAATGTACCCAAATTCCGAAAATTCGTAGTCAATATTGTCATTTGTTCGTAGGATAAACATAAGATTTGCGAATTCACAGGTTTTTGGCGTGCTTGGTGGATTAATGGAATCATTTATACAGCTACAAAATTACCAATTAGAATATAGAAAATAATCAAAAAAACTGGTTTTAGACATATAAAGTGGATTTATTTTATTATCTGTGTCTTGATTGATTCAGACTAATTAAGCCATCAAAAGAGGAATCTTGGGATACAATTCCTCTTTTGATGGCTTTTTAGGCTACTGACAATAATATATAATTAAGCATTGTAATGTTAAAACTTCTTAATCTAAAAAGAGAGTTTCAAACATTCTTTAGAAAGCTGCTGTCACCTGGTGAAAAATCTCTTTGATTACAGGCAAGAAATAGATCACTCCGGCAGCTCCTAGAACTAAGAATAGTTGTTTTCTTTGTTTTTTTCGTTTCAGCATGCTTGTTGTTTTATGAAAAAAGTACAAAGCACTTTTTGCTAACGCTGTTACTGTCGATAAAATCAATGTTGGTGAATAAGCTGTTTGCTTTTCCGAAGTAACAGCTAGTAATTTCGTCCCATAAGTTGGATACTTGATAAATGCTTGATATAGCGCAATTAAAACAATTACCCCCATTGAATAATTTAGTAATGAATGAATTTTTCGCAAAAACGGTACCTCTTATCTTTATTATTTTATAAATATTTTTATTTTTGTTTTCTAAGTGTTAAAGTTCTCACTTTTCGGAATAAATGTCTTTACTCTGATTGTGACTCTTTTTCTGAATTTGCTTTGTCCATCCATGGGAATTCGAAGCCAATTGTTAGATCCGCTTTTAATACTAAAACTGCATCGAACTTTCCTTTTTTACCAGTAAATCCTTTGATTACCTTGCTGGTCTTTCTTTTCGATAAAAGCTCACGTAGGTTCGTCTTAGTCAGTTTCTTTTTAGCGACTATTGGCCATAATTTGAAGTCACATTCTGCGTTGAGACAACTTGCAATCTTAGGATACAACATCACAACCCCTTTTTGACACTTTGGACAGCGACCCAATTGATCGTTCTTCTTCTCCATCGCCTTAATTTGACGTGTACCGCTAACTTCCTTTGATAAATCAACTTGTTGGATTTGTTGCGGAACTGAATCTAGCAAATGTAAAATAAATTTTTTGATATTTTCCAAAAATACTTCAGGAGTTCCTTGGTTCTCTCCAATTTTTCGTAAATACCCTTCCCAACGCGCAGTCATTTCGGCACTGGTCAATAGTGGTTCACTTGCGACAGCTTTACATAAAGTGATACCTTTTGAAGTAACAAATAGTTCATTTTTCTTTACTTCGATATAGTGACGCTGCTTCAAATTTTCGATAATATTTGCACGTGTTGCTTCAGTTCCAATCCCTTCCACTTCTTTCAATATTTCTTGTGCTTCGTTATCATCTAATGTTTTCCCCGCTGTTTTCATAGCTGTAATCAGCGTCCCTTCATTGTAAGGTTTGGGAGGTTGTGTTTCTTTTTCGAGACGCTTCAATTCGACTTCAACAAGATCACCTTCTTGAATTATCGGCAATTTTTGCAGGTCTTTTTTCTTTTTCTTTCCAGTATTTAAGATCGCTTGCCAACCTTGTTGGATAGGTATTTTGCCAATACTTTTTAGTCTCAACTGATTTACAGCTGTCAAAATAGTTGTTTCTTCATAAATGTAGTTACTTGCAAACATTGCGAGCGTCGTTTGTAGCACCTGCAAATAGACCGCTTGTTGGAGACGCGAAAGTTTAGCAAAACGTTCTTTGGTCGGGATCGTTTTGGTAGGAATAATTGCATGATGTTCCTGTACTTTACTAGCATCAACGTAACGTTTTTTTGGAAAGAGTTCTGGTGTTTCAATCGTATCAATACCAAGAAATCCTTTATATTTTTCTAATCGCTGAACTAGATAGCGATGTTCATTATCAGTGATATATGGCGAATCCGTTCTGGGATAGCTTAAAAATTTACTTTCATATAACCCTTGAACCGCTTCTAAAGTTGATTTTGCACTAGCTCTCATCAACTGATTCATTTTCGATTGCAAACTAGATAGCGAAAATAATCGTGGACTACGTATTTGCTTTTCTTTTTTTTCTACCTTGTTGATTCGCCCTTCTTGAACACCCAAATGCGCACCTAACTTTTGCAATTCTTCTGTTAATGCTTCTGGTGTCTTGAAAGTTTTTTTGGGTTCCATTTTTCCGATGAATCGCCCATTTTGATGTCGAATTTCTCCCTCACCTTCGAAATAAGGTTCCTTTTTGAAATGATTGATTTCTTCTTGTAGTTTAAAAATCATATATAAAGTAGGTGTCTGAACTCTTCCTAGTGAAAAGCTACCATCAATTCCTTTATTTTGAAGCAACAAACTGTATAAAGGACTGCCATTCATTCCGATTAGCCAATCAGCATTTTGTCTTGCTTTTGCCTCTTTATACTTCGGGTAATAGTACTCACCTGGTCTTAAATCTTTAAAGCCATCATAGATTGCTTCTTTTTCTAAAGAATTAATCCATAAACGAAGATATTTTTTTTCTTTGGAAAATGCTTTTGCTTGACGAATAATCGACCAGGCAATCGCTTCTCCTTCTCGATCCCCATCAGTAGCAACAATAATGGTATTTGCAGACTGCAGCTCTCTTTTGACAATTGCAAACTGCGCTCTCTTATCCGTAGGAACTTCATATTGAAAAGTCTCAGGGAAAATAGGTAAATTTTCTAAGGACCATCTCGCCCAACGTTGATCATATGCTCCCGGTGGAACCATATCTACTAAATGGCCAAATCCATAAGTAATTGTTACTTCACCTGTAAATAACGGATCTTTGATTTCATAATAACCATCCCGTTTTTTTCGTTGTTGAAAGGCTTCAGCATAAGCTTTTGCTTGTGATGGCTTTTCAGCTAAAATGACTGTTTTCATAGCTTTCCCTCCGTTATTCAAGCTATTTTCGACTTACCTATTATGAAACAAATTCTTGAATCTGACAACCAAAAAAAGCCTTACCTCATCAAGAGTCTGATAAGGAAAGGCAAAAATACGTTCGTAGTTTCATAAAAATGAAGATTTATCCATTTAGACCATAAATTCAACAAATCTTTGATCCCAAATTTTTTCATAAAATGCAATTGTGTCTTGCGCACTCATAAATGCGTTGTCGTAAGTCGTTGTTAAAGAATGCAGCATCCTTACTTGATAGCCTAGGTGGTGCGCAACTTTGATTGACGTATCAATGCAATATTCTGTTTGTGCCCCACAAATTTCCAGCGTCTGAATATTTAACTCCATCAGCATATTTTGTAGCGCTGTTTCGAAAAAAGGATCCGCATGCGTTTTTTCTACATAACGCGCTTCATTTGGTTGAATAATTTCGGGAATGATTTTCCAAGCCGTTGTCCCTGAAATTAGTTCTTTATCGGAATGTTGAATAAAGATGATTTGCTTTTGTTGTTCTTTATATAAAAGTATACGTTCATTTACTTGTTTTGTTAGCAATTCTAATCCAAAAATTTCAGTTTTATCGTGACAAACACCGTTTTGTAAATCAATTACGACTAGTGCATCACATAGTTGTGCTTTCATACAAACGTCCCCTCGTTGTTTTCTACATTATAGCCGATTTAGTCCGATATCTGCCGCTGGCAACACGTATTCAAGCAAAGAGAAATCTTGATTATTATGCACGCGAATTTCCAAAGGGTTTAACTGTAGCAAAGGCTCAAGTTGCCGTTCGAGCATGATTGGCGAATGCGTACTAGTACTTCCGATATTCAATAACTCAATGCACACATCTGGTGATAAGTTAGAAGCAATCTTGGGTACATCTCTATTCAAAAAATAATCGACTAAAACGATGTCTCCTTGAAGTGCATGAATCATGTCTTGATTTTTGGCTAGTTCTACATAAACAAATTTCAACTTATTTTTCAAATCACTTGTCCGAACGTTCCGATAAAGCTGTTTGGTAATATGTTTTCCAAGTGATTGCGTACGAGTCACCAAAAAGACTGTTTTTTTCTTTAACATAGCTATCCCCTCTCTTTTTCAACACTATAAAACTATTTTCAGAAACATTACATTTATTTTCACTGAAAGAACGCTTTTTTTTACTTATTATTAATAATTGCAGTCGGTAATTCCTCAATTAGACACACAAAATTGCTTTAAGCTAACTTTAGGTTAACTATGTTAAAATTAATTAGAATGAAAAATGAGGTGAATCAATGATAAAGTTACTCATTGTTGAGGATGAAAAAGTTTTATCTGACAACATCAAAGAGATTATTAACGATCTTGGAGAAGTCGTCCAAGTTTACAATGGTAGTGAAGGGCTCTTTGAATTAGAAAGTGGTATTTATGACTTAGTTATTCTTGATCTGATGATGCCCGAAATGAACGGATACGAAGTTTTAGCCCAAGCAAGAAAAGCAAATATCCAGACGCCTGTCTTGATTTTAACAGCAAAAGATGGTTTAGAAGATAAAATCGAAGGGTTTGAAAAAGGCGCTGATGACTATTTAACTAAGCCATTTTATCGTGAAGAGTTGATTATGCGTGTCAAAGCGTTATTGAAACGTTCTTTGGGACTTTTTAATGAGCATTCACTTGAATACAAAGGTGTAACTTGTGATTTAAATCGTAATGAGGTCTCTTTTAAAGGCGAAATTTTACCAATTCAAGGAAAAGAATTTGAACTCTTAACTTACTTTTTGCAAAACAAAGGTATTATTTTAACAAAGGAACAGATTTTCGATCGGATTTGGGGATTTGATTCCGATACGACATTAACAGTCGTTGAAGTTTATATGAGTAATTTACGAAAACACCTGCGTGAAACGACTCTTGCGAAAGACATCAAAACACTCCGAAACGTTGGCTACATTTTACAGGAAGTGTAACAAAATGAAAAAAATAAAAGACAGATTTCCTAACAAGCAAAAAATCCGTTTCTTTTTAACTAATGTTACTGCTTTTGCTAGTATTTTTATTTTATTAGGCTTTATCACGCTTCAACTGTTGAACCAATCTGCCTACAGAGAAACTGATTTAAGTCTAACTCAAATTGATGCAAATTCGCGAGCCGTTCAGTTAGAAATTTCTCGTTATGAACAAGGAAACCCCTTTTTAGAAAATTTTCCTGGCGGACAACCCTTAAGTGATCCGGATAACAATCGTTTTAATACCCAAGTGATTTTGTGGTCTGCTTCTGGCGAGATTTTAAATAAAGCTGCTATTGGTGGCCGTTTAAATCAAATTCAAGGATTGAAATTGAATACCAAAAATCTAGATGTTATTCAAAGTATCGATTTATCTGAATCAGAGAACGATCATTCTTTGGCTTTTCGTTCAATTACACGTAAAGCTGAGTCCAATCAGAGCGAAATTGCTTATATTCAAGTATTAGCAAATACAAATCAGATTAAAGATTCTCTAGCTACCTTTCAAACTGTTATGATTATTTGTATGATCGTCTTCTGGCTGATTTCAATTGGTATTAGTTATTATCTATCTAACTTAAGTATGCGCCCTATTCTAGCTTCGTGGAAACAGCAAAAGGAATTTGTCGAAAATGCTTCTCATGAATTCCGAACACCTTTGTCTATTATCCAAAATAGCTTAGAACATTTATTTACAAAACCAAATCACACTGTTATCGAAGAATCAGAAAGTATTGCTCAAGCTTTAGCAGAAACTCGGCGACTTACTGGACTGACGACAGATTTATTAACGATTGCGCGAAATGATTCGAATCAACGGCTTTTATCAAAAACAGCTGTAAATATCCAGCCGTTCATCGCTCAATTAGTTAAGCCATTTCAAGAAATGGCCGAAATGGATGGAAAACATTTCTTGATTGCGAATAAGACCACAGCTACTGTCTTCATTGATGAAAAGAAAATCCATCAAGTATTAGTTATCCTACTTGATAATGCTTTGAAATACACTAGCCAAAGTGATTCTATCTTGATTGAATCACAAATAACTAACAAAGAATGGCAAATTGAAGTTAAGAATACTGGACCAAATATTTCCCCTGAAGAAAAAGCGCGAATCTTTGAACGTTTTTATCGTGAAGATCGTTCTCGTTCAAAAGAAACTGGTGGCTATGGGCTGGGTTTGGCAATTGCCAAGCAAATTGTCGAGCAGCATAAAGGGAAAATTTCTGTAAGGGATTATGAACCACAAGGTGTCATCTTCACTGTTGAATTACCCCTAAAATAAAAGAGTTCCGATAGAGATCAAATCAATTGATTTGATCTCTATCGGAATTTTTTATTTAGATATTTTAGTCAGAATTGTTTTTCCTGTACTAATACTTTCCTATTCCTGACTTTTGTTTTAGGATAAGAGAAAGAATCAGCTATCGTTTTGCCTGATCTCGTTAATAACTCATCTGCGTTTAGGATTGCTTTATCCAAAGCTGAAAGGAGAACAATTATGGATAGTAAAACTAGAAAACAAGTACAAGAAAAATTGAAACAAAGATTACAATTGTTGCCGCCAATTTTTGAACAGTTCTTGCTTGAAAACCGGGGACACTTATCTTTAAGTAGCCGTTATGAATATGCGAAAGATTTCCATTTATTTACCGATTTTCTAAAAGAAGCTTATCCAAATCAAGAAATGGATGATAAATTTATCTTACAATTAGAGAAACAAGATTACCTGAACTTTCTAGCTAGTATATATCGTCATACACGCTCTTTTCAGACAGCCGCTGAACAGCCTATCGAACAGACATTTAAAAATAATTATCATGGTGTTTCTCGGAAACAATACGCGCTCAACCATTTTTTGAAGTTTTTGTTTCAAAATGGCAAACTAAAAGAAGAAATTTCGTTGTTAGGGACCAGCACCCCAGAGACCACTTCAGCCGCACCACGTTATCTCTCTGCGGATTTATTACTTGATTTTGAAACACTATTCATACCATCTGCAGGATTTGACACAAGCCGAGAAGCTAGTTTTGAGAAGAAAAACCGACCACGCAATCTCGCAATCCTTGCACTATTGCTTTATTGTGGACTCAAAATTCATGAAATTGTTGAATTAAAGAGGAAAGATCTCCTGCTAGAAAAACAGCTGATCCAATTACATCGAAAAGAAAACCGGTTGAATCAAGTACCACTTCCCAATGAAGCATTCAGTTTGCTGACAGCGTATCTCACACTAAATGAATTAGCTGCGGAAGAATTTGTCTTTCAATCATCACATGACCAGCAGATTTCTCCTCGAACGATTCGGCAAATTTTAAGTAAAGTAACTGTTTATCAAAATCTTTCACCAGAGTTGTGTCGAAAAACTTTTCGTTATTATACTGAACAATATTTGGATGATCTCGACGCAGTTAACTATTTATGTGGCAATCGCTACCTTCATCAACATAATTTTCAAGAAGTCTATCAAAAAATGCTGGTATTTTCCTACCGCCAATTTAGCTAACATACCGATTTTAGCTAAATTGTCTAGAAATCAACCAGCAATAAAGCTTTTTTCACTTTGATTATCTTTTAGAAAGGAAACGCTTTGCTCTTTTATTCACAAAATAATCTGTTATTTTCAAAGCGTTTGTGCTACGATTATAGCGGAATTTGTAACACTTTTAACAAAAATTTGATGGAGTGTGACCTATGGAAACAATCGAATATTCCCCACTTAATTTATTTACTAATTACGAAGAGGCAGCAAAAAGAACACCAGATATTCCAATTATTATTGACGAACCTTTAGTTGCTTTTCCTGAGCTTGGATTTAAAAGCACTTACAAAGAAAGCTATGAAACCGTCTTAACACGTGCCTATCAGTTAGCAGCAATGGGTGTTGGGCTGGGCGACAAAATCATGCTATATAAAAGTTCAGCATTCGATACTTATTTAATGGCAGTTGCTGCTTCTTATCTTGGTGCTGTACCTGTGATGACTTCTTATCACTTACCTACAGCGACAATGGAAGTTTTCGTTGAGCGATTAGAAGATCCCTTTATCTTATTTGACGAAGTTACTGCTGAACGCGTAGCAGGGATTTCAAATGGTTCAAAAGAAAAGCAATTATCAGTGAAAGAATTATTGAACCAATCGGCAACGCCAGTTTCTCAACAAGAACTACCAAAAGATCAAATTGCCTACATGACACATACTTCGGGAACAACAGGCATTCCAAAATTGATTTGTCATTCAGCAAACTCTATGGGCTGGCGAACAAAATGGCAAAAAACGATTTTTACAAAAATTGCAGCAAAAGAACTAGTTGCTTTCCACATTTCTCCCGTCCACTCTCGTTTCAATATCGGAATTTCTTCTTTAATGGCTATGGGTTTCCCAATGATGCCATTAGCTAATGCACAGGGAGACCATGTGGTTAAAATGCTAACTGAAAATCCACCAATTGCACTAGAAACGCATCCAAATAACTTTGTTCAATGGAGTTTCGTTGCAAAGGAGGCACCAGAAGCTTTTGCTGGAATTCGTTACTACCACTCGACTTTTGATGCAATTAATAATCAAACGATGGCAACTTTTCTTGACACATCTAACACCAAGGATGCTATCTTTTTACAAGTTTATGGTCAAAGCGAATGTGGTCCAATGATTCTCAAAGCACATACATTGGAGTCACTAAAAACAAACGATGCTCGTGATATGGGCGTTGGTCTTGGTGACTTGACTAAGGCTCGAATCGCAGACGACCAGGGGAATCTCTTACCTATTGGCACAGATGGTCATATCCAATTCTTATCAAAAGGCCGCGCATTGACTTACTACAAAGAAGATGCACGTTTCCAAGAAAATGTTTATGGCGACTGGTGGGACAGTGGTGATTACGGTGTAATGAATGCAGATGGGCACCTTTTCTTAAAAGATCGTCAAGTTGACTTGATCGAAACAATCAATAGTACATTAGCAATCGAGGATTACTTACTTGACTCTCTTGATTTCCTTGCTGAAGTCGTAATCGTACGTGATAAAAATGATTCACCACAGCCAATCATTGCTTTAGCACCTGGAAAAGAAATGGATTGGGACACTTATTGGAGACAAGTTCATGAACTACCACGCTTGAATACGCCAATTATTCGCGCATTTGAAGATATTCCACGGACTGCAACAATGAAAGTCCAACGTCTGCAAATCGAACAAGAATTAAAAAATCAATAAAAATTTTTTAAACAAACTGATACTTTTGATAACGATGTTCTCTTCGTTGTCAAAAGTATTTTTTATTCCCCCGTTTTTACAAAATTGGCTGAGTTTCAAATCTGCCAATTGGCTGTTTTCATTTTATTTTACTTTCGCTATACTTGCTTTCATGGAGGAAAACAAGATGAAAAGAGTATTAACAATTGGCGGGTCTGACCCTTTCGCAGGTGGCGGAATTCAATCCGATTTAAAAACTTTTGAAAACTACCAGCTTTTTGGCTTAAGTGTTTTAACCTGTGTAGGCTTTTTGGATGAGCAAGGCGCATTCCAATTAGAAAATCTATCACCGAGACTACTGAAACAACAATTAGCTTCACTAACAAAAATGACGAGCCTTGATGGAATCAAGCTTGGCTTACTTCACTCAGAAGAAGCCATCACGATTGTACGTGATTTTTTGATACAAAATTCAGAACTTCCAGTTGTCCTAGATCCTGTCCTTGCGTTTAAAGAAACCAAAACGACTGAAAATAAACGTTATATGGATAAAATGATTTCTGAACTTTTTCCTTTAGCAACTGTGATTACCCCAAATTTAAAAGAAGCGGCTTTGCTAGCAAACCAAGATAAGTTGCGCTCACTAGATGATCTTCGCCACGCAGCTCAAATCATCCACGCTCTCGGAGCAAAACAACTTGTGATTAAAGGTGGTCAAGGCATTCATGGTGACTTTGCTATCGATTTATTTTTTGACGGCGAAAAAGAACAACTATTTACTCGTAAAAAATTAACAAAGTCAACTGTGAATGGTGCGGGTTGTACGTTTTCTTCTGCTATTTTAGCAAATTTATGCCAAGGAAACTCCTTACCTGACGCAATTGCGACTAGTAAAGATTATGTTTATCATTGTATTGAACACGGCATCTTGATGAATGATGGCTCCGGAAGTGTTTGGTCCGGAGGAAAATTAAAGGAGGAATAACGAGGAATGAACATTAGACAAATAACCACTTATGCTATGTTGATTGCGCTAACTGTTGCGCTTTCTCTGACGATTCTTATCCCCGTTCCAGCCACAAATGGTTTTATTACCTTGTGTGAAGTTGGCATCTATACAGCAGCTTCGTTATTTGGGCCGATTGGTGGCTTAGTAGTTGGTGGTTCCAGTGGTTTATTGATTGATTTGATTTCAGGTTATCCACAATGGGCGATTTTTTCTCTGCTCATTCATGGGTTACAAGGATTGACAGTGGGTTTGATTGGTCGACAAACAACGCTTCGCTGGTTTCTTGGATTATTAACTGGTAGTGTAGTCATGATTATTGGCTATTTGTTAGCCGGTTGGTTCTTATATGGCTGGCCAGCGGGAGTCGCGTCAATTCCAGGAAATATGATTCAGAATCTATTCGGAATTGCTCTCACCTACCCATTAGTTTCTGGCTTGAAACGATTTCAATTAGGAAAACAACGCTAATCATAGCGAAAGAAGGATGAATAAAATGGAATTAACAAAAGAAATGTTGGCAAAAGAATTAACGGAAATGGTTACTGATATCTTGAATGAAGCAAACCTAAGAGCAGGTGATTTATTTTTATTAGGATGTAGTACCAGTGAAGTTGTCGGTGGACATATCGGAAAAAACTCTAGTGCTGAAGTTGGTCAATGGATTGTCCAAACATTAAAAGAAATCCTTGACCCTAAGGAAATCTCGCTAGCTGTCCAAGGCTGTGAACACTTAAATCGGGCACTTGTCGTGGAACGTGACGTGGCAGAAAAGAAAAATTTTGAAATTGTAACAGTTGTTCCAGCTTTACATGCGGGTGGTGCTTGTTCTGTTGCCGCCTTCGAGCAATTTGCTGATCCAGTCGAGGTCGAACACATTGTTGCACAAGCGGGAATCGATATCGGTGATACGTCTATTGGCATGCACGTCAAGCATGTTCAAGTTCCTGTCCGTCCCCGTTCAAATACTTTAGGTGGGGCTCATGTCACTGCGCTACGATCTCGTCCTAAATACATTGGCGGGCCACGTGCGCAATACAATACTAATGAACGTTAAGTAGTGATTAGCTTCAAGTAATAAGAAACCTTTTCTAACAATCGCTTTCCATCTGTTTATAAAAAGAGGACTTATTACCGAAAAAGCTGCTTTGGGAACACCATTTATTCAGAAAAAGGAAGCTGGTTTTTTCCCCAGCTTCCTTTTTTCGGCTCCTTTTCTTCTTACACTTTTTCAGATGTGTACTAGAGAACCTTTCGTTGATACATTCTGGCCTCATAAGGTGCAAATTCACCAACAAGACCAAATTGGGGCTCATCTAAATAATTGGTTAATACCAGTGACCAGTCTTCCGCTAATTTTTCAGTTGTTAGATCAAAAGTTGTCTTTTCCATCGTTAAGTTTACCATAATCAGGAATTGTTCACTAGATTCTATACGTTCGTAAATAAATAACTGCTTGTGTTCAGGTAAATATTCTTTGAATTCACCTGTAATCAATGCAGTATGCTGTTTTCGTAATTGAATCATTTGTTTATAAAAAGATAAAAGTGAATTTGGTTCTTTTTCTTGCGCTTCGACGTTGATAACTTCCTTATTTGGATTAACAACTAACCAAGGATCATGTGAAGAGAAACCAGCAAATTTTTCATCCGTCCATTGCATTGGTGTCCGGCTATTATCTCTTGTCGTGCTACGAATGATTGCCAATGATTCTTCCGGTGTGCGCCCTTCTTGAAGCAATCGTTGATAAAGTTTTCTTGAATCAAGTGCATCTACTTGTTCGATTGATTCGAAAGCCATGTTGGTCATTCCAATTTCTTGTCCTTGATAGATAAATGGTGTCCCTTGTAAGAAAAAATACATCATTCCTAACGCTTTTGCAGACTCCAACCAATAATTCTGGTCATTGCCAAACGCAGAAACGCTTCGAGGTACGTCATGGTTTTCCATATAAAGTGCATTCCATCCTTTTCCTGCTAAAGAGTTCTGCCACTGACTTAATGCTTGTTTCAGTTTGACAACATCCAGCGCACCTTGTTCTTCATGGTTCCACAAAGAAATATGATCGAACTCAAAAATCATATCAAAATACCCAGATTCACCAACCCATTGTGGGCCTTCCGTTGCAGATACACCACTTGCTTCACCAACAGTCATGATGTCATACTCGTTAAAAATTGTTTTTAGTTCGGTCAAATACTCCCCGATTCCGGTTACATTTTGAAATGGTGAAAATGGATTAGCTGTTGCTGGAACAGCATAGTCTGCTTTTTTGATATGTGAAATGGCATCTAATCGAAAGCCATCAATTCCTTTTTCTAGCCACCAGCGAATCATGGTAAATAGTTCTTCTCTCACTTTCGGATTTTCCCAATTCAAATCAGGTTGTTCCTTGGCAAAAACGTGTAAATAAGATTGTCCGCTCTCCTCATCATGTGTCCAGGCTGAACCGCCAAAAATGGACTGCCATTCATTTGGAGCTAACTCTGATGTGCTATCTGCCCATAAATAATAATCACGGAAAGGATTATCTACCGATTTTTTTGATTCAATAAACCATTTATGTTGATCGGATGTATGATTGATGACCAAGTCCATAATGACTCTGATTCCCATTTGATGTGCTTCAGCCAACAGCAAATCAAATTCTGCCATTGTTCCAAATTTTGCTAAGATTTCTTGATAGTCACTGATGTCATAACCATTATCAACAAATGGAGAAGAATAAATAGGATTGATCCAAATGAAGCCAATCCCTAACTCTTTTAAATAACTTAATTTTTCACGAATTCCATTAATATCACCAATCCCATCTTGATTGCTGTCTTTAAAACTCGCGGGATAGATTTGATAGCCTACTTCTTGTTGCCACCATTGCACATTTTTTGTCATGCGGATGTCCTCCTTTACCTTTTCACCAATTATAAACGAAATTGCTTCCTATAAGTCTTTGTTACCGTTAACAAAAAAGAATTAAAAACACTCAAAGAAACACTCAAAGCAAAAAACATACGTTCATTGCTTTGAGTGTTTTAGTAACTATTGATAACTTCCTATAGATAACGAGCAATCAACTGGATCATTTGTTTAGGAAATTCTTGGAGATCTGTAATATCAAGGAAACGACTTTCACCGTAAATTTCTTTAATTTCTTCTTTATCTTGGCCAATCGCCGCAGCAATGAAAATAATTCCTTGTCGATCATATTCTTTGATGACTTCTTGAATGTCTTCCTTTGCTTTTTTTCCAGTATAATCTGGAAGAGCTTTTGGCTGTCCATCACTAATATTCAACAATAACTTGGTAGTTGCCGTTTGTTGGTTCAACTTATCAGCAACCACTCTTAAAACAGCTCCGTCGCGGTTATTTTGGCGTGGTTTCATTGTCACCAATTTCTCATCCAACCATTGAAAAGTATCAGCAAATTCTTTATAAGAAAAAATCGATGTCTTTTCACGCACGGAAACATCTGCTGTATCACCATTGATCATCAGTGGGATATTGACACGTTTAGCAAATTCCGCAATCGCAATCGCGGCTTTTTTTGCTGCTTCTATTCGATCTTCGCGAATCATCGAACCTGATTCATCTAATCGAATAGCAACGGCTAGAGACGGTTGTTCATGTGGCGGATTTTTTTTGTCAAAATTACGCAAATCACCATATGCAATGCGACTAGCATTAAAGCGTTGCCCTTCGTACTTACCTTTTTGATAACTTGTGCTTTCTTCGTTATCTAAAAGTTCTAATACTTGTCGACTTAATGAATCGACGACTGGAAAGACTTGGGCTCTGATTGCTCGTGCTTCATCGCTGTTTATTTGATACTTCGGTCGGTGAACGATCAATCCTTCTTTTTCATGCATCGTGCCTTTCATGATTTGGCGCGCTTCTTTGTTCAACTCTTTTTTCATTTCTTTGTCATGGGCGTCCATGTCAGCGGCAGACATTTCAACAGACTCATCTTCCGCACTTTTTTCTGTCTGATGTTTTCCTTCGACGTCATTGCTTCGTTCCTCTTGAATGTTATCTAGGTTTTCAGATTCGTTTGTCTCTTCTGGAGTTTCTTTATCAGCCATTTCTTCTACTTTTTCAAGTGTAGATAGTTCTTGTTCTGCTAAAGTCAATTCTTCTGGAGCAAGCTCTTCAATCTGGCGCTCTTCTGCTTCTAATCCGCTGATTTTTCGTCCACGGACTGTTGGTGCATCAGTAGCTTCGCCCCACTTTTTTGCTCGAAGCAACTCTCTCAATTCAATTAATAACCCCGTATCCTCTAAAGCTTGAAGCAAAATCTTTAGTTCATCTGGATCCGTTGTCAGTTTATATAAGACTTTTGGGTAGATAGATTGTAATAAATCTTGTCCTTGCTTCATCGTATTCGCCCAGTAAAAATAAGAACGCATTCCTGCGACACCTTTGATCGCGTTTGCTTTGGCTGTTTCGTCTAATAATCGAATAATTTCTGCCATTTTGAATAAAATAGGTGATTCTTGAATTCCTGTTTTCCCAACAGCACGTTCGACCATTACTTCGAGACTAGGTAAATCCATTTTTTCTGCATGCTGCATTCGGTCACGCAACGATTCATTCAGTGGTCGATTTCCTTGATAGTTTCGGTTCGTCGTAATCACAACTACGCAGTCAGGATGGCGACGGACGATACCAGTGGGTAAGTTCAACATACCATTTGGTTCCAAGGCTGAGTTTAGCGCGACTAAGACAGACGCATCTCGAATCACTGTTGGCTCTTGAATTTCAAGTAAATAGCCTTTTTCCATCGCACGGACGATTTCTGAAGGGTAATATTTATAATGAATAGGTGTTGTTTCAGATTTTGCTTCAATTTGTTGTACAAATTCAGCTAGTTTTTCTCGTGCTGAAAGTACATCTAATTGGTAATGTGATTGGACTAAACGTAAAACAGCATCAAAACTCTCGGTTTGAGAGATGGCTTCCAACAATTCTTGACTATCCGCATCGACAGATTCCACTACTGGTAATAACGCACCAAACACATCTGATTTATCCATATCTGCAAAACACGTCACCTTTGTATAAGGTAATTGCAAATCAGCAGATAACGCCTTAGCTAATTGTGTTTTCCCAGATCCGGCATCCCCTTCCAATAAGATATTCATGATTTTCATCTCAGGATCGAGCCAGTTTTCATTGATTTCTGTTGCAATTCGAATTTCTTCCACACTTGTTCGGTGACTTTTTGGTTTTTGCCAAATCATCTGTTTTTCTAGGCGTGAAAATACTCGGTCTTGCGTAAGCGAGAACTCTCCCATTATGCAACCTCCTTTAACGATTCGACGAGTTTAATAACCTAATTCTTCTAGCAAACGTTTTAAGATGCGGAATCGTTCACCAATGAGTTCACCATCTTTTTGTAATGTATCATAGTAAAGAATAATATCCTCATCAATCTTAGGATTTTTTGTATCGACTTCAACAGTCATTCGGTTTCCCTGCAAACCAATGATATCGACCACTGGGTTTTCAGGATCATAGAATTTTTTATAACGATACGCATCTTGGAAATACAAACTTCCTTGAGCTGCTAAAATTGCTAAATCTAAAATGCGAGTAATTGGTAATTCTTCTGATTGACGTGACCATTTTTCCCCTGTATGACGCCAAACTTTTCCAGAAATATCGACTTTTCCACGATCATTCCATTGTGCTAAACCAAGAGACAAGCCTTTTGCATCTGTATCTAGTGCATTACGGCCATCAACTTTATCATAATCTTCAACGACAAGAACAGGTTTGTGTTTTAAATTTGTTGGGATTTCCATAAGAAACACTCCTTTAATATTTATGTTAGTAATTTACTAAATTACTAGCGTAGTAAATTACTAACGACCAATACGATTATAAGCCTATAGACAAAAAAAAGCCAGCAAACAAATTTGTTTGCTGGCAAAATAAATAAAATAAGAATTATTGCGCTGAAATAGCAAGTCCTACTGCTTTTTCTCCAAGATGCGTTCCAATTACCGGGCCAAAGTGACCAATCTCAATTTCTGCATCGGGGTATTTCTTTTGTAATTTTTCTTTTTCACTGATTGCAACATCTAAGTTATTCGCATGGATCACATACAACTTAACTGGTCCTGCAATTTCAGTTTTTCGTTGGCCAATAATATCTTCTGCACGGGCGAATGCTTTTTTGCTTGAACGAATCTTTTCAAACAAAACGATTTTTCCATCCGTAAAAGTTAAGATCGGTTTAATTTTTAACAACCCACCAATCAACGCTGCACCATTTGTTAAACGACCTCCGCGCACTAGATTGTTCAAGTCATCAACTATCAAATAAGCGTAAGTATTATCGCGAATATGATCAATATGTGAAAGGATCTCTTCAAGTGATGTTCCTTGATCATTTAAATCCAAGGCAGCCTCGACCATGTGTCCCATGGGCATGCTTGTAATTTTCGAATCGTATGGAATCACCGTTAACCCCTTCACATCTTCTTTCATTGCAAACAATGTATTAACAAAACCCGAAATGCCAGAAGAAAGGTGGATACTGATTATCGTGTCATACCCTTTCGCCTTTAATTCGTCATATAATGCCAAAACTTCTCCCACAACCGGCTGAGATGTCGTAGGGAAATCTTTACTGTTTTTTAGAAGACCATAATATTCATCAGCTTCAATATCGATACCTTCATTATAAATCTTCCCATCTAAAATAACTGGGATCGGAATTACATATAAGTCGGGATGGTTCTTGATACGTTCCGGCAAATAAGCCGTACTATCAGTAACAACTGCAAGTTTCATTTATCTATTTCCTCGTTTCAAAGAATTTTTCCAGACCTTATAACTATAGCATAATTTTGCTTGTAGATAAATCTAAAATCCGTTTCTATCAAAAAAGACTGTCACAAAAATCGCTTTTTGTGACAGCGTATAGTTAAGAATAATAAGCAACTCTTTCCTCAGGCGTTCCGGCGATGCAATAGTGAGTGGATACCACTTTTACCAAACTGAGCGAAAAGAAAAGTCACACCTCCGACTCCTGTAATCAACACACAATAGATCACAGCGTTCGTCTTGCTTTCTAATGAGAGTTGCGTCTGCAATAAAAAGAACACTATCATACATACAAGTAACATTAGTGCTGTCGAACGAACTGTTTTAAGGAAGAAGTCTTTGATTCTGTATAATGGTGCTATTTGATACTCGTGACACATGTACCAATAACCACGGATAAACACATACCCAAATGCCAATCCATTTGACAAACTCATCCCATAGCCACCAAATAAAGCTAAGAAAATGACTTGGAAAAGAACTTTTAAGACAATTGCTTGTACCGTTAGCCGGATAGCAAACAAATGGTGATTCAATGACTGTAACATCGTTGATAAAATTGTAAATAATGAAAAGAATAGCGAAGCTAGTAACGCTAATTGGAAATACCCCACACTCTCAGGATCATAACCAAAGAACAGTGTGTACAATGGTCCTGCTAATAAAGACATCCCTGCAAGTGATGGCAATAAAATCAAAATCGCGATTGAAAAACTATCTCCAACCGTTTTTTCAATTTGTTTTCGGTTTTCTTTTTTCAAAGTGCTTAATAATGGCAAACTACTGATTGCTACGGTACCAACCATTGAAATCAAAATCAAGGTCAACTTGTTCGGATTCACTGACGCTCGACTAAATAAAAACTCTAACTGTTGATCTGCGAGAGCTGGACGGAAAAAATGTAATAACGGCTTCATCGTTACTTGGTCGATCATTTGTACAATCGTAATAACTGAACCAACAAAGATAAACGGAAGTGTTTCACGTATAATAGCGCTTGAAGCACGACGATTGTCTTTTTTGAAATAACGGGTAGATATCAAGAAATCTTTCAATCTAAAGTAATCTTTCTGCCGTCCCACTACATACATATGGAAAATCGCAGCTAAACCACCGAAAAACGACGCGACGGTACTGACTAAAACTGCTTCTAAAATCGTTCCATTCGTTAGGACACGCAAATAATATGTCCCAGCTAAAATAACCAGAACTCGAATTGCTTGTTCGATAATCAATGAAGTTCCATAAGGGCGCAAGTCATTCTTCCCTTGAAAATATCCACGCATTGCACTTAATACCGGAATAGCGACCAATGAAGGACATAAACTACGAATCGCTAAAATCCCATTATTCACATTGGCAATTGGACTGATTCCTGCCAGCGCTGGCGCAAATAAATACATCAAAACAGCCGAGGCAATCCCAATGGCAAACATGATATTAATCGTACTGCGAAAAATCACTCGACTTTCTTGTGCATCTCCTTCTTTCGTTGCAATGGCAACTTTTTTCGCGATTGCGTTAGGAAAGCCAACTGTTCCAAGCATTAAGAATAATCCATAAGGCAAATAACCGACATTGTAGAGAGTTGTAGCCAACATCCCATCTTGATTATCACCCATCATCATTAACCAAGGAATTAAGTACACAACACCTAAAACCTTACACAACAAATTGGCAAACGTTAACCAAAATGTTCCTTGCATCAATTTTTTATTCATCAAATCTTCCTCAACTATATATTAGGTTCTAAACATCTTTTACATTATAGCAAAAAAACAAGAACAAGTAATCCCAGCATTGCTTTTTCATTTCATCAGCCTGACTCAGCACACAGATTCCACAAATGCCAATCAACCTTTCAATAAGTAATTTTCTAACTAGACTGTTTCAACTATTATGCTATACTTTTCTCATAACGAATTTCATTCGTTATTTAGACAAGTCAGTTGGCGGAAAACAGACTGCTTGTCTAGTTCAATATTCTTTGGAGACAACCAGTGGTCGGTTGTCTCTTTTTTATAACATTTTAATCATTCAGGTTGAATCTATCGAAATCAGCTTTCTTTCATTCGTTTGCTGAGTTAAATACTATCATTCATCCAGCTACAATCAAGTTTGTTAAAGGAACCTTAACACTTTCTCCACTTGTCAAAATTCCGGCTGAGAACCGTTGTTCAAAATGAATTTATCTAACACTCTTTGTACCAATCATTTGATTCGTTTATTTCAAAAAAAGTCTGGAACATTAATCGAAATGATTATGCTCCAGACTTTTTTAAAATACATAGCGTTTTCAAAAGTTATTTTCTTGGAAGCACACTAACCCCTTCCAAAAACAAAAATAGGTGAGTTATTTCCGGATACTCTTGCTTATTTCTCAGAGCTGATTGTTTTTGACCCAACCTCTTTTAAGAAAGTTATTTTTATTTTAAGATAAGTTTTCACCATTCGTTTCAATCACTTTTTGATACCAATAAAATGATTTCTTACGACTGCGGTTTAACGTACCATGCCCTTCGTCATCACGATCAACGTAAATAAAACCGTAACGTTTACTCATCTCACCTGTTCCTGCACTGATCAAATCAATGCAGCCCCAAGGTGTATAGCCAATCAAATCTACTCCGTCGTCAATTGCTTTGTCCATTTCAACGATATGTTGTCTAAAGTAGTCGATGCGATAGTCATCTTTGATTGTGCCATCCTCTTCTACTTGATCGAATGCACCCAAGCCATTTTCTACTACCATCAAAGGAACTTCGTAACGAGAATAAATTTGATTTAAGGTATACCGCAAACCAACTGGATCAACTTGCCAACCCCAATCGCTGGCTTTCAAGTATTCATTCGCCACACCACCAAATAAGTTTCCACCCGTAGTATCTTCACGGTCCTCAAGGTTAGCGGCAATACAAGTACTCATATAATAACTAAATGTATAGTAATCAACAGTGCCTTCTTTTAACAATGCTTGATCTTCTTCAGTTATTTCCAATTGAATATCATTTTTTTCAAAATAGCGTTTCATATAATACGGATACGTACCTTTAACTTGGACATCACCACAGAAATAATTCAAACGATCATTCAACTGTTGTGTTCTCAGCACATCTTCTGGGCGACAGGTCTTAGGATACATCGTAATGTAGGCCAACATGCAACCAATTTTGAACTCTGGATTGATTTTATGCCCCGCAACTACTGCTCTGGCAGATGCTAGAAAGACATTATGCAATGCTTGATATTGTTCCGTTTCTGTATACTCACGATTAAACAAACCATTGATTTGCTTGCCATGCTCTAATGTTCCAAAATTGATTTCATTAAATGTCAGCCAATACTTCACCTTATCTTGATAGCGTTCAAATAAAGTCGTTGCGTAACGTTCATAAAATGCAATTGTTCGCTGATCTAAAAAACCATCGTAGCGTTTGCCTAATTGAAACGGTAATTCAAAATGAGAGATCGTCACTAAAGGTTCAATCCCATACTTGTGTAATTCATCAAATAAATCATCATAAAATTGTAATCCTGCTTCATTAGGTGTTTCTTCATCACCATTTGGAAAAATCCGTGACCAGGCAATCGACAAACGATATACTTTAAAACCCATTTCTGCAAACAGGGCGATATCTTCTTGATAGCGGTGATAGTGATCAATCCCTGTATGGCTTGGATAATAGTACTTCTCTTCATCGATTACTAAGTCGAATGTTCGCCGTGTCCCTGCTGTTCGACTACCTGCTCGATTATGATCACTGATTGAATCTCCTTTACCAGCAACATTCCAAGCACCTTCACATTGATTGGCAGCTGTCGCGCCACCCCATAAAAAATTCTTTGGAAAACTCATTGATCTTTCTCCTTCATTTTTGATTTAATTAGCAAGAATAGCGGTAGAAACCAAGGTTCCTTGCTGCACTTCATTTTCATCAGTCACAATAATATCCGCGTAATCAGGCGTATTCGTCACAATGATTGGGACTTGTGTGCTATAGCCTTCTTCTTCAATCGCCTGAATATCAAAACGAACCAACTTATCTCCTTTTTTTACTGTGTCGCCTTGCTTTACAAAAACTTCAAAGTGTTTTCCTTCTAATTGAATCGTATCAATGCCAATGTGAATCAATAATTCCATGCCATCATCAGAAATGATGCCAATTGCATGATTTGTTGGGAATAAAGTCATGATTGTTCCATCAAAAGGTGCGACAACTTCACCAACAGTCGGCTCAATCACCACGCCTTTGCCCATAATTCCTTCCGCAAAAGCAGCATCTTTTGCTTGACTCAACGGCAAAATATTCCCAGTAATTGGTGAAAAGATTTCTTGTTTCGCTACTTTTTTCTTTTGTACTGTAAATGACCCTTTTGCTTCTTCTTTACTCATCGCGATGGTTGGCTCATCATCTTTAAAACCAATCACCCAAGCTAAACCAAAGCCAGCAACTAATGCCACTGCATCTAAGATCATGCTATAAATCGCAAATTTAATATCGCCATCAGGAGAAATAGCACCTGTGTACCGGAAAATTCCTAATCCACCCATTTGATACGCTTGTAAGCCTAAAGCCATAGCTGTTCCACCTGTAAATGCACCAACGACACAAGAGGCCCAGAATGGTTTCTTTTTAGGTAAAGTAATCCCATAGATTGCCGGCTCTGTTACACCAAATATTCCCGAAATAAATGCTGGAACAGACAATTCTTTTAATTTGGCATTTTGTGTTTTTAACATGACAGCTAAAACTGCTCCTGTTTGAGCGAAAGAAACACTACCACTTGGCGTCAATAACGCTGTTGGTTGTCCTTGAGATAAAGCAATGATTGCAAATGGGATTAGTGCCCAATGAAGACCAAACATTACTAAAACTTGCCAAGTAAAACCTAAAATCGCACCAAAAATAATTGGGTTAAATGTTTGAATCGCAATCAAACCACTTCCCAACGCTTCCGAAGCCGCATTCATGATTGGACCAATAACGATAAACATCAATGGAACAGTAATCAATGCAGTGAAAAATGGAACTAAAAATAGCTTAACAACATCAGGAATGACTTTTCGTAGTTGTTTTTCAAGAAATGCTGCAAAAGCGGTTGATGCAATAATCGGCATCACACTTGAACCATAACCAGCTGCTGGAAGTGAAAATGGGATACCAAAGAAATTCAAACCACCACTTTCAGCAAATTGACTTGTCAATGAACCATCAATAAATCCGGTGTACACCATACTTGCTGCAATCATCATTCCTAAAAACGGGGATCCCCCAAAACGTTTCATGGCTGTAAAACCAATAAAAATCGGTAATAGTAAGAACAGGCCGTCACCCATCGCATTAACTACAGCATAAGTTGGCGTCGCAGCGAACTCTGGTCCTAAAGCAAACGACAAGATTGCAGCAACCCCTTTTAACATACCGGCTGCAGATAATGGCGCTAGAATTGGTTGGAAAATACTTGAAATAATGTCTACAAATTGATCGAATAAGTTTCCTTTTGGTCCTGAATCTGTTTTTTCCTCCAATAAACCTAACACTGCATCCACATCTTTACGTACATCAGGTACATGATTGCCAATCACTACTTGGTATTGGCCACCTGATTGCATAACCGTTACAACGCCATCCATGTTTTTCAACACATCTGTATTTGCTTTACTTTCGTCCTTTAACTTAAAGCGTAAACGCGTAATACAGTTCGTTAACGAATTGACGTTTTCTTTTCCACCAACTTCTTTGACAATGTCTTGTGCTAGTTGTTCATATTTTCCCATGATTTTTTCCTCCAAAATTAAGTATATTTTTTAATCCAGAGGTCTCGCCAACTAAATGTAACGATCCAATTCCTTTTGCTGGGTAAGCTAGTTTTACTCCTTTCATTTTTATTTTAAGAGAAACTCTCTTATTTCGTTTTTTCGATGATTCTTGCAATGTGAATCGTAATATACACCTGCTCATCTCTAGAAACTTGATAGCTCCAACGAGTGGCTAATAATTCAACCACTTTCTTAGTCGCCTCAAAGGCTTCAGGATACTTTTTACTGACAAGGATAAACAGTTCGTTTTCAACTAGTTCGTCTGCTGCTTCTTTTCTTTGCGCATTCAAAACTCTCTCCGCAAAAAATCGTAGATGGGTAATGAAGCGCTGAAAGTAAATGTCGTTTTCAGCAAAGTTGATCTTCAATGTATATTTGATAACCGTTAGAATTTCTTCAATCATTTGTGTAAGGCTGACGGCTGACTCATTCGTGATATCCAACTCGGCATTTACGATGTGTAACGTTAAGAAACCAGATTCGTCATCGGATAGCTCGATACCCATTTTTTCATTGATAAACTGGATACCTCTTCGCGCAATTGCTAATTCTTCCGGGAAGAAGTGCTTGATGTCCCACAATAGAAAATTCTTCATTTGGATTCCTTTGCCCTCGCGTTGGATCGCCGTGTATAAATGATCCGCAAAAGAAATAAAGCTTGTTTCATTAAATTCTTTGTCCAACTTTTTCTTTGCATAATTCAAGATATCAAAAGCAACCATGATGACCTCTTCGGGAATTTCCGAAAGCATTTGTTCTACTCGTAATGACTCACTTTGATTTTTTATCTCAAACACCTTTTCAATACTATCTGAATCAACCTTAAAGCCCGGCTTTTTTTGAAATCCCAATCCATTACCCATTAAAACGATTTCTTTTCCTTCATCATTCAAGGCAACCACGACGTTGTTATTCAAAATCCTCAGAATTTTCAATTGTCTCCCCCCATCTCTTTCAGCCTCACCAACGCATAAAAAAAGACCCAAACGACACCACAAATAAATGTCGTTCAGGTTTAGCTTAACTGAATAATAACTATCCTAAAACAAAGTTACCATTTTCAGTAAGCGCTGTCAATCTGATTTTTACAGTTTTTTTCTGCGCTTTAGTACAAAAAAATGGCACATAGTTTCAGATGTTACGATTGATGAAACAATTGCTAGGCATACACTCCTCCCCTTTGGGCAACAAAAAAAGGGCTTCGACACATTGATGTCCCACCCCTTACCTTCGTTATTTAAATCATTGATAATAAAAAAACAGCTGCTAAACCAGTCACTACAGATAACGCCATAGAACGTGTCTTATATGCTACACCTGCAACTAAGACCATAGCCAAAATTTTGATATTCCAAGCAAAATCTAAATGTTCGTGTGTGATAAAAACATCTTTGAATGCTAATGCAGAAAATAATGCTACTGGAACGTACTTCATCCAATCACTAAACCACGCAGGAACTTTTCTTTGTGTAAAGTAAAGCATTGGTACTACTCTGGGAATGTAAGCTGCTAGAAATAAACAAGCAACTAGTAAAATTAAATAACTTTTACTCATGGTTTTGGACCTCCTGATCTGGGAAGTTAAACAACGGCTCGTTCACTTGCTCCGCACGATGTCGTAACTTTTTCTCTTTTTCTTTTTGGAAAGCTTTTTCTAAAAGCAATCCAGCAAAAGAAGCAATGACAGTCGCTAAGATTAAGCCAAATGTATTTTGGAACAAAACCATAAATGCAACCCCTAAGACACCCGAAAAAATACCAGTCAGAATCAGCAAACCATTCTTCATCTGCATAATAAACATAAAAATAAACATTGCCGTTAACGCGAAATGAACTAAGTCAGCATCTACTCGAATCACTGAACCAAAAACATTTCCAATCACGTTGCTTCCTGCCCAAGCAGCCATAGAAAACCAATTGACGTACAGGGCTTTTTGTTTGTTCCAAGTTGGATCTGTAGAATATTTCAAGTAATTAACTGCATAGTTTTCATCATTTAGTGATTGCGAAAAGACAGCTAAAAATGGACGGCTTTCTTTCTTCATAAATACTGAAAGACTTGAGCCCAATAGTGTATAACGTAATTCTAAGAAAAATACCATCAAGATGGTTGTTGCAAATGATGCGTGTGTTGCTAACATTGAGGCAACTAAGAATTGCGCACCGCCGGAAAAAACCAAAATTGATAATAGACCGGTCAATAATGGATCAAATCCAACCTTCTGTAACAGAACACCACAGGCTAATCCAACCGGGATATAGCTAAAACAAAGCGGCATCACTGCATGAAAAGACTGAAGCCATGGCGCAGTTTTCTTTCTACTCATTAAAATGTCTCCTTTGATTACAACAAATAAACAGCGGACTCATTGTAACATAATTTCAATAAATTGTAGCCGTTTTATCTAAAAACAATATTAAATTTTTCTCATTTCAGCTTCAATTTATGATTTTTTCTCATCCTTGCTTATTCGCGATGGTAATTCGGGTCATACTTATCCGTTTCAATATAAATGTAAATCTTTTTATCTGGTAAACTTTTCCGAATCATTCGTTCAATATCATTGACAATTGCATAAGCAAATTCTTCCTTGATATCCAGAATATCCACTTTCGCAGCAACCATAATTTCGGTTGGCCCCATGTGAACTGTTTTAATATCAATCAATCGTTCTATTTCTGGTCGATCAAATGCTTTTTTAATCAACACTAAGTCATGCGCAGTCACACTCTCACCAATAATCAGGCTGTAAAATTCTTTCGCAAGGAAAATAGCGGCACCCATCAATAAGAAACCAATTAATAGACCACTAATTGCATCAAAAGCAGCGATGCCAGTCACCATGGTTAAAATTGTTCCAGCCATAGCCAACACCAAACCAATTACTGCACAAAAGTCTTCTGTGAAAATAATCAAAATCTCACTATGGCGACTTTCACGTAAAAAGGCTAACAATGATAAATTTTCTGTATTCAGTTCTTTGATTTCTTTAAATGCAATCCGCAAAGAACTTCCTTCAATAATAATCCCAAATAACAAAATAGCTAAAATAATCATTGGATTTTCTACTTCATGCGCAGGATGAAACAATTTTTCAAAGGCCTCCATGACTCCTAACGCGCCCCCACCAAAAAAGAGCATCATGGCAACGATCGTACTAAAAAAATATTTTGCTCGACCTTCGCCAAACTGGTGAAGGTCACTTTGACCAGCTGCCGCACGTTTATTCCCAAATAATAGTAGCACTTGGTTACTACAATCCACGATACTATGGATACTTTCATTCAACATAGCGGCACTTCCACTAATCGCATAACCAATAAATTTGCTAACTGCAACTAAAATATTGGCACCTAATGCTGCTAAGACAGAAAACATGCCACTTTTCTTTAAATTTTCCACTGTTGTTCCTCTTTTCTATGGATTCAATTTTTTTGGATCCAGTCTTAAATTTTGGCTAAATTAAAGACAATCTTTTGTCCCGATTTTAGTTCGATTTCAGCAGCACCTTTAGTGGCAGATTCACCATCAATCGTAAACAACCAATACTTTTGTTTTTCCTGATTCTGTTTACGCCCTTCGATTTCAGTAATAAACCCTTTTTCTTCCTCGACTTTAAAAGTTTTTTGCAAAACTTCTAAAAGATTTTCTCCTGTTTCAAAAGTAACCTTCTGATTAGCAAAATCTTTTCCATCTTCTTGAAGAACGATTGTTGCTTCTTGCTGTTGCACACTGGAGCTTAATTGACTATCAGCTGTTTTTTCTACGTTACTGCTACACCCACTTAAAATTCCTAACCCTATGATAACTACAAACAAACTATAAATAATCTTTTTCATTTTTTCCTCCAAATTGTTTTACTAATCGCTGGATAATAGGAAAGAAAATCAAATAAAAAAGTAAATTTCCTATAGCATGCGACAAATCAAACAAAATCCCTTGTATATAATAAACCAACGGCTGTGGCAACTGATACAACACCGTATCATAAATCGCCATTAGGCCTCCATAAATAAAACCCGCTAAAAAAAAGAAAATACCTTTCAACCAATAACTTGTTCTGAAATAACTCGAGTGTCTACATAAAGTAAACAACAAGAAGATTCCTCCATAGCTAAGCCATTGGCCAATCACCCACGGGCCCATACCAAAATAAAAACTGCTAATTACTAACGACAGACTCATAACAATCAGCCCATCAATCATTCCCAAGTAAAAAACGACAAATAACAAAATTGCCGTCATAGGTTGAAAATTAGGAATAAATTGAAAAGCAACTCTACCTGCTACACAAGCAGCGCTGAGCATACTCAGCTGTGCAAGTTTTCTGGTACTCATTTTTTCTCCTCTTCACTCTTAAAAATCAACACTTGAAACTGGCACAAGCCGCGCATTTGCGGTTTGTGCCAGTTCGATTATTAACCTACAGTTCAAGTGTTCAAACTTTTCGTACCATCAACGGGATTAGAAATTCATAGTTGATAAAGAAATCAATAACTGAACGATGGTATTCACCAGAAGAAACAAACAACGCTGTCTGCTCCCCTTCTTTAGATACCGTCAGTGATTGTCCCTTATCAAGCAAGACTTCATAAGCATCTTCACCCAGTTTTTCCATATCGTATTGCGGATGATTCATCGCAACGATAAAGATATCATCTAGAACTTGTTCCGTTAATTCGAATTCACTTTGCAAATTCAAACGTAAAACTTTTGTATTATCTAAAAGTGTTTCGTTGACAGTAAAGCCAAGTTGTCGAGCATGCTCCAATAACTGATTCAATTTGTGATTAAAAATCGTCATTTGTCCAACTGAAAAAACACGTTCAACTGACCAATAACGAATAAGCGCTAAAACTTGGTCATCCTTCACGTCGATTGTCATTGTTTCTGGAGAAATTTTTAAAAGGTTGATTGCATCCACCTGATAACGTTCATCAATCGTTGGCAACGCAAAAGAGAAAATCAAGTTTGCTGAATCATCCAACGCGTAATTAATTGAAAAATGACGTGTTTCCCAAGTATCATAGGTCGTTCCTGACAATTCTAGCCCAATATCATTTAAAGGTTTTAACAATTCATAGGCAAAGTACTCAACCAAGCTCGTCTTAGCAATCGGCGAAATTGGTTCACCGGCTAAAATATATTGCTGATACGCACCCAGCAACTCAGAAAAGCCAGATTCAATAAAAGCTTTACGCATTCTTAAATCAGCAAGCTGTGTTTCAGCCTCATGAATCATTTGAACGATTTCTTGGTGGTCTTGTTCTTTTCCACTCAGGTAAGACTGGTTATCAGCTAACTCTTGTTCTTTTTTTGCAAGCGTTGTATCAGCTGTCATTTGAGGAACGATTTTTTCTTTTTCATGAATCTTTGTTCCTTCAGTTGCACTTTCTAATTCCACATCATCATCTGATTCTGTCAAAAGTTCAGCGGTTGTTTCATCTGTTACTACTTCTTCCATAGGAACAACTGTTGTTTCTTCGTTCTCGATTTCTGAAGGTTCAACTACCTTTTCTGCTTCCTCTTTTTCGTACTCGCTCATTCTTCCAAACCTCCTTCATCAAGGATTGCCGCTTCCGGGTTTTCACTACCAAGATAGCTCATTAAAAACTGATGGATAGCTGGTCCAAAGTTTTCCCTTCCACCAAAGTAACGCGCAATTTGGCGTTGTTCTTTTTGAACGATTGCCGCTTTTAGTTGATCTGCTTTTGCTTGTCGCATCATGGCTTCTTTTTGTTTTTGAATTTTAGCTGGTTCATCAATATAAGGTAACCAACCTAGCTTTTCATTTTCATAAACTTGTTTTTCTTTTGCCAATGCTTCAATTTCTTCATCAATTTTTTTTCGGTTTAAGAACCCCTTTGACTCTTCTAAAGCAGCAATTTTTTTGTTATATGTTCCGATTTCTTCATCAAGACGTTCAATTTCCGTTTGCGCAGTAATTACTTTTGCATCTAACTCATTTAATTCATGGCTGTAATCTACCACTTCCCCTTGTGAGTATTGCTCCCACTCGGCATCAATTTGTGGTAAAACAAAAATTTCCGGCAAACTGGCATCAATCGCAATCGTTGGGCGCTCATGATAGTACGTCCCAATTTTGTAATAACTTAAAGTAGGTGACATTTCATCTACCAGTTCCATAAAAGGAAATTGTTGTAAGAATCGATCTTGGATTTTTCGCATAAGTAATTGGTCAATTTCATGGTTCTCATTTGAGCTTCGTTTTAGCTCATCATTTAAATGACTATTATATAGTCGATAAATTTCAGGAATGTTTTCTTCACGTACTGCTTGTTCAAATGCTTGTAGATCTCCCAGCAATTGAGATAAGTTTGTACTTGCTTTTTGTTTAATATCATCAAAAGATGACTCATCAGTATGTTTATCCATATCTACCGTTTCAGGTTCATGGTGTTCTTCTGTAATAGAATCTTTCATATTTTTACCTCCTTGCATTCATTTGATAACTTAATAGTACCATTTTCTTCAAAAAATTGTTACAAAATGGGGCACGACAGAAACGAATCACTCATTCATTTAGCAAAAACGTAAAAAAACAAAAAAACTGTGACAAAAGTCAAGAGACCCATGTCACAGCTCTAAACAGAGTAAGAGAAATGCACACTTGCAACAACTCTTCCTATTCTGCTTTCATCAATCAAGGATTGTTTTATTTGTTAGGCAGTTCGCGGGTCGTGAAATGAATGCGTTGTTGTTCATCGCGAGTTAGTAAGGTTTCTTCATTTAAGTATGAAAGTCTAAGCTCACCTAATTCAGGATTTTCCAGCATTTTTTCATAACCAGTAAAAATCGAACGGATATAATTCTTATAAGCGTTTTTCTTCTTTTGTCTTTTTTTCATAGGACACCTTCCTTATCAAAAATATCATACCAATGAATAGCTGCATAGACAAGATAGAATCGAAAAATTGAGTGAAACATTTATTATTTTTTGTAATAACCGATTGCTTTTAGTGGAAATCACTACATAATCAAAACAAACAACATTCTTTTCTTCGAATTTTCTCACGAAGGTTGACGAATCCGTCAAAAAATGAAAAAATGCTTTAGTACTTAAGGAGGGAATCTAGTGAAAAAAATCGGTTTTGACTCAGAAAAATATATCGAAGAACAATCTACTTATATTTTGGAACGAGTAAATCACTATGACAAATTATATTTAGAATTTGGTGGGAAATTAGTTGACGACAAGCATGCAAAACGTGTATTACCTGGTTTTGAAGAGGATGCTAAAATCAAATTGCTACAAAAATTGAAAGATCAAGCAGAAATTTTGATTTGTGTCTATGCTGGCGACATTGAACGTAATAAAATCCGTGGCGATTACGGAATCACTTATGATATGGATATCTTACGTTTGATTGACGAGCTACGTGGCTATGGTCTAATGATCAACAGTGTCGTTATCACTCGCTACAATGGTCAACCAGCAACGAAAGTTTTCATCAATAAACTTGAACGTCGTGACATTAAAGTCTACACGCATTCAGAAATTGAAGATTACCCTGTTAACGTGGATAAGATTGTTTCTGAAGATGGATTTGGCAAGAATGCTTATATTGAAACGACAAAACCAATCGTTGTTGTAACAGCACCTGGTCCCGGTAGCGGAAAATTAGCGACTTGTTTGAACCAACTTTATCATGAAAGTCAACAAGGACATGCCGCTGGTTATTCAAAATTTGAAACTTTCCCAGTTTGGAATGTACCGCTAAAACATCCGTTGAACATTGCTTATGAAGCTGCGACTGTTGACTTAAAAGATGTCAATATGATCGATTCCTTCCATTTCGATGCTTACAATAAAGTAGCCGTAAACTATAATCGTGATGTTGAAACCTTCCCTGTCATCAAACGTATTATTGAAAAAATCACAGGTAAAGAATCTGTTTACTTGTCACCTACTGATATGGGTGTGAATCGTGTTGGTTTTGGTATCACGGATGATGAAGTTGTTCAAGAAGCATCTAAACAAGAAATCATTCGTCGCTATTTCCAAACAAAATGTGACTTTAAAAAAGGGCAAATTGACGAAGAAGCAGTCAACCGCATCAAATTAATCATGGAAGAAGTTGGTTTACGACCTGAAGACCGTAAAGTAGTTACTCCAGCTCATGATTATGCTAAGACAATTCAAAACCCTTCAAAAGATCCAACTGCTGTCATTGCAATTGAACTTCCAGACAATGTCATTATTACTGGACGTACGGGTCAATTGATGGATGCTTCCTCAGCTGTCATTTTGAATGCCGTGAAGCATCTTGCTCATATCGCTGATGATATTCCTTTACTTTCACCATTGATTTTAGAAACAATCCAAGGAATGAAATCACAAGCTTTGCATTCTTCAATTGATAAATTAACGATCAACGAAGTCTTGATTGCTTTATCCATTAGCGCAGTAACGAATCCAATTGCCCAAGTTGCTTATGAAAAACTCGGTGAATTAGATGGTGCCCAAGCGCATTCAACTGTTATGATGAATAAAAATGATGAACAAACATTGAAGCAACTAGGAATCGATTTAACCTGTGCTCCAGTTTATCCATCTGAAAACCTGTATTATCAATAATCAAGTTTTGAACGAAACTTGTCAAAACCATATTGAACTTTCTTGTTCGATATGGTTTTTTTATGCTCGAAAACACTCATCATTTTAAAACTTTTTTTTAGAATCAAATGGTTTTTATGTTGTATCCGCTTCACTCTAAAAAAACAATGAAAGTTTAATTGAAAGGTTAGTATTTCGTTATGAAAACAGGTAAAATTAGACGGAATTTTGTTAGGAGTGATTTTTTGAGTTATTTGTTAGGAATTATCGGTTTAATACTAGTTTTAGCAGTTGCTTTTTTCATTAGCAGTAATAAAAAAGCAATCAAATGGAAGCCACTACTTGTTATGTTTGTGCTTCAATTAGTTTTTGGTTTTGTGCTTTTGCGAACCTCTGCAGGTCATGCAGTTGTTTCTGTTTCAGCTAAATTGTTCGACCATTTACTAGCCTTTGCAGGCGAAGGCGTCAACTTTGTTTTTGCTGGTGTCGCAAATAAAGGAAGCTTCCCTTTCTTCTTAAATGTTTTGATGCCAATCGTCTTTATTTCAGCAATTATTGGGATTTTACGTTATATCAAAATCTTGCCTTTATTTATGAAAGCAGTTGGTCTTGGTTTAAGCAAAATCAATGGTATGGGGAAATTGGAATCATATAACGGGGTTGCCTCTGCTATTTTAGGACAATCAGAAGTGTTTATTTCCATTAAAAAAGAACTACCTTTTCTGTCTGAAAAACGTTTGTTCACAATGAGCGTTTCCGCGATGTCAACAGTTTCAATGTCAATCGTCGGTTCTTATATGGCGTTGATTGATTCTAAATATGTGATTACTGCACTTGTTTTAAATTTACTTGGTGGTTTCATTATGGCTTCGATCGTCAATCCTTATGAACTCGATCAAAAAGAAGACGAGTTGATTATTGAAGAAGACAAAAATCAAACATTTTTCCAAATGCTTGGTGAATATATTTTAGATGGATTTCATGTTGCAGTGACTGTTGCAGCGATGCTGATTGGTTTTGTTGCATTGATTGCAATGATCAATGCTATCTTCAACGGATTATTTGGCATTACTTTCCAAGAAATCCTTGGATACATCTTTGCCCCACTTGCTTTTATCAGTGGTATTCCTTGGAATGAAGCAGTTGATGCTGGGAGTATCATGGCAACCAAATTAGTTACCAATGAGTTTGTCGCGATGACTGAACTTTCAACTGGAAACTTCCATTTCACAGAAAGAACGACAGCCATCTTATCTGTTTTCTTAGTTTCATTTGCAAACTTCTCTTCTATCGGAATTATTTCTGGTGCAATGAAAGGATTGAATGAAGAAAAAGGAAATTTGGTCGCAAAACATGGCTTGAAAATCTTGCTGACTGCAACCTTAGTCAGCTTCCTTAGCGCTATCGTTACAGGTTTATTAGTTTAAATTAGCCAAACACAAGAGGTTAAAACCATTCTGTTTAGCTCATCATGCAATTAGATTAACTAAAAAGAAAGAGACTGAGAGAAAACTTTCCCCAGTCTCTTCTTTTCATTTTAAGCGTCATTGGGTTATATTATTAACTAATAAGGAGGTACACTATGACCCATTGTTATGTAATTATTGGTCCATCAGGTTCAGGGAAAACTTCGTTAGCTGCTTCCGTTTTTCGTCCAGATCAAAAAATCATCACACACACTAGTCGCTCAAAGCGTCCTAGTGAACAGAACGAAAAAGATTACTACTTTATCTCTAAAAAAAGATTTCAAGAAATGATTTCAGATGGTGCATTTGCTGAATGGGACGAATACGCAGGAAATTACTATGGCTCTAGTAAACTAGAAATCGAAAATCGACTAAAAAAAGCTGATTGTTACGCTGTACTAACAGCTTCTGGTTTTTGGCGACTTCATGAAATTTTTGGAGAGCGCATTCGCCCCATCTTCATCTCGATTTCAAAAGAAACTTTGCAAAAACGTTTAGAAGATCGAGGGGATTCTCAAGCTGAGCGTTCAAAACGACTAGCGCTTTTTGAACGTGACCAAGAAGAACTACAGCGCCTAACCAGTATTCCCACCCTTGCAATTATTTCAAATGACACAACTTTCGAGTCAGCCCAGCGGCAACTCGTAAAAGTTTTACAGGAAAACACTTCAAGATAAATGTTTCCAATTATACTTTGGTTATTTGCTAAACAAAAAGAAATCAGACACACAATCTGATTTCTTTTTGCTTGTATTCAAAGGAGAAAATACGATTTACTTTTATTCACCAATGATTTCCTACTAAATCACCAACTGATAAGCCAGTCTTTCCCCATGTTCAAATGGAAATTCAATCATTCCTCGATAATTGAAGCCTGCTGCTAAAATTGTTTTTTTCATTGGTTCATTGGTCGGATACGTGTCAATTCGGATATCTTTGACTCCTTGGATTGCCGCAATTGTTACTAAATGTTTCAGTAAATTTTTCCCCAAGCCTTTTCCTCGAACTGTTGGATCAATTGCAACTCGATGAATCGATAAATAACTTGATGTGACTTCTTCCCACGAACCATCAATCGCTGTATAAACAGGATCAACACCTGAAACTAAAGCTGCTGTGCCAACGATCTGTTCCTCATCAATCAAAACAAAGCTTTCCTCTTTTTCACTATCCATTAAAATGATTTCTTTGGTTGGGCCTTGCCCATTTTGCCATTGTGGCAATCCTTGTGTTGCTAAAAATTGCGTTGCCGCCTGAATGATTTCCATCACTTTTTCGATGTCTTCAGGTCTTGTTTTTCTAAGGTACATCTTCATTGCCTCCTGTAGGTTCCCTTTTATTGGTCTAGTTCTTGTAAGCGATTGGTCTGTGTCACTTCTTTCAGCCAGTTTGTTGGATGCTCCACCAACTGACTCATTAGCTCTAAGTGATGCAGTAAGGACCATTTTTTTAATACCCCTAAGCCCGGAAATTTTTGCTTTTTTTCTAATAACAAAAGCTCGATCATTCCTGAAGTAATCAGCAGTTGGTTTTGATTGCGCCAAACCCAATTTTTCATTTTTGTCGCTGCTTCGAAGAATTTGACTGCTTGATCTTTTGCAGACTCATTACTATCAGAAATGAAATGTTTCACCCGGATATTCCCGTAAGCATCAACGTAGGTTAAATGAATGCCTAACGCACGACTAGGATACCCTTTATCAAAATAACGACTACCTTCAATCGTAAAATCAGCAAAACCAACATAGCCGTCTTCTTGATGAAATAAGTAATCGTCACTAAAAAAATCATCTGGCTTTTCAGCATAGTTTTCGACATATTTTTTTGTTTGAAACGAATCCCGTAAAATGATTTTATTTTCTGGTAGCCAAATTCGCAAGCGACTCTTATCAGGAATAACGAATTTTGTTTCATTATTTGCCAATTTTTTCCAGCTTGCTGATTCTCTTAAATAGTACTGTCCATCAAAAATCAGCCATTCAGGAGGATTGTTCACAATCTCTTGGAAATTTTGTGGTGTCAAAATCAGCCCATGCCGAATGGAACTCTTCTGCGTTTCAGTCCACGGGTGTAGATGTTCTTGAAATAATTTAAATTGACCTACCTGTGGATTATCAATCACGATTAACGGTTGTTTTTTCTTCTGGAAAAGTTCAACAACATTTTTTAGTGTCGCAGAATCTCGTACTGGTTCAATGATTGGCTGAACTTTAGTTGATAAAACATTACGATTAATCGCTTCTTTTAAGGCTAACAAATCAAATTGTTTTCCACGTAAATAAGGATAATACATAAGATCACTCCAATGGCTCAGTTGGTAAACGTCGAATTTGTTGTTGGTGGCGTAGGTATTCATAATCTTGTTGCAAGGCAAGAACCTCTTCTTGTAATTCTTCTACCGCTTGATTATTTAAATCTTCCATGAAACGTTCATAATAACGTTCAGTCGAAAATGGACTTTGTTCATCTGAACGTCTTTTTAATTCTTTATATAATTGTTCAGTCGGAAAATATCTAACCCCTCGTTCCATTTGTTTCGCTTTTCGAACTTCTCTAAATAGTGAAGCCATAAAACGGTTGGTCAATGCTGTTTCCGGTACTGACAGTTCTTTTTTTGTTGCTTTTTTGGCAATTGCAAACGTTCCTGGTGCAGGCATTTCTTCTGCCGAGACATAAGGTCGGTAAACAAAAACACCAATTTCAGCCGGAATCTCTGACTGAACAATTTCGTAGAGTTCCTGAGGCAACACAAAATAATTATAGTGTCCAACAAATGAGAGCTTCGCCGCTGAACGAAAGTCTGCTTTTGTTACTTTTAATTCATAACAACGCCATTCACGCGTTCCATCAGTTTTTGTTAGACAACATAACGTATCCACAATTCCTTGTTCTTCTGGCATCGTCACCTCTTCTACCACAATCCCACCTTGTTCAAGACAATAGTAGTAAAGTGACTCCTCCATATCAATTGTTAAGGATGTTTTCATCTTCTCGCCTCCGACACGAACGTATTTTCGCCTAATCATCTTGTTTATTTTACACAACGATAATCAAAAAGGCTAGTTATTTCTCTACTTAACAGTAAATCAAAAAAGGAGTGCAACAGCTAGTGCCACACTCCAACGAACTTTTCTCAACATATTTGATTAACGAACTGCTACTGCCATACCAGTTACATTAAACGCATTCTCATAAGTACTCGCATTAATCCATTTTGCACCAAAGACAGGATCGACAACATGATATGCACCATTTTTGAACCCATCGACTAATACCACATGTCCATTCCAAACGGCGCGTCCCCAAGGCATTTGTTTGAATTGCGGCGAAGCATAATTATACGTGATCCAAGTAACAACTGGATTTCCTTTACGAATCTCATTCTTAATTCCAGCCGTTCCTTTTCCGGAAATATTTGCTGTATTTCCACCTACTTTTTTCGCCCATTGGACGACCGGATCAGCCATCATTCCTTGATAAGTACCAGAAACATTATGACGCCATTCACCAGAATATCCATGATATGGATTATTATCATTTGCACGTGGCATCGAGTTAACGAAAGTCAATAAGTCTTGATTCGTAACTCCTTTATAACGTAACCCTTGTAGTAATGACGCACCTTCACACAACATCGTATTTCCTTGCCAAACAACAGGCACATTCAATAGTTTTTCTTCGCTTGGGGTTTGGGCGCTATTCGGCATTGCATACCAGCCAACACCTTCGATTTTCCACCCTTGTTTGCTGATGATATTTTTTTCATTGTTGTCTAGCGTATAATGATGCCAATTCACTTTTTTACTATATAAACGTGTAACTGGTACACCATTAGCACCACTGTAAGAATAAAAAGCGATCCCTTCATAGGTCCAGCCAGTATGGGAAATCTTATCTCTTTCTCCTGCATCGATCGTATAAAAATGTTCACCATTATAGCGATTGTATAAACGATATACGGGCGATCCACTGGTTGGGGCTTCCCATGCCACACCTTCGTAATTCCAACCAACACGTTTCAAATTATCTCTTTCCCCCGTACTACGTGTGTATAAATGCTCACCACTATATTTATTGAAAAGGCGATACATTGGAATGCTACCTGTACTAGTTGTTGCTACTTCTTCTGTCTGCGCATGTCCTGTCTGTATACCAATTGCGAAAAGCAAGCCAAGCCCTAACAAAGTAAATCCTCTTTTCTTCACGTTTATCCCCCAGTTCATTCAATTATTTGCACAAAAATTGTAGCACGAAACACATCATGACAAAAACTTATTCGAAAAAGACTCTTTTTTTCTCATTCTTGCAGGAAGATTGTGCGAAAAATAACTTCTTCTCAAGAAAATTATCTAACAGGAAGAATGAAATAGCAATTTTTTATAAAAAAAGAAGCTAGGATCATTTTCTATCCCAACTTCAGTTATTATTTATTCATGTTCATTGGATCAAACGATTGGCATAATGCTTTTCTAATAGTTGTTGGACTTTCTCAATTCCAATACAAATCAGCCAATAAACCAAAGCGACTAAAATATACAACGAAAAATAGTCAAATGTCCGCCCACCAATGATTTTTGCTTTTTGAAAAATTTCTGGAACGGTAATCGTTGCTGCCAAAGAAGTCCCTTTCACCAAATCCATCGCTACGTTACTTAGTGCAGGAATCGAGATGCGAAAAGCTTGCGGCAACACAATATAACGCAAAACACCCAAAAAAGAAAAACCACCAGCCAAGCCAGCATCCCATTGTCCTTGAGGCACACCAGCTAACGATCCACGATAAATCTCACCGAGAAAAGCACTACTTGTAATCGTAAAACAAATAATCGATGCTGTCACGGCACTCAGTTGATACGGTAAGCCAAAATACAGTAAAAAAAGTAATACTAATGCAGGAACTCCCCGAAAAAAAGAGAGATAAAACCGGACGAACCAACGAATAGGTCGCCAGCGAACTAACCCGAGTATTGTTAATAAAATCCCAATAACATTGCCTAATAAGAAAGAAAGGACCCCGATTCCTAACGTATAAGTCAGCCCTTGTAAAACAAAGGGGATAGACTGCCACATTAGAAGAAAATCAATTGCGGGAAAATACATTATTCACTCACCGTCTCAGCAATTTCTTCTTTTGGTTTCACTGAAACATCGGTTTGGAAATAACCTTCAGAAATTGTTTTCAATGTCCCGTCTTCTTTCATTTGCTTAAGTGTTTCGTTCACTTTTCCTTCTAAAGCATCATGCCCTTTTTTAAACAAAAAGCCACTACTATTTGCATTGAAATAAACGTTTTCCAAAATTTTAACTGGAATATCTGGTAACGCAGCTACAGACATCTTTTGTAAGTAATAATCATTTAAGATCACATCTGTTCGTCCATTAGCAACATCTGTTAGATATTGATCATTCGTCGCGTTATCATAAGTAACTAATTCTGCACCATATTTTTCTGCTAATTTCATATAACTTGTGTTAGGTTCACCGGCAGCTTTCTTTCCTTTCAAATCTTCTAAAGAAGCAATCCCAGAATCATCTTTTTGACGCACGATCATACTGTCAAAAGAATATTTGATTGGATCAGATAAAGAGAATTTTTTCTCCCGTTCTTTTGTAATCCCAAAATCATTTGCTGCAAAGTCAACTGCTTGCTTAGATACAGCAGTAATTTGGCCATCAACATTGTACTCTTTAAACGAGATATCAACACCCAAACGCTTCGCTACTTCTTTTGCTACGTCAACATCATAACCAACTAATTGATTATCATCGTTATAATAAGATGCTGGGAACAGTGTTCCTGAAGTCGCAACAACCATTTCTTTCTTATCTTCCACTTGCTTTAAACTATTATCTTCTGACGTTTTAGAACTTCCTTGGCCGCAAGCTGCTAAGGCGAATAAACCACTGACTAAAATAATTGCAAAAACTGACTTTTTCATTTTTTCCTCCTACGAATCACACACTATTGAACATTTTTCGGTAAATAAAATTTTTGATTTTCTTCAAATAACTTTCCTATAGTAAATAAAAGATCTTCGCGACCTCTAGCCGCCATAAACTGAATTCCTAATGGCAACCCTTCAGCAGTTAGATGTGTTGGCAAACTGATACCTGGTTGTCCAGTTAGATTGGCTAACTGAGTATAAGGAGTAATCTGCAAACTTTCCTCAAACATTTCCGTAACAACATCAAATGCTTGTTTTTCCGACAGTTCAGAAACTTGACTCATCTTCTCGCGAATCAGATCACTTTGTAAATCTTTTGCTATTTCTGGAGCTGAGAACGCAGTCGTTGGTGAAAGAAACAGATCATACTCTTGGAATAATTCTTCCATTGTTACCGCTGCACGATCCCAAACATGCAAGGATTCAATATAAGTAGCAGCAGCGATTTTTTTCCCATATTCTAGTAACGTCCATGAAATCGGTTCTAATTCTTCTTGTCTGACCGACCGTTTAAGACTTCCCTCAATCGAAGTAATCATCGCTGCCGTTTCAGCAGCATTCATTTGATAATAAGAATTAATCAAGTGACGACCATCCAATGGATAAGTAACTTCTACTACGTCATGTCCTTGCTCAACTAAAAAATCTACCGCATGTTTTATCGCTTGTTTTGCTTCTTCACTAATTGTTGAACCAATCGGTGAGGCAGAACAAACCGCTACACGCAACGTTTTTTTCTCTGGATGTGTTTGCCATTCTGCTGGTGATGCTTGATAAGGCGCACCTGAAGCAGTCCCACGTAAACCATAAAATAATGCTTCCGTATCCCGCATAGAAATCGTTAACCCAAAATCAATTGCTGCTCCTTGCCAACCACGCCATGCATAAGGTCCCACAGGCATCGTTCCTCTTGAAGGTTTTAGCCCAATCAGACCACAAAAGGAAGCCGGAATTCGAACAGAACCACCACCGTCACTTGCTCCCGCCATAGGCACAATGCCGGCTGCTACAGCCGCTGCTGCGCCACCACTTGAACCACCGGGTGAATGAGCAACATTCCATGGATTTCTTGCTGGACCATGAAGTACAGGATCTGTGATGTTTTTAAAGCCGAATTCGGGTGAATTCGTTTGTCCAAACGGCAACAAGCCAAGCGATTCAATTTGTCGAACATAGTTTGAATTCATCGAAGCATGATGATCTTGGAACAAAACAGAACCAGATGTCGCCAACCAACCTTTTTTCTCTTGCCCTAGCATCTTCAACGGAAAAGGAACTCCCGCTAATAATGAATCAGTCTTTTTTTGAGGCAAATCAGTAGTAGCAAATGTCACAAAAGCATTTAATTCGGGATTCAGTTTTTTTGCTTTTTTCGCTGTTTCTTCAAGAAACTCTTGTTGGCTGAATTGCTTCTCTTTCAATGCTTGAGATAGATAGATCGCATCTTTCATTTTAGACCCTCCTTTTTTCCCAAGTTATTCTCCCATAAGTTTCTATACAAAACAATGAATACGCTTGCACATTTGTGCACAAACTTTTAAACAATAAAAAAGTTGGGCATCACTTTCATCCGTGACTAAACCCAACTTTAATTCGCAATTATTTTTGACTTACTTCACTCTTCTTGTATTGATTTCTTTCACTTTAGCTAAATCAACTTTTGGTTTTCGATCCGTAGTTAACAGTCCGTTTACCTCTTGCTCAACATCTGTCAATTGTGTATAACAGTACCCCGTAATAAATGGTAACTCCTGAATCGCTTGATGGATGGCATCAAAACGTGTCATAAATTGTTCCTCATTCCTCACTTGATTCCCATAACCCCAGTCTTCTGCCTTTTCTGTTGTGAAAGCAATCCCACCAAATTCAGAAATAATGATTGGTTGATTTTGGTACTGATACCCATCAGCGAAAGCATAAAAATCTTGATTAAACTGATGTTCATTAGTTACAAAATCTTTCTTATTTTCATACCGTGCTGTGAAACGTTCACCATATTCTTCATAATCATGTAATGTCAAAATATCAGAAATGGTATGGACCCAACCATCATTTGTAATTACTGGTCGTTGTTTATCAAAAGATTTCGTTAAATAGTAGATACTTTCAGTGAAGTGTTGTTGTCGTTGATCGTGTTCAATTCCTTTGATTCCCCAAGATTCATTAAATGGTACCCAAGTAATGATTGATGGATGATTGTAATTTTGGCGGATAATTGCTTGCCACTCATCAACAAAACGTTCCATTGCTTGATCGTTAAACAAATAAGTTGATGCCATCTCAGACCATACCAACAAACCTTTTTCATCACATAGATATAAAAACCGTTCATCTTCGATCTTTTGATGTTTTCTTAACCCGTTGTAACCCATTTCTATAATCCGATCAAGATCTACTTCCAGCGCTTCAAGCGAAGGCGGTGTGATTCCTGATTCTTTCCAATAACCCTGATCCAAAATCAATCGCTGATAGAGTTGATGATGGTTCAATAAAACTTGTCCCTTCTTGATAGAAATATCACGCATGCCGAAATAACTGGATACTTCATCTAATAAGTCACCTTCTTCAGTGAAAAGACGGAAAGTGACATCATATAAATGCGGCGTTTCTGGCGACCAGACTTTCGTTCCCCAGCAACCGTCCTCTTTGACTTTTGTTTGCAATGAAATTGGGGTGAGTGAATGAGTTAGTAATCCTCGATGTGAACTAATTAATTGTTCAGCAAATGAGACTTCCGCTTCAAATAAATAACTTCTTTTTGGATAAGTCGCCCCTTCTTTAACAAGTGGCTCAAAAACAATCTGATCGTTGGCTAAATCTGGCGTCATTTTAACTGACGCCAATCGGATTTCTGACTGCTGTTCTTCCAACCAAACCGATTTCCAAATCCCCGTTGTTTGAACATACCAGCAACCAAAATTATCCGTTAACCATCGCTGCTTTCCTCGTGGTTGGTCCTCCGCAAGCGAATCTTCTACACGAATCACCAAATGATTTTTACCGGGTAGCGCTTCCGTTAAATCAAATTCGAAACGTTCGTAAGCTCCCTGATGTGAGCCAATTTGTTTGCCATTCAACCAGATTTGGCTAAAATAATCAACGCCTTCAAATAATAAGGTGTACTTTTTTTGCTCCTCTAAATCAATTGTCTTCTCATACCATACAACAGAATGATGGGCAGGATCATTGATACCACTCAATTCTGTTTCATAAGTGAAAGGTACAGTAATCGGAACGGTATTGGGAATTCCTTTGTACCATTGGTGTTGGATTCCTTGATTGTCATCATCAAATTGAAATGCCCAAGTTCCGTCAAGCAAAGTCCAATTTTTTCGAATGAATTGTGGGCGTGGGTGTTCTCGTCGAAGGTTATTCATATTCTGCCTCGTTTCTCCATTGATTTTTAATAGAAATGCGTTCTGGATGATATTGATCGTTAATTTCCTTAATTTTCTTTAAAGAAACTTTTGCTTGTCGATCATAAGTAAGCAAGCCATTAATTTCTTGTTCTACATCTGTTAACTGCGTATAACAATAACCCCATAATGCTTTAGATTCATAAACTGCTCGCATAATCCGACTATAATCCGCAAGAAATTGTGTGCCGTCATTTACGGAAGTATAACCCCATCCTTTTTGACCTTGCACCTGATAGCCGATACCCCCAAATTCAGTCAACAAAATCGGTTGATTCTGATAGGTAAATCCTTGAGCAAAAATTGCCCATTTCCCTGGTGGATGGTTGATCAATCCATCAACGCTTGCTAAACTTCGTTTAAAATGATTGTATTTTTCAGTTTCAGTTTCCTCACCATGATTATAATTGTGAATCGCGCAAATATCTGTTTCAGTCATTTCCCAACCATCGTTAGAAATAACCAAACGAGTTGTATCTAACGCATGCAAAAAGTTGTAGATGCTTTTAGAAAAACTTTGTTGTTGCGTATTCAAATGGATTTCCGGAATCCCCCAGCTTTCATTTAGCGGAACCCACGTTACGATGGACGGATGATTATAATCACGTTCAATAATCTCGACCCATTCTTTGGTCAGCCTAGAAGCCGCGTCTGACGTATAAATAGGCGCGGATGCACATTCTCCCCAAACGAGAAAACCTAGCTGGTCTGCCCAATATAAAAATCGTGGGTCTTCCACTTTCTGATGTTTTCGACAACCGTTAAATCCCATTTCCTTCGCTAACTCAATATCCTTGATCAATGCTTTATCATCGGGAGCTGTCAGTAATCCCGTAGGCCAATAGCCTTGGTCTAATACTAACTTTTGATAATAGGGTTGATTATTTAAGAAAATCATTCCGTTTTCAACATGAATTTTACGCATCCCAAAATAACTAGTTACTTGATCCAACACTTCTTTCCCATCAACTAATTCAAAACGAATATCAAACAGATTTGGGTTTTCAGGCGACCAAGTCCACCCATGGTCATGAAAGTTGGTACGGAAAATTTTTTGATTATAAATATCAATCCAACGTTTGGTGAAAGTTGAAAAAATGGTTAGCTGATCTTCACAAATTACGATATCTTTAAACGAAATTTGATAGCGCAACGTTCGGCCAACAGCCGCAGCTGGTACGGTGAGCGCAAGACAGACATTTCCTTGGTCAATGTCTGGTGTTAATTCGATCTTTTCGAGATGTTCTTCTGACACCTCTTCCAACCAAACGGTTTGCCAGATCCCTGTGCTATTCGTATACCAAATGCCTCTTGACTCTGCTTCCCAAAATTGTTTTCCTCTTGGAATCGTTTCATCGTCGTGCGGGTCCCAAGCACGGACAACTAAACTTTGTTCTCCTGTTATTAAAAAGTCAGTAATATCAAATGAAAATGACGTTTGCCCACCAAGATGATTTCCAACATAACAACCGTTAACATAAATATCCGCTCGATAATCCACTGCACCAAAATGTAAGAAACATCTTTTTTGTTCCCGTTTTTCCCAAGAAAATGTTCGCTGGTACCAGACAACATCATGAATTTGACGTTGGTTGATCCCACTTAACTCTGATTGATAAACAAATGGTACTTCAATTGTTTGATCAAGTTTTTCAGGTGTACAATACCACCTTTCTTTTATTCCAATGTTTTCATCATCAAAAGCAAATGACCAGACTCCGTTCAAATTGACAAAGTGTTCACGGACAAATTGCGGACGAGGATACTCTTCACGCATCATATTTTTAACTCCCAACTAAGATTTTTGAACGTTCAATTTAATTCCCTTATTTCTAGCAAGTAAAATAATTCCTGCTGTCATTCCTAACGCCAAACTAATGATGTCCAGAATCAAATAAGAGAATAAGCCTTGAACTAATAAGTACACACCTATTTTTATATTCACCTGATTGTCTTTTACATATCGTTGGCTAATGACTAAATTTGCTAATCCTAAACCAATCAATAACGTGCCAAACGTACAGACAAATAAGAAAACATTCCCAAATAATGCATCAATTGCCTTCAATTGTGCTAAATGACTTTCGACCATACCAGAAAAGATTTGTTGCTGGTACAAGCCATAAATTCCGATTGTTACTACCCCATCAAGGATTTGCCAGATTCCCATCATTCGAATCAATTGTCGTTCTCTTTTTCGTTCCATTTTCTCTTATCCTTTCACACCAGCAGATAAAGACATCGACTGTAAAAAATATTTTTGAGCAAATAGGTACAAAATAAAAGTCGGAATAATCGCCACCAAAGCGCCCGCCATCAACAAGGTTGGTTGCGCTTGGTACATGCCTTGTAAAAGTTGTAACCCTGAAGTGATCGGCATTTTTTCAATATCATTAAATACGATGGATGGCCACAAGAAATCATTCCAAGAACCCGTAAAGGCAAATAACGCTACTACTAATAACACTGGTTTAATCAAAGGTAAAATAATTCTACGGAAAATCGTCCATTCGCTCGCACCATCAATCTGTGCGGCTTCATCAAAGTCTTTTGGAATATTATCCATAAACTGCTTAACTAAGAAAATGTTGAATACACCAGCTGCTCCTGGGACAATCATTGCCAATGGCGTATTGACCCAACCTAAAATATCAACGATTTTATAAAGTGGAATCAAATTCACTACACTCGGAAACATCATCGTTGCTAGCAAAAAGGAAAAGAGTCCATTTTTACCTCTAAAACTTAAACGGCTATAAGCAAACGCCGAAAATGAGACGACAACTAACACCAAAAGAGTATGAGAAACAGAGATGAATAACGAATTAAAGAACCATTTAACTAACGGTGTACTTGAATTATTCACTAAAAGTTCTGTGTAGTTCGTTAAGACCCATTCAATTGGTAATAACTTAAACCCCGCTGTCATCAGCTCCATCTCAGATTTAAATGATGTCAACACACCATACAGTAATGGAATCATCCAAACAATTCCCATCACAAGCAAAAAGCAAAATGCCATTAGTTTAGACATTGACTTTTTCTTCATCTTGTCTCCCCCTACTCTTTTCGTAAAAACTTAAATTGAATCGCAGAAACGACCATGATACAGAGACCTAAAATGACTGCCATCGCAGATGCCATTCCGGCAATTGATTGTCCTGAACCAAACGCATTTTGTTGGATATACATCAATAAGACTCGCGTTGAGTTGTTTGGTCCACCACCTGTCAACATTAGCGGTTGTCCGTAAACATTAAACTGTGCAATCGTTGTCATTACTACGGTATATAAAATCTGTCCTCTGATTGCTGGCAAAGTAATTTTAAAAAATTTTTGTAACGTCGTAGCGCCATCAATATCGGCTGCCTCGTAAAAATCTTTTGAAATGCCATTTAATGCTGCTTGATAGATAATCATATTTCCACCAATTGTCCACCAAACTGTTACAACCACTAACGCAATCCAGGCATAGGGCTGTGTCCCAGTCCAAGGAATGTCAGATTGTAAAATCGTGTTGATTGGACCATAGTTGACATTAAAAATTAGCGTCCAAATGATTACTACGGCAGAAATGGCAAAGAGTGATGGTAAATAAAACAGTGATTGAAATAGTTTTGCTAATTTTGGTTTCGTATTTAATGCTGCTGCTAAAATCAACGGAACGATAATACAGCTCGGCACTGAAAACAGAACAAATAAAAATGTATTTTTTAACCCAATCCGCAATTGTTCATAAAAAGTAGACTGTTCATTAAACAAAAGATCTTGATAATTAGCTAAGCCAACAAATGTCGGCGAGTTGAATAAGTCCCAGTCTGTTAAAGAAATATACAAACCAAAAATGACAGGTAGTAAGAAAAAAATTGTAAAAATCGTTAAGTGTGGTGCCAAGAACATCCAAGGCAGCCATTTCTTTTTCTTGATTACCTTGCCTGTACTTGACATCGTTTCCGTAGAAGTCATCATAACTGCGCAATCCTTTCTTGAATCAAAATAACTTGTGAAAAAATTTATTTATTGGAACTATCCTTGGCAATTTTATCGACAACTTCTTTTTGCATCCCTTTCGTGAAATCAGCCACCGACTGTTTCCCAAAAATCGTATCAAAACCATGCGCATCAATGTACTCTGAAACATAACCATTATATTTATAGTCAAAGATTGAAAGTGTTGCTTGTTGTTCAGGTGTTTCAATGAAGAATGATTGTGGCATCTTTTGGTATTCTTCATTCTCTAAAATTGCTAACGTTGCTGGATTTTGCCCCGCTTTTGCCCACTCAAGTGAATTCGTCCGCAACCAATTGATAAATTCCATGATTCCTTTTGTTTTCTCATCGGAACGATCTTTGTTCTTGAACATCACAAATTGATGGGAAGATGCCCAATTGACTATTTTACTTGCGTCAGCTGTTAGTTGTGGTGAATTGGTCAATCCCCACTCAAATTTTGCATCTTTGATATTATTTTGTAGCCAAATGCCTTCTGGGAAAAAGAGTAGTTTTCCAGCTAAGTATAATTGCGTTGGGTCTTCCCCATCTTTTGTTGTAACTCCAGCTTGATATAAATCAGCCCATGCATTCATTGCTTCCTTAGCCGCTGGTGTATCCAAAGTTGGTGCCGTTCCATCTTCCGTTAATTCGCCTCCCGCTTGCTTGAATGTAGATAAGTAATTGGGTTTCATCCAAGTAACAGCTACGCCTCGAACGTCATCAGCTTTTGCTTTTTCGCCTGCCTCTTTGATCTCATCAAAGGTCAAGATATTGTCATCCAGAGCATTGGGTGCATATTTTTCTAGCAGTTCTTTATTGTAATAAGTTCCCCAGTTGTGGATATCAAGTGGTAAGCTGTATCGCACACCATCCAATTCACCCAAATTCCATGCTTCAGTCACGTAATTTTCGGCTTTGACTTCGGGAAAATCAGCCAAAATTTCATCATAATTTTCTAGCATGTCGTTGTCTTTATACTGCTTAATTCGTTCTGCATGAACAATATTCAAATCCGGGATATTTTTCCCTGAGTTAACGACAGTTGGGATTTTGGTATACATATCTGTTTCTTTTAACGAGACATTTTTGATTTTATATTCAGGGTCTGTTTTGTTATACTCATCAATCATTGCCTTGACGTTTGAACTGTCCGCCCCTGTAAATGGATTCCAAAAAACGATTTCTTTTTCATTTGCCGACCCCGTACTTCCAGAACTGCCACATGCTGTTAATGTCATCAAACAAGCGCCCGTCACCAATGCCATACCTAATAATTTTTTCATTTTTCTGTCCCTCTCTCAATTTTACTAAATAGTTAATTTTCAACCGAAATTATTTTTAGGCTAATGAACCATTTAGTATTTTTTTATTTTCAACAACTAGTACATTGCTAAATTAGCATCGTATGTAAGCGCAGTCAACACTATTTTGTCAACGTTTATCAAAAACAACTATACAGTTAAATAGGTGTTGGGATATAATCGTACTGAGAGATAATCTGTTAACTTTTTAGTTAAATAGGAGATGGAAAATTATGGAACTTTCTTTAGATGAACGTTCATTGCCTGTTTTTGAATGCCTCGCTAGTGCTACCCGTTTGGAAATTTTAAAATTTATCGGGAGCGAGAAAAAAAGTATTGGTGAGATTGCGAAACATTTGGAAATCAGTAGTGCGATCACCACTAGACACATTCAAAAAATGGAAGATGCAGGTTTGATACATTCTGAGCGTGGCGTTGGTGCCAATCGAAATAAAAAAATGGTCTACCTTAAAGTCGATGATATTAATATTTGTTTTCCAGAGAAAATTTATCAAGAATTTCAACGTTATTCTACTAACCTGAAACTTGGTCATTTTACTGATTTTTCTGTTACACCTACTTGTGGATTAGCGACGATTGAAGATGTGGTTGGTAAAGCAGATGACCCAAAATATTTTATGGACGCCAAACGAGTTGATGCGTCATTGTTATGGTTCAGTAGTGGGTTTGTTGAGTATAAAATACCTAATTTATTACAAGAAAATGAAACACCTGAAATGCTTGAAATTAGTTTTGAAATTGCATCAGAATTTCCGTTATCAAATAATGTTTGGCCAAGTGATATCTCCATCTACGTGAATGATGTCAAAGTAGCTGTCTACACTGTCCCTGGAAATTTTTCAGATATTCGTGGACGCTATACGCCCGAATGGTGGAACGATAGTTTCAGTCAATACGGTCTTTTAAAGCATCTTCGCATCAATAAATTAGATACCGGAATTGATGGTGAAGCTTATTCTGATGTGACGATCGAAGACTTGAAACTACGTGAACTATCTTTTATCAAATTACGCTTTTCTGTTGAAGATGATGCCAAGCATCAAGGAGGATTAACATTGTTCGGTACTGGATTTGGGAACCACCAGCAAGATATTTTGATTACTACCTATTATTTGAAAAAGTAACTTAAACATGAAACCTTAAAACCAAAAGAGAAAACCGCTAGTAATCGTTCTTCTTTTTTTGTTGAAAGCTATTACTCATCAATTCATACAGTATGTACGTAAAAATGCTTGCTTAAAAAAAGCAGAAACCAAATCTCCAAAAATTATTTTTCAGAGTTAGGACGAAATTCACTTGCTCACCCAAGTTATATCTGCTCTTCTTTTCATCTAAACTGATTGACGGAAAAGAAAAAGACTGGAACTAATTTTGTCCCAGTCTCCCTTTTTCTAAGACTTTTTCTCGTTGGGTTCGTTCATTGTGAAGAAAAAAACATTTTTAGCGCCCAGAAAATATTCTTTGCTTTTTTTTAATTGATGTTATAATTATCTATGCTAGATTCATATATATTGTTGTTATTTATAAATTCCGTGTTATGTGTGATGAACTAAGTCTTACTAAAAATGTGAAAAGCAGGTGTTGATTTTGAACCTTTTGAATTTATTGGATAAAAATAGTCGTATTCAAATTTCAATGGTCCATTTTTTATTGGATTATAATGCTAAGACAAGCACCACAACAATGATTGAAGAATTAGCACTCACTCGATTCCTTTTTGAAACAAATATTGAAGAAGTCGGCTCTACCCTCGAGCAATTAAATATCGGGTTATCTCTTACATACGATAAAATACACAACAGTATCACACTTCAAAAGGATAATCACACCAGCTTAGACAAGTTCTATTATTATTATTTGAATCGTTCGGTTGACTATCAAATTCTCATCTATCTATATCAACATCCAAGTTATTCAATCGTTGATTTAAGTCACAGCGTTTCATTAAGTGAAGCTGCTATTTATCGTCACCTAAAAAAATTAAACAAAGAAATTAAAGAATTTGATATTCAGATTCGCAAAGGAACCATCATTGGCGACGAACTACAAATTTGTTATTTTTTCTATCAATTATTTTGGGTAGGTGTCCCGCTAGACGAATTGGAAGGGAAAACAAATGACGTAAGCGCCATGCGTTTTGCAGATTACTTGGAAAAGAAATTAAAACAAACTTTCACAAGAGAAGCAAAATTAAAGCTATACCTTTGGATTCGGATCTTAAAAACACGTATTTTAAAGCAATCTTTAAATGATTCAAGTCCTATTTTGGAAACTTTTTTTGACTATCAGACAGAAGATTCTATTTATCAGATTGTGCGTGATGCTTACTTTTTTTCACTCAGTCACTCTGCTGTCTTTGGTTCACCCCATAATGCAATTTATTTATACCTATTCATCTCTTCTATGTCGATAGTGCCACCTGATGTTGCAATGATTTTAGAAGATGGCTACTGGCCGACCAGCAACCCTAAAATCATCGCACTGAATGAACTGGTAGTAAGCAAAGTTAAATCTGACTATCAACTTGGCCAAGAGAAAATTGACGAAACATTTATTGCTAATTGGAAGTACTATTTGACACAAATACATGGTTCACTTCTCTACTTTCGAGGAAGTATCACCTTTCTTGAAGAAAAAATTATTTCTGAACGGTTACTAAAAGCAACCACCTTTATTCCTAACTTCGAACTTGCAAATCAAATCGTAGATGAAGGAGAAATTTTAGTTGAAAAAGCTTTATTAGATACTACTAAACAACTAGTAACTCGTATCTACCTTTATTTCATTAATCAGATAAAACGTTTTTCAACAAATCAGATTACGATTGGCGTCCACTCAAGTGATGATTATCTTTACAGTAACATCATGGTGGAAATGGTCAAAACTGAATTTGAAAACCATTTTTTCATCACGTGTGAAATCGCTGAGTTTGGTAAGTCTTATGATATTCTGGTTACTAACTCCACTATCTCTCTTTGTGATTTTGGATATACCGATCTTTATATCACAAATAATTTCAAAACCAACAAGGATGTTAGCTCTTTACGCGAACTATTAGCAAAACATTCCCAAAAAAATAAACCTTTAGAAGAATAAACGTAAACAAAAAAACGTGGGGCACAATTGCCTCACGTTTTTTTGTTGAGTTTTATGAAATAGTTCGTAATTTCCCTTGAAATTCGCTAATTGATTGATACCCTTTTACTTCCATAATTTCTGCTAATTCTTTGATTATTCTAGTAAAAATTTCTGGTCCTTCTTTGTGCAATTGCGTTCCAATTTGCAACATGCTTGCGCCACACAATAAATGTTCGAAGGCGTCTTGTCCATTACAAATCCCACCAGTCCCAATAATTTGAATTTCAGGTTTTAATCTAGTATAAAAAGCACGAACATTTGCCAAAGCAGTTGGTTTGATATACTCGCCACCAATTCCGCCAAACCCGTCCTTCGGTTTGATTACTACCGTGTCACTTTGAGGATCGATATATAACCCATTCCCCACACTATTGATTGCATTAACGTAGGTCAAAGGAAATTGATTCAAGATATCTGCCATCGCATCGAAATGAGCAAAGTCAAAATATGGTGGTAATTTCACGCCCAATGGTTTTGTAAAAATGGCAAATGCTTGTTTAAGTGTTTCAAAAGTGGCATCGAAATCATAAGCAAGTTGTGGTTTCCCTGGAACATTAGGACAAGAAAGATTTAATTCTGTGATTCCACGAAAATCACTTTTTTCGATCATTTCTAACATTTCTAAGTTCTCTGCTACACTCATTCCCGCAATTGAGAAAAATAACGGAGCAGCAGTTGGATTTTCTTTTTCATATTGAAGTGCGTAGTCCAAATAATAAGCAAAACCTAAATTAGGTAACCCCATCGAATTGATGCTCCCTAACGCTACATCATAGTATCGTGGTTCAGGATTTCCTGCGCGCTCTGGGATGGTGCAACTCTTAGTAATCATTGCACCAGCATCTGAGCTTGCTAGTTCATGCATTTCTTGCACCGTTATACAATGAACACCAGACGCATTCATAAACGGATTAGCAAAAGTATGGTTGGCAAAGGTCATTTCTAAATTCAAGATAATCGCTCCTTCAAAGGCATTTTATCTAGTTTAGCATTTCCAACTAGAAAATCAACAAAAAAACTTTATTTTTTTCAAACGAACTGGATAACGTTCGTCTTTTACAAGAACAAAATTTATTTTAACGAAGGTTTCTGTTTATTTCACTAACAATGAGCAATCACCTTCACACAACCAGCTTCATTTTTATCAACTTAGACAAGAAGATTGCTGATTTTCTGGCAAAAACAGGTAAAAAATACTCTATCCTCTTTTTAGACGTTTTCAGATACCAGAAAGCGTCTATTTTACACAAAAAAGGCCAGAACGCTGTCCAGCCTCTCCTCTTTTCAACATTCAATTACGTACTGAAACGAAAGCCAGCCTTTTGTTTCAGCCACTTTTACTTAACTAATTTTTTAACAGTGATTTCTTTTTTTCTTTCGAAAAGATATCTCTTCCTAACATTCTATATAAAATAACCGCACATGCTTCAGAAATAAAAATCAATACAGCTAAAGGTAAATACGTATTGCTTCCCATGATTCCTACTAGCGGCGTGAAGACCATCCCGATTGCATACATTCCTAATCCAAGTACGGAAGAAGCAATCCCAGCATGTTTGCCTTGCCTTTCCATCGCCATTGTTGTTACCACTGCATTTACTAACCCCAATGTCGACACGACTAACAACAACCCAAGCAGAGCTAACCACAAGTGATTTGTATGGATGCCACTAATAATCACTAAAATGCTACCCAAAAAACCAAGACCTACTCCCCAACCTAGCTGACGGAAGCTACTCATTCTCTTCGATAACACACCAGCAAGTTCTGCTGCAACTACAATTCCGATTCCATTGATTCCATAAATCAAGCTAAACATTTTATCCGACAAACCAAAAACATTTTGTAACATAAAGGACGAACCAGAAATGTAACAAAACATCGCTGCATAAACGAAACCTTGAATCAGCACGAACATCATAAATGGCCGATCGCTGAATACTGCTTGCCAACCTGCTCTTTGATCAACTTTTTCAGTTGCCAATTGGACTTCATGCGTTTCCTTAAACCCGATTAGAATACCTAAAAACAATAACAAACCAATTACTGCAAGAAAAATAAAAATAACTCGCCAAGAAAAATAGCTCAGGAAAAAACTGCCCAGTAAAGGAGAAACAATTGGAAAAATACCATTGATTGCCATCAACATTGCAATGAATCGAGTCAATTGAGTTCCAGAAAATAAATCTTTTGCAATTGCTCGCGTCAGAACAACGCCAGTTGAGCTAGCAATTCCTTGAATCAAACGTAAGCTTAAAAATAACCAAATATTTGTGACAGATACTGATAATAAACAGGCAATGACAGAAATACCAATGCCCCATAGAAGTGGTTTCTTCCGCCCGATACGGTCACTGATTGCGCCAATAAACAATGGACCAAATGCGAGTCCTGCTAAACACATGGTCAAGCTTAACTGAACCATTGATGTCGGGATGCCAAAGTCCGTTTCTAACACTGGTAAAGCTGGTAAATAAGTATCAAGTAGTAAGGGGCCATAGGCGCTTAATGTGCCAAGCAAAATAGATAGCCACCATATTTTCTTTTTGTTTTCAATCATTTTCCTTTCACCTCAAAAAAGAAAATAGCATGGAAAAACGGAAATATCAATAAAAAAACCAGTAAATTTTCACTTTTTTCAAAAAAATGAGAACAATACTCATTTAAGTCATTTTTCACCGCAAACAAAAAACGCCGAGACCTCATTTGATCTCGCACGTCTTTCATCATTCCTATGAAATCAACTACTAATTCTTCCCGATTCCTTTTATCAAATAAACTTTTCCACTATTATTCAGTAGCCATACCTAAAATCTGGTTATTCAGAATAATTGTTTGTTTTTCAGATGGCAAGTTTTCCGGTATTCTTTTGATTCGTTCAAGGATAATCGTTGCTGCCGTTTCACCAATTTTTTCGGTTGGCGGATTAATCGTGACCTGCGGTAAAATACTTTGCTCCCCTTCAGATAAATAGTCATAATGACCAAAGGCAATGTCTTTTTTTACAGAAATTCCTTGTTCATTAAAACATTCTAAGGATCCAAGAGACATATTGTAGTTGCTGACAAAGATAGCTGTTGCATTTGCCATTAATAATTCTTTTGTTCCTTGGTAGCCACTCCTTCTGGTGTAATCCCCTTCGTAAATTTCAAGTGCTACTTCGGGGTGATTCTCGACTGCATCTTTTGCGCCTAACAGTCGTTCTTTTGCTGTGTAATCTGTTTGCGGAGCAGTGATATAACCGATTTTTTGATGGCCTTTAGCAATGTAATCGGAAATCACATTTGAGACACTTTCACGATCATCCAATAAAATGACATCTGCATTGTTCAATGGATCTGGATAATTCAAAGAGACAATTGGGACGTTGACTTGTGCTAATTTTTCCATGTCAATCCACTCTTCACTTGATAAAAAGACAATCAATCCATCCACGGAGTGTTTCAACAAATAATCAATTTTCTCATCCATTTGCTTTTCACTTTTCGAAAAACCACTAAGTAGTATGCTATAACCATTTGCTTCAGCAACTTTTTCAATTCCTGACACAACTTCTGAGCCGAATCGACTAGAAATACTGTTCATCAGTAAGCCAATGGAAAAACTTCGATTATTTTTAAGCCCCTTGGCAATAATATTTTCTTTATAGTCTAAAACTTTGATCGCTGAAGTAATTTTTTCAACATTTGATTGTCTTAATTTTTGACCATTCAAGTACCGTGATACTGTTCCTACTGAAACACCAGCAAGTTGAGCAACGTCTCTAATTGATGCCATTTCTCCCACTCCTACCAATCACAATTGATTTCTGCCTCCTGATCACCAACCATGATTTTTGCTTTTTTGGCGAAATGCCAGCAATTGTCTGCACCTACATATTGAAAATCCTCTGGAGACAACTCAAACGTCACCGTTTTTTCTTCCTGCGCTTTTAATTCATGTTTGCTAAAAGCTTTCAGCAATTTTTTACGCTGAATAACAGATCCTCCAAGGAGTTTGACAAATACAAGCGAACTAACTTTGCCAGCAATCGTTCCTTTATTTTTAACTTTAACGGATACCGTTAGTTTGTCAACATTTGTTTTGCATTGAAGTGCTGAATAAGCAAACGTGGTATAGCTTAACCCTTCCCCAAAATCATGCAGTGGACTGCCACTTAAATCATAATAATTCTCTTGTTTTGAGGCATCTCTCTGATAATAATAAACAGGTAATTGCTGACTATTTCTAGGATAAGTAACACTTAAACGACCACTTGGATTTGATTGTCCGAGTAATGTCTTCGCGATTGCTTTTCCTCCTTCTTGGCCTGGAAACCAGCCAATCAAAACAGCATCAGACACTGCTTCGACCAATGACAAGTCAGATGGACGACCTTGGATTACTACTGAAACGAGTGGTTTTTCAAGTTTTGACAGTTCAGTTAAGAGGAATTCTTGCTTTCCTCCTAAAGATAACGAGGCGACATCAACATTTTCTCCAGAGTCCATATTTACCCCTTTTGATGAGACCGCGCCATTTTGTAAAAATTCCATATCGAAATTTCGCGCACTTGAGCCACCTAAAACAGTAATGATTAGATCTGCCTCTCCTGCTACTTGAAGTGCTTCTTCGATTTTTGCTTCTTGTGATACTTCATTTCGAATTTCGCAACCCTCGGCATACGTAACAGTCGCTGAAGAAAATAGCTGCTTGATTTCCCGATAAACCGTTTTTTCTAATTGGATTTCTGTTTGTGGAGCTGAATAATCACCCAACAAATGATACAAGTTATCTGCATTCGGTCCGATAACAGCAACTTTTTTCCCGCTTGGATTTAGCGGAAGCACACCATTGTTTTTAGTAAGAACTAAGCTTTCCTCTGCCAACTGTTGATTTAATTTTCTTGATTCTGTCAATAACTCTTCCCATTGATCTTTCGGGTCTTTGATAAAAGGATCTTCAAATAATCCCAATAAAAATTTAATTGCTAGAATGCGTCGGACAGACCGATCAAGCATGGTTTCGTCAATCACATCTTCCAACACACCTTCTTCAATCCGAGTATAAGTTTCATCCCACAAACTTAAATCAATCCCAGCAGTTAATGCATGGCTAGCTGCTTCTGTTTGGCTTTCATATACATCATTCAGACGATCCAGAGCAATCCCATCTGCCATGACCAATCCTTGGAACCCCATTTTTGCTCGCAGGTTTTGTTCAAACAATTCATGGTTCACATGACAAGGGACACCATCAATATCATTGTATGCAGCCATTACTCCGACAGCATTACGTGTACTTTTTAATAACGGTGTATAAACATCTGCAAATTCTCGTCTGCCAATTGGAACAGTTCCAGAATTATGACCACCAAGAGCCTCCCCTTGTGCAATGCAATGCTTCAAGACCACACCAATTTGTTCTTTAGACCGATTAATATCTGCCACTCGTTGATCCAAGAAAGCTATTTCATCAGAAATCAGAGAACCTTGAAAACCTTGAACAATTGCTTCGCTCATTCGTGCACTGAGAATCGGATCTTCCCCAAAGCATTCTTCTGACCTTCCCCAGCGCGGATCTTTTAATAAATCCAAGGTTGAAACTAATGCTAAGTGCACACCTTTTGCTGCTAGTTCTTTCGCCATTAAGCGACTTGTCTGCTCAACTAGTTCTAGGTTAAAACTACTACCTCGACCAACATTCGTAGGATAAGAAATGCTTTCCAGTCCTTGATGCCCATGAGGACACTCTTCAACGATTAAAGCGGGAATTCCCCAACGAGAATGGCTAATCACGTACTCTTGCACTTGGTTTGCTACCTTCCAACTATCCTTTGCAGCAATTCCATTTTTATCATCAACTTTTGACCAAGGATCTGCACGAAACAACCCGTAAAGTGCGCCTAAGCCACCACCCCACTGAACATGATTCTTAAATTTTTCTGTTAATTCAACAGCTTCTTGTTCCTTTTTATAACACTCCCAGCCATAGAGATGCTGATTGACTTGCCCAACTTTTTCGCTAAGACTTAAGCGTGCCAATAAGTCTTCTACACGTTGGCGAATCGTTAGTTCTGGATTTTGATATGGATACTTAGCCAAGTTCCCCCGCTCCTTCTTGTCGTGCTTTATTTGCAGCTAATACAAACGGTACAAATAAAAAGACGTCTAAAATAATTAATAACACAGTCAAAATAGCTGCTTTTACATCGCCCCCAGTTGCAATAAATGATTGGATTACTGGCGGTGTAATCCATGGTGCTGCAGCAACTGTTTTTTCAATCAAACCAACACTTGTTGCAACATAAGCAATAACTAAATTGATTGATGGAATAAGCGCACAGGGAATCATATAAATTGGATTCATTACGACTGGTAGCCCAAACATCACAGGTTCAGTAATATTGAACAAGCAAGTTGTCAAACCAAACTTGGCGATTTGTCGCTGTTCTTGTCGTTTTGAAACCCACAAAATCGCAATCACTAATGGTAAGATACAGCCTCCTCCACCAATTAATCCAAATGCATTCGTAAAAGGTTCGGTAATAATATTAGGAATTTCTTTTCCAGCAGAAAAAGCATCCATATTTTCTTGAATCGATTGTAATAATGGTGCTTGACGAATTGGTGCCAAAATACTTGAACCATGCATACCAAAAACCCAAAGAAAATCAGAGAAGAATTGTAAAAATAAAATACCAGGAACAGATAAGACGAAAGCTTTTAAAGGTGTTTGAATGGCTAATTCAATCAAACTTGGAAAATCAAGACCAGTAAACTTATCCAGTAGAAAAACAAAAATAGCAAATAAAAGAATAACTGCTGTTTCAGGAACTAAAGAATTGAATGAAGTAGCAACTGCCGGTGGAACACCATCAGGCATTTTGATTTTTAACTTCTTGATTTTTGCTAGCTTCATAAATAACTCTGTCCCAACAATGGAAGCAATCATCGCCGTTGCTAGACCGGAAGAAGAAGTCAGACTTTGTAAAAATACGCCAGTTGCTTCAGCTGTACTACCGTCCACCAAAGTAACACTGCTTTTCAACGGCATCAGAATAAACATAACAGCAACGCTTAACACACCTGCATGTACTGCACTAAAAGCCGGATCATTCATCTCACCTGATCGAATGTAATGATTTGCTAAATTCCAGCCGATGTTATAACACACAACAATTGCTAAAATACTCATCGTACCATTATTGACGATGGAAGCCAGGTTTGCTAGAAAACTCAAGTCAATCCATTGTTGAACAAAGGCATTAGAAAAAATCAATGCATTTAACAAGACCATGACAGACGCCGCCATTACTAGTGGCATCGTAATGATAAAACTATCTCGAATTGCAAGTAAGTGACGCTGGTTGTTCATCTTAGAAACGATTGGTAATAACTTTTCAGATAACTTGTCTACAAAACTCATTAGTAAATCTCCCCCATTTAAATAAGTTGAACCGGTTCAACTTCACTATAGCATGACTTTTATTTTTTGCAACAGTTTTTTTGGAGGCGGATTCATTTTTTTGTAAAATAGCTAGTTAACTAAAAAAATACCCAACCAAAAAATTGGATGGGTATTTTAGATTTTGTTTTTTAAGAAATAACTACTCATGAAATTCCTTAATTAAATCTGTCATTGCTGAAATACTTTCTTTCTGTCCCGTTTCGATCCAACTCAACCACACTTCAAAGATGCCAGCTGACATAAATTTGATCCAGTAGTAACGTTTACTTCCTTCCCAATCTTCCCAAGTGGTCGTTTCATCGTAAAAGCGGGCCATTTGTTTACTAAAGAGTTGAAAGATAATCTCTTTGTGACCTCCTTCAATAGCCGCTTGGAAATCTGGTGTCAGTTCTTGAAAAAATTCAGACAAATCATCAATTTTCTGTTCAGGACTAACTTTGTTGATTGTTTTATCAAAAATAGCTTGAAATTTTGGTTCATAATATTCGGTCAACACTTGTGTTAGATCAGTAAAATGCCGATAAAATGCCATTCTACTCACACCTGATCTCTTAGCTACTTCAGAAACTGTCAGTTTTGATAACTGTGTTGTTTTTAATAATTCGAGTGTAGCTAATGTGAGCCATTTTTTGGTATCCTCTTTGATACTTTTTGAATAATTTGTCACTGCCATAACAGATTCCTCCTTCTGTTACAAATGCCGATCAATTGCTTGATTAGGCACTTTTTATCTTCTAAAATAGCATCCATAACAAATGTAACACTAGGAGGTAAAAAATGAAAGTATTAGTCACAGGCGCAAATGGATTTGTCGCAACTCATATCATAAAATTATTGCAAGAAAAAAATTACGAAGTTAATGGAACTGTTCGGAATTTGGATCGAGCTCCTGTTATTTTTGAAGGTGTTTCTTACTTTGCTGCAGATTTAACAAGTGCTTCTGGTTGGAAAGATTCGATGGTTGGTGTTGATGCAATTCTCCATGTTGCTAGCCCTCTTGGACATGAAAATTCCAACGATCCAAAACTGATTGATGAGGCTGTTCAAGGTGTTCAACATGTTTTTGATGCTGCACATCAAGCTGGAATCAAACGGATTATCATGACCTCCAGTCAAGCAGCAGCTACTCCTTTGGCAAGCACGACAGGCGTGATTGATGAAACGTATTGGTCTGATCAGCACAATCCAGAACTCAATGCTTATCGGTTATCAAAACTTGCTGCAGAAAAAAAGGCTTGGGAATTAGCCCAAAAGTATGATTTAGCTTTGACAACAATTTTACCAGGCGCTATTTTTGGTAAGGCTTTAACCAGTAACCGCTCATCAAATGGTGTCTTAGATGGTATCAAACGTTCTCGTTTAGTACCAAAAATTACGCTTGAAGTGACAGATGTTAACGATCTAGCTAATTTACATCTTTTAGCTTTAGAAAATAATGACACGATTGGCGAACGAATTTTAGCAAAAAATACAGACCTCTCTTTCGCACAAATCAGTCGAATTTATGGAAATCAACCAATTATCGTCCCTGATTTTGCTTTAAAATTTGCAGCCAAATTTGTTGGCGAATTGCGTTCATTAGTTCCCATGTTGAAACGTAAATATACTCATAGTAATCAAAAAGCGATCAAGTTGGGGTGGCAACCACGAGATGGACGTCAAACGGTACTCGAAGCAATCGAAAATTAAGTTAAAGAACGAGTCTGGGGCAAAATTAAAAATCCAGTCATTCATCGCACATTCTTCACTTCAAAGAACGCCTAAAATTAACGTTTACAAAACGAATTTTAGGCGTTCTTTTATTTAGATTACTTTTGTCCCAATCCTATTTTAAATGTGATTCTCTGAACCGAATCAAGTACTTGTCGGAAAAAATAGCTAGACTTATCTCAGCTTTTTGTTGATTTCACGATTCAAATTTTCGCGCCAATCTTCCGTATACGTTTTTGTACTTTTCAACAGTTCATCGCAAAAAGAAGCCACATCTGTTCCCGTCACTTCAAGAACTTTTTTCCCGTCAGCTATACCTTCTTCAAACAGATCAATCAAATCATATTGCACTGCCATCATGTCATAACCACTACCAGTTGCAAATTTCCACATATGGCTTTGGATTTTTTTGAAAACAAATTGGTAATCATTTGGCAACGCATCGACTCGTGCCATTTGTGCTTTATATTCTTTTTTACTTGTAATGATTTTTTTTACATTCAAGTAATCATCAAAAACTTATTCATTTACTGTTTCCTCCTTTAATTGAGTCATCTTTTCTGATAAAAATGCCCACTTTTCCCAAAAAATTGCCAGTTCAGCTCGCCCAGCATCATTGAGGGTAAAAAATTTTCTTGGTGGTCCTATATCAGAGGGCTTCTTTTTCGTATCCACCAGTTTATTTTTTTCAAGACGTAACAAAATCGTGTACACTGTGCCATCCACCACATCAGTAAACCCAAGAGCATTTAGCTTTTTTGTTATCTCATAGCCATACGTCTCTTGCTGACTAATGATTTCCAAGACGCAACCCTCAAGTACGCCTTTGAGCATTTCTGTTAAATTTTCCATATCCTTCTCCTTAAATTTCCCACTTTCAGTAATAAGTATTACTAAGCACCGCTATATAGTATTACTTATTACTTAAGTTGTCAAACTTTTGTGTGTATTTCTAAAAAAGATACCCAAAAAAAGAAGCTACGACCGATAAGGCCGCAGCTTCACTCTTTCTTGTGAGAAAATAGTCATAAAACTTATTTTTTCAAAATCAACTTTTGATTTTCAATTTGATAAACTACCTCTGCCACTTCATGAACAAATAACGTATCATGAGAAGTAAAAATAACAGTTCCCGGATATTGTTTGATTAATGCTTCTAAAGCTTGCATCGTATTTACATCAATAAAGTTCGTTGGCTCATCTAAGATTAGCGTATTTGCTGGTTTGGTAAAAAGTAAGGCAATCGCCAAACGTGTGGCTTCACCACCACTCAACTCACGAATAGGTTTAGTGATTTCTATTTGTTTAAACCCTAAATTATTTAGCAAGGCTCGCACAAAAGGTTCTGGATATTCCGTTTGTTTCAATAAATAAGCTAATAAGGGTTCCTCACTTGTTAATTGATAGTCCATTTGCTGATAAACAGAAAAAATAACATTTGAAGAGACAATTATGCCTCGTTTTTGGTCAAGAATATAACGCAATAACGTCGATTTTCCAGAACCGTTAGCACCTGTAATTGCAATTTTTTTTCCTAACCCAAATTGAAAAGTAGCTTCTTCTATTAGCTTTTTTCCAGCAACTTCCAGCGTCACCCGATCTCCCATGATTGGAAATTTATTATGGATTTCCAGTGTTTTTGGCACAGGAAAAATAATTTTTTGATTTTTCACATCAACAGTTTGTTCTACTAATTGGTCTAAACGACTGGTCATTGCTTTTGCTGTTTTTTGTAAAGATTTTTGGACCGTATCTTTTTGTTTTGATGAAGCTAGCCGATCTGGACGTTGACTTTTTTGTTTCTGTTTTTTCGTTGATTGTGTTAGTTTTTCTGCCTGTGCTTGTTTTTTCTTGATAGCATGTTCTAAACGCTTCTTCTCTTTTTGAAAATGATCTGCTAAACGCTCTTTTTCGATGCACTCTGCTTCTTTTTGTTTCACATACTCCGTATAATTTCCGTGAAATTCTCTCACGCGTCCCTCTTCAATTTCCCAAATTTTGGTCGCGATTTGGTTTATGAAGAATCGGTCATGACTAACTACAATTAATGTACCGTAATAATAACTTAGTTCTTTAATCAATGTTTCAATACTCTGGCTATCCAAATGAGTGGTTGGCTCGTCCAGTAATAAGCCCATTTGATAATCTGATAGCTGATTGGCTAAACGAAATTTCGCTTGTTCTCCCCCACTAAGAGTCTCCATTCCCATTGTTGGAACAGCAAATCGACTTAACAGTTCGCCATCTAGTTGGTTACTAACGTGGACCTTTGTTAGCTCTTCGCTTTGGGCATAGTAATTAAATTCAATTTCTCTTTGAACTTTTCCACGATCAGGCTCAACTTTACCAGCAATCATTTTTAGTAATGTTGATTTTCCACTTCCGTTTTTTCCAATAATTGCAATTCGTTCATTTTGATAAATCGTTAATTCATCAATAGATAAAATGTTTTTGGCGCCAAAATTTTTTTCAATATTTATTAATTTAACAGCTAAAGTTTCCATTTTTTCCGCTCCTTTTATGAGGGAAAAGTGTACAAAAAAGAGGTAGCCATAAGCCACCTCTTTGATTTCAATCAAAATTATCGAAGGAAAAAGGATACACTCATCCCCTGAAATCACATGTGCTTAGGACTTTTTTATTAACTAAATGTCATTAAAAGTTCAATGCGCAATTTCATGGAAGCAGTCATCTTTGTTCTCCTTTACTTTTTCTTTTCTAAACTATAACAAAAATACCGATGTCCTTCAAGCCTCGGCTACTTGCCGTTCATCCTTGAAGCCTGTTTTCGCGAAAATCCATAATAGTAACAAAACAGCTACCGTTGACTGGATACCTAACATTAAAATCAGATCAAAATGTACAAAACCAACTACCGCAGCAAGAATCGATCCTACACCCAAAACATTCAGCATTAGATTCGCACTTTCCTTAAACGTTTGGATAGAAGAAAAACGACTCTTTCTTGTCATCCATAAAAAGAGAGATGCGCCAAACAAAATCATGATAGTCATAACGAGTAAGATAAACCCCAAACTTAGACTATAGGACAAAATAATCACTGGACGATTGCTGAGATAAAATTGTTCTTCTAGAAATTGTTCAAATTCTTGTGGTGTTTGACTCATTGCTGGTGTAAAAGACGGCCCATAGTTCATCGTATAGCTTCTAGTTTGTCCATTTTCTTGTTGCTGAATGTGCCACTGTGTTTTTTCAAAATTAATAAACGTACCCTTTTGTTGAACACTCTTTGGTAAATCCACGCCCACTATCAGCTCTTGGTTTTCAAAAATGATAGCTTCTTTCCCCTTTAATTCGCCGTTGACAACTCGTAAGTGAGAAAATTGCTCCACACCTGCTTGATCTATCATCTGATTGACCGCTAAAAATTGCTGACTCGGTATTGCTGTAACCTGATTTGCGTAATAAAGAGTGATTGGGATCGTCATAAAAGAGACTAAAAAGACTAATATTAAGAACAATTTTGGCCATGAAAGTTCCTTTCGTCCAGCAAACAAACGTTTTGGTCCAGCTAGACTGGCGAAATAATTAAATGGGAAAGTTTGCATTTCTGATACCTCCTATCCTTTGGTTCCGCCTGAAGTCAGCCCTGTAACAAAGTTCTTTTGTAAGAAGAAGAATAACAAACAAATTGGTAAAGCAATTAAGATTGCTCCCGCTGCAAATAACGATACTCTTTGATTCGTCACATCAGAGATAAATGTTTGCAACCCAACTGCTACGGTTTGGTTCTCAGGTGTGCGTAATAAAAATTTCGATAGCATGAAATCGCCAAATGGTCCCATGAATGCCCACAATGCTTGAACGGCAATCATTGGCTTAACTAATGGCAAAACAATTTGAGCGAAAATTCGAAAATGACCTGCGCCATCTAACTTCGCTGATTCATCAAGGTCAATCGGCACAGTATCGAAATAGCCTTTCATCAGCCAAGTATTCATCGGGATGCCACCACCAATATAAATCATTGTTAGGAACCAATACTTGTCTAGCGCATCAAGCAAGAATGCCATAACATAAAAGGCAGTCAAAGCCGCCATTGTTGGCACCATCTGAATAACTAAGAAAAACATCAAACTTGATTTGCGACCAATAAAGCGATAACGACTATATGTGTAACCTGCTAATGTTACAACCGTTACTTGTATCACCATTGTTAATACAGAAATAATCAAGGTATTTTTATACCAAGTGCCATACAATGTTTCATTAAACAAACGTGAAAAATTATTTAATGTCCATTCACCGGATAAGTCTAAGCTAAATGCAGCAATGTTCCCTGGCTTAAATGCTGTACTAGCAGTAATCAATAGTGGATATAAAATAATGATTGAGAGAAATATCAAGAAGGCATAAGTAAAAAAATGTGACACGCTTCGTTGAAATCTCGCACTAGAATTTATTTTTTTCATCTGCTAATCCCCCATGTTGAACGCATTTGTTTTCTTAAAGACAAGCAAGGAAACACAAATTACTACAGCAGAAATAATCAATGTAATTGCCGAAGCCATTGAATACTGTGGTGATGTCCCTGTTGTCAGTTTATAGATCCAAGAAATCAAAATATCAGTTGAGCCTGCGCCACCACCAACACTACCTGGCCCTCCATTATTAAATAGGTAGATCATCGAGAAATTGTTGAAGTTCCCTGTGTATTGCGTAATGAATGTTGGCGCCGCCACTAAGAAAATTGCAGGTAACGTTATATTTGAGAAACGTTTCCAAGCATTCGCCCCGTCAATTTTTGCAGCTTCATACAAATCTTCAGAGATTGACTGCAAGATTCCAGTGACCATGACATAGATATATGGGAAACCTAACCAACCTTGAACAAGAATAATTGCCACTTTTGTCCAATTCGGATCTGTTTTCCAAGAAATTGCGCCAATATCAACCAAAGGTAAGTTGTTCAAAAATGGGATAACTTGTGTGTTAATCGCTCCAACACTGTCATTAAAAATGTTAGAGAAACTCATAATTGTAATAAAAGCAGGAACCGCCCAAGGTAATAAGAAAATAATACCAAATACACGTTTAAATTTAATAAACTTTTGATGAGCAACTACGGCAGTCAACACGCCTAAGCTAATTTGCAAAGTTGTTGCACACAAAGTCCAGATGATTGTCCAACTGAAAACAGATAAAAAAGTATTTCGATAGGAACTTAAAAAGAAGATACTAAAGAAGTTTTTGAATCCCACCCAATCAATCAAGCTTGCAGGCGGAATGTGGTTGAAATCGTAGTTTGTAAATGCTGTAAATAAGGTAACCAACACTGGAAAAATAATGGTAAAAATCATTAAAAGATAGGCTGGTAAAGTTAGTAAGTAAGGAAATCCTTCATCCCCAATAGTCTGCAACGTTTCTTTCATTGTTACATTGATTTTTTGGCCATTTTTTCGCATAGTTGCGACACGTCGTGCATCATAAAGATTTAAACCATAAAAGAGAAAGAAAATAATCGTGATGATTAATTGTAATGTTCCTTCAATCAAAATAAACAATGAATGATCTTCTATAGGGATACTTCCCAGTGTTACTAATCCAACTAATGATTGAAAACCACCAAGGATCATTTGAATCACAAAAATAAGAAAGATACTGAAAAAGGCAATTCCTTTCGCTTTTTGTCCATTTGCTAGCTGACCGAAGCCAGGTATTAGCGAAAAAAGTGTCACTTTATTGACTTGAACTTCATTTTTCGTTCCAGACTGTTTCATCTAAAACGCCCCCTAATCATTTGATTCTAACTAGTTAAAGGGGAAGTGACCTAAGCCACCACTCCCCTTCTTCCTTTATGTCTAGCTTTGTGGAACTTTAATATTTTTGTTCAATTGCCTCAGTAATTGTTTTGACTGCGCTGTTAGCAGATTCTTTTGGTGTTTTAGCACCAGAAGCTGCATCAAACATTAAGTTTTCTGCCCCTGTCCAAACTTCAGCCATTTCCGGAATGTTTGGCATTGCTTGTGCTGTTTCATACTGTTCGATTACCGCAGTTGTCAATTCATCATTTTTAGCTTTAGCTGTTTCACGTGCGCTTTGATTTGCAGGAATTTCATTGACCATTTCGAAGAATGTTTCTTGGTTTTCTTGGTTAGTCACATAATCAAGCCACTTTTGAGCCACATCTTTATTTTTTGCGTAGTTGCTAACAACCCAACCTTTACCTCCACCAAATGGTTGGTAAGATTCACCGTTATCTAATGTTGGAATTTTTGCTACGCCGTAGTTAACTTTACTTTCTTTATATGATTGTGCTTGCCATGGTCCATCAATAATCGCTGCTGCTTTGTTTGAAGTAAACTGTTGTGTCACAAAGTCGCCAGCACTAGTCACATCTTGCATTCCTTTTGGCCAAACATTTTGGAACCAGTCAGTTGCATAAGTGATTCCTTCAACTGCACCAGCATTGTTCAAACCAATATCTGAAGCATCCGTTCCATCTTCACCAAAAACATAACCACCATAACCTGCAAGTAGTCCGTATGAATAATAAAAATCAGTCCATTTTGCTAGGAAGCCAGTGTTTTTACCTGCTTCTGAATCAAATGCAAATCGTTCGTCTTTCGCAAGATCTTCGACTTCTTTGAATGTTGTTGGCGCTGCATCGATCAAGTCTTTGTTATAATACAAAACCAGTGTTTCAATTACAGCAGGTTCTCCGTAAATTTTGCCATCATAAGTTACTTGTGCTTTATCCGTTTCATCGTAATCTGCTTCATTTCCTAATTTTACTTCTGCTAAGTGACCTTGTTGTCCCAAAGCACCGATTCGGTCATAAGCAGCCATCATCACATCTGGCCCTTTTCCTGCAGGACCATCAAGAGCTAACGCTTCTAATTGGTCAAACATGTCTTTTTCAACTAATTTTATTTTGACATCATTCTCTTTTTCAAACTTACCTTTAATCTCGTTCATGTAATCGGTATAACCTGAATCAACAGAAATCGTTAGTGTTTTCTCATCATCTGCTGCTTTACTGTTTGATTTCCCACCATTACCACAAGCAGCAAGTCCACCAATCACACCGACTGAAAGCAAACCTAAACCTAATGTCTTCATCATTTTACTTTTCATTTTTTATTTCCCCCTGTAGTTTATTTTTCTGTTTTCTTACTAAAATCATTATACTGTTATTAAAAATATTAGTGCAACCGCTTTCTCTTTGTTACCGGTAACAAAATATCAGCAGCTAAGAATAAACCCATGTGGTTGGATCTCAATTTTTTCATCTTTCAAGACATGAACACCTTGTGAAAAAAGTACTTCACTTGGTTGGTCTACGACATACACGTTCTCTGATTCATTAAAAATGGCTTGAACTTTTTGTTGATCTAGTTGTCGAGCAAACGAAATAATTCCTTGTGTTTCAGGTGATGTTTTCCACAAAGTTTCTCCCTCGGATAAAATCAAATGCAACCGTTTGCGCAAATGAATAAGTTCTTTCATAAAGGCAAAAAGTTCCAAGTCTTGCTTTTCTTCGTCCCAAATCATACATTTCCGACAATCAGGATCATCATGTCCTGTTAAACCAATTTCTGTTCCATAGTAAATACAAGGTGAACCTTTTTGTAAAAACATGAACGTCATGACAGCTTTCAGCAACTCTTTATTTTCTTCACACATCGTGAGAATTCGCGCTGTGTCATGGGAATCCAATAAATTGAAAGTTCCTTCATTGACTTGGTCTCGGTAAAGCATTTGTTGTTGATTCATTCCGCTAATCATTTGCGAAACACTGATTTTCTTTTTCACAAAATAATCTTTGATTGAATCTGTAAATGCATAATTCATTACTGCGTGAAATTCATCTCCCTGTAACCAAGCTTGTGAAGAATGCCAGATTTCACCCAAAATATAGATATCGGGTTTTGCCTCAGTGACTACTGTATAGAATTTCTTCCAGAAGTGATGATCGACTTCATTTGCTACATCTAATCGCCAACCATCGATATCGAATTCTTCGATCCAATAAGTCGCAATCTTTAAAAGATGTGCTTGCACTTCAGGATTTGCCGTATTTAGCTTAGGCATATGTGGCGTAAATGCAAACGTATCATACGAAAGATGTTCTGCTGTTTCTGGCACCTCTGTCAACCGGTAATCGTCCACTGGAAAGGAATGAATATGAAACCAATCTTTATAAATCGACTCTTCACCGTTTTTAATTACGTCTTGCCATTGTGGTGAATCATCGCCCATATGGTTGAAAACAGCATCTAACATCACGCGAATCCCTCGTTGATGCGCTTGCTCAATTAATGTTTTAAATAATTTTTTATCACCGAAATGAGGATCAATCTCTAAATAGTCAATCGTGTCATATTTATGATTAGACGTTGCTTTAAAAACTGGACAGAAATAAATACCATTGATTCCTAAATCAACTAAGTAATCCAGATGATCAATTACTCCTTGCAGATCACCGCCAAAAAAATCATCCCGATCCGGCGCTTTACTTCCCCACGGTAATGTGTTTTCTGGATCGTTATTCGTATCTCCATTAGCAAAACGTTCTGGGAAAATTTGATACCAAACAGTTTCTTTCACCCATTCTGGCACTTTGAAACGATCAATTTCTTGAAAATAAGGCATTCTAAAGTACATGTTTGGTTCTGCTAAAAAGCGATTTTGATAAGGAAACACGCCTTGATCCCCATAAAAACATTCCGTTTCATCTTTGCCAATCACATGAAACCCATATTGGATTCTCCTCGTATCACTATGGACTTCAAGTTCCCAATAATCATGCACATTGGTACTTAATCCTTTTTTCATCGGCACTTCTTCTAAGTACCACTGTTCCGTCGTGAATGTGTATGGATCACCCTTTATCACAAATACTTTTTCGATATCATCTTTGCCAGTTCGTAGCCGCAAACGAAGTGTTTCTTTCGTATACAAATAAGCAAATTCGCTTTCTGGACGATGATAAACTGCTGCTGTGTTCATGTATTTCCTCCTTTTTTACTTCTAAGATAATTTCACTATAAAAGAATCAAGTACGAAAGACAACGCTTTCAAAAATGTTAACGATAACAAGTTCTCTTGAAACAAAAAAATGTACGAAAACATTTTTTGTTTTCGTACATTCGTTTACTGATTGTTTCAATGATTTTATTGATAGGTTTGTTTCTGGTCACAAACTTGTTCAATCACTTGCCAATCTAACTCAACGCCTAAACCAACTCCTTGAGGAACGACAATATTTCCTCTTTCCATTTTTGCTGGTTTCTTTATGACGTCTGCAGTGTAATAACGATCAGCAGCTGAGATATCACCAGGAAAAGTAAAGATATTTTGGCTAGCAAACTGTAAATTTAACGCTCGGCCAATTCCAGACTCGAACATTCCTCCAAGCCAAACTAGTAACTGATGTGTTTGACAAAAATCAACGATTCGTAGAGCTTCTGTGATTCCTCCCACGCGTGGAATCTTCAAATTGATTCCTTGACAACTTCCTAGCGTATAAGCGGTTTTCACATCCTCCAATGTCCGAATATTTTCATCTAAACAAATCTTTGTCTGAAGATGTTGTTGAAGTCTGGCATGGTCGACAAAATCTCGTTGATGAAAAGGTTGCTCAATCATCGCTAAGTTCAATTGATCTAGTTGTTTAAATAACTCTAAATCAGCGAATGTATACGCTGAATTTGCGTCTGCCATCAGGGGAACATCTGGGAACGCTTCACGAATAGCACTTAGTGGCACAATGTCATAGCCCGGTTTGATTTTCACTTTGATTCGCTGATATCCTTGTTCAAGATAATTTGATACTTGTGCAATCAAATCCTCTGTTGTCGCATGAATCCCAATACTGACACCAACTGGGATTTCTGATTTGTGGCTGCCAAAATAACTTTGTAAACTTCGCTGTTCTCGTTTCGCAAACAAATCCCAAACGGCCGTTTCCAATGCTGATTTTGCCATAAAATTTCCTTGGACAGTTTGAAACAATGACCAAACATCCCCTACCTTTTGCAAATCAGCTTGAAATAGACGTGGCACTAATTGCTGTTCGATAAGTTGCCGATCCGCACCAATCGTTTCTTCGATATAATCAGGTTTTTCAAAAGAAACTAGCTCTCCGTATCCTTGATTGCCTAGCTCATCTTCTAAAATCAAAAGGTCTAACGCTTTTTCGTTAAGGACACCATAACTGGTTTGAAAAGGGGTAACTAATGGTAAACGTAGTTGGTACTGCTCAACTTTCATAATTTTCATCACATGTTCCTCACTAACAGTGCGTTTTTCTTTTTGCTAACCATTGAGACAATTTGTTCGCAAAAGCTTGTGACTGTTCCAGATGCACACAGTGACCACTATCAGGAATAACTGCCAATGTCGAATGTGGAAGTTGCTGACACAACGTATCCCCAATAGCAAGAAATTTTGGATCTTGTTCCCCTACCACGTATAGAACTGGTTGCTTTAACTCTTCTAATTCCAACCAATAATTTTTTTGTACACCTGTCCCCATAAACCACAAACTCATTGCCAAACCAAATTTATTTTGACTCAATCGCTCATCTCGAATCTTTTTTTGTATTTCTTTCGGTAATTTTTTTTGGCTAGAAAATAACGGAAGATTTTGCCAAAAATCTACAAAATCAACGAGTGGTTCACGCCATAGCCTGAGCGCTAATCGTCGGTCAGACTCTTTTCGCTGTTTTCTTTCTTGCTCGTCTACAATTCCAGGAGTTCCAGCTTCTAAAATGACACCAAGAAGTTTACTTGGATGCTCAATCGCCCAAGCTAATGCGACTCTTGCCCCCATAGAATAGCCTAAAACATACCATTGGTTAATTCCTAATTCCTGTATCAACTGATTGAGGTCCTTCACTATTTCGGACAATTGATAACGCCACGGATGTACAAAAATACTTGATTCACCATGGCCAAGCAAATCAATGAACAGGAAATTATATATTGGATCTTGAAGCAACTGAAACGTTTGCCTCGTTCCAGTGAAACCATGCAAGCAAACAATCGTCTCCTTTGAAGGATCGTATTTTTGTTGCCAGCTATACGCATATTTTACGCCACGAATGATCTTATTCATTTATTTCACCGATTTTTTCTCGGTATTCAGCTACTACCTCTTGCCAAAACTGCACTGGTTCATCTTGATTTCCTGCAATCTCAATCAATGTCCAACGATCAGCAAACCGACTTTTCTCGATTGCAAATTCAAATTCAGCTAAGGAAGTTGGTTTGATATACTGGCCATCGTATAAATCAGCCACTTTTGCAAAATCCAATGAAAGTGGTGTCTCAAATAACGGAGTAAAATCTGTTTTATCCAATTGTTTTTGCGGTAAAAAAGAAAAGATTCCGCCACCATTATTATTGAGTAATACAATTGTAACTGGTAACTTCAATGAACGGATCATTTGCAGTCCATTCATATCATGAAAAAGTGCCAAGTCCCCAATCAATAAATAAGTCCGTTGCATCGTAGCAGCTGAAATACCGGCTGCCGTTGAAACAATGCCGTCAATTCCATTGATTCCACGATTACCAAATACTGGATAAGAAGTGACGCTACTCATTGCATAACGGTCTACAAAACGAATGGCATTACTGTTTGATAAAAAAAGTTGTTCATCAGCATAAAGTAACTCACTCAATTTCAAGCTGGCACTACTTTCATTGAAAGACTGTGACAGGGTTTCTTTTTGAAGTACGACTTGTGCTGTTTCTTCAGCTTGCTTCCATCCATTTAGCCAGCTTGAATGCTTTTGTTTTTCTATCGAATCCACAGCTAGGGCTGATTGACAAAAAACGGAAATCGTGAAAGGTAAAAAGTAATTGGTTACGTGTAATAAGTCTTGCCACTGTTCTTGCTCATCGACTAACACAAAAGTCGTCGTTTCTCTAGTTAGTTTTTGTAAATACAGCATGACATTTTTCGTAACTGGTAGCCGACCAAAACGAATCACTACTTCTGGCTGTTCCACATTGCTACTAGAGAAAATCAACTCGGCATGCTTCAAGTAATTCTCACTTTGACTACCACAGGTTGCTAAATTAGTTAGCGGATCGCCAATAATCGGCCAGCCCAAATACTCTGCAAGCTGGATCAACAATTGTGCTTCTGTTACACTCACTTCATTTCCAACAATCAATAATCCTTTTTTTTCCAACCAATCTGAAAGCTCTGGTATTGATTGGACTGCTTCTTCATTCTTCGTCAATTTTTCACTTTTAAAAGATTTTTCTAACTGAAAATCTAAATCTGGTAGCAATGGCTCACGAAAAGGTAAATTGGCATGAACAGGCCCCACTGGTATTTGTTGAGCAGTATATCCTAGCTGGACACCTTGCCAATAACTATAACGTTGCATTGACTCCGAGCCTTCCGGAACAGCTAACTCCACAAATTTTTTCACATGGGTCCGATAAAGCTCCTGTTGATTCATCGTTTGAGGTGCACCCACTTCACGTAGTTCTGGCGGGCGGTCTGCAGTTAAAACAACCAATGGATGATTGGTTTCTTTGGCCTCACAAATTGCTGGATAATAATTTGCTGCCGCTGTCCCAGATGTACATAACAAGGCAACTAGTTCTTTTTTTGATCCTTTAGCTAAGCCTAAGGCAAAAAAACCCGCAGAGCGCTCGTCAACGTCAACGTAACATTCAACTTCAGGATCGCGAAAAAGCAATAGTGCTAGAGGTGTAGAGCGTGAACCAGGACTAATGACTACCTTCGTTAACCCACCTTCTTTTAAGCCTTGAATAAAAGCTAACAGATAACTAGTTGTTTCTTGTTTACTCGTCATTGCCTCTCACCCCTCTAATCATTGGCTGGAATTTCAACCTTGTTTCCAATCGTTCTGCTTCTGGATCTGAATCATCAACAATTCCACATCCAGCATATAATAAGCCTTGATTTCCGCTGAAAATACCTGAACGAATCCCCACTGCAAACTCACCGACATCTTCGGTTAAGTCAAGCCAACCAATTGGTGCGCCATAAAGTCCTCGTCCGGCGACTTCTTTTTCCGCCAGCCAACGTAAAGCCTCTGCCTTAGGCTCTCCACCTAATGCAGGCGTTGGATGCAATTCTCGAACAACATCTAGCAAACTAGTTTGCCCTTTCCTAGAACCTTTGACAGTTACAAATAAATGCTGAATGTCTCGGTTTTTTAAAAGACTCTTATCTGAAACAAGCAATTCACCTTGCGTAAAATCTTTTAGCTGCTTTTTGATTCGTTCGACTACCACTTGATGTTCATATGAGTTTTTAGCGTCTTTTAAAAGTTTCAAACTATTTTCCTGGTCTTCTGTTTGATTTTTCCCTCGTGAAATTGAACCTGCAATGCCCGCTGTTGCAAACATCGTTCTGCTTGCTTCAACAAGTCGTTCAGGCGTTGCTCCGACGAAAGCTTGCTGTTTGTCCTCCAAGGCAAAAACATAAGTATTTGGTTGTTGTCGCAATAAATTTTCGACAATTGTTTCGATTGAAAAAGACTTTCCCTTGAGTTCCATTTGACGTGCTAGAACAACCTTTCTGAGTTTAGCATTTGTTTTTTTGATTTCCTCCACGCTTTCATCAACCAAGGAAACAAACGCGCCAACGTTTCGTTCTTTCCTAACGACATTTGTGCATGAAGATTCGACAGGAGGGTGATCGAGTAAGTTCGCAACTTCATTTTCCAATGATTCAAAGTGTTTCTCGAGTCTTTTAAAAAACTTCGAGTCACAAGTTCCTTTTTCTTGATGACAAATTAGCGTGACTACGCAAAAATCCTCTCTTTGAGTAAACAAAATTTCAGGTAATAAAAAGTAGCCATTTTCTAACTTTCCCCAAAATGATTCTTTTGCGCCCTCACGGTCAAACGGGAACCCACCGAATAAGATAGGTGCTTCTTTTCGTTTACTCACCATGCAAAAACTTTTAAAAAACTCCTTCTTAAATCGCTCAATCGCTTCAAATTCTGTTTCCGCATTGAAAAACTGCTTCACTGTTCCTAACCCAATATAGCTTAAGTGACGGTCTGGGGTTTGCCAAAAAAAACGCGCACCACGATAGTCGCTAGTTTTAGCAAATAATTGACCAAATTCTTGAGACGGAAGTTCATAACTATAACTAAAGTAGGCTTTCTCAGTTGAAGACACTTTTTCTTTCCAATTACTTAAGTTGATTTTCAATATAATTCACTCTTTCTTCTGTCAGAAATAGTCGTTTCAATGGTTTGCCACTCGCCGTTTTTGGAATACGCGACACACTAAAGACTTCACTAGGATGTTTAAACGTTGCTAACGGTTGTAAGACTCTGGCTAATTCATCACTTGTTAAATCAGCCATTTCTCTCACTACTAAATAGGCTACTGGTCGTTGTCCCCAGCGTTCGTCTCTTCGTCCTACCACCACGACTTCTTGGATCAACTCACTCTGGAGCAACGTAGATTCAATTTCTGCAGGATAAATGTTTTCGCCACCAGAGATAATCAATTCGCTCATCCGGCTATCCACATATAAAAAACCATCTTCATCCAGATGACCTAAATCCCCCGTTCTGAACCAGCCATCTTGTGTCCATGATTCTTCGTCGCGATAGTTTAAATAGTGACTAGCAATTGTCGGCCCTTTTAGTAAAATTTCTCCAGTAGTTTGCTGATCCTGGTTCGTTTCGATTTTCAACCTAGTTCCGGTCAACGGGACACCAGCAGAACCCAATTTTTCTGACGCTTTTTCTGGTGATAAAGCAACCACTTGTGAACAAGTTTCTGTCATTCCATAAGACTGGATTACCAATAGTTTTTTGACTACACATTCGCTTAACGTTTCCCGATCAACTGGCCCACCACCCAATAATAGTTTTGGTGCAGTAGCATACCCATTTTCCGGAACAAGCGGTAGAAGGTCTTTTAACGTTTTTGTCACAACAGAAAGACAGATTTCTTGCCCTTCCAATAGCTCTTCATGGATTCTTTCTGGAGAAAAATTCGTATGTAAACGAACACTAATACCCAACACTAATGAACGCAACAAGATTGACAAACCACTAATATGATACAGAGGCAAACAACAAATCCAGCTCTCAGAAGCTGTTAGTTTCATGTTCATCTTGGTTGCGAAAGCGCTGGCACGATGATTTGCAAATGTTTGTGGCACTCCTTTTGGTTTCCCTGTCGTTCCAGATGTATACATAATAGAAGCAATTTTTTCCTCATCATAACCAGAATCATGGTAGTCCAGTTGATCCACTACAGGCAATTGTGTTGGACTTGGAAATTCCAGTAAAGAACTAGTTACAAAAATATGTGTATGTTCTGTAATCAGCCACTTAGTTTCAGCATCAGCTAATTGAAATGCAATCTCCTCCGATGTCAGGTGTGTGTTTAAGAACTGAACTTCAAGACCTAACTCCCACAAAGCCAAAATTGTCAAATAACATTGCTCTGAGTTTTGGCTATGAATGGCTACTCTTTTTTCGTTTTCAGGCAATTTTTGTGCAAAATAAGTCGCGTATCTTTGGACAGATTGATTTAATGCAGCAAAAGACCACCTTTTATTTTCAAAATAAAAAGCTGGTCTAGTTGGATGAAGCTGTGCTTGTTGCTGCAACCAACTCCTTGGATGTAGCCTATGGGAATTTAGGGAATTGATCAAAATCTGGTTCTCGTTTTTCTTTAAAGGCATCGCGCCCTTCTTGTGCTTCATCCATAGTGTAATAAAGTAACGTTGCATCACCAGCAAGTTGTTGAATGCCAGCAAGGCCATCTGTATCAGCATTCATAGCAGCTTTAATCATGCGCAATGCCAATGGACTTTTTTTCAACATTTCTTCTGCCCATTCAATTGTCACATCTTCCACATCAGCTAGTGGAACCACCGTATTAATCCAATTCATTGCTAGTGCTTCTTCAGCTGTATATTGTTTGGTCATGAACCAAACTTCTTTTGCTTTTTTATGACCTACTACCCGCGCTAAATAACCTGCGCCATAGCCGCCATCAAAACTACCAACATTAGGACCCGTCTGCCCGAATTTGGCATTATCAGCCGCAATCGTTAAATCACAAACCAACTGCAATACATTTCCTCCACCAATTGACCAGCCCTTAACCATTGCAATTACTGGCTTGGGAATCACACGAATTAAGCGTTGTAAGTCAAGAACATTTAAACGTGGAACTTGATCGTCACCAACGTAACCCCCATTCCCTCGAACTTTTTGATCACCACCAGAACAAAATGCCTGATCCCCAGCGCCAGTTAAAATAATGACACCGATATCTTGACGTTCACGACTAATTGTAAAAGCGTCCATCATTTCAAAAACTGTTTTTGGGGTAAACGCATTATGAACCTCTGGGCGATTGATTGTGATTTTCGCGATTTTTCCATATTGTTCAAATAAAATTTCACTATATTCTTTAATTGTTTGCCATGTTCTCATAATTTTCCTCCTTCAATTCATCCTTTTTATTATACACAAGAACGAAAGAAAACGGTTAAAAATCCGCGGAATTTTTAGTATTCTGCTATACTAAGAAAAAGAACGGAGTGATATTTATATGAATTTACTGGAACATTTACAAATCAAAACGCTAGAACTTTCTCCAGAAAAAGTTGTCTTATCTTTAGACATCCACGCCATTCATTTGCAACCTTATGGCTATCTACATGGCGGAATCAATGGTGTTTTGATTGAAACAGCTTGTAGCCTTGGCGCAAATCAACATTTAGAGCAACCTCATTTTGCTGTTGGTGTGGATCTACAAGTAAATCATCTCAATAAAGCACAGACGGGTACGTTAACTGTCATTGCTGTGCCAGACAAAGTTGGACGCTCTTTACAAGTTTGGCATGCAGACATTTTTTTAAATCAACAAACAAAAATCGCAGTCGGACGCTGTACCTTAGCTGTCAAATAAAACAGGTGAAGCTTTCAAGTTATTTTTGAAGAGCTTCACCTGTTTTCAGTAAAACGATTAATGTTTAACTATTACTGTTTGAATGGTTTGATACATCACTGCAATTGCACAGAAAATCAAGAAAATCCCCATAACTGCTGGCGCAGAATGTCCCAGCGAGACATATAGCTGTCCACCAATCAATGGTCCGATAACTCTTGCTAACGATTGGATTGCTTGACTTCCACCTTGCACGCGTCCTTGTTCCTGTTGTGTAACTGCTTTAGATAAGAGGCCGTTGAACGCTGGCCCAAAAATTGAATCACCAAAACCAAAGATAAACATTCCGATAATAAATAAACTTGGTTGGTGAAAAATTGTCGAACAAGCAATCAATACATAGCCAACAATTTCAGCACTCATTCCTAAGGTAACAATTTGACGATCCGTGAGCCATTTTAGTAGTCGAGGCATGATTAAGCTTTGAGAAAAAATATCTTGAATACCAATTATTGAAAAAACTAAACCGATAACTGTCGGCTGCCAGTGAAAAGAATCAATCGTAAATTGAGAAAACACTGCTTGAAATGCACCGTTTGGAATCCAAAGCAAAAAACCGGCGAACAATAAACGACTGACTTGCTTAATGGAAAGAATATTTTTTAATTGGGTAAATGGATTTAAGCGACTAACAGGAACTGCGGTCAAGCGACTTTCTTTTGCTAAACTTTCTGGCATAAAGAAGTACCCAAATAAAAAATTGAGAAACGTTACAAAAGCACCGGCAAACATTGGAATTGCATAACCAAAATTAGCAAGTAAACCACCGATCGTTGGTCCGAATACGACACCAACACCGGTAACAGCACTAATCCAGCCAAAATATTTCGTTCGTTCCTCAGCTGGAGTGATATCTGAAAAATAGGCAAAAATCGTACCAATCGTCCCTCCCGTGAACCCTTCAATTATCCGACCAAGAAATAAAATCCAAAGTGCACCACCTAAACCAAATACTAAATAGCCAATTGTTGAACCTAACAAGCAAATCAGCAACACAACTCGTCGGCCAAAGCGATCGCTTAATGCACCTAATCCAGGGGCTGCCAGAAAAACACAAACAGCATATACAGAAGTCAGTGCTGTCACTGCAAGTGCTTGATTGGCTGGATTACTGATATAAGGTTGAACTAAAAATGGAATCACAGGTGAAACAATTGTAAAACCAATGCCTGAAAGAAAAACTGAGATCAAACCAAAAAGAAAAGCCTTTTGGTCGATTTGATTACGTGATTTGATCGTATTTTGTTGATTAGAAAACATAAAAAACTCCTTTGTTATAAATATCATATTGTGTCCTAGGCAACAAAATAATATTCTTTTTTTGTGTCCTTGTCAACAATTTTTACGCAAAAAAATAGAGCGAATGATTCGCTCTATTTTCAGTCACCATTTTGCTCTCTAAATTTTCTTCTCACAAACCTAATTTCTCGATTTCCTGATTTAGATGTTGGTCATACTTTGCTAAAAAAAGCCCTAATTCTTCATACTGTTGTTCCGTCACTTGGTCAAAAATCACTTGGTCTCGTTGCTGAAATTCTTGATGTGTCCGTTCGTTCACTTCAAAAACTTCTTTTCCCTTCCCAGTCAATTTGAAATAAACTTCTTTTTTATTGTCAGGTTTTTGATAACTTTCGATATAGCCTTTTTTCACTAATTTTTTAGTTATTTTACTAATTGCACTTCTTGTCATAAATAATGAACTAGCAAGCTTAGTCACATTTGAGTCCTGATTTTTCCCGATGAATTCGATACAGTGGACTTCTGATGGCTGATAGCCTTCTAATCGTTTTTCCATTGTTAATTTGTTCAGCCACGCCATTTTGCTGAAAACATTTCTTGCTTTATCCATAACGGCTGCATTTGTTTCCTTTTTGCCCATTTCTAGCCCTCCCGTAAGCTTCTTCTCACCTAGTATAGTGATTTTTCGAAGTTGATTCAACTACATCCATTATTTTTCAAATCAAAAGAAATGTTCGCTATGCCTAAAAAAAAACAAAAACCATAGTTAACATTACACAAAAATTAGGTTATAATGAACTACTTGAAAAAAAGGAATTAAAACAAAATGTGTTTAGGATGTGGATGAATGAGACAAACAAAAGATTTTATTTGGACTTACATAAAAATTCTTTTTGCTTTACTTATTTTAGGTGTAAGTATCAACTTATTTTTAGGCCCTCACCATGTAGCGGCTGGCGGTGTTAGTGGGCTAGGTATTTTATTTGAATCCGCTTTTGGAATGAATCGTGCTTTAGTTATTTTGGCTTTGAATAGTCTCATGCTAGTGCTTGCTATTCTCTTTTTAGGCAAAAAATTATTTTTAAAAGTTCTTTTTGGTAGCATCGTTTTTCCCCTTGTGATTGCCATCGTCCCTGAGACAATGGTGACCTCTGATCGCCTACTATCAGTTATTTTTGGTAGTGCCATTTTTGCCTTAGGTGTTGCGATTTTATACAACAACAACTCTTCTAGTGGTGGAACGACCATCCCTCCGTTAATCTTTAAAAAATATTTTCACTTGAATACATCCATTGGGTTGCTGTTAACTGACGCTGTGGTAGTCTCCTTAAACTTACTTATTTTCGGTTTTGAAGAATTTCTTTATGCCATTCTCTCCATTGTTATTACTTCAATTGTCATGACCTATATCGAAACTGGTCTCAATCGTAAGAAATCAATTATGATTATGAGTGAAGATTCATTAGAAGAAATCCGTATTCGTTTAACTGCGGAGATTGGTCGCGGTTTGACTTTATTAGAAGCAAAAGGCGGCTATAATCGAAAGCCTAAAGAAGTCTTACTGATTGTCACGACGGATCAGGAATTTACTCGGATCAAACCATTGATCAAAGAAATCGATCCAACTGCTTTCGTTATCGCAAATAATGTTGCTGAAGTTACAGGTAGTGGCTTCACCTATCATCCGATTGAATGATGAGCTTTTATGCTTTTTTTAAGGTTCATTCCTTATTATTAGGACATCCCAAAACTCCTAATTTTTTCATCTTCTTTTCTCAAAAAATAAGCAGAACTCATCTTTGGACACAAAGTAAGTTCTGCTTATTTTGATTTCTGTTTAGCTGAAGGAATCCCCATTGATAAACGTCGTGTAAATGTGCTCATCTTCTGTAGATTCGCCTTGGATCAATTGAATAATTTTTTCTGCTGCTAACATTCCCCAACGATGTTTAGAATATGAAATCGTTGCTAACGTTGGCGTTAAAAACTCACCAATTTCGATATGGTCAAACCCGATTATGCGAACGTCTTTTCCTATTTCATACTGCGTTTCTTTGAAAAATTTATACACACCTACCGCCATTTCATCATTGAAAGCAAAAATATCAATTGGAAAATCCGGTTGGCTAGCTACGATTTCTTTGGCTGCTTGATAACCAGATGGCTCTGTAAAATCCCCCTCAATTGTGTGATAATCAATACCAAATCGTTGAAGCTCTTTTGTACTTGCAGCTAAACGTTGCTGACTATCATATGCTTTTGTTGAACCCGTAATCAGGTGAACAAATTTCGTCTGTTTTGCAACCATTTCACCTACTGCCAGTGTTGCTCCACCTTTATTATCTAACAATACTTTCCGAACATGTTCATGAGAAAGTTTACGATCCAACACAACGATTGAATGTCCCCGTTGTGCAAACTGTAAAATTTCCTGTGAATCAAATGTCCAATCTAAAATGATTGCACCGTCGACCATTCGTTCAGGAATGAATAAATGAGATTTCTCACCACTACAAACAATCATCTCAAAGTCATAAAATGCTAAGCCTTTTTTGATTCCATCTAATAATTCACCATAAAAACTGCCACCATAATCTGCTAAATAAACACCAATAATATTTGTTTGCTGTCTTTTTAATGTACGAGCAGCCATATTAGGAACGTAGTTTAATTCATCCGCAATTGCCTTGATTCTTTCTCTCGTTTCTTCCGTCACCTTTTGGCTACCATTTAAAGCGTACGAAACAGTAGAGATGGATACCCCTGCTTTTTTTGCGATATCTTTAATTCCCACCATGTTGCTCTCATCTCCTAACAATAGATATCAATTCGATTTGTTGCTTGTAACTGCGCTATAATCGCCTGGTTAGATACTTTCAAGCCACCCGTTCGATACGGATTTTTTTCATGTTCAACTGGCAACTCTTGCTGGTTCAACATCACTTTTGATTCACCTGAACCTAAATGGTAATGAATAGTGACTGGTTTTCCTAGCAATTGATAGCGAAGGCTTAATTGGTCCAGCTCAGTTGGCAATACTGGATCGAAGGTTACGCTCTGACTTGTTTCTCGAATACCTAAAACACTTGAGATCAATTGGCCTAAATAAATTCCCGGACCACTTGAATAAATGCGCCAGCCACCTTTTACTGGTACACTTCCATCTTTCAGTTTACCAAAGTTTGATTCCGCTTCATACCTTGTTTTAAAATCTCCATCAGAACTACTGAAATAGACATTTGCTTGTCGTAATTTTGCATGCTTCACTTGGTTCGTTATTCCGATAGGATTAATAATGTTGAGTGCATGCCAAGTTTCTTCTGTCTTGCCTAATTTCGCCATGGCTTCTGTAAAACGAATGTGTGCATGCACATATTGTAACCCAATTTCTCTCCCAAAATTGGCAGATTGTTCTGCCCGTTTGAAGTTCGTACTTACACCACCTTGATAAGCCGCTGGGCGATTCATCAACCGAACACCATCAGGAAATTGTAAGTGTTTTTTGATAATGGCTAAATGATGTTCAGCCTGTTTTGGCGTCAGTAATTCAGCAATCATTCCTCTAGTCATTGGCAACAAACGATAATGAATGCCCGTTTTCTGATCATTTGGATGGATCATCAATTCTACTTCGTTTTGTGCGTCCATTCGGACAAAGCCTGGCAAAGTATCGGTTGTGAACATATATGTTTCATAATCCTGTTTTATTTTAGCAACTAATTCACTCAAATGCTGACTATAAGACTGATCGACCTCTCTCAGCAAAATACTTAACTTGTGCAGTACTTGATACGTCAAAGCGACTGTCCAGCTACTTGCCATTGATTTCTTTAATTGATTATCAAATGGTTGCAACGTATCATCCCAATCACCGTCACCGTAGCAAGACAAAGCTGTCCCAGGTAAAAAGTGGGATTCGATATAGGAAATTTCTTTTTTGATATGGTTTAATAGTGTCTCTGCTTCATTTGTTTTCAAAAAAGTTTTACGATCAGTATAAGTTATCTTTTCGTTCAGAATGCCCCAATCACTCGTTTTATCCAAGTAATCTGCAACAACCTTCATTGGCCAAACAATTACATCTCCATGGCTTTCATCCGCTTTTTGTGTTTCGTAACGATCAAACATAAACCATTGCGGCCAGTTTCCATCATCAGAGAATTGGTTAGCATAAACTTTTTTGATAATGGACGCAACAACTTCCGGTCGATTCACAGCAAAGAAAAATTCAGTTGGTCCTTGCGAAACATCTCTGGTTCCCCAGGCAGCTCCGCCATATTGTTCTAACCCATGTGGAGATAAATAATGAACTAACATATTATGGGTGTACCAGCGTGCAATCAAATTCATTTGCTCAACTGTTTGTGTTTCATGCACTAATTCAAAGTTGTTTAATAACTCATTGATATATTCTGTATACTGTTGATCTTGTTCAGCAAGAGTTGTTGCCTTAGCTTCCTTAAATTCACCTGTTAGGCTTCCTTCAATTTTGACTGTTACTTCTGCTTGATTTTCAATTAGGAAAATAGTTAGTTTCTGGTCATTATTAGGACTAGCAAAAAACAGTGATTCGTCTGTTAGCTGAAACGGTTGATCCAAGGTGAAACGATAAGCTAGATTAGGATACGTTTGCTGTGTATCTGACTGTTCACTCCCTGTTACCGTCACCACTTGCTTGTTTTGCTCTAACTGATAAGTTGGTTGTGCTTCATCGGCACCCATCACTAGCTGGTTGGCAATCGCGAATGTATAGTTTTTCCCTTTCTGGCTGTGGATTTCTGTTCGGATTTCACGGCCGTCAACCACAGTATAAGTCGTAATGGTCAACAAATCGTCCTCTAATTTATAGTACCATTTAGCCGAATTCAGTCCCATCTCAAATAAAGAAGGCATTGTTAAAATCCGCCAATTTTCGCCCTGTTTCAAATAGATTCTTTGACCAGATTCCTTGATAACATTTAAAGCATTTCGACTATTACTCATCAATTTATTCATTGTCGTATTGCCTAAGACCACTTGGGAATTAAAAATTCCGGGCATATAAACAGTTGTACTTAATAAGGGACGATCAACATCTAGCTCAGTTCCGCTTAATAAGATATGTCCATGCGTTCGCTCCATTGCTCGCTCTTTTGCTTTGGTAACGACATGATGATAATTGGTTGTAAAAAAGGAAAGTAACTGCTGATTTTCTTGTTCAACTTGTTCTTTCACAGGAAAGTACTTCAAAATTTCTTCTTTAGTCATCGTTTCACCAACAATTGGCTCGCCCAAATGTTTCGTTACTTGTTTTCCTTCAGTCCCCATAAACGAATGATCAAACGTTAATGAATGATACGAGGCTACAACTTCTGCTTTTGAAAAAGCTGGCTTTGTCACAGCCGTTGCTTGATTTGCCAGTGTCCCACCATAAAAAATAATCGTTTGTTTCTCTTGTGTAACTGTTATTTTTTCTGACTGCAACGCAACATAAGCAAATTCATATTGATAAACTTCATTTGCTAAAAATGGCTGGTTCAATGCTTCTGGCTGATTCGTTTCTTTATAACTCTGGCCAAAAAATTGATACCCATCTGTTGAAAAAGCAACAGCATTTGTTAAACTTCCTACTTCTACTAAAGGATAATTTTCCCCTTGAATTTGATTTTGGCGCGAAGAAATTACAAGTTTATCATCGACTTGGGTAATATGGTGATCCAAGTATTGTGACATATACGCCTCGTTTGAACGAACTGCTCCTGGTAACGCATTGCCTAAATCTTGTCCATAAATCACATCTGCTTGCTGTCCCGTTCCTTGCAAATTGACTTGCCAAAACCACAAGCCAGTGTTTGCTAATTGAAAGTCCACTTGATAACTAACTCCTGCAAATTGTCCTTTCCACACCAATTGATTCTCTTTTTGGAAAAACTGACTATGCGCATTCGACCCAATCATTGGCGCAAATAAAATAGTTTCTTCTTGATAAACTCTTAAATAAAGTTGAGTTAAACTACCATCTAAATAATTTCCCATTAGTTGGTTGATCATCATCCCATGACTTTCGATTTCTGCTAAATCACCTGTTGGCAGAAAAGAAAAATGGCTATTTTTTTCTGTCAAATCAATCATTTTTTGTGTCATCATCTAATCTTCCTATCTATTTTTTTAAGTTGAAACGCACCGACGAAACTTCTCGGCTGTTTGGACCAATCATTGCTTCAAACTCACCTGCGTCACTGCTCATTTCTTGGTTACTGTGTACATATTGCAAGAGCGACTCATCAATCGAAAAAGCCACCGTTTTCTCTTCAAAAGGTGCCAAGTGAACTTTCTGGAATCCTTTTAGTTCTTTGACTGGTCGAACAACTTCACCGACTAAATCATGAATATAGAGCTGAACCGTTTCTTCACCCGCAAAAACTGATTGATTTTTGATCGTAACAGAAACAGTTATCTCCGTTGCTGGTGTCAATTCATCACTGGTTAAAGAAATTGCTGAGTAACGAAAATCGCTATAGCTGAGGCCAAAACCAAACGGATATTTTGCATAATTTGAAACATCTAGATATTTTGAAACATATTTTTCATCAGGTGTCGTCTCAAACGGACGACCAGTATTATCACAATTATAATAAATCGGTACTTGACCAACTGTTTCAGGAAAGGACATACTTAATCGTCCACTTGGATTATATTTACCCCAAAGAATTTCTGCTAATGCTCTCCCACCTTCTGTCCCAGGAAACCATGCTTCAATGATTCCTTTTGCTTCATCAATTCCCTGTAAGTCTAATGGACGACCATTATACAAAGTAACAACAACTTGATCATTTATTTCCAAAACTTGTTGGAAAAATGCTAATTGCGCACCTGGTAAGCGAATATCACTGCGACTTGCTGCTTCTCCACTCATTTCTTCTAATTCACCTAATGCAATAACAACTTTATCTGCTTGTTCTGCTAACAATAAGGCTTCTTGAATCGCCTCAGTCGTTGGTTCTAGATAATCAAATACTTCGTTTCCAACTAACAATTTCTTGCTTAAACTAGCGGCACCTTCAACTAACGAAATTGCCTCTTCTGATTTCCCTTGCCAAGACCACGCACCTAAAATTTTCTTAGAAGCAGCAGCTGGGCCAATAATCGCGATGGTTTCTTCTTTTTTAAAAGGTAAGATATCATCATTTTTCAATAATACCATTGATTTTTTAGCAATCTCACACGCGACTTCTCGATGTTCATTGGATAGAACAATCTCTTTTTCTTTCACTGGATCTGCCCCACGGAATGGTTGTTCAAACAAGCCTAAATCATTTTTCAATTCTAAAATTCGAACGACAGCTTCATCTAATAATTCGACAGAGATTTGTTCTTCTTCAATCAACTCACTTAAATAATTGCTGTAGCAAGTCGTCATCATTTCAATATCTACTCCAGCTAGCAACGCTTGTTTAGCCGCTTCTTTTTCATCTTTGGCAACGCCGTGTGGAATCAGTTCTTTTACTGCACCCCAGTCAGAAATCACAACTCCTTGAAAATTAAGTTCTTTCCTGAGAACTTCTCTAAATAACCACTTATTCCCTGTTGCTGGAATACCATCTATGGTGTTAAAAGAAGTCATTACTAATTTAGCACCTGCTTCTAGTGCAGCCTGATACCCGGGAAGATAGCTTTCTCTCAACTGGCGTTCTGACATGTTCACCGTGTTATAATCACGACCAGCAATCGCTGCTCCATAAGCTGCAAAATGTTTGACACAAGCAGCCACTCTGAAGAAATCTTCTTTTAAATCTTCTCCTTGATATCCCTTCACAAAGCGCTCAGCAAACCGACTATTTAGAAAGGAATCTTCACCCGTTGATTCCATTACTCTGCCCCAGCGCGGATCTCGAACGAGGTCAACCATTGGTGAAAAAGTCACATGTAAGCCAGATACAGCGGCTTCTTTCGCTGAAATCTCTGCCATTTTTTCAGCAGCATCCAGATCCCATGAACTCCCTAACCCTAATGGAATCGGAAAAATCGTACGAAACCCGTGGATGATATCTGCCATCAAAATAGTAGGAATACCCAAACGGTTTTTTTCTAAATATTTTTTTTGGATTCGAATGGCTTCTTCTGCACCTGAAACCCCTAACGTTGTCCCTGCATTTGCAATGGTTGCTTCAGTTAAGCCTAAATCAGCCATTGGACCTGTTCGTTCTTCTGCGTTTTCCGAATAAAATTCTGCTGCTAATTGTAACAGCTGATCGATTTTTTCTTCTAGCGTCATTTTTTCAAGTAAATTCAGAATTTCTTGTTGTTTCATGCGTAAGCTCCTCTATTTATTACCAGACACATTGTACCCATCTAGAATATATTTTTGTAAAAACATAAAGATAATAATAATCGGTACGACCATAAAAGCAGATCCTGCCATTTGTAACGCATAGTTGTTTGCATATTGACCTTTTAATAACTGCAACCCAACTGATAACGTATAATATTTTTCATCACTTGCCATAATCAACGGCCATAAGAATGAGTTCCAACCACCGATAAATGTGGCAATTCCTTGAACAGCCAATACTGGTTTAGAAATTGGCAAAATGATTCTCGTAAAAATAAACCATTCACTCGCACCATCCAAACGAGCAGCTTCTAATAACTCATTTGAGATTGCTGACATGAACTGTCGGAACAAGAAGATACCATATGCTCCAACCAAGCCTGGCAATACAATCCCTGGCATCGTATTAGTCAAGTTCATTGAATTCATAATCAAGTAAACGGGGATCATTGTCACTTGACCAGGAATCATCATCGTTGCTAATACTAAATAAAAAAGAGGTTCTCTTCCCTTAAATTTATATTTAGCAAAACCAAAACCTGCCATCGCATTAAAAATCATTCCTAAAAAAGAAAATGCGACAACAATCAGCGTATTTTTTAAGTACGTCGTAAAATCAAATGTATTGAACAATTCAATAAAATTATCTAAACTCGCTTTTTCTGGAAAAATTCTAGGTGGAAATTGCATGATTTCCATATCCGTTTTTAACGAGGATAATAGCATCCAAATAAACGGCAACATCCAGACTAGTGCGCCAATCGTTAGAACCAGACCCATAACAAATTTCACTCGTCGGTTACTTTGTAATTCTTTATTCATAACAGTCACACCTCTATAGTTGATTTTCAATATTGCGTTTTTGCATTCTAAATTGGAATAAAGTAACTAGGATAATTACCGCAAATAAAATAAATGACCCCGCAGCGGCATACCCAAATTTACTGAATTGGAACCCATTACGATAAATGAATAACGCAACTGAAGTCGTGCTATCTAATGGTCCACCATTCGTCATTACAAATGGTTCTTCAAAAAATTGAAGCCAGCCGATTAAAGTTGTCACCGTTACAAAGAAAGTTGAAAAACGTAAGGACGGAATCGTGATATAAAAAATCTGTGCTTTTTTTGAAGCGCCATCTAATGATGCTGCTTCATATAATTCTTTGGGGATTCCTTGGATTGCCGCTAAAAAGATTAACATATTTGTTCCAACAGCCCGCCAAACACCCAAGATAATCAAGGATATTTTTGCGATGGTTGGATCCGTTAGCCAAGGAACAGCTGGTAAATGAACTAAAGACAACAAATAGTTCAAAAAACCAAAACTTGGATTGTAAAGATAACTAAACACCACTGCAACGGCAACCACATTGGTAATTGCTGGTGTGTAAAAAATCATTCGAAAAGCTGAGAATAATTTATTTTTTCCAAAGTTAATCATTAATGCTAAGCCTAGCGACATGACAATGACTAACGGCACGCCCAAAACAACATAAAAAATCGTATTTTGAATACTTTTTAAAAACACCGGGTCACTAATGATTTCTTGATAGTTATCGAATGAAACAAAATTGATTTTTGACCAATCTGCTAACCCTACCAAGCTCATATCAGTAAAACTAATAAAAAAAGCGACAAAAATCGGAATGATTGAAAAAAGTAAAAGCAAAAGAAGTGCAGGTGCAATAAATAAATATGGTGCTTTAAGTGTTCGACTTTTTTTCACTTTCAGAACTTCCTTTCTAGAATGGGGAAAGCTAGCTTGATTGCTATTTGACAAGCAAACATTAGATTCTTTCGCCAATTTAATTGAATAAATCGGCCCGAGATAGCGACACGAGTTGCTGACCTCAGGCCCGATAAACTATTTATTTAATAAAGTTTCTGTTTCTTGATTGAATGAATCCATTTCTTTTTGAACATCTTGACCACCTAAATAGATTTGTTCAAAATGTTTCAAATAGTTTTGAGCGATTTCTTCAAATTGTGTGATTAATGGCATTGGTTCTGAATTAAGTAGTTGTTCATTGAAGACACTATAAATTGGATCATCTTTCAATTCAGGATTTTCCCAAGTCTTTTTAGCTGTTGGAAGTGCGTCTGTCAAATGCATCCACTCTAACTGATTGTCTGGCTGTGCCATAAAGTTAATAAATTTCGCCGCGTCATCTTTTTTCTCTGAATATTCAAAAATAGTTAAGTTTGACCCACCCATGGATGAGATATTGTTTTCTTTACCCGGTAACGGTGCGATTGCCCATTTTCCATCAATATCTGGAACAGTATCCTTCACCGTTTTTGCCATCCACGGTCCACTAATGAACATTGGAACCATCGCATCGCCTGAAAACGTTTGGCTGACATCTAAGCCAAGATCTTGCTTAGGCGCATAGCCTTTTTGGATAAAGTTGTTCAAGTAAGCAACACTGTCGACAAAAGGTGCTTGGTCAAATTCTGGTTGGTTATCTTTAATCAAAGGTGAACCATTTTGTCGTGCAAACATGAACCCTAATGTTTGTTCCTTGGAATCAATATTGATTCCATATTTATCATCTCCACGTGCTGCTAATTTTTTCGCAGCATCTTCTAATTCTTCCCAAGTTTTTGGTGGTTCTTTATATCCTATTGATTCTAAGATATCTGTTCGGTAAAACAAGACACGTGTTTCTGCCGCCCAAGGAATACCATAAGACTTCCCATCAAACTGTGTCGTTTCAACAGAACCTTCATAAAAGTTATCTGGATTCATCGCATCGTACTTATCAATGTAACTTGACATATCTGCTAATGCACCAGCTTCTTGAAATTCAGGCATCCAAGTCGTTCCCATCTGTAAAACATCTGGACCACTTTTTGAAGCCACAGCCGTTAGTAGTTTATCGTGTGCATTCGACCATGGGATAGATTGAATTTTCACTTCAATTCCAGTTTCATCTGTAAATTTATCAGTCATTTTTGATAACTGCTTTACTTCGTCCCCCATTCCCCAAATATTTAAAACTTCGCTATCTTTTGCTGAATTATTGCTTGAACCACACGCCGCCAATCCACCAAGTGCCATTACAGCTGTCAATCCTAATAAGCCAATTTTCTTCGATAGTTTCATTTTTTTACTCCTCCATTTTTTAGTGAAACGTTTCTACAGGGAGAAGTATACTAGCTTGTTTCTAATTTGTAAAGCGCTTTCTAAAATATTTTTTTCGATAAAAAAGCATTGAAAGCTTGATTTTTTTGATTATAATGAAAGCTAAGTCAGGAACTTGTTTGAATTTTATCAAGCGACTCTTAGAAACGTTTCACCAGAAAGGAGTTTTTTATGAATAAAGACAATAAAGAGACTATACCTTGGTGGCAATCAGCGGTTTTTTATCAAATCTATCCAAAGAGTTTTCAAGACAGCAATCATGACGGGATTGGTGATATCAACGGCATTGTCTCTCGCCTTCCCTACTTGCATCAACTGGGAATTGATGCGATTTGGCTATCACCGGTTTATTCCTCGCCTAACGTTGATAATGGTTATGATATTGACAACTATTATGCAATTTTAAATGAATTTGGAACAATGGCGGATGTTGAACAGTTAATTACCAAAGCGAAGTCTTTTGGAATCCGAATCATTATGGATTTAGTTGTTAATCATACATCTGATCAACATTCTTGGTTTTTGGAAGCAGAAAAAGGAAATAAAAAATATCAGGATTATTATATTTGGCAAAAAGAACCACCCAATACTTTGCAGTCCTTTTTTGGCGGAACGGCCTGGACATTTAACGAAAAACAAAATCGGTATTATTTGCATTTATTTTCCAAACATCAACCAGATTTAAATTGGGAGAATCCCAATATGCGAAAAGAGATTTGGGAAATGATGCGCTTTTGGATTGATAAAGGGATCGGTGGCTTTCGATTAGATGTTATTGATTTGATTGGAAAGCAACCTGAAAAAGAAGTACTCGGTAACGGACCAAACTTACACACATACCTCCAAGAAATGTATCATGAAGTCTTAAAAGAAACTGACCTAGTGACTATTGGCGAAGCAGGAAGTGTGACTCCTGAAACTGCACCGTTATATACGGCACCAGAAAGAAACGAACTTTCAATGGTCTTTCAATTTCAACATATGGCATTAGATGAGCAAACTGGGCACTCAAAGTGGGCACTTAAAAAGTTAAGTGTTGCTGAACTAAAAAAGGTGCTTTCAAAATGGCAAACTGCCCTACCTGAAAATGCTTGGAATAGTTTATTTTGGAGCAATCACGATCAGCCTCGCATTTTATCTCGTTGGGGAGACTTAAACTATCCATTAGAGAGCGGGAAAATGTTAGCAATCCTGCTTCATTTGATGCGTGGGACCCCATTTATTTATCAAGGTGAAGAAATTGGTATGACGAATTTTCCGATTCATTCCGCCAAGCAGATTCAAGATATCGAAAGTCTAAATTTTTATCATAGTCAACAAGAAGCGGGGATTGCGAAAGAAAAAATTTTTGAAGCGATCAATACCAAAGGTCGTGACAATGCACGTACACCTATGCAATGGGACGATTCGCTCTTTGGGGGATTCTCAACTGTTTCTCCTTGGTACCCAATCAATCCAAATCACGAGCAAATCAATGTCGAAGCAAATTTGAATCATCCTAATTCACTTTTCTTTACTTATCAAAAGCTGATTGCTTTACGAAAAAAATACCCAATTATTATTTGGGGAAACTATGAGTTATTAGATACTCCCCCTACAATTTTTGCCTATAAAAGAAATTACGAACACGAGACTTGGTTAGTCTGCGCAAATTTTTCAGATCAAAAGACTTTCTATTCCTTTTCTGAAAAACCAGAAACGACAATTATCAGTAATTACGATGCCACTTATTCAACACTTGACCAACTTAACTTACGTCCATACGAAACTTTTGTTGTAAAACTTACACCTTGACTACTCTGCTATTTTTCTATTTACGATTTTAGTAACTAGAAAAATAGCAGTTTTTATTTATAGCAAAATTATTTCAAAAGTAACCGCTAACTTAAATTTCATTTTGTCATTTTAATTTCCTGATTAATTCTTTAATTACTAGTTACAATATAGTAAACTTATTTAATAAGATGGTTATTTTAAGATTAACTTTAATTCAACTTGTTTATCACTAATACAAACTGGTACTTTTTCGCATAAAATCAAGGAAATATAACGTTTTTTATTTACGCAAAGATCGAACTAGAGCGCACTAGAAATAGTTTTTTGCCCCTTTTTTGCCCCTTCCGTCTCAGAAAATCAACTTTACAATAAGAACGTTTGTTCGTATAATATTTTCGAGGTGATCTTATGTTTGCAATTGATGGAGTCTATCTGTGGTTCAACTATGACCCAACACATAAATTCGTTAAAGACTTGTACAAATTTTGGAGTACTGAAATCATATTTGAAGCTATCGAAGATAGATTGCTAATCAATTTATATTATAGTCAAAAAAAATACATTAAGATTTCGGCATCTAAGAGTAGAATTGGCAAGTCAATCTATTTTTTATTTAATGTTAAAACAGATGTCCCCGATGTTCGCCAAAAACATCGACGTTATGACTATATAAATTATACTTTCGTTGATCCAGAAAGGTATATAGATTAAAATAAGTTACCTAAAAAGGACAAATACAAATTTTATTATCTTATTCATAGTAAGAAGATAATTTTAAGATTGCGAAATACGATACTATTTGTAATCTATAGTATCAGTCCTATAAAATAAACATCTAATTAATTACTCTAAATCCTAATTATAAGCCTTTTTTCTCACTTTTTTTCAAAAATATGGTATGCTTCTTAGTGAATTCAAATATAAAAGAGTTTAAAGCGTAAAACACTTATGGGGAAGTGGTTTGGGGTGCGCTTTAAACTCTTCTTTATTATTATCTCACAGCATGCTTAAAAGGTCTATAGATTAAGTTATGTAAAAAAGTGCCTCTTTAAACGTCCTAAAATCCAAACAAGGATAGCATAATATACACTATCGTTGATCCAGAAAACAGGTAAATAAATTTTGCAAAAGCAATAAGTTAAAAACATTACAAAAAAGACAAGGATATCACATCAAGAAAAAATGTTTTGAAAATATCTTTGCCTTTTTGTATTATATCTATATTAAATAATCAATCACAACACATTAACTAATTTATATATTTAATTTGTTGTTTTTCTATAATTGGATAACTAATTAACTTATGACTATCTAAGTCTTCTTTATTCATATCAATTGCAGTAATTTGACTGTCTTCATATGTTCGATAATAATATATTCCTTTGTCAACATTGCAACAAGAAGAATAAATTGTATATTCATATTTTCCATCACCAACATCACACAAACCTTTTTGTTGTTCTACTGAACCTAAGATATGGAAAAATTGACTAATACTTTCTGACTCTGAATCTCCAGATACAGAATTCAGCTTCGTAAAAGTCGCTTTAACAAAACGAGATACTGAGGATAAATCTCCAGGCAAGCCTATCCCTCCCATACCGCGGCTATAGGCATTCAAACTTATTTGATTTGAAAAATTATTTTTAGGAGTTTCACTCGATAAGACACGATAATTGTTTAAATTAAATAATTGATAGTCAAATGAAGGATTATTGGTAAGAACGCCCACAGGGTTATCATATATATGAAGTCCATCTTTCATACTTTCAATGACAATTGATTTTTCTTTATCAGCTAATAGCCAATGTAAAGGGGATAAAGGAAGTTCATCACTATAATTTATATTTGCTAAATTGATATTTTTTAACAATTTTTTAGCTTCTCCTACTGTTGAGCATTGTCCTAAAATCCAAGGAATAAATTCAAAAGGAGATACATTGTCTTTCCCTTCTTGTATTTCTTTATAATCAGCATACCCAGAAAAATTTAGCCCAGCCATACTCAATCCTTTTTCATTTGTCGCATCGTAATAAAGAGGGTAGTCATCTATACCAGCGGCAATACCAATCATTGCATAATGAGTATCCAAATCATTTACCTTTCGAAAATTCAACTTATAATTTCTTGGAGTAACAGTGACTACTTCATTGTAAGATATTTCATAATCAAAATTCCTTCCAAAATAATGATCACTTGTTACATAAGTAATAGACGTACACATAGTTTATTCCTCCTAAATATTGTTCTGTCCACGTTCATTTTACTCCAAAGTTTTCCTCATTTCAAAAGAAAATCACAGAATACACGAAGAAGCGTTTCTATTTGTATAAACTATATCAAAGTTCTATACTTAAATTATCAAATAAAAAGGACGTGAAGATAAATGTCAAATTTAGAAAACAAAGAAGAAAAAGTTGTAAACAAAATTGTTTCTGTTGTCAATAAACTGGATAAAGAGTTAGACGAACTTGATACGTTATCTGAAAATCCAGAAAAAAAACATAACCTAAAAAAATGGTTAGTTGAACGAAAGGCTATTCATGAAATTAAAAAAGTTCTTCATGAAGCTGATAAATATGAAAAATATGATGAAAAAGAACTTGATAAAGAATTTAAAGAAATCAATGACTTATTACTATAATTGATTTATACGACTCATTTTTGAGTCGTCAGACTGCAAACAACACTCTAAATTTAGGAGTTTGTCTACAGTCTGAATAAATTTTAAATTTATTGTCCATAATGTTATTATGAATTTATAGCATTAAGAAAAGAGATAAGACTTTACATTTTTTTAGGAATGTAAAGTCTTATCTCTTTTCTTAATTGTACAATTAGTACTATCTGCACTACTTTATAATTAAATAAATTTTTAGTTATTAACTTGATTAAAATCAGAGATAATATCATTTAATTCAGTTTGAAGGGTTGTAACGATTAAATGGAAATTTTCTTCATCTGTTTTATTATATGGGGATGTTTTCGTTATATATAACAACTTTTCTTTTTCAATTTTCATTAATAACTCTGTCGAAGTCTGTACTTTATCTTGATAATTAAATGCAGACATCCCACTTTGTATAATTGTAATTATTGCTGAAGCAATTGAAACAATCAATAGTAAAGACCTGTGTTCGGAAGCCTGATCAATTAATATTGGGATACTAGCTGATAAGACTATTTTTATAATATTTCCGATAGCAATTACTCTATTATAAAATCGAATTTCTTTTTTTAATCTATCGATTGTAGAATCAATAGATTCGATAAACGCTTTTTGATCCATCATTTTCTCTCCAATCATTTTATTAAAATCATTAACAAAAATATTATAATAGGATTTAAGTAAGTTCTAACTAATCACACATAAAAATAAAAAAACATTTGTATTTTATCAAAGTTTTATTATACTTGTCAATTTGTGTACATCCTAAAATATAAGCTATTTGTTTACTTCTGTAGAATATATACTTTGTTGTTAGATAAGTTGTACATGTTTATAGAATCTAAATAATAAATTTTTATGTACCGCCCCTCAAAGAGGGGGGAATTTTTTATCGTTGTGGAATATTTAAATACCAACGCTTGTCATGAAAATCTTGTGCTCCACCCTTAGTATTTCCTTCTGGATCGTTTGTCGCACGCATCATGACGTATACTTTCTTATTAGGGAAATCACGCATATTGAAAGATACATGATAGCCAACTTTAAATAACTTTTACACAACTATATGGCGACTATCGCTACCTGCCAATAAGTGGGAGCAAAAATTATCTAGGAGGAAAAAATGAAAAAGAAAAATGGGGTAACTTGGTTTCTTGCAGGGATTGGGATGGTTTTATTCTTTCAATCAATAATTAATATGGAGGCAACTGCCTCGATTACATTGGGTACCTTACTCTTTGCATTCGTTGGTTGGCAACTAAAACAAACACAAAGAGTTCAATACAAGAAATGGCTTTTGCCAATAATCTTTTCCCTTTCACTGATTCTTGGTGCCTGTGGAACTGGTTCGGCTATAACTACAGAAAGCACTAGTAGTTCGACCAACATAACCAAGTCATCAAAAACAAGTGAATCATCAACTAAAGATACTACTGAGATTTCAAAAGAAAAAGCTAAGAAAAAAGAACTAGAAAATTTAACAAAACAGGCACAACAAGAAGTTGAAAAAGCGGAAAAAGAACCAACCAGAGATCAACTAAACATTGCGTTGACAGCGATTGGAAAAATCCCTGGTGGAAGCAGTGCATTAACTGAACGAACAAATAAAGTTGAACAAACCATCGTTACTGCGGAAAAAAAGGCAGCAGAAGAAAAACGCGTCGCTGAGGAAAAGGCCGCTGAAGCCAAACGAATTGCTGAAGAACAGCGAGTCGCCGAAGAAAAAGCTGCGGCTGAAGCTAAACGTGTCGCTGAAGAGCAGGCTGCAGCTGAAGCTAAGCGGATCGCCGATGAACAAGCAGAACAAGCTAGAGTCGCTGCGGAACAAGCCGCCGCTGCGCAAGCTGCAGCCCAGCAAAATCAAAACCAACAAATGGTTTATATTGCTCCGGATTCTGGTCGAAAATATCACTATAATCCCAATTGTCGTGGGCTAAATAACGCAAATTCGGTTGTAAGTATTCCATTGTCCGAGGCACAAGGTTCGTATGGTTTATGCGGCTTTGAGGACTAGCAACGAAAATAAATTAAACCACGCATAAAATGCGTGGTTTTTTTACATGCTTTGCGAAAAAATGACTAAAGTCCCTAATAAAAAAATCCTAGGAATTTTTTCATCCTAGGATTTTTTTTAATTGCTTCCATTATGAGCCTATCTGATAACAAAATCACTCTTATCTTTACTCAAATTATTCATTCAAAAACGTGGTAATCGCATCTTGGTTCATTTGATTATCAATGACTAAGACACTTCCTGCATACTCACTGTTACCATAATCCCAAGAGCCGTCAACTGGTACGCTTAGTCGATCGATGCCAGTTGCACCACGAGCAATTGAAAGCAGATGAGTAGCTATAAATGTTGCGGTGACGTCTGTCGAAGTATACCCAATTGCTTTTCCAGCCGCATAAGGTGCTCGAAGTAAGTTAATTGGATTTTTTAGTTGACTGAAAATTGCATTCATCACCTGTTGCTGACGTCTAACACGACCAAAGTCCCCTTCCTCATCCATTCGAAAACGAGCATATTGCAATAAGACATGGCCATCCATTTTTTGGACCCCTTTCTTGATATCGACACCATCAAGATTCAGGTCTTTCTCAGCATCTAGCTTCACACCGAACATAAATAACGCATCAATTACTTTTTCAAACGACTGAAAATCAACTTTTGCGTAATACTGACACTCGATTCCAAAGTTTTCTGCTAACGTCTGCCGGACTAGCTCTGCACCGCCATAGGCATAAGCAGAATTGATTTTGTTTTGCCCGACACCAGGAATGTTAACAAAGCTATCACGCATAAAGGAAACGAGCTTCGGTTTGTGCGCTGGACCTCGTAGCTGCAAAACCATAATTGTGTCTGCCCGACCAGCGTCTTCTCCCCTTGTATCACTTCCCAAAATCAAAATGTTTTTTGCTCCGTTTTCTGACTGAACACCATTAAAGGTCTCAACTGGTGCATTAGCTAAACTACTGTCATGCTCAGCCATAAATTTTCCTACAAAAAAAGAAATACCTGAATAAAGTAGAATAAGAATGAAAAGACCAAAAAGCATTTTCTTCCATGAACGTTTTTTTCGTCCTTTTGGTGGTGGCTGTGGTGATTTCTTTTTCCGAAAAAATTTCTTTTTCTCAGTTGTTTGCTGATTCAATTGCTCATATTCATTGTATTCATCAAATGGTCGATTCAATTGGTTGTTTGATGAATCAAAATCATTCGAAAATGACTGATTGCTTTGATTTTGTTCTACATGTTGATCTGATTCTCGCTGAATATCCTGTTTTCGTTGACGGCGAGCGAAGAGATTATCTGTATTATTTTTTAAGGATTTCCCTTTGTTTTTTTTATTGTGACGGTCCATCCGACTCATCGCATTTCCTCCTAATTACCTAGTGATAGTTCAAGGATACGTTACCTATCGATAAAAAGCATGCTACTTAAGTCCAATTTAATAAAAAATAACGATTTTTTATTTGAAATACTATTTTTTTTCAGTCAATTTCGTAAAAAAGTAGGACAAAACAAACTTCTTGTTTTCCCCCACTCTTCTTTGCCAATTTACCAATAGTCATTCGAGATGCTTTCTTAACAGCGTGCTAAAATTTCTGTCACGATTTGTTGTGGCGATTTGTTCGTCGTCTCAATTTGAAACGTGGCTACTTCTTGATAAAATGCTTTTCTAGTCTGATATAGTTCTGAGAATTCAGCAACTGTCTTCTGTCGTGCCAAAGGTCTCACATTTTTTTCGTCATGAATAACTCTTTGATACAGCTCAGCAATTGATGCTTCTAAAAAAATAACATTTCCACCATTTTTTAGCAATGTTCGATTTCTTTGATTTAAAATAATGCCACCACCAGTAGAAATCACTTGTGCTTTTGAAACAGTCAATTGTTCTTGAAGCAGCTTTGTCTCAGCTTGACGAAAGTGTGATTCGCCATATTTTTCAAAATATTGTGTAATCGTAGTCGCATATTTCTGTTCGAACAATTCATCTAAATCGACTAAAGAAACAGCAAGTTTTTCTGCTAAGAGTGTGCCAATCGTGGTTTTTCCCGACCCCATAAAACCAACAAGTATAATCGAATTATTCATTTGATGTACCTTGGACTAATTTAGCTAAATCACCAAAGAACTGAGGATATGAAATGGCTACCGCTTCTGCTTCCGCTAGTTCTATTTCGCCAGTTTCGACTAACAAAGCAGCAATTTGTAACATCATACCAATCCGATGATCGTTATGGCTGGAAACTTGTTGTTTTTTTTGGAAAACTCGAAGTGGTGTTGGTCCCTCAATGATTAGCCCATCTTCTGTCGCTTGGATTTTTGCACCCAATTTTGTTAATTCTGTCGCCACTGCATCAATTCGATTGGTTTCTTTCACTTTTAATTCTTCGGCATCATAAATTCGGGTTGTTCCTTTTGCTTGGGTAGCAAGTAACGCAATCACAGGTAGTTCATCAATCAGTCGCGGAATGATTGCCCCTCCGATTTCGATGCCTTGAAGTTCAGATGTTTTCACCTGAATCGTTGCTGATTGGTTAACAGAATCTTCTTCCGTTAGCTTGATTTGACCATTCATCTGTTTAACTACATCTAAAATGCCAGTTCGAGTTGGGTTAATACCGACATTTTTTAGTGTAATTTCACTTTCTGGACACAACAAACCTGCAACAATAAAAAACGCAGCTGAAGAAATATCACCGGGAATATTTACTTCACAGCCGGTTAATTTTTGTGGTCCAACAAGTGTGATTTCTTTTCCTGACTGCTGAATTCGCCCACCAAACTGTTGGATCATTTCTTCTGTATGATTTCTAGAAGGTGTTTTTTCAATAATTGTTGTCGTACCTTCTGCCTGTAAGCTTCCAAATAAAATAGCTGATTTCACTTGAGCACTTGCAACAGGCATTTCATATGTGATTGGTATTAATTGATTTGTTTGATCGATTTTGAGAGGTAACAAACCTTTCTCCGTCGCCCCAGTTATTCGAGCATTCATTTGAGTCAGCGGATCAATGATTCGGTTCATTGGTCGTTTGCTTAACGAAGCATCTCCAATTAACGTTGACGAGAAGGCCGCACCAGCTAAAATTCCTGAAACGAGCCGAACCGTTGTTCCTGAATTCCCACAATCTAGCGGACTACTACTTGGACGTAATCCTTCAATCCCTTTTCCATTGATACGAATAGTTTGGTCTATCTCCTCAGTGATCTCGACACCTAAGTTTCGGAATAGCTGTAACGTTGAAAGGCAGTCTTGTGCCCGCAAAAAATTATGAATAACAGTTTCTCCATAACTGATTGCACCAAACATAACACTTCGATGAGAAATTGATTTATCTGCAGGTACTTGTAAAGTGCCTCGGAGCTTCGTCTGATTTGTCAGTAATTTCATCTTTTGTCCCACTTCCTAACATAGCTGAAATAATAGCTAAACTATTTGTTGCCGTTAAAACTGAGCAATTCGATCGCGATACAAGTCAACAGCTTCTTTTAATTCCCCACAAGTGTCCGCAGAAAATTTTGTTAAAAATGCTTTAGCTATCTCTGTTGCCACGACGCTTTCGCAAATAACGCTTGCTGCAGGAACAGCTGTCGTGTCAGAACGTTCAACACTTGCTCGGTATGCTTCTTTTGATTGAATATCAACACTTTGTAACGGACGATATAAAGTTGGAATTGGCTTCATTACTCCTTGTACGATAATCGTTTCACCATTGGTCATGCCACCTTCGAAACCACCTAAGTTATCAGACTGCCGAGTAAATCCACGCGTTTCATCCCAAGTGATTTCATCCATGACTTTTGATCCAGGCAAGTTTGCCATAGTAAAACCTAAGCCAAACTGGACACCTTTAAAAGCATTGATACTCATCACTGCTTGGGCGATTTTCGCATCTAGTTTTTCATCCCAATGGACATAGCTTCCCAACCCAGCTGGAACATTTGCTACTAGCACTTCGACTACGCCACCCAAAGTATCTCCCGCTTTTTTCGTCTGATCAATCAACTCTTTCATCGCAGCTTCAACTTTAGGATCAACTACACGTAATTCGGAATTTTCAGAGCGATGTTTGATTTCTTCTACTGTCAAGTTATCCGGTAGTTCACCTCTCAAACCTCCAAGGGCTAATACGTGCCCAGCAACCGAAACGTCCAGTTCCTTAAGCAATTGTTTACAAACGGCTCCAATCGCTACTCGTATTGCCGTTTCACGCGCGGATGATCGTTCCAAAACATTTCTTAAATCGCGGTGACCATACTTCATCCCCCCAACAAGATCTGCATGTCCTGGTCGAGGTCTAGTCACTTGTCGCAGGGGTGCATCTTTCTCAGAAACTTGTTCAGGCGACATCACAGTTTGCCAGTTTTTCCAGTCTTTATTCTCAATAACTAATGTTACTGGGGAACCTAGTGTATAGCCATGACGAACACCCGAAGTAATTTTTACTCGATCCTTTTCGATTTTCATTCTGCCACCACGACCATAACCGACCTGACGTCTTGCTAGTTCAAGATTGATTTCATCAACAGATAAGAAAAGACCTGCTGGCAATCCTTCGATAATCGCGGTTAATTCTAATCCATGCGATTCTCCGGCTGTCAAAAAGCGCATCTCATTTCTCCTCCTTCTTCAAATAATCCATTAATTCATTTAAGGGGGTCGGCAAAATAGTTGCTTCACCAATTTTATTGAGCACAATTAATTTCACTCGATTTCCTCGTGCTTTTTTATCGTGAGTGATAGCTTCAAATAATGCACGCTCTTGCCATTCAGTTGTTTCTTCAGGAAGTTCAAATTTCCGCACCATTTCACGTAAACTTTCCGTTGTTCCTGTTTCCGTTAAACCCTTTTTTTCCGCGACGTTGGTTAATTGAATCATTCCGATTGCAACAGCTTCTCCATGGGTAATCTTTCCATAACCGGCAGTTTTTTCAACAGCATGACCGATTGTATGGCCAAAATTAAGAATTAGTCGTTGCCCATTATCAAATTCATCTGCTTCAACTACTGTTTTTTTTATAGCTAAACACGCTTCAATTATTTGTTCAGATTGCTGAACTATTTCCTCTCGTCCATTTATATTCACTAAGGTTTCCCATAAATTTTTGTCAGCAATTGCAGCATATTTGATTACTTCTGCTAATCCTTCACTGACTCTTCTTGGTGTTAACGTAAGTAACGTATCCGGATCAATCAATACCCCTTCAGGTTGCCAAAATGCACCAATGATGTTTTTGGCATACGAGGTATTCACTGCTGTTTTTCCACCAATACTACTGTCTACTTGAGCAAGTAAAGTCGTCGGGATTTGTAAAAAATGAATACCACGCATAAACGTTGCTGCAACAAAACCTGCTAGATCACCAATTACGCCACCACCTAAAGCAATGATGCCATCACTTCTAGTAAATTGTTTTTCTGTTAGTAACTGAAACAACTTTTCTGCTTGCTGCAATGATTTGCTTGCTTCGCCCGGCTCAATCACAGCTTTGATTACCATGTAGCCTGCATTAGTTAATTGGTCACTCACTGTTTGAGCATAAAGTGAATCAACATTTTTATCAGTTATCAAACAAATTTTTTGTGGGGACCACAAAGCGTTCACCCATTGACCGATTCTCGATAATGCACCTTTTTCAATAATGATTTCATAAGAATGTTGTGGTAGCTCTACTTGAATACTCATGTTCACACCTGCATTTCCTTTGTCATTAGCTATTTAATTCACGAATTTCTTTCATTGCTTTTTCTAAAATATGCACTTCTTCCATCATCTTCAGATACGTTTTTTCATTCAAAGACTGCGGGCCATCTGACCAAGCATTAACCGGATCGGGGTGGATTTCAACAATCATGCCATCGGCACCTGCAGCAACACCAGCACGAGCCATCGGCGGAACCAAATCCCAAACTCCAGTCCCATGGCTTGGATCAACAATGATTGGGAAATGACTAAGCTTTTTAATCAAAGGAACGGCACTTAAATCAAACGTATTTCGAGTTGCCGTTTCATACGTTCGAATACCTCTTTCAATAAAAATAATCTGATTATTATTTTGAACAGCAATATATTCTGCAGCATTTAGCCATTCATTAATCGTTCCAGCAATCCCTCGTTTTAATCCAATTGGCATGCCTGTTTTTCCAACCGCTTCAAGTAAACGGAAATTTTGCATATTTCGTGCGCCAATTTGTAAAATATCACTATAATGTGCCACCATTTCAATGTGGGCTTCATCCATTACCTCAGTGATGACCTGCATATTAAGTTCGTCTGCCGCTTGGCGAATGTATTTCAATCCTTCTTCTTCCAACCCTTGGAAAGCATAAGGTGAAGTTCTTGGCTTGAATGCACCACCACGCAAGATTTTCGCACCACCAGCTTTAGCCATCCGAGCTGTTTCGCGAATTTGATCTAAGCCCTCAATGGAACATGGGCCCGCCATTGTGACAAACGAACCATCACCGATTTTGACGCCGTTAATATCCACAACTGTATCTTGTGGATGAAACTCACGCGAGGTTAGTTTGTACGTATTTGTAATACGAACAATTTCTTCTACTCCGTCGTATCGTTGAAAGGCAACATCCTGAATTTTTCTAGTATCACCAACTAAGCCAACGATTTGTTGCTCATTTCCACGATTCATTTGAACAGCTAAGCCTTCTTCTTTTACACGATTCACGACTTGTGAAATTTGTTCATCTGTTGCATTTTGTTTCATAATAATAATCATTTCTTTTTCCCCTTTATTCAAATAAATCTTTCATGATATCAAGTGGCATTTCGTGATTCGTCCATAAATGAAAAGCCGTTGCACCTTGATATAATAGCATACCTAAACCATTAAAGGCAGGCGCACCTATTTTTTCTGCCTCTTTTAGTAATTGTGTTTTTCTTGGTGAATAAATTAAATCAATCACAAATAAGTTTTCATGTAAAAAGGTAGCTTTTGCTAACGGCGATTGTCCTTCTTTTGTACCCATGCCAATATCTGTTGCATTCACTAATAGTTCACTCGTCTGCAAGTCACGTACGAGTTGTTCCTCATCTGCATAATCAACCACTCGTACGATTGAATCAGTCTGTTCTCCAATTTTTTCAAAGTCACGTTTCACCGTTAAAAATCGTTCATTTTTTCTTTTATATAAAACAACTTCTCTAGCACCTTCAAGAGCAGCCTGGACAGTGATTGCTTTAGCCGCACCACCAGCACCGAGAATAGTTATTTTTTTGTCTTTTATCTTAATTTTTGCGGTTTCTGCCATTGCTTTCACAAAACCAATACCATCTGTATTATAGCCGATCAGTTTTCCATTTTGATTCACGATCGTGTTGATTGCACCAATCAACTGTGCTTCTTGACTTAGTTCATCGACATAAGCGATAGCCGTCGTTTTGTTAGGCATTGACAAATTCACACCTAACATATCCAATGTGCGAATACTTTCAATTGCTCGTGCCAGATTTGTTTGATCTACTTCAAAAGCTAAATATACCGCATCAACACCACAAGCTTGAAACCCACGATTATGCATCCGTGGTGATAAACTATGTTCCGCTGGATTTGCAAAAAAACCTGCAAGTTTTGTTTTCCCAGAAATCACGCTTTGTCCTCCTTGATTGTCCAAAGTAATACTATTTTGTTTATTTATCTTGTCATGAAATATAAAAAAACCACCTAGTGTTTTCGTACTAAACAAAAAGTACAGTAAACGACTACGTGGCAAGATGTCTTGAACTATTCACAAAACGTAAAGCATCTCATGAAACTTATTTAATTTTCACTCAAAGTATAACCTCACGAAACGCCTAAACTGTCTTAGATTGTACTAAGTATAGGACGAATGAAAGGAGCTTGTCAATTCCTTTTTCATTCTACTTCGCCAGCTAAAAAGAGGTAAGGATAGATAGAAGTCCTTACCTCTTTCTTTTGATTGTATCCGATTCAATCAGAAGAAAACGTCCACAAGTTGGAGACACGACTCAATGTTGCGCAAACATTGGCGAAGACATTCACAACACTCTTGCTTGGTTCTCAATACTACTCATTTTTTTACCTTTTTTAATCAAGAACTTCCTCAAAAAATTGTAACAAATCACTCATTGATAAGTTTTGTTTTTCTTGTGCATTCAAATCTTGAACAATTCGTCCCTTTTGTAAAACAATCAATCGGTTTCCATAATTTAATGCATCTTCCATTCGATGAGTAATCATCAAACAAGTTAATTTTTGTTCCGTGATTCGGCGGTTGGTTAGTTCCATTAATGATTTCGCTGTTTTAGGATCTAAAGCCGCTGTGTGTTCGTCTAACAGCAATAGTTCTGGTACTCGAATCGTTGCCATCAATAAACTTAATGCTTGGCGCTGTCCGCCAGAAAGTTCACCTGCTGGCGTATCTAAATGTGTTTCCAATCCATTTCCGACTTCTTGACATAATTGGTAGAAAAATTCTTTTTGTTTTTTTAAATTTCTCAGGTGTAAAGGACGCTTTTGTCCACGTTTTTGTGCTAACAATAAATTTTCAGCAACAGTCATTCGCGGCGCTGTTCCCATTTTAGGATCTTGAAACACACGTGCCAGAAACGCTGCACGTTTTTCTTCGGAATCTTTCGTAATCACTCGATCTTTAAACAAAATACTGCCTTGAGAAAGTTGCAGTGTCCCCGCAATTGTATTGAATAGCGTGCTTTTACCTGCCCCATTTCCGCCTAAGACAGTAATAAAATCTCCTTCATTGATTGAGAGGTTGATATCTTCAAGTAAAACTTTATTTTCATTCAGTCCATTATTCACAACTTTTTTTCCATTTTGGATGGTTAAGATTGCTGTCATTTATTTTGCCTCCTTCTCAAAGCCCGTTTTTAGATTCAGCGCTTTTTTCACTTGCGGAATCATCAAACAAAACGCAAGAATGATTGCTGAGAATAGTTTCAAGTAAGTTGTATCAAAACCTAATTTAATAACGATCAAAATCAATAATTGATAAATAATACTACCAACAACAATAGCAATCAACCGTTCCGCCAATGTTAACTCTTGAAAAATCACTTCGCCAATAATGATCGAAGCAAGACCTATAACGATTACACCAATTCCCTTATTTACATCTGCATAACCATCATTTTGAGCAATTAATGCACCAGAAAGAGCTATCACCCCATTTGATAACGTTAACCCCAAAATTTTCATTCGATCTGTTTTAATTCCCAAAGAACGTGCCATCGTTTCATTATCCCCTGTTGCAATGTATCCTTGACCTAAATCTGTATTGAAGAAAAACAACAGAATAGAAATAATCACACCTAACGCAATTAAACCTAACAAAACTGTATCAAAATAATTTGGTAGTTGAAGTCTTTGAAAACTATCTTGTAAAATGGGACGATTCAATAAAGAAAGGTTAGGTGTTTTCATCACATATAGAATCACTGAATTCAAACCAGACATTACTAGAATTCCAGCAAGGATAACGGGAATCTTTCCTTTTGTATAAAGCAAACCAGTTACCAAGCCGGCTACCATTCCTGCTCCTACTCCTAAAAGTGTAGCAAAAATCGGTGCTACCCCATTCGTAATCGCAGTCACACAAACGGCTGCACCCAACGGAAATGACCCTTCTGTTGTCATATCAGGAAAATCAAGAATTCGATAAGTCATAAAAATGCCCAAACCCAAAATGGCCCAAAGCATTCCTTGTGAAATAGATGAGACGATCATTTGTCTTCCTCCTTTGAACTTTCAGTTGATTTTGTTGACTCCTGTGTCACACTTTTAGCCTTTTCTTTTACCTCTTCAGGAATCGTGACACCTAAGCGAGCTGCTTGCTCTTGATTGATGATAATATCACCTTTATCAAAGGTATAAACAGGTGTCGTAGCTGCTTCATTTTTTCCTAGTGCAAGTTTTGCAGCCATTTTGCCACTTTGAACACCTAATTGGTATTGATTGATCCCAATTGTTGCCAGACCACCTTGTTCAACCATTGTATCAACTGATGGAATAACAGGAATTTGTTCTTTGTTTGCTTCCTTGATAACTGTTTGCATCGCATTGGCAATCGTGTTGTCCAAAGGAATATAGATCACATCAACAGATTGACTCATGACTTGAACTGTTTGTGCAATTTCATTTGTTGAAGGTACTGCATATTTTGTCACTGTCAAACCAGCTTCTTTTGCAGCAGCTTCCGCTTGCGCAACTTGATATTTAGAATTATCTTCCGATGACGCATAAAGAATTCCGATTCTTTTGGCTTGTGGTAGTAAGGTTGTAGCTAATTGGATTTGAGCACTGACAGGCGGCTGATCAGAAACACCGGTCACATTTTTTCCCGGCTTATCTAAGGACTCAACTAATCCTGCCCCAACTGGATCTGTTACAGCGCCTAGCACCACTGGAATCTCACTTGTAGTATTTGCTAATGCTTGTGCTGCAGGTGTTGCGATTCCAATCAGCGCCGCTGAGTTTGATTGAACAAGTTGTTGGCTCATCGTCGCTAATTTGCTTTGATCGGCTTGACCATTTTGAAAGTTTATTTTAAGATTTTTTCCTTCAACCAATCCTTCTTCTTTCAACCCATCCTTGATTCCGCGATAAATTTCATCTAATGCTGGATGACTGACATATTGTAAAACACCGATTTCTTTTACTTCCGTTGTTGCTGGAGCTGCACTTTTCGTCTCAGCCATTTTTTCGTAAACGAAACTACCAATCAAGTAGATTCCCAGTAGCGCTACGACCGCTATCAATCGTTTATTTTTCATTTTTTCCTCCTGTTAATAACTAGTTATTTTTGCTATGAACGATAACAATGTTTTAATAAATTGTTTTATATTAAGCAAACCCAACAAAAAAGGACAATTCCTTTTACGGTATTGTCCTTAGTGCACAAAAAACCGCATAGAAGTCTCTATGCGGTAGTCAAATTTCTTGTCTAGCATAGATACAAACTTTAGATTGTTCTCTAAAAAGTCGTATCTATGGGAAAGTTCGCCATCAATACAACTCATCTACGCCAGTTATGCCATGCTTTATTGTTTCCTAGTAAAGTTTGGTTTGATAAGTTCATTGTGGTTCACCCTTTCGTCAAATAATTGATTTAAGTCTAATCGAATTTTTTTTATTCGTCAATAGAAATATTTGCATTGTGCAAATTATTGTGTTGAGTCTGTTGTCATTTCAAGTTCAAGTTTTTTAATATTTGCTAATGGAAGGCGATTCAACTCCGGTACTAATTCTTTTGAAACATCCGTGATTCCTTCCTTACCGATAACGACTCGGTTCGTCTCCTTACCGCCATCAAAAAAAATAAATGTGATTTGTTCCCTGTTGATCCCGTACTCTTTTTCTTCCTCAGCAACGTCATAAATGAGAGGATAAAAATAAATTTGACGATTCAACTCTTCCATTTTCTTTGAATCATTAAAAATAGACAAGACTTGTTCATAGGTTTCACCTTTTGGCACGCAAAACATGACTGATATCGCTTTGCTATCAGCAATTGTTTGCTTGGCATTACTGTAATCAAACCCTTTGACTTTATCAGAGGTGATCGTTGAATACACCAAACTATCTACTTGATCTGCTTTGATTTTTTCAGGTAAAAAAATCATTGAGCCTGCTAACAACAGTGATAAAAAAAGTAAGCCACCTGCACGCCAAAAATATTTGATTGGATTTTCAGCAAACGCGTCACCAAATTGCGTCCAGCTTTCTTGGATTTTTTCTTTTATTTCTCCCCAAATAATAAACACCTCGCTTTTTCCTCCGATGTTGTTTGTTCATTTTCTTTATTATACCTATAAATTAGCACTTTGACGAAAAAAATTGCGTCTCCCTCAGAAATTTTTACTATTTATGCAAAATATAGATTCTTTTCACTGATGAATCACTAGAAACTTGTACGTAAATAGACTAGCGCTTTACTGGCATTACGCCACTATTGGTTTTTATACTTGTTTTTCGTTATAATGAAACTAATTACGAAAAGAAAAGAGGAAGCATTATGTCCTTTGACGGTGTTTTTACCCACGCAATGGTTAGTGAGTTGCGTGATACCTTATTATCTGGTCGAATTTCCAAAATTCACCAACCTTATGAAAATGAAATTATTTTAGTTATTCGCTCGCGCGGAGCCAATCATCGTTTGTTATTATCCGCTCATCCTAGCTATGCGCGAATTCAGATTACGCAAATTGATTATCAGAATCCTGACACCCCCCCTAACTTTGTAATGATGCTAAGAAAACATCTGGATGGTGCTTTGTTAGAAAAAATCGAACAAGTTGAAAATGACCGTGTCATTCATTTTCATTTTACAAAACGAGATGAGCTGGGCGACTTACAAAATATTGTTTTGATTGTTGAACTGATGGGTCGTCATAGCACAATTGTACTGGTCAATCGGGAAAGCGGAAAAATCTTAGATGCAATCAAACACATCGGAAGCTCTCAAAATACTTATCGGTCGCTGATTCCTGGTGTTACGTATGTTGCTCCACCAAAACAAGAACAATTAAATCCATTTTCAGCAGAAAAAGAAAAAATCTTTCAACGTCTTTCCCAATTAGAACTGACACCAAAAATTTTACAGCAAAATTTCCAAGGTCTTGGTTTTGATACAGCACAAGAATTAACAAGTCGCTTGACAGAACAACCTAATGAAAAAATGGCTGTTTGGGAAAACTTTTTCCATGAGTTGAATGATAAACTTTCCCCTACGCTTTATGAAGCAAAAAATAAAGACTTCTTTACCCCCATTTCCTATCAATCAATTGCGAAAACTGCTGATCAAATAACAAACTACTCAACCTTGAGCACATTGCTTGACGGTTTTTATCATGACAAAGCAGAGAAAGACCGTGCCAAACAGCAAGGTAGCGAATTGATTCGAAAAATGGAAAACGAGCGTAAACGAAATCAAAATAAATTAAAAAAACGAAAACAAACACTAAAAGATTCTGAAAATGCTGAAGATTTTCGTCGCAATGGCGAACTGTTGACCACTTTTATGACTCAAGTCCCACGTGGTGCAACAGAAGTCACTTTACCGAATTACTACGAAGCAGATCAACCTCTGACCATTAAGCTTGATCCTGCATTAACACCTAACCAAAACGCACAGAAGTATTTCCACCGTTATCAAAAGCTAAAGAATGCCGTTAAACTAATTGGCCAACAAATCCAAGAAGCCAAAGACGAAATTCAGTATCTCGATTCTGTCTTAGCTCAACTTGAAATTGCAGGTCCAATGGATATTGAAGCAATCAAAGAAGAATTAACTGATCAAGGGTACTTTAAAAAGAAATCTGCTAAAAAACAAAAGAAAAAGAAACCTTCTCAACCAGATGTTTACTTTGCTGAAGACGGTACTCAAATTCTGGTAGGAAAAAATAATTTACAAAATGATTTACTAACAATGAAAACTGCGAAAAAATCAGATTACTGGCTCCATGCAAAAAACATCCCAGGTTCACACGTGATTATCAAAAGTAACGAGCCATCTGATGAGACGATTACTCAAGCAGCAGAATTAGCTGCTTACTTCTCAAAATATCGTCATTCAGCGCAAGTTCCTGTAGATTTGGTTCAAGTAAAACATATTCGTAAACCCAATGGCTCCAAACCTGGATTCGTTATTTATGAAAATCAGAAAACGATTATCGTGACCCCTGTTGAAGAAATAATTTTACAAATGAAAAAACAATAAGAGTTAATCAATCATTGTCATGTCTTTAACCGATTCATGATAATTGCGAAAAGAACAACTTTTTCAAAACAAAAAAGGTGCCTTCAAATTTCCTATTTGGGAAATTGATGGCACCTTTTTACTTATGTGCTAGGTTCATATGGTCTGTAAGCACAACTTGCTACACCAAGTATCGCATCTTGAAGAAACAGATGCATACGATGCTTGTTTTCGTCACAATGAACCTAAAAAATAGCTATATGTTAGTAGCAGATGTTCTCGCTTGTTTTTTATAAAAATAGACAAAAGAAGCTGACTATCTACTTATTCCCTTTAAGACCTATTTTCATTGCAATATCTTTACTTTTTAAACATCTTATACATGTTTTATAAAATCGGTTTAAATCTCAAATTCATAGTGGATGAAGATTTTGATAGTTCAGTTTGCTCTTTAACGGATCCCTCAAAGTCTATTGTCTTTATTTCGTTAAAGCCTAGAACTCCTAACGATTCTGATTTTTGTAATCCTTTCTCATTTTCATAAAGGACAATTTTTTTATTATTCGAAATGAGATTCAGGGCTAACTCTTTTCCTTTTAAATTCTCGTCGGCAGCAAACTGTTCAACCTTGACTTCGACAGATACAGTTGAATTGTTTTCCATTTTGTAAACAGGTGAGATGATTTTTTCTTCGTCTGAACCAAAATTCATTTTTGTTGGTATTGTTAGGTTGATTTCCGAAGTATCAATTTCGTTAACAATTCCCCCAGGAACCTCGATTGAAGCTTCTGGAATATCTTGCTCGACTGAACTTTCATTTGTTGCTTTTCCTGTTACTTTAACTACTGGATTTTGATTCAACGCAGCATCTGTCACTTTTACTTTTACTTGATAAGTAAAAGTTTTACCAGGTGCTAGCTCATCAATACTCACATTTTGTTCACTTCGTGTCACGACTTCCAATCCCTCTGGTAACTCAATTGAAAGATTTCCCGACTTAAGTGACGCAACGGAGCTATTATTCGTTAGCGTGTAAACATAAAGTAATTCATCACCAACATTGGTTTCTTCCTCACTTCTTGACAGGTTTTCAACAGTTAGATCTGCAGCCAGCGTTAACTTCGGTGCTTTGACGATAAATGGTACCGTGTGGCTATATGCAAATGTTTTTCCGCTCTTCAACGTTTCGACAACACTGATTACAGCCATACTTCCACCAAGTTTAGATGTATCTGGATACATTTCGAATTCTTTCACTGACAGTTCATTATAGTTTTCTGTCGAAAGAAATTCATTGATTCGTTGATCCAGTTCTGCTTCTGTCGTCCCTTGTTCAATTTCTTGCACTTGTGGTTTCAACCAATTAACGTGTAATAAAGAATAACCATTTGGTGTCAATTCATAGAAAGCCTCCGTCTGTCCTTCAGCTTCTTTCACTAACACTTCATTTCGACTCGTATATGTTTCTGCCCCATTAAGTTGTAAAGTTGGTTTATCTCTATGTGCAGCTGAGGCTGATAGCACGTCACCGTATTGGGCACCGCTTGCTTGTAATTGCTGGTTCCAGTTATCTGACAAATTTTCAGGCGTTTGGTACACAGTATTTGTTTGTAAGGAACAAACTAGTTCCGTCATTGAACCACGATAAATATTGACTAATGGGCGTAGTGTTAATTTGGTTTTTGGTGTTCCTGGTGTTGCGCTCAATTTGGGCATACCACCCTCATCCAGCAAACTAAGACCAATATTCGGGTCGCTTCCTATGACAATGCTATTCTCATAGAGTACAGTGTAGTCAACTTTGACATCTACAGAAACTTGATAAGTTGGGCTTGTGACACGAACAGTTGCTTGATGCTGGCCAACAGTTGTCCCGCTAATTGGTTCACCAACCCATTCAAATGTTAATTGATTTGCTGATTCAGGACTGGCAGTCACATCAACATAATCTTTAGCTGCGCCAGATAACGTTGTCCCTAAAGGAATGTCAGCAATCGTTTTTCCAACTGCCGACAAATTAACCAACACATTGAAAGTCACTTCATACTCATAATTTAATTTTACATCAGCGATTGTTTCTTCCACTAAGACTTTCCCTGTGGTTTTTCCTGCTTGTGAACGATCTGGATATTGCGTGATTTGGGTCACTTTCAAGCCATTCCCGTTCATTCCAAGAAAATCAATCAAATCACCTGCTTGTTTATCTAACTCCGCATTGGTGGTTTTGGTCGTGATTGTTGTTTCTTTTGCTTCCAACCGATTCAAACGATACGGGATAAAACCATCAGCCGTTACTGCAAAATAAACGCTTCCTTCATCCATGTCTGAATATTGAGTATTGCTACCATTCTTAATGTAAGAATTTCGCCATTGTTCCTTATGCCATATTTGGACGACATCTCCCAGTTGAACATACTGCTGTGCGTTCGTTCCAAAGCTACTGACTACCTTATCAGTAGTAACCTCACCGTTGAAGCCCATATAATACGTGCTACTTAATTGGTCAATTCTTCCGGTTCCTCTTAGTAACGCGATTGACTGATATGTTGCTCCTTTACGATACTCATGGATACCGTTACTTCTATAATTTTTGTTTTCTCCATAGCTGGAGCGAATATAATAAGAGTTGCCTACTCTGTGAAGGGTATACGCACCACTTGTTCCATTATCATAGCCTCGAAGTCGAATGGTATTTCCCCACGACATTTTGATTGGCACTTGTAAATAAGTCACCGTACCATTTGACTTACGGGTGATTTTCACACTAATTTTGTCCGTAACCGTCATATTATCGAAACTAGGAACTGAGGTAATCTCCGCCGTGTACTCAGAAGCATTGATTGCCGATCCATCTTCGAGACGTACATTGGTAAACATCTTTGAGACGTCAGGTATCTCTCCTGACCATGTTCCAAGCTCGATCGTTTGTTCAACCACATCTGCCCAGATTTGTCGATCATCTGTTACATTAAAGGTCACTTCATATTCGTAGTTTAGCTTGACTCCGCCAATGGTTTCCTCGACTAAAACTTTACCTGTCGATTTTCCTGGCTTCGATCTGTCTGGGTATTGCGTAATCTTAGAAACTTTCAGTCCATTTCCATTCATTCCAAGAAAATCAAGCAAATCGTCTTTTTTCTGATCCAGCTCTTCATTCGTTGTGCTCATTAAAATCGTTGACTCTTTGACTTCTAATTGATTTAAGCGATAAGGAACAAAACCATCAGCAGTGATTGCGAAATACGTGCTGTCTTCGTCCTTAGTTGAGTACGCAATTTTTTTCTCATCTTTCGTATAGAAATTTCGTTTTTGTTCTCTATGCCAGATTTTGACGACATCACCTAGTTGAACAGATTGTTGCCCATCTGTTCCAAAATCTTCTACCACATCTCTGGCAGTATTAGTACCTTTTGTTTCTTTGTAGTAGATGTTACTCAACTGATCGATGTTGCCCAATCCTCTTAACAAAGTAATTGAGTGATAAGGTGTACTAAGATAACTATTGTCCACGCCTGTACCACGATAGAAATCGGTTTCCCCATAATTCGAACGGATATAGTAAGAGCCATCTTTCTGACGCAAGGTATATGCACCTGCGGTATAATCACTTAACCCTCGAAGCTGGATGGTACTCGCCCATTTCATCTTGATTGGCACCCATAATGTAGTTGATTGGTTATTGGATTTTCGTGTCAGTGAAAGTTGAATATGGCTTTCTGATGCCTCCATTGAATCAAACTTGGGAGCTGCGACAATATATGCCTCTACGTCAGAAGCATCAATAGCTGATCCATCATCCAATGTTACATTTTTGTACATTTTGGTGATATCAAGCTCTGCTTGCTGTGTCACCAAAATAATCTCTTGTTCGATAGCTTCTGCAATAATTGTCCTATCATCTTTTGATTCAGCATACTTATTGGCAGAGTCATTGGTAGAGTCAACTTCCATATTATTTTCATTTTCAGTTGACTGTCCTTCAGAAGATGTAGCAGAGTGTGAAGTATCTTCGTTTTCTACTTGATTACTTTCTTCGTTCAAGCTGACTTTTTCTTGACTTTGGATTGCCTCTGTTGTTTCTTCAGACTCTATTTGGTCCTCACCTGATTTAACTGGTACAGGTTCTTCTTCAGTTTGAATTGGTTCTAGACTTTTATTTTTTTCTTGTGCCCATACTGCTGAACTGCCGGCATTGATGATTTGAGAAAAATTTCCGAACAGAACCGAGCCTAGCATGAAACAAATAATTATTTTAGATTTATTTTTCATCTTCTATCTCCCCAGTTCTTCACCACCATTCCTAACTATGAAATCTCTTCCGTTAGCTGACATACAGAACGCCATCAATAGTCGATTGATTAATCTGTTTTTCCTCATCAAAAATCGTATAGATAATCATTACTTCATGACTACCTTCCGACAAACTTTTTTTCAGCTTTACTTCAGATAGTTGGCGATTTGTGGGAATCAAACCAGATTTATATAGTTGTTCATTCCCCTCTTTCAATAAGTACTCCACTTGAATACTGTACGCATTTGTTGGCTTATTTTTCACTGCAAGTTGGGCAACATTCGTTTCTTTAGAGACTGAAATCTCATGCTTCAAGTTAATATTGATCTTGTCTTTATCTACTTCTGACTGCATGAATTTCAACATCTGTTCATCGCTCATCACTTCAAGACCTGTTTCTAACTCAGGCAACCCACTAATTACTCTGGGCTCCGTAAAAAAACGATTCTTCAGAAAGTATGCTGTCATACCTGATGCTAAAAGGAGGATTACTAAAAATAGTAAGACAATTAATTTTCTTTTCCTTTTTTGTTCTTCTTGATTATTGATATTATCCATATGTAACGCTCCTTACTCGTGAATAAAAGAGAGAAAAAAATCTTTCACCTCTTTAATTACGTTTCCTCATAAAGGACTCTTACAACAGTATGCTTACTTGATAGCAGTAAAATGTAGACCCATTTGATATTCGGGACGTAATGCAGCATCACCACTTGCTGGAAAATAACTTGGATCAACAGAACCTACGAATGTAAATGTATCAACTGCATCTGTTCCAAGTGAAGTTAAATAGGTTTTCTTAGACAACATTTGACCTGTCTTTTTGTGTAATGCAACTTCAGCACCATTGGAAGCTTTTATTGACAAATCTTGCTTAACATCCACTGCATTTTTTGAAGCAAAATTAGCCACCGCAATACTCAACTTAGTTGTAGTCGAATTATTTTCAATTTTATAGATTGGTGAAATAATACTAGCCGTCGGTGCACCCTGGCCATCTACGCTATTAGCGTATAAAACTTTTGTAGGAATCGTAACATTAATAGTTGATGGATCTTCAGGATCAGTTGGTGACCCTGGATCTGTTTCATCCCACTCACCAATCCAACCATTTACAGCTACATCTCCAGTTTCGACACCGTCGACAACTTGTGGTGTATCACTAGGATCAATATCTCCACTAGTCCATGCACTTACATTTGTTGGTGCAAAAGCAACTACTCCTCCAAGAATCAAAGTACTTACTAACAACTTTTTAATCATTCTAAATCGCCTCTTTCCTCTTTTCTTTAGAACCTTCTTTACTATTTCAGTTACATAACAGTTAGCTTGGTTAAGTAGTCGTTCTTTCATCGATCTTTGTCTATAAATAAAAGAAACGCGTAAATAGAATTAAGCCTCCTATTTTAAAAATGTCACATAACAAATAACAAGTAGGTTCAATAAAAATTCTATCATCTTATCTGACAATTGAGACAATACAAATCAGGTAGAGCGGTAGACTAAAATTGTATATGCAACTACTACAAATAAATATTTTTCTCATTTTATGGAAAAATGATACTTGGAAAACAAGCTGAATCAATCAAAAAGTATGCTTTTTTGACTAGACGATTCCTAAAGAAAAGAAGTACTATTGTATTATGAGATAACATTAAATAAAACAAGTATATGAGTTAATCCATCTTTTTACTTTGAAGATGTTCTTAAAGAAATGTTTTTCTATAAAATATACACGGTATAATCAGTCTGATAAATAAGCTAAATTAATAACGATAATGATACAAAAAATCAATTGACCTGTAACAACCATTTTTCACAGTTCAATATTCAATAAAAGAGCATTATTTATAGGTTTCTATCTCACCGTAAAAACGATAGATATCTTTAGACATCGTTCTTCTCTTATCAAATAGAAATATCAAAATAGAAACGAGGCATACTATGATTATTTCAAATCATTTTGAGCGCGAACTCATTATTTTACACATAATACTTACTAATAAAAGTACTACCTTGACGCTTCTATCAGAAGAAATAGCTATTCCAAAATTAACGATCAAAGGTGATATCATTAAATTGAACAACTACTTCGTTGAGCATACTAAAAATGAAAATGATCTTATTATTTCAAATAATCAAGGCATCATCTCGATAAACCCAATGTTTTCAGATAATATCATCACTTATTTTTATCAGCTAAAACTTGCGCTCTCCAATAACTCTACTCTTTTTAGGCTCTGTGTCTTATTGCTTACAAATTACAGTATTTCAAAGCAACAAATTCTCGATCATTTATTTATCTCGGAAGCATATTTACTGAAACTCTGTTCACAATTGAATGGTTATCTTTCTCAATTTGATTTATCTGTCAACAGTACAAATCAAATCTACTCTCTTAAAGGAAACGAAATTTGTCTTCGCATGTTTTCATATACAATCTTGCAAGATAATTTTCAAGGAATGGAGTGGCCATTTGATTCCACAACGCCAATCGTAAATTTTGATAATAGTAATTCTGCAATTTCTTTAACCAAAAATCATGCATTGTATTTATTTAGTGAAATAGTGCAACAACGCTTTTTAAATGATAACTTTCTAGTTATTGACCCTGATGATTCGCTCTATGACCTACTGAAACTTTTTCAAGAGAGCTACGATGTAACCAAACTATTTAATAAAAGTCCGTTTGAAAATCTTTCAGAAAATGTAGCAGATTCAGAGAAGCTATATCTCAACTTTTTCGCAAGAATTTTTCTGTCCGATTTGATCTCCTCTGAAACAAAAATTAATTTAGGAAGAAAATTCCAAGAATTTGATCACCCTGCTTGTCGACTAGCAAATGAAATATATTCAAAATTTTCAAATGTTTTCTTGGAACCTATCAGTGCTAACGAAAACGGTATCTATTTGTATTATTTAACGATTTTCAATATTCTCTATTCTCTGATTGGTGATAAGTACGTTCTTTTCTTAGAATTGATGATTCCTGTTCCACACTTAAATATTAATAAAAATGATGATTATATGAATCGCATCAAAAAAGAAATCGCGGAACTTTTTGAAGATAAAGCACTAGAAAATTATATCGCCGCATTGCTTTACACTGTTTCTTCTTTTAAAAAAAGTACCACCCTAAAATTATATATTCAAATGTCCAAAGTCTTTACAGCCGTATACGTTATTGAGAAACGTATCCAAACAATTTTCAACACCAACAATATTGTCTTTACAAATAATTTTTCCGAAGCTGATATCGTAATCACAGATAGTTTTGAAAAAAAATCAACTGACCAAATACTTTTCTACCTGGATTCCATCAACAACTCGAATAGGTGGATAGATCTTATTTCGCTCATCCAACAAAAATTTATAGAAAAAATTGATGATAGAAAGAAACAGTAGCCATTTCCATAAGCTATATGATTTGTAAAAAATAGGAATCTAACAGGAGAATTATGTTTCTATCTGTTAACACTTAACATGATTCAATCATCATCACCTTGTATGGACAAAGCTGTTCAACCTCTTTCATTGTTATATACTCTAAACAACTGACTTTTAACGAGACTAAAGAGATTTTTAATAGAACTTTTTACTATCAACCCACCTACCCGTTACATTCACACGATCTAAGAATGTAACTGGGGCTAAAGACATAATAAAAAAGCAACTTCAAATGTAGCGAGCGTCCAAGGTTAGACTAGCAATCTAACTTTGGACGCTCGCTTTCGGAAATTGAAGTTGCTTTTTTCATAATGATAACTAACTTATTTTTTATTTACTAATTCACTTGTTAGTATATCCGTTAAACCTTGAATAAATCGCTGTGCTTCTACACTCAACGTACGTTTACCAGAATGAATGACGCAGAGTTGATTTGGTTGACTATCTGCTAATGGAATAAGTTTGATTTGATCTTTGATACCACCAATAACAATTCCAGATCCAGAAGCATAAGCATCTGTTTCTAGTACTAAGTTCATCAGTGTCCCACGATCACTGGTATAAACAACTGATTCTTGTGCAGGTATCTCAATCAGATCTTCGTAAAAATAAGGAAAATTATTGCCATCTTGAGTAAAGCGTACTTGAGGGTAAGCTAACAATTCTTTTCTATGGATTTTCGTCTGTTTTGCTAGTGGATGTCCTTGTCTCAAAAAAATATGTGTAGAGAACGTATGAATCGTTCTGGCAACTAGCTCACCTTGCTGTAAATAGCGCATGATTCCAGCTTGGTTTTTTTCGTTCATGTATAGCACGCCTACTTCACTATGCTGTTCTCTCACTTCTTCAATCACTTTTGCAGTAGTCGTTTCCATGATTCTGAATTGTTTGATTTCTTGATTGAATTCTGCCATCATTTTGGCAATCAGTGGCCCTAAAAAATCATAGTGTTGAGAAGCCACAGAAAACATTTCGCGTGTTTCACTTGTTTGATAATAACTTTCAAGTGATTCTAATTGAACCAAAATTTTTTCTGCACGTTGCAAGAAATCTTGTCCTGCTTCTGTTAAATACGCGCCTCGATTTGTACGAGTAAATAAACTGATTCCTAATTCAGTTTCTAATTCTTTGATTCCGGTAGACAAGCTAGGTTGCGAAACGAATAACTTCTTAGCAGCCTCTCGAAAGCTACCATTATTCGCAACAGCAATCACATACTTCATTTGTTGGATATTCATGTATTTGACTCCTCAAAATAGTCGATTTTCCGATCATTAAGTGCTTGTAGCGGACGATTATTAGGCTGCGCATACTGTCCTTTAAATGGAGTCAGGAAGTCTTGATTTAACTGCCCAACTTGATCCATAACAAACCACTGAATAGGGCCTGCAGTTGGGGGTGTCGTTAATGAGCCAACATAATGATAGTGGCTCTTCTTTTCAGGGAAAAATACGATTGGATTCATCCAATGTTCATGCGCTGCTAAGTCCCAGCGTTCTTCGTGATTCCGATCATAAAACCAGCCATCCTCATGTCGCAACTCATACATAACTCCAACAACCAAGTTTTCTTGACGCTGATTCGTATGGACAAAATGAAATTCAATGTCTTCGTGTTTTCCATTGATAATATGCTCAGAAGGCAGATGGAAGTGGATATCTGTCAAATAAAATTCTTCACCTTGATATTTGACATAACTGATTTGGTCAAATGGTACTAAGTGGATCGTGTTTTTAAATTCTTTATCTGTGAATTTTTGACATTGATAATGGAAAGAAATCGTTTCTTTCACATCACTTACTTCTTGGCAAGTAACAAGTGGAATAGGTGATTGCAAAGAAAATTCTGCTCCTTTTGCAAACCAATCACATAAACTTGCCCAGTGCTCTGGCCCTCGCTCTCCCGAGTAGCCCCATTCAACATCCATATTTTTTTTCAACGCTTACGTCCTCCTGAGTCTTTCCATAAAAGTTAGTTCGTTCGTTTCTTTCTTTGTAAAGCGGCAGAAATATCTGCTAGAAACTCTTCTTTTCCGAAAAATTCTTGGTTCAATAGTTCTGGAAAAATAAAATCAAAGAAATAATTTACACTTGCTCGATGATCGAATTCTTTAATTGTTAAAATCGATTCAATAAACATTTCTCGGTAAACTTTTTCAGGATTATTTTTGCTGATTTCATCAAATGATTCATACAGCAAATCTACTTTATCCGCGATTGCTAGCAATTCTCCTTCAATCGTGTCATCTTTTCCTTCAAATAGGCGACGACGATAAATTTCTTGAAATTCTTCTGGGATTTCTTGATTAATAAATTCATCAGTCATTTTTTCTTCAACTGTTTGTAACATCCCTCGTAGTTCTTTATTTGCATATTTCACAGGTGTTTTGATGTCACCAATAAAGCGTTCTGTATAATCATGATTCAAAGATTTTTCATATAACAGTTTCCAATCAATCGTCTGTCCATTAGCTTCTTCAATATCGCCTAAAACTTGTGCAATTGATGCTACTCGAAACGAATGTGCCGCCACCGTGTGTTCTGTGTGCTTGAAGAAGCCAGGCGCACGAATAATTTTTTCTAAATTATTTAATCCTAAAAGGTATTCATTTAAGCCCATATTGCCATCTCTCCTCCATACTTTTCCAACAATCATAGCATTTACTCTTCGCATCATGCAATTACAAAGAACTAGATTTGCTGCTTTTTAATTTTTATTTAGCACAAATTCCACAAAAAATACTTGCACGAATAATTTTTCAATGAGTTAGCCGAGTTAAAGAATTAGTTGCAATTTTTTATTAATTTTTTTCTTTTTTATTGAGTCGTTTCCACTTTTCGGAATAAATATATCAAAACTTTTTGATAACACTCTTTCGCTCGTTCACTTGAGCAGTGATTTTAATTAATTGATCAAGATTCGGTGTTTTTGTTCCCGTTTCTTTTTTAAGCCGTTCAAAGGAACAAATAATCAACTCGATTTCTGTATAACTTCCCTGAGCTGATGCCATCAATGGTGTAGCATACATTAGTCTCAAACCAATTTTCGTCAAAAATTCATTTTGCAATAAATTTTTCTGAATCTTCGGCACAATCGGATATCCGTTTTCTTCTAAGACAGTAAACGCTTCTTTAAATGCTGAAGCCGTTATGGAAAATAAGCGAGTTAATTCTTGTTTATTTTTCATTTTTTTTCGATAAATAAGATCTAAGCTATTCAGTACCATAATCAATGCGGCATGGCTTTTCAGCCAGTCAGGTAAAGTTGGATCTGATTGCCATTGATAATTTGTTCGAGCAAAGACTTGATTCAAAAGCTGAGTCATTTCGAACTCATTGGAATCAAGATAGATTTTCATTTTGCCTCCATTGAAACGTAAAATTGTAATTAAGTTACCTTCCCTTGTTCCACCAGTATTTTGAAAACCAAAAAAGACTTGCTTAGCTGGATTTTTTTGAACGATTTTTTCTTTTAATAATTCTGGATTCATTTGATTGCCAACAAAAATCACTCGCTGACTGTGATTCCTAGCAATCGGTTCAATCACAGAATCAAAATCATTGTATTTCATTGTGACAAAAATCAAATCATACTTATCTGTTGGTTCTAGCTTTGAAATTATTTTGATTATATCCACTGTTCTTTTCTTCTGAATAACATGTTTTAATTCAAGCCCATTTGTTTCTAAATGCTCCTTCGTCTTTCCTCTGGCAAGTATCGTTACTTCATTCTCTTTATTTTTCGCAAGAATATGTGCAAGATAGCTTCCTTGAATACCTGCATCATAAATTAATAGTTTCATTTTTTCTCCTTTTATGAACACCTGTTTATAATTCAACGAACATCCAGTATAATAAACAGACCAAAGTCAGCAATCAATCATCAAAAATGACAATCTGTTGATTAACGAACAAATCACTTAACATGACAGGAGAATCACATGGATCGACGAGTGCGTAAAACACAAACAGCTATTCAAACAGCTTTTTTCCAATTGCTAAAAAAGCAAGACATCGAACGAGTAAAAGTCAGCGAGATTTGTGAACTAGCAGATATCAATCGCGGGACATTTTACTTAAATTACTTAGATAAATATGATCTTTTAGAAAAAATGATCCAACAATCAATTCAAGAACTAGTTACTTATTGTCAAACAGAAACAGCGGAAACAGACAATCTACTAATAAAAACTTTTCAATTCATCGTAGAGAACCAGGAAACGTATCGAATGTTGATTGCTTCTGATAAGCATGGTCTATTTACAGATTACCTAAAACAACATATCTTGACTTTTACAGCAACAAACGATCAAGCACAAACAACGGAAGCGATTTTTATTGCAAATGGAATCGTGGGTGTCTTGAATCATTATTTGTCTTCTCGTGAAGCTTCAATTGAATCGTTGTATGAAATCAAGCCCATTATTGAACGATTTCAGTTACCGTCAAACTTAGCAAAATACTAATGATACTATAAAAGACGACAACACTATGAAAATAGTTGTTATCGTCTTTTTGTTATGCATTCCAGTTTTCTGGATCTTTTTTCCAACTTTTCAGTAAATTTAATTCTTCTTCATTGATGTAGTTTGCTTCACGTGCTGTTTCAATTAATGTTGAATAGTTAGTCAACGTGACCAAAGGCATTTTCGCCTGAGCAAAATTAGTTAATCCTTTGGGTAGCTCATAAGTAAAGATTGCTGCTACACCTTGCACATCAGCACCTTCACGTGTTGCTGCTTCACAAGCTTCTAACACACTGCCACCAGTTGAGATCAAATCTTCAATGACAACCATTTTTTGACCTTCAAAAATCCGACCTTCAATTTGATTTCCTTTTCCATGATCTTTCGCTTTGCTGCGAATATAAACCATTGGTAAATCAAGGATATCTGCAACCCAAGCAGCATGAGGGATACCTGCTGTGGCTGTTCCAGCAATTACTTCGACTTCTGGAAACTCTTCTTTAATCTTTTTGGCTAAACCATTTGCTATTTCCCGACGAACCTTAGGATAACTCATCGTGATACGATTATCACAATAAATTGGGCTTTTCAATCCACTTGCCCAAGTAAATGGTTGTGTTGGGTTCAAAAATACTGCTTCAATTTCTAATAAGTCTTTTGCAATTAATTTTTCGACAGTCATTCGTGTTAGCTCCATTCGTTTTTTATTGTTTGGTAAGCTTCGTAAGGATTTTCTGCTTGTGTAATTGGGCGCCCAACTACAATGAAAGTTGCTCCAATTTCTCTTGCTCGTCCGGGAGTTACCACTCGCGTTTGATCACCGATGTCTGCTCCTTGTGGTCGGATGCCTGGTGTTAAGCAGACAAATTCAGAATTTGTAGCATCTTTGATTTTAGTTACTTCCAGTGCTGAAGAAACTACGCCATCTAATCCTGCTACTTGTGCACAAGTAGCGTAATGGATCACACTTTCTTCTAAAGGAACTTCAATCAGCTGATCATTATGCATCTCTTCTTCACTTGTCGAAGTCAACTGAGTAATTGCTAATAATAAGGGTCGTTGTTTTCCTTCCGGTGTTCCTGATGCTAAACCACGCATCGCAGCCTCCATCATTCGGATTCCTCCGGCGGCATGTACACAAGTGATATCAACGCCTAACTTTGCTAAGCCACGCATTGCTTTTTCAACTGTATTGGGAATATCATGTAATTTCAAATCTAAAAATACATCATGTCCTGATTCTTTCAGCCAACGGACAATCGCTGGCCCTTCTTGATAAAAGAGTTCCATCCCAATTTTAACAAACAACTTTTCCTCCTCAGGAAATAATTGTAAAAATTGTTCTACTTCGTTTCGGTTTGAAAAATCTAAGGCAATAATCGGTCGCTGATTCATTGTTGACGCTCCTCTCTAACTTCTTGAATAAGTTGTTCCAATGATGCGATACCTAACTCAGCCATTCGCTGAGGTAAAGCATCAATCAATTTTGGGCAAACGTAGGGATCTGTAAAATTGGCGGTTCCAACTGCGACTGCACTTGCACCCGCCATAATCATTTCTAATACATCATCAACCGTCTGAACACCACCCATACCAATAATTGGTAATTTAGAGACGCCTGCGACTTGATGGATTAAGCGAATCGCAACTGGTTTGATTGCGGGACCTGATAGACCACCTGTTTGATTCGCTAAAATCGGTTTTCTTGTCTTTAAATCAATGCGCATTCCTAAGAGTGTGTTAATCATAGTAAACCCGTCTGCTCCACCTGCTTCAATTGCTAAAGCAATAGGGACGATATCAGTAACGTTGGGCGATAATTTGACATAGATTGGAACCTTAGCAACTTTCTTTACCGCCTGTGTTAGTTGAAAAGCGACATCAGGATCTGTTCCAAACGCAATACCTCCGTGCTTCACGTTGGGGCAAGAGATGTTTAATTCGATTGCCTTCACATTAGGCGCATCACCAATTTTACCGCAGACTTCCACATAGTCTTCTTCGCATGCGCCTGCTACATTGGCAATGATTGGCAAATCAGGATATTTTTCTAATTCAGGTAATAACTCATTCATCACGGTTTCTAGTCCGGGATTTTGTAAGCCGATTGCATTTAGCATACCTGAAGGGGTTTCAGCAACACGAGGTGTCGGGTTACCAAATCTGGCTTGTGGTGTCGTTGCTTTAACCATGATTGAACCTAATTGATTCAAATCATAGTACTGTCCATATTCTTTTCCAAAACCAAAACAGCCGCTAGCAGGCATGATTGGATTTTTTAAATCAAGTCCTGGTATTTTTACTGCTAATGATGGTTGTGTCATAGAATCACCTCTCCTGCTTTGAAAATCGGACCTTCATCACAGACTTTCACACTTTTCGTTTCATCTTCTGCCTTGTGGCATACACAAGCATAGCAAGCACCGATTCCACATGCCATGCGTGATTCTAAAGAAAGCTGGACATTAGGATGATCGTGGAAAAAGTGCTCGACCGCCTTAAGCATTCCATTCGCACCACAAGCAAACACTGCGTCTGGTTTTTTATTTTCTTCTGCTAACAAAAGATTACCAACATTTCCTTGGACGCCTGCCGAGCCATCATCTGTAGCAATTTTTGTTTCTCCAAGTTGTTGGAACTTTTCTTCATAGTACATAACATCTGCTGATGCAAAACCTAAAAAGTGCTTGACTTTGACACCTTTTGCTTTTAGTTGATGAGATAATTCACATAATGGTGGAATCCCGATACCACCGCCAACGATGAATGCACAATCTCCAGCTTGTAATCCCGTTAAATCAAACCCATTTCCTAGTGGTCCCATCACATCCAGCGTATCACCTGTAGTCAACGTTGAAAATGATTTAGTTCCGTCACCTTCTACACGATAAATGATTCGACAAGTATTCGTACTTGGATCGATTTTATTTAAACTAATTGGTCTACGTAATAACAAGTCTTCTCTAGGAACACGGATATGAATAAATTGACCCGGACGCTTCATCTCTTGAACTAATTCACCCTTTAGTGTCAGTTCGAAAATTCGTGGTGCTAACTGATTTTGTTGAATGATTTCCATAACTTCTTGTTTCATATCCACACTCCTATACTTATCGACTTTGTTAAAACTCATTGATGAAGCCGTTTTTATACTCAACCTATTTTTCCATAAAACAGCTCCTCAGAGCAACTCACAACTAGTCAGAACCAGCTAAAAGGATTCTGTTACTTGTCAGTTACTTCAGCGGAGCTAAGTGAATGATGCGAACCTTTTTAAATTGCTTTTGTTGAAAACGCACGTGATTCCATCACTCGAACGATTGCATCTGCTGTATCAAGTGAAGTAAAGAGTGGTACACCATGTTCAACTGATTCACGTCGGATAATAAAGCCATCTTTTGACGCATTCCCACGGTCTTTATCAATCGTATTCACAACTACTTGTGCTTTTCCTGTTCGAATGATATCGACAACGTTTTCCTCTGTTGTTGTTTCTGAAATTTTCGCTACTGTCGTAACAATTAACCCGTTGTTACGGAAAAATTCGGCTGTATGTTTCGTACCTAGCAAACTGTAACCAATCTCTGCAAAGCGTCTAGCTAAGCCCAATGCTTCTTCTTTTGTTTCGTCTGCAATCGTAAAGAGGACTGCACCATAATCTGGTAGATTTAACCCAGCAGCTCGAAAGGCTTTATACAAAGCTTTGTCTAAGTTTCGATCGGAGCCCATGACTTCACCAGTTGATTTCATTTCAGGTCCTAAGTACGTGTCAACCTTTTGTAGCTTCGTGAATGAAAAGACAGGTGCTTTTACATGGACATCTTCGGTTTCAGGATAAAGACCTGTTTCATAACCTAATTCCCGCAAACTTTGGCCCAAAATGGCTTTGGTTGCTACTTGTGCCATTGGGATCCCAGTTACTTTACTTAAAAATGGTACAGTACGGCTCGCACGGGGATTGACTTCGATCACATAGACTTTTTCTTCATGGATCACAAATTGGATATTCATCATTCCAATACAGTTTAGTCCTAAAGCTAATCGTTTCGTGTAATCTTCAATTGTCGATTTAATCTCTTCTGATAATGTTTGTGGTGGGTATACCGCCATTGAGTCACCTGAATGGACCCCCGCACGCTCAATATGTTCCATGATTCCAGGAATCAAGACAGTTTCTCCATCACAGATCGCATCAACTTCGCATTCACCGCCCACTAAGTAGCGGTCAATCAAAACAGGATGTTCAGGCGAGGCTTTCACGGCATGCTCCATATAATCCTCTAGGTCACGCTGATTTTCTACGATTTCCATTGCCCGTCCGCCAAGCACATAACTTGGACGAACTAAGACAGGATAACCAATCATCGTTGCAATTTTTACAGCTTCTTCTTTACTTGTTGCTGTATCTCCTAGTGGCTGTGGAATCTTTAGTTCTTGCAACGCTTGTTCAAATAAATCACGGTTTTCTGCTCGATCCAAATCCTCAATCGTAGTTCCTAAAATTTTCACACCAGCTTTTGCTAACGGCTCACCTAAATTGATTGCCGTTTGTCCGCCAAACTGAACGATAACGCCAATTGGTTGTTCTAGCTCAATCACATTTATCACATCTTCAAAAGTCAGTGGTTCAAAGTACAACTTATCTGAAACTGAGAAATCTGTGGAAACTGTTTCTGGATTACTATTCATAATGATTGCTTCATAACCTGCTTGTTGGATTGCTTTTACTGAATGAACCGTCGCATAGTCGAACTCCACTCCTTGACCAATTCGAATTGGTCCAGAGCCAAGTACCAACACAGATGGTTTTTCTGAGCGACTACTTTCATTTTCAAATTCATACGAGCTATAAAAATAAGGCGTATTTGATTCAAATTCAGCTGCACAAGTATCTACCATTTTGTAGACTGGCAATAACTGATTTTCTTTTCGAAGTTCACGAATTTTTTCTGGCGTTGTTTGCCATAATTGTGCAATCTTTTTGTCTGTAAATCCGTTTTTCTTTGCTAATTTCAACAGCCTTAAATTGGAAGGCTCTGCTTGTAATTGGGTTTCGATTTCAATAATATGGAGTAATTTATCTAAGAAGAATAAGTCAATCTTTGTTAACTCAGCTATTTCCTCAATTGGATAGCCTCGGCGTAAAGCCTCCGCAACATAAAACAGACGATCGTCTTGTGCTCGAACCATTTTTTCAGTTAGCTGGTCTTCATTCACATTTGCCAATTCAGGAAGCTCAAGATGATGTGTGCCGATTTCAAGAGAGCGAACGGCTTTTAGTAACGACTCTTCGATATTTCGTCCAATTGCCATGACTTCACCCGTTGCTTTCATTTGTGTTCCCAGTATACGTTCCCCATTTTCAAATTTATCAAATGGCCAACGTGGGATTTTTGCAACGACATAGTCTAACGCTGGTTCGAATTCTGCATAAGTTGTTCCAGTTACTGGATTTTTCATTTCATCTAAAGTCAAGCCCAACGCGATTTTAGCCGCTAATTTTGCAATTGGATAGCCGGTTGCTTTACTTGCTAGTGCCGAAGATCGTGAAACACGTGGATTTACTTCAATCACATAATAATTAAAGCTATGAGGGTCAAGGGCAAGCTGAACGTTACAACCACCTTCGATTTTCAACGCACGAATAATTGAAAGTGACGCATCACGCAATGTTTGATATTCGTGATCAGATAGCGTTTGACTTGGTGCAAAAACAATGGAATCTCCTGTGTGGATACCTACTGGATCAAAGTTCTCCATATTACAAACAACAATCGCATTATCAGCTGAGTCACGCATCACTTCGTACTCGATTTCTTTATATCCAGCAATACTGCGCTCAATCAAGCATTGCGTAACAGGTGATAAACTCAGCCCATTTTCTGCAGTGATTCGCAATTCTTCTTCATTTTCACACATTCCACCACCTGTACCTCCAAGGGTGAATGCAGGTCGAACAATAATCGGATAACCAATTTGATTCGCAAAAGCGACGGCATCTTCGACCGTAGTCACGATTTCTGATTCGGGAATTGGCTGATTTAAGTCTTCCATCAATTTTTTGAACAAATCTCGATCTTCTGCTTGGTCGATTGCAGAAAGCTTCGTACCCAGAAGTTCAATCTGAAGTTCATCCAAAATTCCTGACTCAGCTAGTTCCATCGCCATGTTTAAACCCGTTTGGCCACCTAAAGTTGGAAGCAGTGCATCTGGACGTTCTTTTCTTAAAATGCGTGAAACAAACTCTAATGTTATTGGCTCGATGTAGACTTGATCCGCAATTTCTTGATCTGTCATAATCGTTGCAGGATTTGAGTTGACTAAAACAACTTCATAGCCTTCTTCTTTAAGTGCAAGACAAGCTTGCGTTCCAGCATAATCAAATTCGGCCGCTTGACCGATAATGATTGGTCCTGAGCCAATCACCATGATTTTTTTGATATCTGTCCGTTTTGGCATTCTTATTGCTCCCTTCCTGCATCCATCATTTCCATAAATTCATCAAATAAGTGTAGTGCATCGTGTGGTCCTGGTGCTGCATCAGGGTGAAATTGCACACTAAAAGCAGGGTAATCGCGATGGCGAATCCCTTCCACTGTTCCATCGTTCACTTCAATATGAGTGACCATTAGTTTATTCGGATCAATTGTGTTTTCATCAACTGCGTATCCGTGGTTTTGTGAAGTAAAGTCAATTCTCCCCGTCGCAATTTCTCGTACGGGATGATTTAATCCTCGATGACCAAATTTCATCTTATACGTGTCTGCACCATTAGCTAGTGCAAACAATTGGTGACCTAAACAAATACCAAAAATCGGCACTTTTCCTTGAATTTCTTGAATCATCTTGATTGCTTCAGGCACATCTTTGGGATCTCCCGGTCCATTTGTCAGCATCACGCCATCGGGTGCAAGTTCGAGAATCGTTTTTGCTTCTGTGTTATAAGGCATGACTGTTAAGTTACAATTTCGTTTGCTTAATTCACGTAAGATGCTATGTTTCAAGCCAAAATCAATTACAACTACATTTCGCCCTGTGCCAGGACTTGGATAAGGTTTGTTGGTCGACACTTGTTGGACTTGATTCGTTGCTAAAACAGTCGCTTTTAATTGATCAAATGCATGTTCAAAACTATCACCTGCATCAACAATACTTGCTTTCATCGTCCCAACTTCGCGAATTTTACGGGTTAAAGCTCTTGTATCAATTCCCGAAATCCCTGGGATCCCTTTTTGTTTCAAAAAAGCATCTAACGTCATCTGATTGCGCCAGTTTGAAGCCACTCGCGCATGTTCCTTCACTACAACACCCTTACAAGTCGGCGAAATCGACTCGTAATCATCTCGGTTCACGCCATAATTTCCAACCATTGGATACGTAAAAGTAATGATTTGACCATTAAAGCTTTGATCTGTAATCGTTTCTTGGTAACCAGTCATACTTGTTGTAAAAACAATTTCACCAAAAACATTTGCATCTGCTCCAAAGGCTTGCCCTTCAAATACAGTCCCATCTTCTAAAATCAGTAATCGATCCATCCTGCTCCTAGACCTCCTTTTGCCAAGCAATTTTTCCGTCAACGAATGTCAACAATGTTTCCCCTTTGACCGTCCAATCAACGAATGGTGTATTCTCACCTTTTGACAAGAAGTCTTCTTTCGCAATTTTATACTCGTGTTCGATATCAAACACTGCAATATCTGCTGGAGCGCCAATCGTTAGTGTCCCAACATTCAAGTCAAAAATTTCTGCTGGTTTAACAGCTAGCCATTCAATCACTTGTTCCAGCGTGAAAATGCCGGTTTTAACAAAATGAGTATAAATCAACTGAAAAGCTGTTTCGCTTCCAACGATTCCGAATGGTGCATTTAAAAAGCTTTGACTCTTTTCTTCTAGACCATGAGGTGCATGGTCTGTGGCGATGCAATCAATTGTTCCATCAAGTAATCCTTCAATCAGCGCTTCGCGATCTTCACGTCCACGTAGGGGTGGATTCATTTTCCAAAAACCAAAATCTTCTGGAATATCTTCATCAATCAAGAGCAAATGGTGCGGCGAAACTTCTGCTGTTACATGAACACCAGCTTTTTTCGCATCGCGGATAATACGAACACTTTCTTTCGTTGATACGTGACAGACGTGGTAATGGACACCTGTTTCTTCCGCTAAAATTAAATCTCTCGCAATTTGCGAAGATTCGGTTGCACTTAAAATTCCCGGCAAATCCAATTCTTTGGCTTTTTCGCCTGCGTGCATAACGCCACCGAACAGTAAGGATTCATCTTCGGTATGGGCAACCAATGCTTTATTATTTTTAGCAGCTTCCTTCATTGCTAGATACATCGTACCTGCTGTTTGTACACCAACACCATCATTGGTGAATGCAAAGGCACCTGCGTCAATCAACGCCTCTTGATCAACTAAAACCTCACTTCGCAACTTTTCAGTGATTGGTGCGTACTGTAAGACTTTCACAACTGCATCTCGCTTGATGATTTCATAAACTTGACTTAGTTTTTCAGCTGTATCAGGCACAGGATCTAGATTAGGCATTGCGCACACTGTAGTAAATCCGCCATGTGCTGCTGCTTTCGTTCCTGCTTCAATCGTTTCTTTATACGTAAAACCAGGTTCTCTTAAATGAACATGTACGTCCACTAGCCCCGGTGTGATGAGTTGTCCTTTTGCATCAAACACTTCATCAAATTCAGTCTCAGAAAATCCAGTACCGATTGCTTTGATTTTCCCTTCTTCAATCCAAATTTCTGCAGGTGTTGTTTCATTTTTTCGTGTAATGATTTGACCGTTTTTAATGAGTGTTTTCATGTCTTCGTCCTCCTACTTTTACGCTTTCCCGTTTAGTACTGCCTCTAAAATTGCCATTCTGACAAATACGCCATTGCTCATTTGTTGAACGATTCGTGACTGTAATCCTTCCACTAATGAGTCGGCTAGTTCAACGTCACGATTGACAGGTGCTGGGTGCATGATGATTGCATGTTTTTGCATCTTCTTTGCACGTTCAACAGTTAAGCCATGTTCTTGATGATAACTTTCTTTTGAGAAACTTTCTTTTCCATCATGACGTTCATGTTGTACTCGTAGCATCATCATTACATCTACTTGGTCGAGTAGTTCATCCAGTGGCAAGTAGTGTCCGTAAACTTCAAATTCATTGTCATACCATTCTTCTGGTCCAGAGAAGAAAACTTGTGCGCCTAGGCGTTTCAACATTTGCATGTTTGATTTAGCGACACGTGAATGTGTAATGTCACCAACGATGGCTACTTTCAGTCCGTCAAAATGGCCAAATTCTTCATAAATCGTCATCAAATCTAGTAAACATTGTGTTGGATGCTGACCACTGCCATCCCCACCGTTGATAATCGAGCATTGGATTGTTTTGCTTTGAATCAAATCCTCATAATAGTTTTCATCTCCATGACGAATGACTGCTACATCCACTCCTAATGCGGACATTGTCAAAACGGTATCGTAAAGTGTTTCCCCTTTTGAAACTGAGCTAGTGCTTGCTTCAAACTCGATTACTTCTAAACCAAGCTTTTTCTCAGCTACATCAAAACTTTTATGTGTTCTTGTACTATTTTCGAAAAATAAGTTAGTTGCAAAATATTGGCTCTTTTGTGGTGTCCATTTTGCACCTTGTTTGAACTCTTGCCCGCGGCGAATCAAGCCCATAACTTCTTGGTCTGTTAGTGCTTCAACGGTTAATAAATGTTTTAAACTGATACGTTCTGATTGGATGATCATGAATTTTCCTCCTAGTTTTCTTCGCTACGTGAAGTTTCTGGTAAGATAAGATTTAAAATGATACCAAGGACAGTTGCTAATGCCATTGCTGATAACGTGAATGTTCCTACTTGGAAGACTAAGCCTCCGATACCGACAACCAAGATGACTGCTGCAATCAACAAGTTTTTCTTTTTATCGAAATCTACTTTGTTCTCAATCAAGATTTTCATCCCGCTAGCTGCGATAACACCGAACAAGATAAAACTGATTCCTGAAATAACTGGTCCAGGGATACTTAAGATTAAGGCACTTAGTTTTCCAACAAATCCCAAGATAACCGCGAAGAATGCTGCTCCGCCAATCACGAAGACGCTATGCACTCGTGTGATTGCTAGTACGCCAATGTTTTCTCCATAACTTGTAACTGGAGGGCCACCGACAAACGCTGCAACGATCTGTGCTAATCCGTCACCCATTAATGTTTTGTGCAATCCAGGCTCTTCAAAGAAGTTTCTGCGAGTTAATTTGTTCAGCACCATCAAATGACCAATATGTTCTGTCATTGTTACAAATGCGATTGGTGCCATTGTTGTAATCGCACCTAGATATAATTTTGGTTCATATTGAACAAATGGAATTTCAAAGTTTGGTAAAGCAAACCACGCTGCGTCTGCAATCGGTTGTGTATCAACAATTCCAAAGAGTAAGGCGACGATGTAGCCACTCACGATTCCTAATAAGATTGGAATCAACCCAAGAAATCCGCGTAAGAACATATTGAAGAAAATCGTCAAACCTAACGTGATTAACGCTACGGCAATGTATTTAAAATCGTAGTTACCATTGTTGTACATTGCATTGTTTGCAGCATTTGCTGCTAGCCCCAACCCGATAACCATAATTACTGGTCCAACAACGATTGGTGGTAAGATTCGGTCAAGCCATGCTGCACCGATTTTTTTGATAATCAAAGCGACAATCAGGTAAACCAACCCAGTTGTGATTGCTCCTTGCGCAATTGCTGGATAACCATCTGTTTTCATCAACATTTGCATCGCTGCAATAAAGGCAAAGCTACTTCCTAAGTAAGCTGGAATTTTTCCTTTTGTTGTAAACAAGTAAACCAGTGTGCCCAATCCTGAACTGACTAACGCAATCCCCGGATCGATTCCAACTAAAATCGGTACTAAAACTGTTGCTCCAAACATCGTGAATAAATGCTGTAAACTTAAACCAACCCAATGACCTAATTTTGGACGGTCATGAATGTCTAATACGACACTATCATTATGAAATTCTTTTTTCTCTGACATATCTTTTCCCCTATTCTTCCTCTTTTAAAATCATGATACGATCTTGTCCGTCAAGCTCTTGCATCTCTACTAAAATTTCTTCTGCTTTTGATGTTGGAATATTTTTCCCGACATAATCGGCACGAATTGGTAGTTCGCGATGACCGCGATCAACTAGTACAGCTAATGAAATTTTTCTTGGACGCCCTAAATCCATGATGGCATCCATTGCCGCTCGAATCGTACGCCCTGTGTAAAGCACGTCATCAATCAAGATAACTTCTTTTCCTTCTAAAGAAACTGGCACATCTGATGAATGTAGCTCAGGTCCTTCTGCAAGCTCTTTTTTATCATCACGATACAATGTGATGTCTAACTCACCAACTGGAACTTCGATGTCTTCCAACTGTTTTAATCGTTCGGCAATTCGAGCAGCAATATAAATTCCTCGTGTTTTGATTCCCACTAAGACGATGTCTTCAATGCTGTGATTTCTTTCGATGATTTCATAAGTAATTCGTGTCAATGCTCGTTTCATTGTTACTTGATCGACTACTTCTTTGGTTTGCATACTGTTTCCCTCCATTTTTTTGCATAAAAAAACTCCTGCCCTAAGAGGACAGGAGGTATGTTTAGACTGATTGTACAATTTGGTACGTTCATAGATAGCTAATACAGTTGCACTGTTAGCTATACTTCGTCATTGAGCATCACACATATAGCGCACCATATGGTTGATTACTCACACCCTTCTTAGCCTCACGGGACTAAACTTAAAGGACTACTATTTAATTTTCGTTTAAGCTTTTCGTTGTTAATACTATACCGTTGCCAGCATAAAAAATCAATGGCTTTTTCTTAATTTTTCTAAAGTTTTTTCAAACACTTCAGGAAGTGGTGCTTCAAAGACCATTTCTTGTCCGGTAACAGGATGTGTGAAGCCTAACATCTGGGCATGTAAGAATTGACCATTTCCTGGTAAAGTTTTCTTTGGCCCGTATACAGGATCGCCTGCCAAAGGAAAACCAATATATTGCATATGGACACGAATTTGGTGCGTACGACCTGTTTCTAATTTTAATTCAACCAAAGTAAATCCTTCAAAACGTTCTAGCACAGTAAAATGAGTAACAGCAGATTTTCCATCTTCACGAACGGATTGCATCTTGCGATTGACTTTTGAACGGCCAATCGGCGCATTGATCGTTCCCTTATCGTGCGAAATCTCACCATGAACTAACGCAACGTATTTTCGTAAAGAAGTTTTATCTTTTAATTGTTTTGCCAATGATTCATGTGCTTGGTCATTCTTGGCAACCATTAACAAACCAGAGGTATCTTTATCAATCCGATGCACGATTCCAGGGCGAATCACACCGTTGATGGAAGATAAATCTTTGACATGATACATCAACGCATTTACCAAAGTTCCATGGCTGTGCCCAGCTGAAGGGTGGACAACCATGCCTTGTGGCTTATTGATAACTGCGACATCTTCGTCCTCGTAAACAATTGTTAACGGAATATCTTCAGCGATGACATCTAATGTTTCTGGCTTGGGAATTTCTACAAATAGTTCATCCTTTGCTTTCACTTTATAATTTGCTTTAACGGGTTGACCATTTACAGCAACCACGCCTTCTTTTAACCAAAGTTGGATTTGAGAACGACTATAATCTGGAAATAAGCCTGTTAGGACTTTATCAATTCGTCCTGTTTCTTGTTCGATTGTTGCTCTTAGTTCTGTCATTTTTTCACTTGATCCTTTTCATCTAAAATAATATATATCAATATACAAATCACGCCACAAACTAATGAAATATCAGCGACATTAAAAATCGGAAAGTTCATAAAATCTGTTTGGAACATGTCCACTACATAACCTAAACGCACACGATCAATAAAGTTTCCAATCGCGCCTGCTAAAATCAATGCCAAACCAGTCATAAACCAACGACTTGCTGTCTGCCTGTTTTTAATCATTAAATAAACGATTGCTACCACAGCAACAATTGTTACCACAGTAAAGAACCACATTTTTCCCTCTAGCATGCTCCAAGCTGCTCCCGTATTCCGAATATGGTTTAGCGATAAGACACCAGGAATGATTGGTTGGGTTTCTCCTAATGCTAAGTTGCTTGTAATCCACCATTTGACCCATTGATCTATTGCAATCAAAGCGCCACTCATTATCCAATATATAACTAACACACGATCAATCCTTTTCTACTTGTTTAAAAATATCTCTTGGTCGAATAATCCCTAATAAATTGCCATCAGGGTTTCCATCTTTTGTAATCAACACTGCCTCTAGCGTCCCTTGCTCACGAAACATCAACTCAACTTCGTATATTTTCGTGTTCGCAGAAACAAATTGATAATTTGTATATTTTCCATCACCAATAATCAAATCTTTCGCTTGCTTCCGTGTTAAGTCAATCACTCCTTGTTGACTTTCTTTAGCCAACCAAAATCCGATTGCTCGTAAAGTAATCAATGCTTCAAATTTCCCTTTATTATACAGTGGAAATTGAGAGTAACGCTTTTGAGCAATCGTCTCTAGCAAATCTAGTAAAGGAATATTTTTATCAAAACCAGTCACTTTCTTTGCAAACTTCGGCAACACCGTGGCTGGACGAATCAATGCCTCTTCAATGACTTGGATCTTGTCAACTGCCCACTCATTTGGCTCTGCAATGACAAAGTCTTCAGCAATTCTTTCATGAACAATTGCGTTCCTTAATTGCGCCATCTGAAATAAATCTTCTTCATATTTACGGACCATTGACCCTTTTTTGCGAGCCAATCGGCGCACTAATTCGGTAAAGCCCATATTACGGGTATTTCCCATTTCCTCACGCATCCATTTTTCAATACGATTGAAGCTACTTAAAAACACATCAGAGTTACTCATATTTGCTAGGGTCCTCCTTGATGACATAAGCTTGGTTCTTAATGAAGAAAAAGAAACCAATCATTCCAATCACAGCTACCAAGCTATAGAATAAATTATTAAAATAAATGGCACTTAAACTCGTGAAAAAAAAGAGTACCGGATACAATTGCAGCAGGAGTAAGTTCATCGTAATAACGTACGCATCTTTTGGCAATGCAATTTGATAAACTGGACTTTTTAACCAAAAAAACGTGACTTGCATCGTTAGTGGAACGGTTGCTTCTACTTCCACGCTGTCTTGCTGATTTAAGTAAACAGACTTTCCATTAATTTGTAGTCGAATAGAACTGCCCATTCCATAAAAACCAGTTTTTCTGGTGAATTTTATTTTCATAATGCCCCTCCTATTATGCTTTAGTATAACTTAAAACACAACAATGAAAAAGAAAATACCTTAGATAAGGTTGTGACTCCAAGCGGTCAGCTTCGAAAAAATAAAGAGCAACTGAAAAAAATAGCTTTTCATATTTTTGAACAGTTGAGAGTTATTTAGAGAAGTTGCTCGGGGAACACCGTAACTTCAGAAAAAGGAGGTATGACAAAAGTTTTGCCATACCTCCCACTTCTTTTGAATCATCCGTTTATCATTAAAACAAACCGATCACTTCTCCTTGATTCGTTACATCCATGTTTAACGCTGCAGGTTTTTTTGGCAATCCTGGCATCGTCATCACGTCACCTGTGAGTGCTACTAAAAAGCCAGCACCTAATTTGGGAACAAATTCTCGAATCGTAATCGTAAAATCAGTTGGTGCGCCAAGCAACGTTGGATCATCTGAAAATGAATACTGGGTTTTTGCCATGCAGATTGGCAAGCCACTCCAACCATTTTTCTCAAACTCCTCGATTTGTTTCTGCGCTTTTTTACTAAATTGAACGCCTTGTCCACCATAAATCTTTTTGACGATTGTCTCTGCTTTTTCCGAAATCGTCGCAGTTGATTGATATAACGGTTGATAATCAGCTGCTTGTTCAGCAATTAGTTCCACTACAGCTTTTGCTAAATCCACACCACCAAGCGCGCCTTGTTCCCATACACTGACACGTTTAGCTAAGACACCTTGGTTTTCACATAACTCTTCTAACAATGCAAATTCTGCTTTCGTATCCGTAACAAACTCGTTGATTGCCACGATTACAGGGATATTGTACGAACGCATATTTTCAATGTGGCGTTTCAAATTAACAAAACCGGCTTTCAAAGCAGGTAAATCTTCTTCAAGTAGTTCTGACTTTTGTCTCCCCCCGTGCATTTTTAATGCGCGAATCGTTGCAACAATTACAATTGCATCTGGCGCTTTTTTCAAGTTAGGGACTTTGATATCAAGAAACTTCTCCGCGCCCAAATCTGCACCAAAGCCAGCTTCCGTAACCACGTAATCAGCTAATTTTAAAGCTGTTTTAGTCGCTAAAATACTATTACATCCGTGAGCAATATTTGCAAATGGTCCACCATGAATAAACGCAGGTGTGCCATAAATTGTTTGAACTAAATTTGGTTTCAACGCATCTTTTAGAAGTAAAGCAAGAGCGCCTTCTACTTTTAAGTCACCTGCAGTTACAGGTTCTCTGTCAAAAGTATACCCAATGACGATTCGTGCTAGCCGCGCCTTTAAGTCATCTAAATCAGTTGCCAAACATAAAATCGCCATGATTTCACTAGCAACGGTGATGTCAAAGCCATCCTCTCTTGGTACTCCCTGGATTGGTCCACCTAAGCCAACAATCACCTGACGCAATTCACGGTCATTCAAGTCAACCACACGCTTCCAAATAACACGTCTGGCATCAATTTTCAATTCATTTCCTTGATGGATATGGTTATCTAAAAAGGCAGATAGCGCATTATTCGCACTTGTAATAGCATGCATGTCGCCAGTAAAATGCAGATTGATGTCTTCCATTGGTAAAACTTGGGCATACCCACCGCCAGCTGCACCACCTTTAATCCCCATGACAGGTCCTAATGAAGGTTCTCTTAAAGCGATTGCTGCCTGTTTGTTAATTTGATTTAGTGCATCTCCCAAGCCAACAGTAACAGTTGACTTTCCTTCCCCCGCAGGTGTTGGGTTAATTGACGTGACCAAAATCAGTTTGCCATCCGGCTTTGCTTTTAGCTCCTCAATTGCCGAAAAATTTATTTTTGCTTTGTAATTTCCATATAATTCCAGGTCCTCATAGCCAAGATTTACTTTATCAGCTATCTCAACAATCGGTTTTAAGTCAGTTTCTTGTGAAATTTGTAAATCACTCTTCATCAAACTACCCCTTTACACGAACTTTAATTCAATTTATTTTATTTTTGTTAAGTTATTTTTATTATACACGTTTTTAATTGAAATAAATAGATAGAAAAGCCATCTCTTTTATTTATTTGACGTACTTATAAATACTCTTTATAATGTGGCTATGGTAGATTTTAAGAAAGGTCGTGAGTGCTTTGACCCAGGGAATCGTGAAGTGGTTTGACAATAAAAAAGGATACGGATTTATCAGTTATGATGAGACGGAAGAGATTTTTGTCCATTTTACCGCAATCGAAGAAGATGGCTTTAAGAGTCTGGAAGAAAACCAAGCCGTTGAGTTTAAGATTATTGAAGGCAATCGCGGAACACAAGCAGCTCATGTTAAGAAATTAAGTTAATTGATTCAATTAAAATCACATTCAATGATAAATGAACAAGGAAATTGTAGTTGAGACAAGGAAAACTTGTCTCAACTTTTTTTATACTTTTAGTAACCCAAAAAGGAGTCGCGGACAAAAGCCCTCAACTCCTTTTTCTCATTGTTTATGAGAACTATTTGATTGATCCTTTGATTTATCTTTTCGTGACTGATCAACAAATACTTCTTGTGAAGTTCCCGCAAAATAATTACGAACGGGTACCCGATCTTTTGCACGTAATAAATAGATTGTCGGCTCTAACTCATCTGTTAATTTTAACTCCAAGCCATGATCATGTGGAGCTACCTTTTCGACTTGCTGTAACGTTAATTTTTTATCTTTCCAAAAAGCAGCATAGCGAATTTTGATTGAATTTTTTTCTAGTACAAACGATCGACGTAACCCTAGCAATAAAAACACAGCAAAAATGCCCATAACTACATTACTTTTCCAATAAGGTCCTGTATTTTCAAGTGACAAAATCAAACTGAAAAAGAAAATAATCAACGTCAATGACCAATAAATGATCGACTGTGCCAATTCTGGCTGCCAGCGAATAATTTTTTTCATTGTCTAACCTCGCATGATAAGTAATAATGCTATAATCATATCATAACATTACTTTATTTTAAAAAGGAGATATTCATGTTACGAGTATACATTGATGCCTCGACAAAAGGCAACCCCGGTCCAAGTGGTGGTGGCATCGTGATTCTTGGAGAAAATCGTTATGAACAGCTAGCTGTTCCTCTTTCTGATGGGTCAAATCACGAAGCAGAATTCGAAGTCTTTTTAAAAACTTTAGAAATTTTAAAGGAAAAGGAATTAAACGCTGAAACGATTTTTTGTTATTCAGATAGTAAAACGTTAGTTTCCACCATTGATAAAAATTTTACAACTAACGAATTATTCCAGCCCTACTTGTCAGCAATCCAATCACTTCTTCCAACGTTCTCTTTGTTTCTTTTACAATGGATTCCTGAAAGTAAAAATAAAGGTGCCGATAATCTAGCTCGACAAGCATTAAAAAAACAACTCCAACAAACAAAAAAATAGACCGAAAACGAGGGAGTTTAGTAAGCTTCATCGTTTTCGGTCTTTTAATAAGCTTTTCAAGGTTATTAAGATACCTCCTTAGATTACGGATTTAACTGGTAGAAAAGTTTCCTTATTGCTCAAAGCTAAGCGTTTTGCGCCACAACCTTATTTACGGTGTCCCCAAAACAACTCCTCGCAATAACTCTCAACTGTTCAAAATATGAAAGATTATTTTTGTCAGTCGCTCTTTATTTTTTCAAAGCTGGACGCTTGGAGTCACAACCTTATTCACGGTGTTCCCCAATCAGCTTCTTCGGCAATAAGCCCTCTTTTCATAAAAATATGAGGAACTATTTTTAGAAAAGTTTTCTTATTGCTTGAAGCTAAGCGCTTGGAGTCACAACCTTTCACAACAAATAATTATGATCGAAAGTAATCTCCACCTGATACTTCCCAATCTTCTGCTTGACTTGCTCCCGAATAATTTCTTCCAGTTTCTCATCAGAGAAATGACATTTCTGTGGAACAACCACATCAAATTGCAAAATTTCTCCTTCTTTTATCACACGAAAATCATGAATTTTAAGTCCTTCTGCTGTAGTTGCAACAATTTCACGTAATGTCTGTAATACCGCTAAATAACGTTCATTACTCACTGGAACAGGATCTAAATGACAAACCAAATCAACTGCTAAACGTTCTTTGAAATCTTTTTCGATTCGGTCAACAATACGATGCGCCTGATTCAAATCTAAACTATCATCCACTTCGATATGAACAGATGCAAATCGTTTACTTGGTCCATAATTGTGTACTAACAAATCATGATAACCTAAAATTTGATCGTAATTATTCAGCGAATCTTCCATTTCTTCGATTTCTTCTGTTGTAGGTCGGCTACCCATTAACTCATAGACAAAGTCACGAACCATCATTCCACCGCTATACAAAATATATAATGCTAATGCAAATCCAATATAGCCATCGATTCTCCATCCAGTCAACCATTCAATACCCGCTGAAATCAAAACTGCTAACGTTGTAAATACATCATTGTAACTATCAGTTGAAGTAGCTCGCAAAGCATTCGAATCAATTTTTGTTGCGATTCGACTATACATTTTCCCTTGAATAAACTTCAAACCAATTGAAAAAACCAAGACTAAAAAGACAACTGGTGTCAAAATAACATTTTCTGGATGGATAATTTTTTGAAAAGAAGATTCTAAAAATGTAAATCCCACATAAGAAATAATGATTGACACAAATAATCCACTGATATATTCAAACCGTTCATGTCCATATGGGTGCTCTTTATCTGCTGGTTTAGCTGCAATCTTAAACCCAATCAAGGTCAACACAGAGGAAGCAGTATCCGACAAACTGTTGATTGCATCTGCCATGATTGACACACTACCTGATAAGATTCCAATCATAAATTTGGAAACAAATAAAATCAAATTGGAAATCAAGCCTAAGACACCTGCCAAGATTCCTTGTTTCGTTCGTTCTCTACTCGTTGTTTTTTCTGTCGTTTGTTTTCTTGTCACACTCTTACTCCCTTATCTGAAAAGATCTGCTCTCAATTAAATTTTTTATTCTGGTTTCAAAGGAGTCGCCGCAAAGAGTGCTTTAGCAAGAAGCGGCGTAATAATTCCTGCCCCAATTGCTTCTGGAACACCATTGATTCCCGCAACTCCGATCAAAGTTTTAAATAAAAGTGATGTGTCCACGCCATAAGCATTGGCAGTCGCACTTGTATAAAACATTCCCATAAAACCTAAAACAAGTAAAGTATTCGTTAGGGAACCCAGTACTCCTGCAACAGCAGCCCCCATCACCACAGATTGATTTTTACGATAAATCCAATGAAAGATAACACCAGCAACCAAACCAACAAGTACCCGTGGGACCACTGAAATGATTGGATTCGTAAAGACTAACGTATCAAAGGGAGTCGTCGGCATGGCAAACGCGCGAACAATAGTCGCAATTCCCCAGAACAAGCCAATCAGCATGCCATCTTTAGGTCCTAATACAACGGCTGCTACAATAACTGTAATATGGATGATTGTTAAGCTAATAAACCCTAACGGAATAAAGCCCAGCCAAGGAACCATTGCTTGAACAAGAATGATTGCTAACAAGACTGCGCGTAATACTAAACGAAATGTTTTATTTCTACTATTCATCTTAAACCCCACCTTTTTCTTTTCATCGTAAAAAGTTCTTGCTCATTCGTCAACTATTTACCTTTATCCTAAAATAGACACAAAAAAACAAGCGGACTTGGAATGGCTATTTTTCAATAGCACTCCAAGTCTTGCTTATCTTTGAACGTTAAATTTTAACAAACGATTATTGGTTAAGCAACCAATTTTTTGCTTCGGCTAATGCATCTGGAATACCTGCTGGATTTTTACCGCCTGCTTGTGCCATGTCTGGACGTCCGCCGCCGCCACCGCCAACTTTCGGTGCGATTGCTTTGATTAAGTCCCCAGCTTTTAATCCGGCTTCATTTGCTTCCTTCGACATAGCCACTAACAAACTAACTTTTCCGTCTTGCTCATTTGCCAGAACAAGAATGTCAGAAATTGCTTTTTGTTTCCATTGGTCTGCTAATTGACGTAATTGATTCATGTCTTTCACTTTCACTTGTGAAGCAATCAATGTTTTTCCAGCAACCGTTTCTGACTCTTTGAAAATGTCTCCGGCTTGTTGATTAGCTAATTTACTTGCTAATTTTTCATTTTCTTTTTGTAATTCACGTAATTGTTGTTGTAATTGTTCTGTTTTTGCAACTACTTCTTTTAATTGAGGTGATTTGACGATTGCTGCAACTTCTTTTAATTGTTGCTCCTCACCTTCTAGTAGTTCGTAAGCTTCTTTACTTGTAACAGCTTCGATACGACGAACGCCAGCACCGATTCCTGATTCAGAAACGATTTTGAAAATACCGATGTCTTCTGTGTTTGATACGTGTGTCCCACCACAAAGTTCGATTGACCATTCGCCAATGTTGACGACGCGGACTTCACGACCATATTTTTCACCAAACAAGGCCATTGCCCCCATATTTTTTGCTGTGTCAATGTCTGTTTCGATTGTTTGAACTGGAATAGCTTCCCAAATTTTTTCATTGACGATTCGTTCCATTTGAACTAGTTCATCTGCTGTGATTTGGCCAAAGTGAGTGAAGTCAAAACGTAAGTGTCCAGGTGCAACTAATGAACCTGCTTGGTTTGCATGTTCACCTAATGTTTCTTTTAACGCTTTATGCAATAAGTGAGTCGCTGTATGGTTTTTAATGATTCGATTACGCATTGGTTCGTTGATTGCTAAATGATAGATTGTACCTTCTTGCATTGGTGATTTGACTGTTACTGTGTGCATAAATTGACCGTTTGGTGCTTTTTGAACATCTGTAACTGTTGCAACCACTTCTTGTGCATCATTTAAAATCCAACCTTGATCAGCAACTTGTCCACCCATTTCTGCATAGAAAGGTGTTTCAGCAAAAATCATTTGAGCAACGCCTTCTGTTACTTCACTTAGTAATTCTTCGTCTTGAACGATTACTAATAATTTGCTGTCTGCCTCAACTTCTGTGTAACCAATAAATTTGCTATCCACTTTGATATCCGTTAATAATGCTGATTGAACGCCCATTGATTTTTCCGTGCTTCTTGCAGAGCGGGCACGTTCTCTTTGTGCTTCCATTTCTTTTTCAAAGCCAGCATGATCGACTTTCAAACCTTCGTCTTCCGCTACTTCTTCAGTTAATTCTACTGGGAAACCATAAGTATCATAAAGCTTAAAGATATCTTTACCAGCTAAAGTCGTTCCGTTTGCTGCTTTTACCTCTTCAATCACTTGGTTCAAGATATCTAGACCTTCATTAATTGTTTCGTTAAAGCGTTCTTCTTCTGTCCGAATGACTTTTTCAATAAATTCTTTTTGTTGTAACACTTCTGGATAGTAGCTAACCATGATTTCTCCAACAACTGGAACTAATTTATACAAGAAAGCTTGATTGATTCCCAATTTTTTACCATGCATAACTGCACGACGTAATAAACGGCGTAATACATAACCGCGTCCTTCATTTGAAGGTAGTGCGCCATCTCCAATTGCAAAAGATAATGCACGAATGTGGTCAGCAATTACTTTATAAGAAATATCCGTTGCTGGGCTTTCACCGTACTTCACTTGGTTGCTTAATTTTTCAACCGCATGAATGATTGGCATAAACAAATCTGTTTCAAAATTCGTTGGTGCATCTTGAACGATAGAAACCATGCGTTCTAATCCCATGCCCGTATCAATGTTTTTATGTGGTAGTGGTTCAAATGTGTTGTCTGGTTTGTGGTTAAACTCAGAAAATACCAAGTTCCAGATTTCTAAATAACGCTCATTTTCGCCACCAGGATAGTTTTCAGGATCATCTTCTGCTAAATCATTATAAGATTCTCCACGATCATAGAAGATTTCCGTATCGGGACCACAAGGACCGGCACCAATATCCCAGAAATTATCTTCTACATCGATGATATGATCCATAGGTAAGCCCACTTCTTCGTGCCAGATGCGTTTTGCTTCCGTATCTTTTGGATAGACAGTAACATATAACTTTTCAGGGTCAAAGGCCATCCATTCAGGGCTTGTCAAAAATTCCCATGCCCAGTGGATTGCTTCTTCTTTGAAATAATCTCCGATAGAAAAGTTTCCTAGCATTTCAAACATTGTGTGATGGCGAGCAGTTTTTCCGACATTTTCAATATCATTTGTTCGAATTGATTTTTGTGCATTAGTGATTCTTGGATTTTCTGGAACAACTGAACCATCAAAATATTTTTTTAAGGTTGCTACTCCTGAGTTGATCCATAACAAAGTTGGATCGTTAACTGGCACTAATGAGGCGCTTGGCTCGATTGTGTGTCCTTTTGATTGGAAAAAATCTAAAAACATTTGACGAACTTGTGCACTACTTAATTGTTTCATTCCATTACCTTCTCTCGTTGTTTTTCAATACAAAAAACACCATTACAGCCAAGGACGAAAACTCGCGGTACCACCTTGGTTGCAATGATGTTTGATCATTACCTCTTAAACTCGATAACGCTGAGTTGCGTTGATATTTCTATCAAAAGAAAAAAGGGAGCAATTTGATTGGTAACTATTCTTTTTTCAGCCTAGAAAGAATTTTCTGTGAGCCACTAAAAACAAATCATGTCCTTTTTTGTACTCGTTAAGTATACGCACTTCCCGGATATCTGTCAATAAAGCTTTTCTATTTTGGCTCTTTTTGCTGCTCTCCGTCTGTGTTACGATAACTAAAAAGAGTTGATTGGAGGAAAAGATTCATGAACGACTTTTTTGGTAATGAAACTTGGATTCAAGCAGCAAGCTTCGCACTTCGCTATGAAGTCTTTGTTTTAGAACAACATATTCCACCAGAATGGGAGTTTGATGCACTCGATACCAGTCAAAGAAATTATTTTTTACTCCTTGATGATCTAATTCCTGTTGCGACTTTACGTTATCAACTGAAAAGCGAAACATGTTTTCAGCCTGACCGTTTTTGTGTGGCAAAACCCTACCGTAAAAAAGGCATTGGACGTTCACTGTTATTCAAGGCAGAACAAGTTGCCAAAAATAATGGCTGTCGGTTAAGCTATTTAGTCGCTGAGTTAACAGCGCAGTCATTTTATGAACGCTGTGGGTATGTTTCCTGTACGCCACCTTTTGAAGAAGATGGCATTCTTTGTGTAGGCATGGAAAAAATTTTATGATTAGCTAACTCAATAACAGTATAAAAAAACTTAGACAAATCTAAAAAATCTGTTTGTCCTTAACTCTGATTTCAATATTAAAACCGCCTAAAATCAACGTTTTCAAAAAACGAATTTTAGGCGGTTTTTTTCTTGAATATTTTTGTCTCAGACTCTTTTTTACGAATAAACGGTGTTCAAGAAGTAACTCCTTCCAAATAAGCCTAAATTTCACAAAAATTTGAGAAACAATTTCTGAAAATTTATTCTTATTTATTGGAGTTGAACACTTTCTCCACAACCTTACTCACGGTGTTCTCAAAACAACTCCTCAAGAAAGTTTGCATTCACTTCAAAATGTGGACTGCTATTTTGTGTGCTTGCACGCTATCTTGTCGGAGCAAATCGTTTTGCGCCACATCCTCTTTCACGGTGTTTCTCAAGCAACTTCTCGAAATAATTCATAACTGTCCAAAAACATAAGCAGCTATTTTTGTCAGTTCTTCATTATTTTTTCGAAGCTGAGCGCTTGGAGCCACAACCTTTTTATTTATGTGAACTTTTTTTATTTTTACGAGCTGTTCGTGACTGTTGGCGACGTTCGATTTTACGTTCTTGTTTGTTCTTTTCAGCAATCGCCCAATCAATCTTCTTCTTGTAGCCCGGTTTGATTTTTTTCTTTTTCTTTTTCACTAACCCAATCAATGTTGGATCCAATGTGTCTTTTGATTTTTCGCGTTTTGTTCGACGATTTCGGTCATAAGTTTTCACAATTTCGCCGTCTTTGATTTCTTTCGGTTCAAATTTGACACCTAACGTTTCCAACATGTCAATTGATTGTTCATCACTTGGCGAATAAAGCGTGATTGCCGTTCCTTTGAGACCATTTCTCCCCGTTCGACCGACACGGTGAATGAAGAAATCTGTATCTTCAGGAATCTCTGCGTTGATCACATGTGAGACCCCTTCAATATCGATTCCTCGTGCAGCAAGGTCGGTTGCTACTACATATTGAAATTCTAAATCTTGTACTTGGCGCATCACGCGTTTACGTTCGCGAGGAGTGATGCCTCCATGAATTTTCGCAACTTTCAAACCTTTTTTCTTCAAATAATCTGCGATTTCATCAACATGTTGTTTCGTATTTGCAAATACAATTGCTAAATACGGATGACCAATTGTCAATAATTGATAGATCATTTTATTTTTATCTTTGCCTTTCGTCGACATCAACCAGTTTTCAATATCTTCAGAGATAATTGCTTTTGGTTTGATTTCTTCGATAATAGGGTTTTGCATATATTTACGCAAAAATGGACGCAATTTTTCTGGGATTGTTGCTGAGAATACTAAAAATTGAACTTTTTCAGGTAAACGACCTGCGATTTGATCGACTTCATTTAAGAATCCCATATCCAATGTCATATCTGCTTCATCGACAACAAACGCAAATGCTGTATGGATTTTTAACGCTTGTTCATTCATCATATCTAAAATACGACCTGGTGTTCCAACTACGACATGTGGTTGTTGGTGACGTAAACGATCCAATTGGCGTTGCTTATCCGTTCCACCAACAAAATTGCTGACACGAATTTCTGGTGATGAAAATTGTGCAAGCTGATTAGCGGCCTTATAAATTTGTGCAGCTAATTCGCGACTTGGAGCAGTAATGACTACTTGGACTTCTTCCTTTGTAGCATCAATTTTATTAAATAGTGGCAATAAAAATGTATGTGTTTTTCCAGAACCTGTTTGTGATTGACCAACAATATTTTTTCCTTTGGCAATCAATGGAATCAATTTTTCTTGTACTTCCGTTGGTTGCACGAAGCCCTTTGCTGTCAATGCTTCGTTAATAAATGGTTGAAAGTTGAATTTATCAAAATTATTCATCTATGCACCTCTTCTCTTTAATTTTTCACGACTTTGGCATTATAACACAGCCGCATGATTTTTGCTCTCTTATTCTCAAACAGTGATTCGTGCCTTCTTTACAATATCTCATCAGATTTCATCAGCAATTTTCAATTTATTTATTTTTGATCGTGCTGATGGTGTAGGTGTGACTTGCTTTTTCATAAAACAAGACACTTTTTTTCCTCACAAACGAAAGTACGAGATTCAAGACAAAAATTCCTTGAGCAAACATCAAGCCCATAAAAACAAAAATCGCCGTCATTTGCAGTACACCAGTTGATTGGTCCATGATTTGTTGTGAAAATTGAATTGCCCAACTCAAACCATAAAACAAGAAATAGAGATAGCTATAACGAATCAACAATGCCTTAAAAGAAATCCGTTCTTTCTTTTCTTCCACAACTTGAATGCGTACAACTTTTTTTCCAAGTGTCTTACCATTTGTTAGATAAGTCAAAACGATAAAATACAAGAAAACTTCTAGGAAAATCCACTCACTGTTCGTCGTAACGACATCTTTTTTGAACATTAATTGTAGCAAAATGGAGATGACACTATCTAGTATTCCCAAAAATACCCAGTCAATCAAATATGCAACCAATCTTCTTGTTAAGGAAACTTTTTGACCTTTCTCATAAGATATCTCATCCATTCTCGCTCTCGTCGGCAACATGAAAGTGAAAATTGGTGCTATAAGATAACCTAGTGTGCCCCCCAGCGTGTTGTGAAGCAAATCATTCACATCAAACAAGCGATACGGTCTAGGATAAATAAAGTACAGACCACTTAATTGTGTAAGCTCAAAAAACAACGATAAGCAAAAGCTTGCAATGATTGTTTTTGCAAAAGATAATCTAAAATAATATCTTAAATAAATCCCAAAAGGTACCAGCAATAAGATATTAAACACTGGTTCTAAAAAGACGCTTTGTTTCATCGCAGCTAAATAAGTACTCGGATCATGAATGTTTAATACTGTTTGATTCCAAAAATGGTGCCATGAAGCAAACAACTCTAGCTCCATTTTAGGTCCTGTCATCTGAGCCACCGTTTCCCTTGCTGGTAATGGTAGAATAACTAGAAAATATGCACATAATAGGTAAAATACAAAAGAATAAAGAATAACACCTCGATATAAGAGAAATGTTCCATATTTACGGTATTCATAAATAAAGAAGACCGACGAAATTGCTAGTGCTAAAAATGGAAATACAAATAATGCAAACCGAATTGGTTCAATATAACTTGCCATAACAGCCCACCACACTTTTTATAAATTTTCTTGAGTATCAACATACATTTTATCAAGCATTTCAATGCTTAATCAAGCAACGGCGCTATTATTTCTCAATTCAGCCAATTTGAAGTATCATAAATGGTATACGAGGAGGTGTCAAAGTGCTGAATTTCTATTTTGTCTTTGGAGTTCCAGTTTTTTTATTCGTGCTGTATTTAGGATTTGCGTATCTACGCAAAAAAACCAAAATCCATTATCTAGGTTTTATTTTGTTGATTATTTCCGGCTTCATGATGGTTTTCAACCTTCAAACATGGCAACAAGCCGCCACTGAACTGCAGAACATTTCGTCACAAACACTTTCCGCTCAAATCGGTTATCCAGTTTATCTGATCTGGTTACCAATCATTGTAGCTGGTTGTTTATTCTTCTTAAATCTGATTCGTGGCTATCGTCGCTTAACAAGTTTTAAGAAAAAGAACTCTTAGCTTTTTACTAACATAAATACTACGATAATTGTCGTGGTATTTTGTTTTTATCTAAGTTTACATAATAAATAATTAGTTAACAAACTTCATTTACTCCGCTAATCACTTGTATTCTCCCACTCTTGATAAAATTCTTTTAAAAAATCACGCATAAATCGTTCACGACGTTGCGCTTCTGTTTTCCCATAAACGGTATTCATTTGTGCAGGCAATAAAAATAACTTTTCATAAAAATGATTGATAACGGTGGAACCTTTACGATAATCGGCTTTGTTCGCATACTTTTGTGGCAGCATCTCAGGATCATAAATGGGATGACCATGTCCACCACCAAAATAAGCTGTTCTCAAAATCCCAATTGCACCTAATGCATCCAGCCGATCTGCATCTTGAACAATTTCTCCTTCAATCGTTAATTCTTCAGCATTTTCTCCAAGACTTTTAGAAAAGGACATATTTTCAATAATAGAAAAAATTGCGGTGATTTGATGCTCGGTTAAATCAATCTCTTTTAAAAAAGTAACTAATTCTTTTTTCGCCTGTGCTTCATCAGAAACGACTTTATCATCAATCGTATCGTGAAGATAAGCCGCCGCTAAGGTAATTTCTCGATTAGCAGTTGGTTCTGTTGCTAAGATATCTGTTGCTAACTGAACAACTCGCTTCGTATGGTCTTCTCCATGACCTGTTTGATCATTTTTCAATTGATTGAAACTATACGCAGCTATCTTTTTTAGTTTTTCGCTCATTTTTCTACCCCCACATTAAATTTCTCCTCATTTTTAACAAATTCATCGAACAGAAAAAGTCTGGAACAAATGAAGCAATGTTCCAGACTTCCAGTTTTAGTTTACTTGGTACACGTCGAAGTATAGGTTTCGCATATATTCAATCAAATAATTAGGATTTAGTGGTTCATTTGTAGCATCCTGAATCAATTGGTTTGGTTTTCTTGAAGCCCCATATTGGTGAATATGTTTTTCCATCCACTTCTTGATTGGTGAATAGTCATCTGAAGCTAAAACCTCATCAATTGACAATTCTTTTTCTAATGCATGTAATAGTTGCGCTGCATACATGTACCCAAGAGCATATGAAGGGAAATAGCCAAAACTTGCACCTGACCAGTGGACATCTTGAAGGATTCCTTCCAGATCATTGGTTGGCCGAACACCTAAATATTCTTCGTATTTTTGATTCCAGACTTCTGGGAGTTCAGCAATTGCTAAATTTTCATTGAAAATCATTTTTTCGATTTCGTAACGAATAATAATATGCAAAGGATAAGTTAAACTATCTGCCTCAATGCGAATCAAACTTGCTCGTGTACGTTTCAATGAGCGGTAGAAATCAGCAAACGCAATATCAGCAAATGCCCCTTCTGCACATTCTTGGAAGAAAGGATATTGTTTTTCCCAGAAGCTTCGATTGCTTCCAACAATAATTTCGTTAAATAAAGATTGCGATTCATGAATGCCCATTGAAGCGCCTTGATAAACGGGTGTATACGCATATTTATCGTCAATATCTTGTTCATACATTCCGTGACCTGCTTCATGGATAACACCAAAAACAGCCATTTGAAAATCATGTTCATTCCAACGAGTTGTGATTCGTGCATCATTGGGATTGATACCGGTCATAAATGGATGGATTGTATCATCTAAACGCCCTCGGCTGAAATCATACCCTAATTGTTCGATAACGCACACAACGAATCGTTTTTGTTGTTCTTTCGTCATTTTACGTGAAAGAAAACTGGTTTCAGGTTCTGTTCCTTTTTCACTAATTTCTTCACGAATAGACATGATTCCATCTTTTAATTGTGCAAATACTTTGTCTAGAATTTCAACAGTCATGCCTGGTTCATACTGATTCAACAGCACGTCATAAGGCGTCTTTTCATCTTTTTGCCAATAAGGAATCAGCTCTTTGGTCAATTCAATATTTTGTGTCAACGCTGATTCAAAATCAGCAAACTGTTTTGTTTCTCGTGATTTTTGCCATTGACCATGCGCAGAAGAAATTGCTGCGCTATATTTTGTCATCAATTCTTGAGGCACATTATGTTCTAGTTCAAAGTCTTCTTTCACTTTTCGATATGCGGCTTGACCTACTTCAGACAATTCTTCTGGATGCTCGCCAAAATAAGCAAGTGCTTCCTCGATTTTAGGTCCTACTTTTTTCGCAAAGTAAAGGCTGTACAAGTAACTGTCAACAGCACTACGGTATTCACTGGCTTTTTCAGGCATCCCTGTCTGTGTATCCCAGTCCAAAATACCTAATGCTTGTTGCAAAAGGTTAATTTCTTTTAATTCTTGTAAAAATTCTGTTTCTTTCATCTGTCATTCCTCCAAAAATCCAAATTTAAAAACAAATTCTAATCTTCTTTTTTCGCACGAGGTGGACGTGTTCCCCAGTACTGGAATAAATCAGTTCTTAAAGCACCGTTATATAATTTACGTTTCTTTGTTGCTTTTTGTCCGTAATATTCTTCAAATGCTAAATCACTGGTCAAGATGTATTTACTCCATGTTTTCAATGGTCTAAATACGTCACCCATTTCTCGATACAGCTTACGAACTGTTTCTTCCTCACCCAAGCGTTCTCCATACGGTGGGTTAGCAACGATTACGCCATATTCTTTATCCGTCTTGAAATCTTTCAACGCTTGTTGCTTAAAGGTAATTGACTCACCCAATCCAATTTCTTCCGCATTCGCTTTTGCGATTTCAATCATTCGTCCATTGATATCTGAACCAGTAATATCTAGTTCTACATCGTAATCAGCTTGTTCTTCTGCTGCAGCACGTACTTCTTCCATGATGTTATTGTCAAACCATTCCCATGATTCACAAACAAACTCACGGTTAAATCCTGGTGCAATATTGTGTCCAATTAAGGCTGCCTCAATACAAATAGTTCCAGAACCACAAACAGGATCATAAAAAGGACGATCTTTACGCCATGTTGTTAGTGCGATTAGCGCAGCTGCCATATTTTCTTTTAATGGTGCGCCACCTTTTTCCAAACGATAGCCACGTTTAAATAAACTTGGTCCTGTCGTATCTAACGTGACCATCACATGGTCTTTCAGCAAAGCAACTTCTAATTGAAAATGAGCACCGGTTTCTGTCAACGGTACAGAAGCTGGCCGGTGATAATACGTACGCAAACGATCAACAATTGCTTTCTTAGTGATTGCTTGACAATCTGGTGTACTATATAGTTTTGATTTAATCGATTTTCCAGCAACTGGAAATTCTGCATCTAAAGGTAAAAAATCTTCCCATGGTAAAGCTTTCACATTTTCAAATAATTCATCAAACGTAAATGCATCAAACTCACCTACAACGATTTTGACACGGTCTGCTGTACGCAACCATAAGTTCGCTGTTGCGATTGTTTCCATCGTGCCCTCAAAACGCGCACGACCGTTTTCCACTTGACAATCAATTCCTAAATCACGTAGTTCTTTCCCAACAAGAGCTTCTAAACCGCTTGCGGCAGTTGCTACAAGGTTAAATTTTCTATTTTTATCCATACTAGTCTCCTTATTTATAAAAAAAACCTTCACAACATCGTTGGAAGGTATTCCCTGATTATTGCGATTTTCTGTAAGCCATGTTTTGTCCTTTATTCCTCCAGGGAGAAGAAATAAAGGGGTAACCATCTATCTGCAGTTTACCTGCCCTTTTGCCTTGTTCTGATTCCTAGCAAAAAGCGCCCCTACCATTGTTTGGGTTGCTCGCTCGAGGGGTTTACCGCGTTCCACCGAATAAGTTTCCCGATTCGCTTCGTCACTGTGGCACTTTCAAGGATACTAAAGCATAGTCGAAACCTTAGCTCGTTTTCCTGCCGTTACTCCTTAGAGTACCTTAGCTTATCTTTTCGCTAAGCACGAACACTACAGACATCACAGTCTGTGCGAGCATGGACTTTCCTCAGCCTGATCAAGTCAGACCGCGATTACCCGAAAACCGCAAAAATTCACTAATTAAAATTGACGTGTTTTTTCGTTGTCATCACTTGCATCTGCATTTGTATAGTTGCCTGCATTTGGTTGTGCAGAAGCAGCTGGTGTTGCTTGGTCAAGTTTTTTTCCAAAAACTTCACGTTCAAGATTTGATAAACGTTTCAAAATATCAAAGTTTGTTACTGCTGTACTCTTAGGTGCTTCTGTTGGTTGCACGCGAGTTTGTGTTCCTTGTGTTTTTGATAGTTGAGCAACTTTAGCACTCAAACGATCATTTTCTTCTTGTAAAGCAAGGAGTTCTTTGCTGTATGCTTCATAATCTTTAATAATATTGTCCAAAAATTCGTCGACTTCAATCGGATCGTATCCACGCATTTTGGTTTTGAATTCTTGTTGTAAAATGTCTTTTGGACTATAAATCAAATTCGCCATATTTACACCTCTATTTAATTCTCGTTTACATTATAACTTTTCTACTTTTCCCATTGTATCGGAAAAATAACTATAAATCAAACACTATCTTCTTTTATTCCACAGAATTTTGTAAATCATCCATGCTAATCAAATGAATCTCGTAAGGTTTAACTTCTTGCATTTTTTTTGCATCACGCAAAAAATAATCTGTTTTTCCAATGTATTCTGGGTCATAGATCAACAAAGTACCATCTGTATGTGTAAGTAGAAATTGTGTATGATTTTTTAATTGATTAGGATTTTTATAAGGTAGATGACTGACCGACTCAACGTAGTCTGCCACTTGTTCCGCTAACATTTTCTTTTCTTGATTTGTTTCGTTCCAATTACTACCAAATTCAGCAAACGGATAAATAATTCCTAGATGTAATTCAGGATACTCTTGCTTCAATTCGGCTACAACTTCAGTAACCCATAACTCAACACCAAGGTTACCACTGCTAATCACCCACTCTAATCCTTCTTCCGTTAATTGGCGAATTTCTTTTTTTAAAACATTTTTAATAACTTTGATTTTTGGATCCTTTTCCTGAAAAACACCCAGTTCAAAGCTTCGATAGCCTGAAACATAGATTACTTTCAATTGATTCACCGCCTGATTTCTTTTCTTTCTCTGCTTTTTTTTGCTATAATGTGCGCAGGAGTGTGATTAAATATGGTCTTACGCTACCCTAATGGCCAACCTTATTCTAAGGATGCCTCTTCAAAACCAAAAATTCAAGGAAAAAAAACTTCTTCTACTATTTTTGGTAACCGAGGTATGTCATTTGAAGAAGCTATCAATGAAAGCAACAACTTTTATCTGTCAAAAAATTTGGCAGTCGTTCACAAGAAACCAACACCTATTCAAATCGTTAAAGTCGATTACCCTCGAAGAAGTGCCGCAGTGATTAAGGAAGCTTACTTTACCCAAGCTTCGACAACAGATTACAACGGTGTCTATCGAGGTTTCTATTTGGATTTTGAAGCGAAAGAGACAAAAAATAAAACCTCTTTTCCATTCAACAACTTTCACGAACATCAAATCAAACACATGGAGTCTTGTTTAAAACAAGATGGTATCTGTTTTGTTTTACTATGGTTTTCTAGTCTAAAACGTTGCTTCTATTTAAATAGTACACATCTGATTGACTATTGGTATCAACAAAAAGATGGTGGTAGAAAGTCTTTGCCACTCGCATTGATTGAAGAACTTGGCATTGAAATCACCCCTGGTTTCCTACCACGCGTCCCTTATCTTGATGCCGTCGATCGCTATCTATCATTATCAAAAGGAGAAAAGCACTAATGGCAAATGAACAAACGAGAACTTCGCGAAGAAAAGCAAGTCCTCCCCAGAAAAAAGGAACGAAATCAAGTTCTGGAAATGGCTCTGGTAAACAAAAAAACGGAAAAAATTTGATTGTCAAAATCTTACTTGGTCTTGTTTTTATTGGTTGTATCTTATTCTTATCTGGTGTTGGTCTGTTTTGGTTTTATGCAAAAGACGCCCCTGCCCTCACTGACAAAGAATTAGACACTACTGTTTCGTCAAAGCTTTATACTTCCACCGGCGAACTATTTGAGGATCTCGGTGCAGAAAAACGCGAAAAAATCACCGCCAATGAATTGCCACAGCAATTACAAGACGCCATCGTTTCTGTCGAGGATCGTCGTTTCTACAAACATATTGGTGTCGATCCTGTCCGCATTCTGGGTTCGGCGTTATCAAACTTTACGTCTGGCGGACTACAAGGCGGAAGTACTTTGACTCAGCAATTGATCAAACTTTCCTTCTTCTCAACCAAAGCAGAAGATCAAACGCTAAAGAGAAAAGCACAAGAAGCTTGGATGGCTGTCAAGCTAGAGCAAGAAAAATCAAAAGAAGAAATTCTGACTTACTACGTAAATAAAGTCTATATGGCAAATGGTTTTTATGGCATGGAAACAGCCGCAGAAATGTACTTTGGAAAAAGATTACCCGAGTTATCGTTAGCACAAACGGCGCTTCTAGCTGGGATGCCTCAAGCACCTTCCGCTTATGATCCATATACTTATCCTGAACAAGCAAAAAAACGCCGTGATATTGTCCTTTACACAATGCTGCAAAACGAAAAAATCACTCAAGCAGAGTACGATCAAGCAGTAAATGTGCCCGTAACAGATGGCCTGCAAGAATTATCTTCAGGCGATGACAATACAAAAATCGTAGATAACTATGTAAAAGAAGTAATCAACGAGATCGAAGAAAAAACAGACAAGAATGTTTACACCGATGGTCTTGATATTTACACAAATCTTGATTTAGATGCTCAGAAACAACTATATAATATTGTAAATACCGATCAATACGTCACTTATCCTGATGATCAAATGCAAGTTGCTTCCACTTTGATTGACACAAAAACAGGACAAGTCAAAGCACAAATCGGTGCTCGAAAAGTCGCTGAAGACGTTACTCTTGGAAACAACCTGGCTGTCAATACATCACGTGATTTTGGTTCAACGATGAAGCCAATTACGGATTATGCACCTGCCTTTGAGTATTTAAAATATTCTACTGGCAAAACGATTTCCGATGCTCCTTATAACTACGAAGGAACAACTACGCCTGTCATGAACTGGGATAACCGCTACATGGGGACAATCACTTTACGACAAGCACTATACGACTCACGAAATGTTCCGGCAGTTAAACTCTTTAACGAAGTTGGTGCGGACAAGGTCGCTTCTTTCTTAAGCGGTATTGGCATTGATTACCGTACGATTCATCAATCAAACGCCATTTCAAGTAATACAGAAGAGCAGGACGGAACAAAATATGGTGCTTCTTCCTTAAAAATGGCGGCGGCTTACGCAGCTTTAGCCAACGGTGGTACCTACTACAAACCACAATACGTCAACAAAGTAATCTATCAGGACGGAACAGAGGAAACATTTGATCCTGAAGGAACCAGAGCGATGTCAGAAGAAACTGCCTACATGGTAACTGATATCTTGAAAGACACTTTGACAAAAGGAACTGGGACTAACGCTCAGATTCCCGGCTTATACCAAGCTGGTAAGACTGGCACATCTAACTATACAGACGATGAATACGCAAAAATTGGTCTTTCTTCTGGTGTCTATCCTGATATTTTATTTGCTGGATATACACCAAACTATGCGATTTCGGTTTGGACAGGCTACAATGAGAAGATGACACCAGTTACTGATGCTTCATCACACGTTGCTTCTGATGTCTATCGTGAATTGATGCAATATGTTTCTGCCAATGTTTCAAACGAAGATTGGGTCATGCCAAATGATTTGATTCGTGTAAACAATGAACTTTATTATAAAGACCAGTATACTGTACCAAGTTACAGCGCACCAAAAATTTCCAATGTTCCAGTACCTAGTTCAACGGTTGAACCAGAAACAAGCACTACTTCGTCAACCACTGTTGAGTCAAGCACAGAATCTTCAACAACGGTTGAAAGCAGCTCCTCTTCTAGCTCTTCAGTAGAACCAGCGCCTTCAAGTTCGAGCAGCTCATCGACAGTTGAATCAGAAACATCACCAGAAACACCTTCAACTGAGCCACCAACAAGTGATACTGAAAACGCCGCTCGCTCTGAAAAAGCTAGTTCGAGTTCATAAGTTTTTACTGATAACTAATTGAGCAGCATAATACACAAAAAAGGTCAGGACGTCATTTCGTCCTGGCCTTTTCTTTTTCTTTCATCCGCATTTTTCCGTCTTGGCACATCGGTAACAAAGGACAAACTTCACACTTTGGATTTCTCGCTGTGCAATGATAACGACCAAAAAAGATCATGGTATGATGTGTTTTCACCCAAAGATTTTCTGGCACTTTTCGCATCAAAGTTTCTTCCACTTCAAGTACACTTGCATTTAATTTACAAATTCGCAATCGTTTAGAAACTCGCTCGACATGTGTATCAACCGCAATAGCTGGAATTCCAAAAGCATCACCTAACACAACGTCAGCTGTCTTACGCCCCACTCCAGGCAATGACATCAGTTCTTCTCGAGTGCTAGGAACTTTTCCATTGAAACGCTCCAATAGTTGTTCCGCACAAGCTTTTATATTCTTTGCTTTGTTTCGATACAGCCCAATCGTTTTGATTTTTGGAATAATTTCTTCGACAGAAGCCTGCGCCAGTGTTTCGGGATCAGGAAATGCTTGAAATAATCCCGGTGTTGCTTTATTTACTGAAACGTCCGTTGCTTGCGCACTCAAAATCACAGCAATCAATAATTCAAAAGGATTTTTATGAACGAGTTCCCCGTGTGCATCGGGAAACATCTTGTACATTTCTTCAATCGCTAACATTGTATTTTCTTTACTTAGCATCTTGTCTTCCTCATCATTTTCTACTTCGTTTCGTTTCTCAGTTCTTCTTCCAACCAATTTGTCAAAGAAACTTTAGGCAAATCCTCTGATTGTGAAGATTGTTCTACTTCTTTTTGTAATAATTGCTGTTTACGTCGTTTTTGTTCTTCCTCAACTTGTTGCTTTGTCCGCAAATTTTTTCGTTCCCAAGATAACAAAATTCGGTCAACATAGTTAAAGCTATACGCTTGGTTCAACACTGCCTCACGCAAAGCAAGCTTTAGTACTTCTGGTTGATAGTGATCTTCTTCTAACCATTGACCAATTCGTTGGAACTCGATTGCAGACAACGGCCGACCAAATTCTTGTTCAAACGAACGGTAAACCGATTGAATTTCTTGCTCTTGTTGATTTTCTTTGGCTTTTGATGCTTGACTATCTAAATACTTTTCAAGTCGTTCATATAACGGAAGTAAATTGTATTGATCCGCTTTTTTACCATCAACAGTAATCGTCTCAATTGCGATAAAGCCACCACTAACCAATCGATTTAAAATTTGATAAACCTGATCTGATTTCAAGCCCATGTTGATTGCTATCAACTGTAAGTCAGGAAAAGAGTCTCCTTCTTGTTGCTTCATGTGCAACTGCAAAACAAACAGAAACTCTTCTGATTCTAACCCCATTTTCCGGTAATTTACGAATAATAAATTAGAAATAGTGGTCTGTCCTGATTGTAGATATTTGGTTAAACTTAGCATGTTCTTTTCCTCCGCTTCAAAATCAGTATACGGAAAAAGAGCAAGTGAAGCAAGTTTGCCTGATTGATTCTTGATTTGACTTCGTTATAAACTGACTAAGGAAGGCACCAAGAATCTTTACCTTACGATTCTTGGTGCCTCCCTCTCCCACTCATTTATCCCCACTGAACAAAGAGTATGATTCATGTTTTTTACAGGTTGATTGCCTCGCCACCAGTTACACCATAAATTTGTGCCGTAACATAACTTGCTTTATTTGAGGCTAAAAACACATATACTGGTGCTAATTCGGCTGGCTGACCTGCACGTTTTAAAAGGCTATCTTGTCCAAATTCTGGGATAGCTTCGCTCGGTTGCCCCTCATCAAGCTGTAATGGTGTCCAAATTGGTCCCGGAGCGACAGCATTCACCCGAATACCTTTCGGCGCTAACTGCTTCGCTAAGCCAATCGTAAAATTCGCAATAGCAGCTTTAGTAGCTGCGTAATCAAGTAGATGTTCGCTTGGATTTGTCGCCTGGACAGAAGTTGTATTAACAATAGCTCCTCCAGCTGGAAGATGAGGAACTGCTTCTTTAACCAAAGAAAACATGGCAATGATATTTACCATAAAGGTATCTTTTACTTGTTGCATCGGCAATTCTTCAATGGATGAACAAGAAATTTGTTGCCCAGCGTTTAGAATTAATGTATCAATGCCACCTAATTCAGCTACTGTTTGGCGAATGATTTCCTTAGGTGCTTGCTCATCACGCAAATCAAAAGGCAACAGTACTACTTTGCGACCCGCTTTCTCAATTAGCATTGCAACTTCCTTCGCATCATCTTCTTCTCCAGGAAAAAATTGTAATGCGATATCTGCACCTTCTCGTGCAAAGGCAATAGCAACAGCACGTCCAATACCAGAATCCCCACCAGTAATCAGCACACGGCGATTTTCTAATTGATTGGCCCCTTTGTAAGTTTTTTCACCGCAATCTGGTACAGGTTTCATATTTTGTTGGAGAGCTGGTGTATCTTGGTCTTGCTTTGGAAATTTTTCCGTATGGTATAATTTTCGCGGATCTATTAACTTTGGTTCAGTCATACTATTCCTCCTATTTAAAATAAATTTTTCTTCAAAAAAAGCAACTCATACCTAACTACTTTGTGTAATCTTTCGTCAGTAAATGAAGTGCGACCGCAGCTGTTGCTACGGCAGAACCAATTAAAACCAGCAAAAAGCCTAATTCAGAACTTCGTCCCGGTAGTCCACCTGTATTCATCCCCCAGATTCCCGCAATCATTGCTGGAACAGAGATGACCAAGGTTGCTGAATCAAGATACTTCATCAAATGGTTTAAGTGATTATCCATCATCCCACTGAAAAGATTCCCAATACTTTCGAGTAAATCGCGATAAATCGAAATCATTTTTTCCGTCTGTCTTTGTCTTAGTTTCACATCATAAAGCAATTGATCGTCAGCTAGCTTCTCCGCAAAATGATTCACTTCCCACAGTTCATCCAGCGTTTCTTTTTGATCTCGTAATGTATGGTCGATATAAACAATGGCACGCTCTAAATCAGCTTGTTTATAGAGTTCCTCATTCTCAGTGGTCCTGCGTGCGCCTTCATCTAGCGAATCAATTTCTTGCTTCATTTTTTTCAATTCTTTGACAAAGTGCATATAACTATTCAAAATCGTATATGCAATAACTTTTTCAAACGAAATCAGTTCAGTCTGATATTTTTCAACTAAACTTTCAATAAACATCGTTTCGTTTTCGACACAAGTAATCAGTAAATCATCCGAAACGACAAACGAAATTGGCGTTAATCGCTCTTCGATTTTTTGACTATTGCTGGAAAGGTTAAGCAATACCAGTGAGAATGCATTAGCTAGCTTCGTTCCAGGGAGATACTCGACTCTCGAAATCGCTTCAGGGTAAGAAATGCCAATAAAGATTTCTTTAGGTAACTGATATTTTTGTGTGATGTTTTCAATCGTTACTACATCGCTATGATTAATGATTAGCCAATTGCTCTTGGCTTTATCCACCTCCGTTACCTTGTGCTGTTTATCAATAAAGTAATACTTTGGCATTCTTTTTTCCTCCCTTGTGATTTATTTCAGTCTTTCTTTCAAACGAAACAGTTTCGTTTCCTCCCCCTATAATTAGGATAAACGTTCCAATTTTTTTATTCAAAGGATTTGATTTAAGTTCGTTTTGTCCTAAAAAAATAGTTAGTATGCTTAACAGCTTTCAGTCTACGACTAGCAAATAGAACAGTTCTTGCTAGTAAAGTAAAAAGACCACATAGAATCGTTCTATGTGGTCTTTCGTACTATTTCCTTGCTCTAATTATTCATCTGTTTCTAAAACGTAAGGCTCACCTTCATACGTATAACTTGTATTTAATGTGCCATCATTTTCATCTGCATACACACGACGGCTAAATGGGAAACAATGGCTCTTTCCATCCACTGCATTTTCTTTGGCCAAGGTGAAGTGATCTGCTTGTGTCTTATTTAATTCTTCAATCACTTGATCCGCTAACTGATCAATTGTTTCATTATTTTGTTTTGCAAATTTTTGATAATCTTTTAAAAATGCTGCTTGTTGGTTAAAGTATTCTTTTTCCATTTGACATTCCTCCAATTTAAACTCCTTCTTTATTTTCACAAAAAATCCGCTAGATTACAACTAATTATACTTTTGAAGCCTTCAAACACTCCCAGAACAAAGAAACACGCCGACAATTCTTCAACTGTTTGTCGGCGTGTTCGTTGTTTATTTATTTTCTGCAATTTCAGCTAAAGCTGCTTGTGCAAGTAAGTTCAAGTAGTTCCAAGGACGATCAAAGTGTGGTTGGAAGAAGAAATCAGATAATGCTAGATCTTCAACTGTCATTTTGTTTTGTACAGCAAGTGACAATGTATTAGCAGATTGTGTAATGTCATATTTCGACATAAATTGTGCACCAACAATACGATTTGTCCCATTTTCATAAACTAATTCCATCAACACTTTTTCAGTTGTTGGCATAAACTCTGGACGATAATTATCTTCAAATAAAGTGGCATGAACATCCAAATTATTTAATGGCGCACTTTCAAGTGTTACACCAGTTGAGCCAATTGTCCAACCAAATAGATATAAACCTGATGTTCCTTGTGTACCACGATAATGCATTTTATTTTCAGTTAAGTTATATCCAATCAACAAACCTTGGCGAACGGCATTTGTTGCCAATGGAATATAATTTTGTGTATTTGAAGGGTTATAGTGAACAACAGCTGAATCACCGGCTGCAAAAATGTCTGGGTTACTTGTTTGCATATATTCATTGACCTTGATTGCGCCGTTTGGCAATGTATCAACTTTTCCAGCAACCAACTCTGTATTTGGTTTAAAACCAACACATAAAATAACCATATCAGCATCAAATGTTTCACTAGGTGTTTTGACTTGTTTTACTTTGCCTTCTTCATCTGAGATAAACTCTGATACATTTTCACCCAAAGCCAAAGTTACTCCACGATCAACCAATTCTTTTTCCAGAACATCTGTGAATGGTTTATCCAAATATTTATTTAAAATACGGTCTAGCCCGTCAATTAAAGTTACTTGTTTTCCAGATTCAACAAAAGCTTCAACCAATTCGATTCCAATATAGCCTCCACCAACGATTACGACGCGTTTTGCATCTTTAGCTTGTGCAATAATTTCATTTGCTTGGTTATAGTTTTTACATAGTAAAATATTTTCTGATTCGATTCCTTTGATTGGCGGAATAATTGGCCATGAACCTGTTGTCATAACTAATTTGTCATAAGAAACTGTTTCAACTTCACCAGTCTTTAAATTTTCTGCAGTTACAGTTTTATTTTCTGTATCAACATCTGTAACATTGTGTTCCATTTTGACTGTCGCACCTAGCCCAGAAAGTTCGTCTGGATTTGAGTAAAACAACCCAGCAGGATCTTTAACTACGCCTCCAACATACAAAGCAATCCCACATGATAAGAATGAGATATTGTCATTACGTTCATAAATTGTTACTTCTGCTTCTGGATGATTATTTAAAATACTTTTTACAGCTGCTGTTCCAGCGTGGGTGCAGCCAATTACAACTACTTTCATGGTAATCCCTCTTCCTGCTAAACTTTTTGTCTTTTGACAATGCTAACTATAGCAAAAATAAAACGTATTCAGAAATTTTATGCTTGTGAATTCACAAGGTAAAATTCGCTTACTTTTTAAAAGGAAACAGGAAGAAAACCTGTTAAAAAAAGCCTCGCGCCGTAGTGTTTGAGACTTCACAAAAAAAAGGATTGTGAAAGCGCAAAAAAATAAAAAACTATTTTATCCAAAATTCAGATAAAATAGTTTTTTATTGCTTTCTTTTTCACCAAGTATCGCCAAAATAGATTAATTACGTTTTTTCTTTTGTGATACATTTTTTAATTAAACAGACTCACTTGCACGTGCTTGCTGACATTCTGGACACAAGCCATACAGTTCAAGACGATGTTCGTTAATCTCAAAATCAGTCAAACGACTTGCAGCCATCTCAACATCTTCAAGACCAGGATAATGAAAGTCCACGATTTTCCCACAGTTTTGACAAATCACATGGTAATGGCGTGTCGAAGTAAAGTCAAAACGACTTGACGCGTCACCGTAACTCATTTCCTGTACAAAACCAATAGATGTAAATAACCGAAGATTATTATAAACAGTTGCGACACTCATATTTGGAAAACGATGTTCTAACGCTTTATAGATTTCATCAGCTGTTGGATGAGAATGATGTTCGATTAAATACTCTAAAATTGCATATCTTTGAGGTGTGATACGAATATTTTCATGCTTCAGTTTTTCGATTGCCTCGTCTACCAATTTGTTGCCCACATTGACACCTCCTACGTAGTCATTCACATATTATCATACTATTTTTATTTTTTAAAATCTACATTTCATACAGATAAAATTAAAATTCATGCTTTTCTATTAAAAATGTTAAAGTGAACCTAAAGATTAATAAGGTATATAAAAAAGGCCAAGACAAATTTTCGTCTTGACCTTTTTGGTAGCATTGATTTTAGTCCTCTTGATACAATGCAGTTGATAGGTAACGTTCGCCATTGTCTGGCACAATAACTAAAACTTTTTTTCCTTTACCTAATTCTTTCGCAATTTTTAAACCGGCTGCAATTGCAGCACCAGAAGAAATCCCCACTAAAAAGCCTTCTTGGCGACCGACTTTTCTTGAAGTTTCCATTGCTTCTTCACCAGTGATTGGTAAAATTTCATCGTAAACTTTCGTATCAAGTGTATCTGGTATAAATCCTGTTCCGATTCCTTGAATTTTGTGTGGACCAGCTGGTTTTCCTTCTAAAACTGCTGATTCAGCAGGCTCAACACCGATCACTTTAATTTCAGGATAAACACGTTTCAATTCATGTCCGGCACCAGTAATTGTTCCTCCTGTTCCAATTCCAGAAACAAAAGCGTCTAACCCAGCTACTCCAAAAGCAGCTTGAATTTCAGGACCAGTTGTCTTTTCGTGGATTTCAGGATTTGCTGGATTTTCAAACTGAAGCGGTAAGAAATAATCATGTTCTTTTGCTAAACGTTCTGCTTCTCTAATGGAACCAGAAATGCCATCAGCTCCAGGTGTTAAAATTAATTCAGCGCCGTAAGCCTTCATTAGCAATCGACGTTCCATACTCATTGTTTCAGGCATTACGATAATCACTCGGTAGCCCTTGGCTGCTCCGACCATTGCTAAGCCAATCCCTGTATTACCAGAAGTAGGTTCAATAATTGTGTCACCAGGTTTCAGACTTCCGTCTTGTTCCGCTTTTTCAATCATGCTTAAGGCAATGCGATCTTTCACGCTACCTCCCGGATTGAAAAATTCCAATTTAACATAAACTTCTGCAGAATCCTCTGGAACTATTTTGTTTAATTTAACGATTGGTGTTTCTCCAATCAAATCAGTAATTGCTTGATAGATTTGTGGCATGAAACTCTCTCCCTTCGACCTGTCTTTACTTCTTCATCATAATACAACCCCATGCTATCTGGCGAATATTTCGTCTTAAAAAAAGCGACAAAAAAGTAGTTTAGATATTTGATCTAAACTACTTTTTAAAAAATCTTATCTCAAAACGATTAACGACTTAAGTTATTAAACAGTTAACTCTTGTCCAACCATTAGTGAATAGTCGCTTAATCCGTTTTTCGCCATTAAATCATCAATGGTCATCCCAAATTTTTGGGCAATTCCCCATAATGAATCACCAGAAACAACCGTATAAGTTTGACCTGTTCCAGTTGACTGCGCGCTTTCACCATAACTTGATTGTGTCGTAGATGAAGTCGTCGTTGTGGTCGTGGTTGTTGTCGTGCTGGAAACAGCACCAGTTGATGGTGTGTCAAAACGTGTTAAATTGTACGTACTAATCAATGAGTTTAGCTTATCACCATAAGTTGGGTCAGTAGCATAGCGACCTGTCAAATAAGCTGTAGCATCATAAACGCTTGTCGTATTGCTTTTCCAAGCACCTGAATAGTGATAATCACCAGTTGAAAAACTAGTTGAACGTAGCACATTCGCATGGTCTTGGAATGATTCCCAATAAGAAGAGTATTTACGGAATGGTTCATTCATCGTCACCCATTGACCATTTAAATACTCTTTTGTCGGCATATAAACAACGGCACCATTATAACTTCCTTTAACACCAAATAAGTTATAATTCGGCGCACTTGCTAATCCAGATGTTCCATAAGCACTTTCAAGTAATGCTTGGGCAATCATCACAGAAGCATACAAATCATTGTTGGCAGCAACTTCTGACGCAGACCAACCAATTTGGTTAATGAAAGACTGAGGATCAGTTGTTGTTTGGCTCGCACTTTGTTCATCTGCATGTGCACTTTGTGGTGCTGCTGTAACCATCATTGGCCCAACCAAAAGACTTGTCCCCATTAATGGAGCAATGGCTTTTTTATTAATCACCATAGGTTTCTTCGCCTTATGATGACGGGCGCTACGGGTTTTCAGCTCTTGCATTCGTATTCCTCCTCAAAATAAAAAAACTTTAAATAAAAGTTCTCTCCTTAAAACAAACTTAATTAAATAAATTATACGTTTATTTTGACAAAATCTCAATTTAATCTGAACGTTTTCTACTCATGTAACGAAATTGTAACACTACAGAAATCAAACAGCAATCTTTCTTTACTCAATAAAACAAGCTGGGAATTTACCCCAGCTTGCTTCTTTCATAATCAAATTACTTGTTTTTTATAGTTCTTCGTAGGTTTTTACAACATTTTCAACTGTGAAACCAAATTCTTCAAGAATTTTATTTCCTGGTGCTGATGCGCCAAAGTGATTAATTGTAATCGTTGTTCCTTCTGTTCCAACGTAACGTTCCCAGCCAAATGGTGCAGCCGCTTCGATCGCAACACGTTTAGTTACAGCTTTAGGAAGAACACTTTCTTTGTATTCAGCAGATTGCGCTTCAAACAAGTCAAAACTTGGCATTGAAACGACAGAAACGTCTTTGCCATTTTCAGCTAATACTTTCTGTGCTTTAACCGCTAAATCAACTTCTGAACCAGTTGCAATCAAGATACCTTCTGGTGTTTCACCTTGTGCAGGAGAAAGTACATAAGCACCTTTTTTCACCATCTCATCAGCTTTTTCTTTTGTTGATGGAAGAACTGGTAAGTTTTGACGACTCAACACTAAAATTGTTGGTGTTTTTGTTGACTCCATGGCGATTTTCCAAGCAGCACGTGTTTCATTGCCATCAGCTGGACGTACAACATGAACGCCTGGCATGCAACGAACAGAAGCGAGTTGTTCGATTGGTTCATGTGTTGGACCATCTTCACCCACTGCTACTGAATCATGTGTTAGTACATAAATAACTGGTGCTTTTTGAATGGAAGCAAGACGAATAGCTGGACGTAAGTAATCCGTGAATACAAAGAATGTTCCACCATAAATACGTGTACCGCCATGTAATTGGATTCCGTTCATCGCTGTTGCCATAGCAAATTCGCGAACGCCAAACCAGATGTTTCGACCTTCGTAGTTACCTGGTTCGAAATCAGTTTCAGCTGCAACCATTGTATTATTTGAGCCAGATAAATCAGCAGAACCTCCCCATAAGCTAGGAACTGCATTTGAGATTGCTTGAATCATGTCTTTGCTTGACACACGACTTGCTTGGCTATGACCTTCATCATAACTTGGCATCTCAGCATCCCAATTTTCTGGTAGTTTTCCAGCAAACGCATCTTCAAATTGTTGCGCTAATTCTGGATAAGCATTTTTATAGTTAGCAAATTTTTCATTCCATTGTGCTTCTGCTTTTTCGCCATCTTCAACCATTTTTTCGTGGAAACGAGTTGCTACTTCTTCAGGCACTGTGAAATCTGGATAGTCCCAACCGTAAACTTCTTTAGCAATTTTAATGCCATCCGCTCCAAGAGGTGCACCATGAACAGCAGATGTACCTTCTTTAGGTGCGCCATAACCAATAACTGTTTTAACTTCAATTAATGTTGGTTTAGTTGTTTCAGCTTTAGCTGCTTCAATCGCATTTGAGATTGCTTCTAAATCATTGCCATCTTTTACTAAGATATGTTGCCAGCCATATGCTTCATAGCGCGCACCGACGTTTTCTGTGAAAGCTTTTGAAGTTGGACCATCAAGTGAAATATCATTTGAATCATATAAAACGATTAATTTACCTAATTTCATATGTCCAGCCATAGAACTTGCTTCTTGAGAAACGCCTTCCATTAAATCGCCATCACCACATAAAGCATAAGTATAATGATCGACAACATTAAAGTTTTCTTTATTATAAGTTGCTGCAAGATGTGCTTCTGCCATTGCCATACCAACAGCCATGCCAATTCCTTGACCTAGTGGACCAGTTGTTGCTTCAACGCCATCTGTATGATGTACTTCTGGATGTCCTGGTGTTTTTGATCCCCATTGACGGAATTGTTTCAAGTCATCAATTGTTACTTGATATCCAGATAAGTGAAGTAAACTGTACAACATTGCTGAACCATGACCAGCAGAAAGTACAAAACGGTCACGATCGACCCAATTTCTTGAAGTAACAGGATTTACTTTCAAATGTTTTGTCCAAAGTGCATATGCCATCGGTGCAGCACCCATCGGTAAACCTGGATGACCTGAATTTGCTTTTTGTACAGCTTCAATACTTAATGTGCGGATTGTGTTAACGCCTAGTTGATCAATTTTGTCGAACAAAAGAACCCCTCCAATTTAGGTTTTTTTTACTGTAATTCATTTCATACTCATTTTAGCGGATACAAATCAAAAAATCAATGCTTTTTGGTATTTTTTACCAAAAAGCACACTAACGGTCATGTAAGCCTTTTTCTTTTTGAATTTCTTTTAATTTATCTGGTGTAACATCGTTTCCTTCAGGATCAACAATTTTCATCCCTTCAATATGATGTCTCATACCAGAGCGAAAAGCTGTTAAATATTCTTCTCTCAATAAGATTTGTTCTTTTTCTTCTTCTTTTGAAAGTCCCTCAGCTTTTTTCTTTTTGGCTAATTCATTAATACGTGCAATTTTTTCAGGTGATAACATTATCAGCCCTCCTTTTTCTCTTCTTATATTATATAAAAAAAACAAAAAAAACAACTAGGTATCTATATTTAGATACGAACATTTGTTTGAAACAGCGCTTTTTATGTGGTATTATTTAAATATTAAGTGAAAGAAGGTGTACTTTGTGGCCCGACAAACTGAAACACGACAAATCGAAGTCTTACGTTATATCCACGAACAAGTAACCCGAAAAGGATACCCACCAACCGTTCGCGAGATTGGTGAAGCTGTTAACCTTTCTTCAACATCAACTGTCCACGGACATTTAGCACGATTAGAAAAAAAAGGATTTATTTTGCGCGATCCGACAAAGCCACGGGCAATCGAATTAACGGACTTAGGTTTAGATCAGATTGGAATCAAGCCATCGACTATTCCAATGCTTGGCGTTGTTACAGCTGGTGAGCCGATCCTCGCTGTTGAAGACGCCTCCGACTTTTTCCCTGTACCACCAAATTTAACTTCAGAAGAAGGCAGTTTGTTCATGCTAACCATTCGGGGCGAAAGTATGATCAACGCAGGGATTTTAGACGGAGATAATGTTATCGTCCGAAAACAAGAGAGCGCTAAAAATGGAGATATTGTCATCGCTATGACGACAGAAAATGAGGCAACTTGTAAAAGGTTCTATAAAGAAAAAGATCATTTTCGTTTACAACCTGAAAATGATTTATTAGATCCAATTATTTTAGATGAGGTAGCCATTTTGGGATTGGTAGTTGGTCTCTATCGTAGCCACATTTATTAACATGATTCATTCAAAGAATTGTAGAAAAATTTCTGCAATTCTTTTTTTATTGTTCTTTCCTCTTTACAAACCGAACAAACATTCGTATAATGATTTTACGAACAAACGTTCGCACAAATAAATGAGGTGAGAATTCATGAAATCAATTAGACGTATTGGCTTGGTATTACTGGTTTTATTCTTAGGTATTTTGATTGGCAATTTTGGGATCCAACCGGCATTGATTATTTTTCTTCCGTTATTCACATTGTGGTTTATGTTGTGGGACGAAAAAAAATATCGTCAAGCCGAACAGCGTAGGCTTCATGAAGAACATTTCTATCATGAACATTACTTACGCTCTCGGCAATCTTGAAAGAAAGACCAACGTAAATAATCGTTCGTTACACCTGTCTACTGGCTATCATACTTAAGGCAATTGCTCGTTTTCTACTTTGGATTAGCCAAAGTATTCATTCGATAAGATCTATTACCCTTTTATCAAAAAGAAAAAAGACTGGGACAAAGCGAAAGATCCAGTCGTTCTTAACACATTTTTCAATTAAAAAAAGCCTAAAATCAACGTTTTTAAAAACGAATTTTAGGCTTTTTCTATTTAAGCTATTTTTGTTTCAGTTCCTTTTTGTATTTCTTAATTAGTTGACTATTTTTTTAACTCCCACGATGCATCACTACCTGGTACAGATTGTGTCCACCATTTAGCAAGATATTGTTTGCCATTATAGTTCACTAAATCGCCAGCGACATAAGTTCCTCCTTTGTAATAATCCACGCTTCCGTCTTCGTTTTTAATTATTTCTTTTTCCCAGACTTGTGCGGATCCTGGAGTATCTCCTTTTGTCCACCATTTTGCAGTGTAAGTTGTTCCTTGATAGCTTACCTTATCGCCTTTGACGTAAACTGTCGTTGCTGAATAAGCTGAAATACTTTCTTTTTCTTGAACCGTGATTGTAATTGTTTGCGTTGTTTTTTCACCTTTACTATCAGAAACTGTATATGTGAGAACATTCGCGCCCGCTTTTGAAGTATCTACATCTCCTGTCACAGCTATTTTCGCGGTCAGGTCACCATCTTCTTGATCGTTTGCCGTTACGCCCGCCAATTTATCAAAGTTTGTTCCAACTTCAATTGTTTGATCCTTTAGACCAGAAAAAATTGGTTTCATATTTGCATTTGGATCAACCACAGTAATCGTCCGAACCTTTTCTGAATGATTCTTCTGACTGTCTGTCACAGAATATGTTACTTGGTATTCACCAACTTTCGCAGAATCTACTGTTCCTGTTGTCGTAATTTTAGCAGTTAGGTCGCCATCTTCCTGATCAATAGCTGTCACACCTGCTAGTACATCAAACGAGTCATTTAACTCAATTGTTTCATTTGTTGCTCCTTTAATTACTGGTGCTTGATCTCTTACACCTAAATCTCCATCAAATTCACCCATAATTTTTGAAAATTCATAGGTTTCTTGCTCAAGTCCTGTATTTTTTAAATCTTCATTCAAATCGTTATCCCGATTCAACGACCAAAAAGAAAGCATTCCAATTTGTTTTTCGTTTGCATAAGCTAATAAAGCTTTAGCATCCGATTGAGTAAATGTTTCATTTGCTTGACTTGATTTTCCTACCCATGGTGTTAAACCAATTTTCTGATAAATTTGTGAATCCGTTAGGTCTTGATTAGCATCACTATAAATTCGTTTTATTTGTCCAGCTAAACTCTCTGACGCTTGTTCGACATATGTATGGTATGTATCTGTTGGTCCTGTAACAAATGACGGGCCAAAACACATCGTCATGATATTTACACCATGAACATTAACCTTTTTCTGAACAGCATCTTGTAGTACGTTATACGCGTCATTGTCTGTCCCTTCGCCTACTAAACCAGTCGGTAAAACAGGGAATGTGTACCAAACGTCAGGAGCTTCGTCACCTAACTTATCTTGCATGATCTTGATTGCATCGTTATTTCTTTCCCAAGCTTCTTTGTCTCGAACGTGAGCCCCTTCAATATCGAAATCAATCGTTGTTAATCCATAATGCTCGACAATCTCAATGTATTTATCCGCAAGTTCTTCAGCGTTATCATAGACATCTTGAAGCGGCGTTCCGTTTTCACCACCAAAAGAAACCAATACATCTCCACCTTGTGCGCGGAACTCTTTGATTTGATTAGCAAATGCAGTGACAACTGAACCATTTGTTCCGGTGCCATCTACATTATAATAGCCGCCAAAAGAGGCCGTCTTCGGATTACTTGGGTCCGATACAATAAAACCAATATTTGCATAACTGATGTTTGATTTCTTCACTTCTTGACCAATAGGATACAATCCTTGATACCCATTCTCTCCGTTATACCATAAACCACCATCAATGTACGGCGCAAAAACCTTCTCGCCCCACTTCACACCCTGTCCTGCATCAACACCTGCATACGGAGTATTTGGATCAACATTTGGATCAATCGTTGGTTCAAATGGATTAGCAGTAACACCTGCGTTAAGAGTAACTGAACCATCAGAAGCAATTGTTCCTACTTCTTCCCAGCCAGTTGAAGTTGCTTCACCTGATCCTGGCGCTACATCTGTAGCCCCATTTTTCCACCAAGTTGCTGCATAAATTTTACCATTGTGTTTGACTTGTTTTCCTGTTGTGTCTGAACTTCCAAATTCTGTTAACTTTGTGACTTCTGACCATTCCAACCAGGCCTCTTCTGTTAAACTTGTTGTTGCTTTTGAACTCGTTTTTTCTTCAGCACGAACTTGGATAATCGGCTGGATTGTTGAGACAGCAAGCCCACCTAACATCAAGCCACAAATGAGCGGTGATGCTACCTTTTTTATTAGTTGTTCTTTTTTCAATAAAATCATTCCCCTTCAACAAACTATTTTACAAATTATTTTCGATGAATGTTTACGCATGTTTTGATCCCGGGTTTCAAAAAAATGAGTGAAACAATATCTGTTGTGAATATTAATGGACTCTGCCATGCCAAGCAACCCCCAAATAATGTCAGTAATCCGACATATTTAGGGTGTTTTTTTTGTTCAAAATACCTTTATTTGAAAGTTTTCATTATTGTAAATGCTCTCTTTAACAACACTCCTCAGTAAACTAGTTAAATTGTCATCAAGTGAAGATTTCCTTTTGCTAACACTCTTTCTATCCTTACAAAACTATGGACATTCACCTCTCTTTTCACTATTCTTAGAAGCAATCAATCAACCTTTTTTAGAGTTTAGCGTGAACTTGTTAAGAAAGTTTCTTATCAAATTTCACACAGGCTTTCTTTTGCCAACTGTTTTTTGCTGAAATGAACGAAAATAGAGTGAACTCACAAAAAATGTATCGTTATAATATAAGTGTTATTTATGTACGAAAGAACAAGTTAATTACGAGTCATTTTCTTTTATTTTTTCATTGAACCCAGAATAAAATTATTTAATACATCAAAAAAGATCTTCAGAAAAGATCAGACATTGTGTCTTAGTCATTTCTGAAGATCTACTTTTTTCTATTAGTATTCCATCAACGTAATGATGTCATAGCCCTTAATTTTATCACGGCCATGTAAGTCCATCAATTCAATCAGGAATGCACAACCAACAACTACGCCACCTAATTTTTCAATCAGTTCGATCGTTGCTTTGATTGTTCCGCCAGTTGCTAACAAATCATCACAAATCAACACACGTTGACCTGGTTGAATCGCATCTTTGTGTAAAGTCAATGTATCTGTTCCATATTCAAGGTCATAAGTTACTTCAATCGTTTCACGAGGCAACTTTCCTTTTTTACGAACTGGTGCAAAACCCACGCCCAACTCATACGCTACTGGACAGCCGACAATGAATCCACGCGCTTCAGGTCCGACAACCATGTCAATCCGTTTTTCCTTTGCATAATCGACGATTTGTTTTGTTGCTTCACGATATGCATCTCCATCTGCCATTAGCGGTGAGATATCACGAAAAACGATTCCTTTTGACGGATAGTCCGGAATACTGGCAATATAATTTCTTAAATCCACTGTTTGTTTCCTCCTAGGTTGTTAACCATTTCTTAATGGTAGGAATATCACTTAGTAGTAAAAATTCCTCAACTTTAATTTTCTTTAGTCGCTGTTGATACAGAGTGCTTTCAGTCAACGGGTGACTTTCTGGATGGGCGACTTTTTGCAAAACACCATCGTCTATTGTAACAAATTTCAATTCAAAAAACACCTGAATCATAAAAATTAATAATTTTTCTGGAATTTTTAAATACTGCGCGACTGCTTTTGTTTTATAGCGAATATCAACTTTATCTTGTGTTTTAATAAACTGAAACAAGCGAGCATATTGTTCTCTCGAACCAACTCCATTAAGATAAGCTTCTTGTGAAGAAATACCCAATAAATAAACTCGGCTAAACGTTCCCGCATGAAACACAGCTTTCAACTCATCAAGTTCTGTTGGGCAATCCACTAATACAAGCGATTCTGGTTGATTCGTTTCCAGCCAACTCTTCATTTGATCCATTTCTGTAAAAGTAACTATTTGTTCACGAATACTTGGAGAGACCTGTTTTTTAACTGTCTCGTCAAATGCTAGATAACATGTTTTTTCTGGTAATGCTACGTGGTCACGGAATCGTTTTGCACGCCAATCAAACACTTGAAGTCCTTTGACCTCGAAATCAGAAACCAATAATTGTGCTTTTTTTCGACCATTCCATTCATTAACTGAGAGTTTACCAACGATATCAAGTGAATCATTTAACAGTTCATTTTCTTGAGAACCAAATCCAAAAGCAACTGCATCTAGCTGCTCCCCCTCATCTGTTAAAACGAATTTCAAATGTTGTTGATTTGCACCAATCTTTTTTACTTGTGTCGCAGTCACTTGTTTGAATAAAAATTGTGGTACAGGATTATCGGTTCCAAAAGGTGCTAACAATTTCAACTCATCTAATAATGTCAAAGAAGCATCTTTAGGCGAAAGCACCTCATCAATTTTCATCGCTGGTCCTTTCGTCAGATCAATCTGATTTTCTTTCACATACTCATTCATTTTTTCTTGCAACAACTCAATGTTCTCTTGGGGCATAGTCAAACCAACAGCTGCATGATGTCCACCAAAATAAGTAAATAAATCTCTCATTTGATTCAACATTTCATAAAGATTCAAGGCCTCTACACTACGCCCGGAACCCTTGGCAGATCCATCTTCTTTTAAAGTCAGTACAATCGTGGGTTTACCCGTTTCGTTCATAATTTTACCCGCAACGATTCCCAAAACGCCTTCGTGCCAGCCATTATTCGCTAATAAATGGATACTGTTAGCAGGATTTACCATCGCTAATGCTTCTTGAGTAATTTCTTCAACAACGCTTTTACGTTCTTCATTGATTTCATTTAATTTTTTTGCTTGTGTTTGAGCAACTTCTTCGTCAAAGGTCGCCATCAGTTCCACTGCGGGGTTAGGATCACCCATTCGACCAATCGCATTCAAGCGTGGTGCGATGGAAAAACCAATAGTCGTTTCATCAGCATCTTTCATTTTTGCTCCACTTTCAGCAAACAATGCTTGTAAACCAATTCTTTCTGAATGGCGAATAGCATCAATTCCAAGTGAGACTAAACTGCGATTTTCCCCAGTTAGCGACACTAAATCAGCGATTGTTCCAATTGCAACCAAATCTAAAAATTCTGCTGGTGCTTCTTCCAACAAAGCTGTTGCAACTTTGAAAGCCACTCCTACACCTGCTAAATCAGTAAATGGATAATTTCCATCTGGGTGTCGTGGGTGAACGATTGCGAAAGCATCTGGTAACACTGCCGGCATCTCATGGTGATCGGTTACAATAACGTCAACTCCGACACTTTGAGCATAGGCAATTGCTTCATTCCCAGCAACCCCATTATCAACGGTAACAATCAATTGTGTCCCTTGATTAATTTTTTCTTCATAGACAGCTTGGTTCGGTCCATAGCCGTGTTCAAAACGGTTAGGTAAAAAGGCCTCTACTTCTGCCCCTAGTAATTCAAGTGTTTCTTTCATAATTGTCGTACTGGTGATTCCATCGGCATCGTAATCGCCATACACAAGAATCTTTTCGCCACTGATAACTGCCTCTTGGATTCTGCTGATTGCTTTATCCATATCATGCATCAAGTACGGATCATGTAATTGTTGTTCTTTTGGATATAAAAACTGTTTGATTTCTTGTTCTTCCTGATATCCGCGCTGCCAAAGCATTCTGCCAATAAAAGGAGATAAGTTATGGTTATTGATTAGCTGAAAAAAAGCTTCAGGTGGTTCTTCGGCACTTAATTTCCAATCATAATTTGCTTGCTTCACTGTCTCACTCCTAACTTAGTTATTATAGCAAACGAAACCGACAAAAAGAAGAGGTGGAAAAGAAGGTTGTGGCGCAAAACGCTTGGCTCCGACAAGATAGCGCGTAAGCACTCAAAATAGCTTTCCATATTTTGTAGTGAGTGCAAGCTATATCGAGAAGTTGTTTTGGGAACACCGTAAATAAGGTTGTGGTTCCAAGCGGTCAGCTTCGAAAAAATAAAGAGCAACTGCTAAAAATAGACTTTCATATTTTTAAACAGTTGAGAGTTATTGTGAGAAGTTGCTTGGGGAACACCGTAAATAAGGTTGTGGTTCCAAACGACCAGCTTCAAGTAATAAGGAAACTTTTCTAAAATGCGAACAAAAGCTTATTTTAGCTTTAGCTAGCACCTAGATGACTTTCCCCTAAACAAGCACAAAAGGAGCGCGACTTCGTCACACTCCTTTTCTAATTCAGTTTGACTAACTGATTAATCAAAATAATTGAAGCTTTGTTGTGGAGATTGAGCTCCGTCTTCTTTGGTGTCACCAGTCTCTTCTAATTGACTGATTTTCACCGTTTTCGCTTGTAGTTCTGCTTGATAAGCGGCCTCTAATTCTGCCCGTTCATTACGAAATTCGCGTTGTTGTTCTTCTTTTGCTGTTTCAATTTTTTGCTGTACGCTACTTTGATATTCAGCAAGTTCCTGTGTTAAGTTTTTGATTTCTTTTTTTTGTTGCCACAAACTAGCTGAAGCTGTTAAAAAGACGATCAAAGCGCCAATCAGTGCTGAACCAATAATAACTAAAATTAATGGCGCTGAAAATGAAGCAAACCCCAGACTCACCGGAACTTGTTCAATGTTGAATACTGCAAATAAAACAATCACTAATACTAAAAGAAACCCTAAAATCACACTGCTTTGTTTTTTCATTTTTTCACCTACTTTTTATTAAAAATTCCCCCAGCTAAATAATCCCCAATGTGTGGGAAAAGCGTATAGAATTTGGCTGCGATTTCCATGATAACTGGTTGGTTGATTTCACGTTTTGGATGACTCATATTCCGCACAATTTGCTTTGCTAACTTCGTTGGATCTAGTACGATTTGTCCTAAGTTAGCTAAGTATTCTCCGCTTGGATCTGCTTTATCGAAAAATTCTGTAGCAATTGGCCCTGGATTAATAGTCGTGACTGCGACCCCAAATGGTTTTAATTCCAATCTCAATGCATTGGAAAAACCAATCACAGCAAATTTAGTTGCAGAGTAAATCGTTGATTTAGCTGTAGCCATTTTCCCTGCCATTGAGGCTAGATTAATGATGTGCCCACTCTTTCTTTCTGCCATATCGATTGCAAATTTTTGTGTCAAGACCATCATACCTAACACATTAACCTCAAACATATCATAAGCTTTTCCTAAATCAAATTGTAGGAAATCTTCGAAGATGCCAAAACCAGCATTGTTAACCAATACGTCCACTCGACCAACTTCTGTCATCACTTTTTCATACAGGCTTTCAACGCTTTCTGGATTGCTAACGTCCACTTGAAAAGCATAGGCTTCTTTGCCACTCAACTCTTGACACTTTGCTTTTACTTCTCCAATCAACTGAATCCGTCGAGCACAAGTAATCACGATAGCTCCTTGTCTTGCTGCTTCATAACAGATTTCTGCACCTAATCCCGCAGATCCACCAGTCACCAATACCACTTTATTTGCTAATTTCATGACAGTACCTCCTCGTCTCTAAATGGAATATCAATCACATCGAAATCTTTCATAATCGTTGTGTTTGGAAAAATTTCTTGCGCTTCTTTTTCCAGCTCAAAAGCTGCTTTACCAACATAACGAGCGCTAATATGCGTTAACAACAAACGCGCTGTCTTCGCTTTTGTTGCAACTTCTGCTGCTTGATGAGAAGTTGAATGAAAATAATTATGTGCCATTTTCGCTTCATTTTTGTTAAAGGTACTTTCATGGACTAATACGTCACTATTTTGGGCAAGTTCAACGGCATTAGCCGTCTTTCTTGTGTCGCCTAAAATCGTAACAATCCGCCCTTTTTTATCAGGACCCACGAATTCTTTGCCATTAATGGTTGTACCATCTTCTAGCTGAACTGTTTCTCCGCGCTTCAACTGACCATAAACTGGACCGGCAGGCACACCTAATTCTTTTAAGCGTTCTACTTGCAACTCGCCCTTATGATCCTTTTCGACTACGCGATACCCATAACTATCAATTCCGTGATCTAATTTCTTTGTATACACTGCAAACTGTTGATCTTTAAAGATTGGTTCATCTTCACGTACTTCAATAAATTTCAACGGATAACTTAAACGAGTTTGTGAAACAGATAGTGCTGTCTTAACAAATTGCTCTACCCCTTTTGGACCATAAATTTCTAATGGTGTGTCTCCACCTTGAAATGAACGACTACTAATTAATCCTGGTAACCCAAAAATATGGTCGCCATGTAAATGCGTAATAAAAATCTTTTCGATTTTTCTTGGACGAATATTTGTACGCAAAATTTGCATCTGTGTGCCTTCACCACAATCAAATAACCAAATTTCATTACGTTCATCTAATAGTTTTAATGCGATACTTGTTACATTTCGCTGCTTCGCAGGTACCCCTGCACCTGTCCCTAAAAATTGTAATTCCATAATCTACCTGACTTTCTATGAGTTCCCTCTAATTTTAGGGGAAAATGCACGGATAAGCAACCGAAAAAGACAGAGAAAAGTGCCTCAAGTACACTTTTTCTCTGCCAGAATTCACTTTTTTGTTGGAACTATTCAAAGTGAAAATAAAACAGAACTTATTCTTGTTCGTTTTCATCATCCTTTGATTGATTCTCAACTGGTGGATGTTTTTCACTCCATGTTTTTTGAGCTGCTTCTTTTGTGCTACGTTCAACTTCTTTCGCATCGGCAACATCTTTTTCGACATCATCATAGTCTAGACGGGTAATTTCTCCACCCAGTTCCATCATAACTAATTGGTTCAATGGACGATTATCTTCTTCTTCCGCAATCAAAATCAGACCAGTAGCACCTTCGCCAATTTTATCGCCAACAAAGTCAAAAACAGTTTGTGCATTTTGAATTTCTTTCGCGTCTTGAGTTGCTCCAATCATTCCGCCTGCAAACCAGCCAAGTAAAATACCAAGTGGTCCACCTAAGATACCAACGAGCATACCAATCATGCCACCCTTGGAAGACTTATTACTTCCAGTAAAGTCGATAAAATCTTCGACTTTAAATTGGTGTGTTCCATTGGGATCGTGACTGATTACAGCCATTTGTTCGCCCTTAATTTTTCGAGTAGCATGAAACTTTTTGATTTCTGAAAAGGCTTGATAAGCTTGACTCTCCACATCAAAATTTAAAATAATCACTCGTTTGTTCATTTGACTCACTCCTCACTTTTTGCGTTCATTTCATTTTACCTTTGATTTAGCCAGAAATAAAATAATAACCCCTAAAACAGAAGTGTTTACTTTAAAAAATTAAAAAAACAAAAAAGCGGTGTGTTAAAAGCAGCTTAAATAGAAAAAACGCCTAAAATTCGTTTTTGAAAACGGTGATTTTAGACGCTTTTTAAATTAAAAAATGTATTTGTATTAAGAACAACTGGTATTTTGCTCCAGTTTATTTTTCCTAATGAACGTTGTTTCCAAAGCAACTCTCATTATATCTTGCAATCACCGCAAAATGCTGAGCACTTCTTTCACAGCCTTTTTCACTTCTGTCCTTTATTCAACAAATTCAAACTCGAATTCACCAATCCGAACGATATCGCCGTCTTTAGCACCGCGGGCACGCAATGCTTCATCAACACCCATACCACGTAATTGACGTGCAAAACGCATAACTGTTTCATCGTGATCAAAATTCGTCATTTGGAATAATTTTTCGATTCGCTCACCAGTTAATACCCAAGTAGCATCTGGCTCACGATCAATCTTGAAGTCTGGCCCTTCAGGTGTGAATCCGTAATGAACCGTTTCTTCCTCAATTTCTTCATCGTAAAGGGGAAACTCTGGTGTGACTTCTAGTAAATCGGCAGTTGCATTCAATAACGCATCCAGCCCTTTACGTGTCACTCCAGAAATTGGAAATACTGGAATGTCATCTGCAAATTCATCTGCTTTTTCTTTATTCAATTGCTCTTTGAATTTCACCAAATTTTCTTCTGCATCTGGCATATCCATTTTATTCGCAACAATCAGCTGTGGGCGTTCTAATAAGCGCAAATTATAAGTAGACAACTCATGATTGATCGCTAAATAATCTTCGTAGGGATCTCGCCCTTCCATCCCGCTCATATCAATTACATGTAAAATAACACGAGTACGTTCAATATGACGTAAGAATTGCGTACCTAGACCAACGCCTTGTGAAGCTCCTTCAATTAAACCTGGTAAATCAGCTGCCGCAAAGCTTCGACCATCAGTCGTTGTGACCATTCCAAGATTAGGAACTAGCGTAGTAAAGTGATACGCACCGATTTTTGGTCGTGCAGAAGAAATAACTGAAAGTAATGTTGATTTTCCGACTGAAGGGAAACCCACTAAACCAACATCTGCTAAGACTTTTAATTCCAATTCGATTTTACGCTCTTGTCCTGGTTCACCGTTTTCTGCGATTTCTGGTGCAGGATTACGTGGTGAAGCAAAACGAGTGTTTCCGCGACCACCGCGACCGCCTTTAGCAACTACTAAAGTTTGACCATTTTCAATCAAATCACCTAGTAAAGCACCTGTTTCTGCATCACGTACAGTTGTTCCTTGAGGGACTTTAACGTATGTGTCGTCTGAACCGCGACCATGCATTCCCTTGCTCATTCCATTTTCACCCGGTTGTGCTTTGAAATGACGATTGAAACGAAAGTCCATCAATGTGCGCAAGCCTTCATCGACAACTAAAATAACATCGCCACCGTGACCACCATCACCACCAGCTGGTCCGCCATCAGGAACATACTTTTCTCTACGAAAAGCAACCATTCCATCGCCGCCCTTACCAGCTTTCACATCGATTGTTACTTGATCTAAAAACATGGACATATTCTCGTCCTCCTATTTGTATTTATTTATTTAAATTTCTCGACTACCTGAATTTCCACAATAAACAAAAGTCCTATTTATTTTAGCGATGAAATCACGTTTTGTCTATCTTTTCAGCCAAAACTTTGCTATCTCTTACCATTTTTTGCATTTTTAGCAAATCCAACTGAAATTTTCGGAAAAATCAAGTGAAAAGATAAATTTTTTGACAAATTTTAAATTTAGTAGCAAACTTAAATCGTATTAAGAGAGGTTGCGGCACTTTCACAGCCCTTAAATTAAAGGAGGAACTTTTGATTATGACAGTAAAAGTAGGTATTAATGGATTCGGACGTATTGGACGCTTAGCGTATCGTCGTATCAAAGAAGTATCTGATGACATCGAAGTAGTTGCAATCAACGACTTAACAAGTCCAACTATGTTAGCACAATTATTACAATTCGATTCAACACATGGTACTTATCCTGGAACAGTTACTGCTACAGAAGACTCAATCGTGGTTGATGGGGAAGCAACTCGTGTTTATGCTGAACCTGATGCAAGTAAAATCCCTTGGGTAAAAGAAAACGGAGTAGACATCGTACTAGAATGTACTGGTTTTTATACTTCAGAAGAAAAAGCACAAGCTCACTTGAACGCAGGCGTTAAACGCGTTGTGATCTCTGCCCCAGCTGGCGCAATGAAAACAATCGTTTATAACGTAAATGATGACACTTTAGACGCAAGTGATAAAATCATCTCTGCTGGATCATGTACAACTAACTGCTTGGCACCAATGGCTTATTTCTTAAATAACGAATTTGGTATCGAAGTTGGTACAATGACAACTGTCCATGCTTATACTTCAACACAAATGTTATTAGATGGACCAGTAAAAGGTGGAAACTTGCGTGCTGCTCGCTCTGCTGCTGACAACACAATTCCTCACTCAACTGGTGCTGCAAAAGCAATCGGTTTAGTTATTCCTGAATTGAACGGCAAATTACAAGGTCATGCTCAACGTGTCCCTGTTGTTGATGGTTCATTAACAGAATTAGTATCAATCTTAAAAACAAAAGTAACTGCTGATGAAGTCAATGAAGCAATTAAAAAACATACAATTGACAACCCATCATTTGGTTATGATGACCGCGAAATCGTTTCTGGTGATGTAATCGGAACAACTCAAGGTTCAATCTTCGACCCAACACAAACAGAAGTAACTTCAGCTGGTGATTACCAACTTGTTAAAACTGTTGCTTGGTACGATAACGAATATGGCTTCACTTGCCAAATGATTCGTTTATTAGAAAAATTTGCTAACTTATAAGAAATTTTCCAATCAAAATTTCTTACCATACTAAAAAGAGCTGAGACAGATGTCTCGGCTCTTTTTATAGTTATTACACTGAACCACTTGATTCATCATCACATACTTAAAAATACTTCACTAGGAAATCTTTTACTACTTGCTGATATTTTTCTGGGTCAATAGCATATGCCTTAGCATGCTCCGCCCCTTTTACGATATATTTTTCTTTTGGAACATTGGTCGCTTCATAGACTTCATTTAACATTTCAAACGGAACAAACGTATCTTCATCACCATGAATAAAGAGCATTGGCGTTTGGTTTTTCTTCAATTGTTTGACTGCACTTGCTTCATTAAAAGAATAACCTGCTCGGACTTTCGTCATTAAACTAGTCGCAGGCATCAATGGAAATGCCGGTAGATTAAACATGTCTGCTAGTTGGTATGAAAGTTCTTCATTTACAGAAGAATAGCCACAATCCTCAATGATTGCTTTCACATTTTTAGGAAGCTGCTCTCCACTGGTCATCATCACCGTTGCACCACCCATGCTGATTCCATAAAGAGCAATTTCTTCTTGTTTTCCATTTGTTTCAAGAACTTTGTTGATCCACTTTACATAGTCCTTTCTTTCTGGCCAGCCAAATCCAATATAATTTCCTTCACTTTTTCCATGTCCTCGTGCATCTGGGAGTAAGACATTGTAGCCTAAATCATGGAAAATTTTAGCATAGTTTGCCATCGTTTCAGCATCGCCCATATAGCCGTGCGCCGCAATCACTGTCTGGCTACTTGGTTTTGCTGCAGGCAGATAAATCGCAGAAAGTTTTAGTTGATCATCTGATTCGATCGTCCAATGCGTACGATTTTCTTTTGCTTTGAACCACGTTTGCGTTGCAGTTTCTTCTGCCGTTTTTGTAGTGCCAGGTGTATCTTCGCCAATAAAGTCTTTCGGCGCTGGAACGATTGCATAATTATAAAAATAATTTGCTGCAAAACCTAACCCAATCGTTACTACCAGGATCACGCCAATACTAATTTTCACCCAAAGTTTCATGTTCTCCACTTTTCTCCTATCACTTAAATTAAAAATAAATCACTGAACGAATAAATTTAATCCTAAGTATAATCAATGTTTTTGTTTGATGCAAATTGATTCGATAAATAAAAAGGACCAAGACATTTACGTGTCCTGATCCTTTTTGAAGTACTTGATGGTAAAAAGCTATTTTTGAAAGCTTACTTGCCTCTTTTAATTTATTGCTTGAAGTTGACCGCTTGGAACCACAACCTTATTCACGGTGTTCCCCAATCAACTCTTCGACATAGCTCACAATCACTTCAAAATATGAAATGCTATTTTGAGTGTCTGCTCGCTATCTTTTCGGAGCTAATCGCTTGGTGCCACAACCTTACTTCACATTTTCAATCAATTTAAAGCTTGACCAAGGTTTCAAGAAATCAAGCAAGAATAATTCATCTGCTGAAATTCGGCCGACTACATTTACACGACCGTCATTTTTCATTTCTTTCAAAGCAATTTGTGTTTCACCTTTGTACTGACCGTAGCCAACATTATCAATCAAAACATCTCCGTGAGCCATGTCACGAGTATTATGAGCTGGGAAAGGTTTATCTTTGTAATAAACACGAGTCATTGTCGAACGTAAAATATATTCTGAACGATCTCCTCGATAGCTGTGTAAGTTATCAAACAAGCAAATACGTTCGTCTTCGGTAATGCCTTCTTCTACATCGACTTTTAATGTTGGATAATCTGCATTGAAAGCTTCTGCCATTGCTTTTAATTCTTCCTCACTTGCATAAGCGTTCCCAACAGAAATATCATCAATCAAGCCAGTTAACATCAAATGTTTTACTTGCGTTGAAATTTCTAAATCACGATGGTCTTCTAATGAACACAACCCATCTTGTGTTGGCCATGGACCAAAAGTGGCAACTTGTGAATTCACAAATGCCATCGTATTCAAATTATATTTTCTGAATTTTTCTGAACAATAAACAAAGTGATCGTAACTCAAACCAGAATAGCGATGTGGGTAAAAGTTATGAGATCCCAATAAATTATTTGTGTTTGGTGAATAACTCATGATGTTATCCACGTAGTTTGTTCCAGAACTCATATTGATTTCAATTTTGATTCCATATGGGTTACGTGTCATCTTCGCTTCTTCTGCACCCGTAAAACCAATATCTAAACGTACGCCATAAGCGCCCATTTCATCAAAGAATGATAAATCATCATAAGAAATCTCAAGTTGTTCAAATAAGGCAGGATTGATATCTACCATTACTTCCATTCCTAAGCTATTCGCATAGTCGACTACTTTTGTAAATTCGGCTAATACTTGCTCTTTGTTATCATTCACTTGTAGCAAGCTTGTAAACACACGTTTAAATCCATATTTATGTGCTAAATCTAAATATGCTTTATCCTTTTCAAATGTTGAGCGTTCTGGGTAAATCGAAACTCCAAGTTTTCCCATAATCCTATTGCCTCCTAGCGGTTTGCTTTTTTGTATCCACTTACATTATAACAAACATGATACAAATGGTCTACACCTTTTACCAAGGCTTTCAAAAAGAAAAATCGCTTGCTAATTTTCATTAGGTTTTTGTTCAAGAGTTTGCTATCATAAATGTAGACTATTTTTAAAGAAGAAAGGATCCAGATATGAAAAAGAAAAAATTAATGTTAACTCTTGGACTGGCTGCAGCTCTACTCGTTGTTGCAGGCTGTTCAACCAATCAAACAACTACTTCAAGCACGAAAGCAAGTACTGCAGAAAGCACGACTGAAAGTAGCGTTGACCTCAACGCTTTGGAATTACCCCAATTAACGAACGAAGTTGCTGCAAATGAATCATTAGTCGAAATGACCACTAGTGAAGGAACAATCAAAATCAAATTGTTCCCTGAATTAGCACCAAAAGCAGTTGAAAATTTTATGACGCACGCCAAAGATGGTTATTATGATGGCTTAACTTTCCATCGAGTGATCAAAGACTTCATGATTCAAGGTGGCGATCCAAAGGGTGATGGCACTGGTGGTGAAAGTATTTGGGGAGAAGGATTTGAAACAGAAGTTTCGAATCAGTTGTACAATATTCGTGGTGCACTTTCAATGGCACGTTCACAAGATCCAAACAGTAATGGTAGCCAATTCTTTATCGTTCAAAATTCTGATGACGTACACGACGGCTTACTAAAAGATGATTACCCTCGCGCAATTATCGATGCGTATAAAAATGGTGGTTATCCAAGTTTAGATGGCCAATATACCGTCTTCGGACAAGTAATCGAAGGAATGGACGTCGTTGATAAAATCGCGCAAGTTGAAACTGACAGCAATGACAAACCAACAACTGACGTAAAAATCGAAAGTATCAAAGTTTTACAAGAAGCTGAAACAAAATAAATCATTAAAAAGAGGAGAAGACTTTTCTGATAAGTCTTCTCCTCTTTTGCTTTGCCTAAATTAAAAAATTAAGCATTAAGCATCTTGGTTTACGATAAAAGTAAATTCACATTCGCAAACTTTTTTGCCATCAACGTATGCAGCTGAAAGTGCAGTACCCACAGCTCCCTTTAATTTTGTGATTTCAAAGTGACACTTCATTACATCACCTGGTACAACTTTTTGACGGAATTTTGCTTTATTGATTCCCCCAATGTAGGCACGTTTCCCTAAGAATTCTTCTGATTTCAAAATTAAAATTGAACCAGCTTGCGCCAAAGTTTCTAAAATCAAGGCTCCCGGCATCACTGGATTATCTGGAAAATGACCTTGGAAAAAATCTTCATTGATTGTGACATTTTTCGTCGCAACGATCTTCTTTCCTGGCTCTAATGTGTCCACGTAATCAATATAACAAATCGGGTAGCGATTAGGAATCAAATCCATAACTTCTGTAGCAGATAAAACATAAGACATATATATGCTCCTTCTTTCATTTCAGGCAAATGCCAATTCATTTATTACTTTGATTATCAAAGTATCATATTCCTAATTATTTAGCAATCTTTTTTTTAATATCAAAAAAATAGTTTGACAATCAAAGCATTTTGCCTAATAATAAGAAATCAAGGAAGTTATTTTCTTTTAAGCACTTATCTTTTTATTTTATTTTTTTACTAGACAACGAAATTTTTCGCGAAACAAAGGAGAGTCAATATGTCATTTTTAAAAGGAAAAAAAATCGTCATTATGGGCGTCGCAAACAAAAAGAGTATTGCGTGGGGCTGTGCCGAAGCTATGCAAAAACAAGGAGCAGAAATCATCTATACTTATCAAAATGAACGCATGAAAAAATCTTTACTAAAATTAGTTGGTGAAGATGCTTTTACTGTCGAGTGTGATGTCGCTAGTGACGAGAGTATCGAGCAAGCAATGGACGCTATCGGCGCTTACGCTGGTGAAATTCACGGACTTGTTCACGCAATCGCTTATGCAAATAAAGAAGAATTATCAGGAAATGTTTCAGATATCTCTAGAGATGGTTATCAATTAGCACAAGATATCAGTAGCTATTCCCTAATCGCTGTCACAAAATATGCGCAAAAATATTTGGCACAAAACAGCGGAATCGTCAGCATGTCTTATCTTGGATCTGAACGTGCAATTCCAAACTACAACATGATGGGAATCGCTAAAGCATCACTTGAAGCAGCCATTCGTTACTTGGCTGCAGAACTTTCACCAAAAGGTATCCGTGTCAACGGAATTTCTGCTGGTGCAATTAAAACTTTAGCTGTGACAGGCGTCAAAGATTACCAAAAACTAATTCAACTATCTGAATCACGTACACCAGATCAACAAGGTGTCACAATTGAAGAAGTCGGCAATGCTTGCGCGTTCTTGATTAGTCCACTTTCAAGCGGTATGATTGGTGATATCGTTTATGTGGACAAAGGTGTTCACTTATCATAAAAATCGTTAGCATTATTTAGAAACAACTGATAAAAAAGCGGTTGGCGCTGATGCGTCACCCGCTTTTTTTCACCTACTATTTGATTGAGTAACAACAAAAGAAGCTGGAAAATAACTCTCCAGCTTCTTTGTATTTTTCTTTGTGCTAGTCCACTACTTGGATCCAACCCTCAGGTGCTGCTACGTCACCAAATTGAATGCCAGTTAATTCGTCATATAAACGTTTAGTTACAGGCCCCACTTCAGTTTCACTGTAGAAAACATGGAGTTGATTATCATGATAGATTCCGCCAATTGGTGAAATAACTGCCGCAGTCCCACACGCACCTGCTTCTGCAAATTCATCAAGCTTGTCAATGAAGACGTCTCCTTCGATGGCATCCATCCCTAAACGTTCTTCAGCAAGCTGCAGCAACGAATATTTGGTGATACTTGGTAAAATAGATGGTGATTGTGGTGTGATGAATTTTCCATCTTTTGTAATTCCAAAGAAATTCGCCGCGCCAACTTCTTCAATTTTTGTATGCGTCGCTGGATCTAAGTACACACAATCAGAATAGTCTAATTCATGTGCTTGTGTTCCAGGTAATAAGCTAGCTGCATAGTTCCCGCCCACTTTAGCTGCTCCTGTTCCTTTTGGTGCAGCACGATCGTAATCGGAAACGATAAAGTTCGTTGGTTTTAATCCACCTTTGAAATAAGCACCAACAGGCGTACAGAAGACAACAAATAAATATTCTGGTGCTGGGTGCACACCAATATTTTCTCCTACACCAATCAATAAAGGTCGCAGGTATAACGTTGCACCTGTCCCATAAGGTGGTACGAATTCCTCGTTCGCTTTGACAACTTCCTTGACTGCATCCACAAACATTTCTTCCGGAACCATTGGCATCAATAAACGACGTGCACTTTGGTTCATTCGGCGACTATTTTGTTCAGGACGAAATAGATTGATTTTTCCATCTTTTCGACGATACGCTTTTAATCCTTCAAAACATTGTTGCCCGTAATGTAACGCAGGTGATCCTTCGTGAATCGTTAAGTAATTATCTTCTGTTAACTCACCTTTGCTCCATTCTCCATCTTTCCATTTAGCAATGTAGCGCCAAGGTGTTTTGATATATGAAAACCCAAGATTATTCCAATCTATTTGCATATTCGTGTCCCCTTCATGTTTTTCTCCATATTTTACCATTCGCTTAGTTGTTTGTCATTTTTATTTTGAAAAACACTTTTTCTCTTCCATTTTCTTTTTTTCTACTTCTTGATACAATGTTACAAAGAACGAGTGAAAGAAAAGAGGATTCTATGTATTTAGCACAAATAACAGAAACAAAAACATCATCAAGTGAAACAATTACCGACCAAGCTGTCCAGCAAGTAAATGCTTTCCAACGATTTTGGAATGAGATTGATTGGGACGCGATCCTTGCAACGTTTATCGAAAAAACACTTTATCTGATTTTTCTAGTAATTCTTTTTAGTGTTTTGAGCAAAATTGGAAAATACTTACTTGATAAGTCATTTAGCCAATATTCCAAAAAAGCCAGTTTGAACGAGAGTCGTTTAAAAACTCTCCACAGTTTACTTCATACAATTTTCCATTATACACTTGGCTTCTTCTTTATCTATGCGTTGTTGTCCGTCATCGGTGTGCCGATTGGTTCCTTATTGGCGGGTGCCGGAATCGCCGGGGTTGCCATTGGTTTAGGTGCACAAGGCTTCATGAATGATATGATTACCGGTTTTTTTATCATCATGGAGCAGCAAATGGATGTTGGTGACTATATCCAGTTAGCAAATTTGTCCATTGAAGGCACTGTTGTTTCCGTGGGGATTCGTACGTTACAGTTAAAAGCAACAGATGGAACTGTTCACTATATTCCCAATCGAAATATCACCACGATTAGTAATTTATCACGGGCAAATATGTTAGTTCGTTTAGATATCCGAATCGTCCCTGAAGAAGGTTATGATAAAATTCAAGCTGTGATTCAGCAAGTCAATCAACAGCTGGCAGAAAAATATCAAAATGAGTTGCAAACTGAACCAACGATTTTCGGACTTGTTGATTTAGGTAATAGTAACTTTGCGATTCGAACAATTTGTTACGCACTAAACGGCAAGCAACATGTCTTAAAAGAGGAATTCCTTAGTGCATATGTTCAAGCATTGACGACAGCTGGATTTACGATTCCGAATACGCCAGTCGGAACGGTGGGTTAAACATTAACAAATGGGCTCCTGTCATCCATAAAAGAATGCCAAATTCATTTGTGTATTGAATAAAAAGCTCGTTTTATTTCATTTAGTTTTTAGAAAATGAATGCAAGAACTATTTGTTGCTACACGAGTAAATACTATCCGTGTAGCAATAGAAAAAAGGAGAAAAAGAGTAGCTACTCTTTTTCTCCTTTTTTCTATGATTTCTCCATACATCGAATGTGACACATACTTCGTGTAACAGCTTCATTCAACAATCAGTTTACATTTTTATTTATTTCGGCTCTTAGTTCAAATGCTGAAATATAATCCATAAAATAGCTGTCTTTTTTTTCAACACTTTTCGGTGAAATACCAGAAAGAATTTTAGCATCAAATCCTAGCAGAGAACTATTTGTTTCAACCATACCAACTGATTCATCAAGAAAAATATATATTCGCTTATCTTGTAGGAAAGGATCTGTCACACTTTGAATAAAGTATGGGTGCTGATAATAGTTTCTACTTTTTTCATTGTCTATTACAAAGAAAAGTTTGAGTGAAACGCCTTTTGATTTATCAAAGTGGATTGAATGAATGAGATTGTTTTCTAATCATTCATTCCGTTTTTGCGGAAGAAAATCAATTGGTTTTTCTTCCAGATCAACAAGTTGTTTCAAAATATCGCTTGTTTTTTTTCGATTATCAACATAGATAAACGAGTCTTGGTGCTTTATAAGTAAATCTGAAAAGTCTAACAACTATTTTTTCCTTCTCTAGCTAATAGTTAATATCTCTTGATTAACAATACTAGTAAAAATCATTTTTCTTCATTGATTACTACAGTTAAAATTATTTTTTATAGTTAATAGCTTCATATTTTTTGATATCAACCAAATACAAGTATACCAAAAAAAGAGTCAAAAACAGAAAAGTTTCGGACTCTTAAATGATAAAAAGAAATTATAACTTATGTACCATCCCTCCAAAGCTAGACTTTGAAATCAGGCACAATTTGTAACCTCTTTTTGTATTCATTTTTTATTGAACATTTACGTCCATGACTTGATAGAAAGCATTTACTGTATCACTAATATTCCAAACGGCTAGAATAAGGTGATAACCATTGCGGTTTTGTGGAACAGAGATAGTATGATTAACCAATTTTGGTGGTACTGTTGCATTGTCATTTACTTGACCAATTTGTTCGAAATCGCTAAATTTTAATGGCTGATTAGGATTCCAACCTGGTTTAGTCATGTAATAATCCCAAGTACTTGTTCGATGCTGTGCAGTTAATGTCCAAGAAACATTTAATGAACCTGTATTGATTTGACTCTTATGCCAACGAGTCGCTGTTTGTTCATCTAAAGGCTCAAAACCTGTCACACCAGCACTTGCGATTTTTCCGTCGATAAATGTATTTTTCAATGCTTCAATACTTTGTGGTTCCCACTGTGCACGACCAACGTTTTGATTCAAGTTCCCCGCAGCTGCTGTTCCAAAATAGGCACGACTACCAGGTTGTGTCACATAGCCATGTGCAAACCCAGGAAGACTAAAACCAAATAATCCAATCCCGACCAAAACCAACAATAAAACTTTACCAAGCTTTTTCATAAATGAACCTCCTCTGATTTGATAGTTACATTGTAACCGCTTACTTTCGTTTTGGAAATAAATATGCTTGGCAGTTTGGTTATTAAGTTGCACAACAAAAAAACAGACAGTGACAAAAACCTTTGTCCTGTCTGCCTTCAATCAACCATTTCACATTTAAAATAACCAATAAAATAAAATGATTGTTTTTTTAATTTAACAGATTGATTGTTTCTTTTAGTCCTTCAGTTTTAGAAGTCAAAATATTTCGTCTCTCTAATTCATGGACCATGAAATTCACCGCTTTTAATAGTTCTTTTCGAGTGATGATTCCTTTAAAAACTTTTTCTTCTGTGACAACGGGTAGAAAAGGTGAATTAACTAACAAATGCAACACATCTTCTAGCTCCCAGTTTTCGTCAACTGTCGTAACGCCAACTTCCATCACATCTGCGACCGTCAAGCCCTCTAATGGTTCCATGCTGATATTTTGCAAATCCAACATTTTATTCACTACATCAGATAAACTAATCAATCCGACAAAGCGATCGTTTTTGTCCAAAACAGGAATTTTTGAATATCCGACTTTCGACAAAACAAGTAAGCCATGAGAAAGCGGGTGTTGATAAAGGACATTTGCTACGTTTTCTGCAGGAATCAAAAATGTGTCTTGATTTTCCAACAGCAGTTCTCTTACTACAGGTCCAATCATCGAGTGGCCTCCATTCTTATTTGTTCAACAACTTTATTTTACCGAAACCGGATGCAAAATCCATAAAGAAATGATGAATTTTTAGCAAAAATTAGAAATTAATCCATAAAATCAGCGAGAAAAGTGAAAAACTAATTCTTCTACTGGTTGATGTGCGCGATTATAATAGTGCACATTGATCTCATCGGCTAAACTTTCAATGATTGCATACGATGGAATTTGAATGGGTCCGCGTGGTTGTGAAATACTACCGGGATTTAAAAATAAAATGCCATTTTCCACCTCACAACCAATCTGATGTGTGTGACCAAAAAATGCCATATTGGCTTCTACTGATTGAGCTTCTAGAGCTAACTGAGTCAAATCAAAACGAACGTTCGACAGATGTCCATGGGTAAGATAAATGGTGTCACGACCAGTATTGATGACCTTCTTTGCTTCAAAACCTGGACCGTAATCACAGTTTCCTTGGACAACCTGAAAATTTTCCCACAATGAATCGTCTGCAGGTAATTCTGAATCTCCACAATGAAAGAAAAAGTCAACTTCTGAACGATAGCGTTTGACTAAATCCACCAAAATATCACGGTCACCATGATTATCACTTACAACTAAATAGCGCATTTATTTTGCTCCTTCCAACCACTGTTGCCATTTTTGGCTCAATTTTTTCATTGCTTGTCCGCGATGACTCACTTGATTTTTTTCCTCGCTAGACATTTCCGCAGCTGTTTGCGTTGAACCGTCTGGAATGAACAACGGATCATAGCCAAATCCATTTTCTCCCTCAGGAATTCTAGCAATTTTCCCGGGCCACTCTGCTTCCACCACCAAACTATCTTTATCAGGTGCTGCAAAGACTAATGTGCAATGAAATTGTGCTGTTCGTTGTTTATTGGGGACATCTGTTAACTCATGCAATAATTTTGCATTGTTTCCTGCATCACTTTTTGGTTCTCCTGCAAAACGTGCGGAATAAACACCTGGCATCCCACCTAATGCATCGACTTTCAAACCAGAATCATCTGCTAATACAGGCTGCTTTAAAATCTGTGCAATTGTTTCAGCTTTTAAGCGAGCATTTTCTTCAAAGGTTTTCCCTGTTTCTTCTACATCTGGTATTTCAGGATAGTCAAACAAGGTTTTGACTGCATATCCTTCTTTGCCAAACATTTGGCGGAATTCTTCCGCTTTTCCGGGATTTTTTGTTGCAATGACGATTGTTTTTGCTACTTCTGGCGTTTGACTTGCTTCAGTTGAAAGTTCAGTCAACAACGCATGCTTTTGCTCTGCAATCAGCTGTTCGATTGCTGATTTCCCATAAAAAAGCATGTCATTTAATTGTTCACCATCAAAAGTTGCCTCTTCACCCGTTCCTTGAATTTCCACAAATTTGCCAGATTCAGTCATTACTAGATTCATATCAACTAACGCTGCAGAATCTTCTTCGTAATCTAAATCTGCTACGCATTGACCATCAGGCAAGATTCCTACACTAATGGCAGCCAAGTGTTCTTTCAAGGGATCTTCTGTCACTTCTTTTTCTCTGACCAGTTTCTCAACCGCTAATGTTAAAGCGACAAAAGCACCTGTAATACTTGCTGTGCGTGTTCCGCCGTCAGCTTGAACTACATCACAATCAACGATGATGCTTCTTTCACCTAATTTTTCCAAATCGACGACTGCGCGCAAAGAGCGGCCAATTAATCGTTGGATTTCCACCGTTCGACCAGTTAATTTTCCTTTACTGCTTTCACGACGATTTCTAGTATTTGTTGCTCGAGGAAGCATGCTGTATTCCGCAGTGACCCAACCTGTACCAGTTCCTCGCAAAAACGGCGGAACAGAAGCTTCAATTGTCGCAGAACAAATCACTTCTGTGTCACCAAAACTGATGACCACTGATCCTTCGGGGTGTTTGAATACATTGGTACGAATATCAATTTTTCTTAATTCTTGTGCTTTTCTTCCATCATGACGCATGCGCTATTTTCCTCCTAATTCGATATGTTCCACTTCTAACTCATCAAGCGGTAACCAGTCTTGGGCAATTTCTTTAAACAATTTAGGTGAGCCTGTTGTGTAAAACTTGCTGATTGTTCGTCCTGGAACGGGCGCGTTACTGATTTCAAAATAATCGAGTAACATAGAAACTTCTCCAACAGTCTCTGCACCTGAGTCGATCAAAGTCACACTTTCTCCCATTACATTTTGAATGATTGGGCGTAACAATGGATAGTGAGTACAACCCAAAATAAGTGTATCTAACTTTTTGGTTAGCAGTGGTGCTAAAGTTTCTGCTACGATTTTCTTTGCAACAGAGGAATGATACTCATTACTTTCCACCACTGAAACAAACTTTGGACAAGGTAAGCTACTAACGGTCAATTCCGGTGCTTTTTCTTTGAGTGCTGATTCATAGGCACCACTTTTAACCGTACCTAATGTTGCAATCACTCCTACTTGTTGATTTTTCGTTGCTTTTAAAGCAGCACGCGTTCCCGGAAGGATAACTCCAATCACAGGAATAGGCAATGTCGCTTTGATTTCTTCTAGAGCCACTGAAGTTGCAGTGTTACAAGCGATCACAAGCATTTTGATTCCTTGATCGACCAAATAGTTAGTCATTTCCCAAGTAAATTGAATCACTTGTTCTGCAGGTCGCGGACCATATGGACAACGCGCAGTATCTCCTACATATAAAATATTTTCATTTGGCAATTGCTTCAGTGCTTCTTTGACAACTGTAAGGCCGCCAACACCTGAATCAATAAAACCTATTGGGCGATTATCTGACAATGGAACCCATCCTTTTTTTTGATTTCATTCTATCTGTCTATTGTGGACTTTTTGGTACAATTTTTCAAGTCTTGAACTTCTTACAAAGCTTGCTTATCACTCTTCTTTTACAAAGAAAAAACCTCAACCCTTTGTTCATTTTTCAACAAAGAATTTGAGGTTTTTTTTAATAACTATATTTTCGTCGCTCCAAAAAGCCCGATAATAATGAGAGTGCGTAACAAATGACAAAGTACATCAACGTCATTGCTACAAACATCGGTAAAACATAATTCGTATTTTGCCCATAAATGATTCGCGCTTGGTGCGTCAACTCTGGTAAAGAAATAATTACGGCTAATGACGTATCTTTAATTAATGAAATCAATTGACTGACAATTGCGGGAATCATTGATTTAAATGCTTGAGGCATGACTATCGTCCGCATCGTTTCAACATAAGTCAATCCAGTTGATAGCCCTGCTTCCATTTGTCCTTTTGGCACGGCATTCAAACCTGCGCGGAATATTTCTGAGAGCATTGCTGATTCAAAAATCGTCAACGCAGCAACTGCTGACCAAAAGATATTCATTTGGATTCCCACTTGGGGTAAAGCAAAATACGTGAAGAAAATGATTAGTAACAATGGCAGATTTCGAATGACATCAATCACCAAACCAACAATTTTGGATAAATAAGGAATATTCGCAAAACGGATCACGCCAGTTAAGCCACCAATCAAAAAACTAAAAATGATTGAGACCAATGAAACTTCGACGGTCACTTTCAATCCCTCTAGTAAAAAACGGATATTCATCCATGAAAAAGCACCACTAAAATCCATTCAACTTCCTCCTTCTATGAACGAACTGCCCATTTTTTCTCAAGATGAACCATCAAATAAGAAAGGGGCAACGTAATAATCAAATAAAATAGACCAACAATAATATAGGTATCAAATGTATTGAATGTTTCGCTGGCAATCAAGTCACCTTGATACATCAAATCTAATCCTGCAACCATTGCTAAAATAGATGAGTTTTTCACTAAATTGATAAACTGATTTCCTAACGGTGGAATAACTATTTTAAAAGCTTGAGGCAATACGATGTAGCGCATCGTTTCTGAATAAGTAAAACCTGAAGAAAGCCCCGCTTCCATTTGTCCACTAGGAACCGTTTGGATTCCTGAACGAACCGTTTCCGCAATAAACGCGGATGTATAAATCGTTAAACCAATGGTTCCGGCTTGAAAACCGTTCAATTGTAGCCAATACATAGGTACCACTACATAGAAAAACATGACAATAATCAGTAATGGAATATTTCGGAAAAACTCAACGTAAGCTTTTGCCAGACCATTGACTAATTTATTTTTTGATAACTGAAAAATCGCCATCAATGTTCCAATAACTAAACTAGCTACGAGCGCCAAAACACTGGAAAAAATTGTAATTTTGAATCCTTCTGCAAAGGTCGCTCCATAAGTTTGTATCAATTCACTCATATTGCTCCTCCTTAATCAACTTTGCCATCTGTTTCATTTGGAAACCAGCGTTGATAAATTTCATCATACGTACCATCAGCAATCATTTCTGCTAATGCTTGATTGACCTTACCTAAAAATTCTTCTTGCCCTTTGTTGATTGCAATGCCATAAGGCTCATTGGTGAAGGTTCCCCCAACTAACGTATACGCTGGGTTTTCAGCCGCCATTCCTAAAAGGATCGCATTATCAGTCGTCATCGCATCACCTTGACCTGACTGAAGTGCCGTAAACGCCTCTGCATAATTTTCTAGTTCTAAAATCTTTGCATCTGGTGCATGTTCACGAATATTTGCTGCTGAGGTCGAACCTTTGACAGCCAAAACTGTTGTCGAAGCATCCAAATCAGTCACGCTTTGGATACTGCTCCCTTTTTTGACTAGCAATGATTGTCCAGCATCAAAATAAACATCTGAAAAATCAACTTGTTTTTTTCGTTCATCCGTGATGGTCATCGTTGCGATGATTGCATCAATATTTCCATTTTTCAACAACGGAATCCTAGTTTTCGATGTTACTTCGATAAAATCAGCTTGCCCATCTTCACCAAGTATTTTCTTGGTGATAGCTTTTGCAATATCGATATCAAAACCTTGAACTTCACCAGACTTGATGTCCATCATGCCAAATAAACGAGTATCATATTTGACACCCCAGGTAATCTTATTTGTTTCTTTGACTCTTTCTGCGATATTTTCGTCCGCTACGCTTGTGCTTTTACAGCCAACCAGTGCAAGTAGCACGATACTTAACAGAAAGAGTAAGCGAAAGCTTTTTTGCTTTTTCATACAATTCCTCCTAAATTTTAATGGTTGATTACTTTGCTAATAAATTGTTGTGCGCGTTCTTCCTGTGGATTGTCAAAGAATCCTTTTACGTCACGACTGTCTTCTAACACTTCACCTTCAGCCATGAAGATTACTCGATCTGCTACTTCTTTTGCAAATCCCATTTCATGTGTAACCACGATCATTGACATGCCCTCTCTCGCTAACTTCTTCATAACGTCTAGCACATCCCCAATCATTTCCGGATCCAGCGCTGAAGTTGGTTCATCAAATAATAGCATCTCTGGATTCATCGCTAAACCTCTAGCAATAGCAACACGTTGCTGTTGCCCACCAGACAGCATGGATGGATAAGAATCTTTTTTGTCTAACATATTGACCGTATCTAAAAATTTTTCAGCATTTTTGATTGCCGTTGCTTGATCTTGCTTCAATACTTTAATTGGTGCTAGTGTGATGTTTTCTAGTACAGTTTTATTAGGATATAAATTAAAATGTTGAAAAACCATCCCGATATTTTTACGTACTTCTGTTAATTTTGTCTGTTTATCTCTTAAATCTTTGTTATTTATCAGTAGTTGTCCTGAAGAAATAGTTTCTAAGCCATTGATGCAACGCAGCATTGTACTTTTCCCAGAACCTGAAGGCCCAATGACAACAACTACTTCCCCCTTCGCAAATTCGAGGTTAATATTCTTCAAAGCATGGAATTTCCCATAGTACTTTTCCACGTTCTTAAATTCAATCATTGCCATATCATTACACTCCCATTATTATTTAGTAAGATTTCTTTTAAAGATACCTAATGAAACATATTATATCTGATAATAAAGGGAAATGTAAAGTTTCTACGTTATTTTCTACAAATATCCTCTGTTTTTGAATGTTTGATGCTCTTCGTTTTTCCCTGCATCCTTTCCGCGTTTTTTCGTTTGAATAGTTGTTTCTTCTAAAAAAAAACGGTAAGATATAAAGTGCTAGTCTTACAAATCGTAAAGAGGTGTCTTTTTTGAAAAATATTATATTGACTGGAGACCGTCCAACGGGAAGATTACATCTTGGCCATTATGTCGGTTCTTTAAAAACGCGTGTGGAAATGCAAGCAGACGAAAACAATCAATTGTTTGTCATGATTGCTGACATGCAAGCTTTAACAGATAATGCAAAAAATCCTGAAAAAGTTTCATCTAATGTGTTACAAGTCGCATTGGATTACTTAGCTGTTGGTCTTGATCCGACCAAAACAACTTTATTTATCCAATCACAAATTCCTGAGCTATCTGAGCTAGCCATGTATTACATGAACTTAGTCAGCGTTGGTCGCGTGAAACGAAACCCCACAGTGAAATCAGAAATCGAACAAAAGAAATTCGGTGAAAGTATCCCAACTGGTTTTTTTGTTTATCCGATCTCACAAGCTGCTGACATCACAGCTTTCAAAGCAAATTTAGTTCCTGTTGGCGAAGATCAAAAACCAATGTTGGAACAAACACAAGAAATCGTCCAAAGTTTCAACAATACGTACGGTCAAGTTCTGGTTGAACCAAAAGGCGTCTTCCCACCAAAAGGCATGGGACGTTTACCTGGAATTGATGGCAATGGTAAAATGAGTAAGTCCTTGGGCAATGGTATTTATATTGCTGACCCAGCAGATGTTGTTCAGAAAAAAGTCATGAGCATGTACACCGATCCAAACCACATCCATGTGGAAGATCCTGGTCAAGTAGAAGGAAACATGGTGTTCACTTATCTAGATGTCTTTGGAACAGATAAAGAAGCAATTGAAGAAATGAAAGCTCATTATCGTCGTGGTGGACTTGGTGATGTGAAAATTAAACGTTACTTGATTGACGTTTTAGAAGCTGAATTTGCACCAATTCGTGCACGCCGTGAAACGTTTGAAAAAGATCCAGCAGCTGTCATGGAAATGTTACGTCAAGGCAGTTTAGCTGCAAAAGAAGTTGCGGCAGAAACTTTAGCAGAAGTAAAATCTGCGATGGGAATCAATTATTTTAACTAACTTTCAAAATCAAAAAAGCGAGAGCCAAAATTTTTTCTATTTTGGCTCTCACTTTTTACTAAATAAAACCCAGCCACGAGTTAGACTTTCCTGTCTGATTCGTGGCTGGGTTTTTCTGAATAAGAAAAGACTTAACGAATACTTGCGTGCAAGTTTTCTGTTAACGCATTGGTTACTTTATCCATAGCTTTATTGATTTCTTCATCAGTCAATGTTGCTTCAGGATTTACAAATGTCAAACTATACGCCATCGATTTGTTTCCTGCTTCGATGTTCTCACCTTGATAAACATCAAATAATTGGATTCCTGTTAAGAATTTACCAGCGGATGCTTTGATTACTGTTTCCAATTCTTGGTTTGTTACTTCTTCTTTCACTAGCAAAGCAATGTCTCGACTCACTGCTGGGAATTTTGTCACAGCATGATAAGTAATGCCCGCTTGTGCTGCTTCAATCATTGAAACTAAATCTAATTCTGCAACATACGTTTCTGGAATGTCATACGCTTTGGCAATTGTTGGATGAACTTGACCAACAAAACCAAGGTATTGTTCACCAAGATAGATAGCAGCCGTCCGACCTGGATGCATTTCTGGCATTGTAGTTGCTTGATAGCTAATTTGTTCAGTGATAGCTAATTGAGCAAAAATGTTTTCTAACAATCCTTTAATTGTAAAGAAATCAACTGTTTCTGCTTTTGTTTGCCAATCTTTTTCTTGCCATGTACCAGAAATAGCTAGCGCAAGATGTTTTACTTCTTGTGGTAAATGAGTCAAAGGATCATTTTCTTGATAGAATACACGTCCTACTTCATAGAAACCAACATCAGTATTTTTACGCGCAACGTTGTAGTTAACATTGTCCAGTAACCCACTAATCAAGTTCATCCGAAGAACCGAACGCTCTTCACTCATTGGCCAGTCTAAACGAGTAATATTCGTTTCTTTCATTGCGAATTGACGAGACTTTTCTTCAGTCGTCAAGGCATAACTAATCGCTTCATTCAACCCACTGCCTTCAAGCAATGTACGAATTGTTCGTGTGCCTGTCTGCTCTGCTGTCAAGCTTCCAGCAACTGTTTCTCCACTTGGCAACGTTGATGGCAAGCGATCATATCCATAGATACGCGCAACTTCTTCAATGATGTCTGCTTCAATTTGAATATCCCAACGTCTTGGTGGAACAACAACAGAATACGTTTCATTGGTTTCTTGATAATCAAAACCAAGTGCTTCAAAAATTTCGTTCACTTCTGCGCTAGTCAATTTTGTACCTAAATACTGGTTGATTCGTTGTAATGTGATTGGAACTGTTACATCTTCAACTGTTACTTCCGCACCAGCTACTGCACCTGTTAGAACTTCGCCTCCAGCAAGTGCAACGATCATAGCTGCCGCAACATCATTTGCTTCAGCAATCGTTGCATGATTGATTCCCTTTTCAAAACGAGCAGAAGATTCACTACGTAAATTGAATTGTTTGGCTGTTCGACGAATCGAAACTGGATCAAATAAAGCTGCTTCTAATGCTACTGTCGTTGTTGTTTCAGTGATTTCTGAATCCAATCCACCCATGACACCTGCTAAAGCAACAGGAACCTCGCCATTAGTAATCACTAAGTTTTCTGGTGTCAATTTACGTGTTTCACCATCAAGTGTCACTAATTCTTCTGCTTCTTTGGCATGACGAACAACGATTTCCTTTGAACCAAGTTTGTCGTAATCAAATGCATGTAATGGTTGCCCGAACAATAACAGGATATAATTTGTTACATCAACTACGTTGTTGATTGGACGAATTCCTTCGTTCATTAAAAGGTTTTGCAACCATTGTGGGCTTGGCTGAATTTTGACTCCTTCAATTACCCGAATTTGATATGCTGGAACAAGCTCTTTGTCCTCTACAGTCACAGTGATTTTTTCACTTGCCAAACGATCAACTTCAGTTAATTTTTCATCATCGAATGTTGGTGTTTGACGATAGATTGCGCCAACTTCATAGGCAACACCACGCATGGATAGTGCATCTGCACGGTTTGGTGTAATGGATAATTCAATAATTGAATCGTCCATACCTAGATATGAAAATACTGGTTCACCATTCACAGCCTCTGCTGGAAGATAATAGATACCTTCTGCATATTCTTTTGGTACTACGCTATCAGAAAAACCAATTTCTTGTAATGCACAGATCATCCCGTTGGATACTTCTCCGCGCATTTTTCCTTTTTTAATCTTCACATTGCCAGCAATCCGTGAATTTGGTAAAGCCACAATGACTTTGATGCCCGCTTTAACATTTGGTGCACCACAAACGATTTGAGACAATTCATCTTCACCAATATCTACTTGGCAAATGGATAAGTGATCAGAATCAGGATGTGGTACACATTCCTTTACTTCACCAACGACGATTTTTTTCAAACCTTCTTCTGGTACTTCGATCCCTTCGACCTCAATACCAGTAACAGACATCTTATCTGCTAATTCTTGTGGTGTCACTGCCGATAAATCAACATATTGGTTTAACCATTTATATGAAACTAACATCCTTTTTTACTCCCCCTTGAACTGACTTAAGAAACGCAAGTCATTTTGATAGAAATTACGGATATCGTTGACGCCGTAACGTAACATTGCTACGCGATCTGGTCCAAGTCCAAAAGCAAATCCTGAATACTCATTTGGATCAATTCCTGACATCTCTAAAACATTAGGATGAACCATTCCAGCACCTAAGATTTCAATCCAGCCAGTATATTTGCAGACATTACAACCCTTGCCTCCGCATTTGAAACAGCTAACATCTACTTCCACTGAAGGTTCAGTGAATGGGAAATAGCTTGGACGTAAACGAATTTTACGATCTTCCCCAAACATTTTCTTCATAACAACTTCCAGTGTCCCTTTCAAGTCACCCATTGTTACATTTTTATCAATCACAAGACCTTCAATTTGATGGAACTGATGGCTATGAGTAGCATCATCAGTATCACGACGGAAAACTTTCCCAGGTGAGATCATCCGTAATGCACCTTTTGAAAAATCATGTTTTTCCATTGTTCGCGCTTGAACAGGTGAAGTGTGTGTACGAATCAAAATATCTTCGGAAATATAAAACGTATCTTGCATATCTCGTGCTGGGTGATCTTTTGGTAAATTCATTCGTTCAAAGTTATAGTGGTCTGACTCCACTTCATAACCTTCAACGATTTGGTAACCCATTCCCACAAAAATATCTTCAATTTCTTCCATAATTTGCGTCAAGATATGGCGTGTTCCTTGTTTTACTTGACGACCAGGTAAAGTCACATCGAGTGTTTCTTTTGCTAAAGCAGCATTCAACGCTTCTTCTTCAAGGACTTCTTTTTTACGTTCAATTTCTGCCGTTAATAAGTCACGAATTTCATTAGCAAAACTACCTACTTTTGGTCTTTCTTCTGGACTAAGATCTTTCATTCCACGAAGAACTTCGGTAATCGGGCCTTTTTTCCCTAAAGTTTCCACACGGATTTGATTTAATTCTTTCAAATCCTGTGCGGCAGTAATTTTAACAATCGTTGCTTCTTTCAAGCTTTCGAGTTGTGCTTGTAAAGACATTGCTGTTTTCCTCCTTCAAATTCAAATACAAAAAAGACCTCATTCCTATCAAGGAACGAGGTCTTCGCGATACCATCCTAATTTGTGAGTAAAGCTATCAGCTACTCACACACTTACTTGATTAACGACAATTGCCGGCCCAGTATCAAAAACTAGGCGAACTCAGAAAGTGAACTTCATTTTTCAAACACAGAATTTGCTCTCAGTCTATGACAAATCTCCCTGATCTGGTTTAGCCAAACTACTCTTTTTCGTCATGGTTCTTTTTTTATTTGCAATTTACAAAATCAATTCTACAAGAATTTTGTCCTGAAATCAACTGCATTCTTCCTCAGTGACCCACTTTTCACTCCAAACTTGTAACTGTTTGATTGAATTTTGTAAGTCTGCTCCTTTTTCAGTCAAAAGATATTCAGAACGATTGGATTCATTACAGGAAATATTTCGAGTAACAATTCCTTCTTTTTCTAACTCTTTTAGACGTTCAACTAATACTCGATCGCTAACCATCGGAATCTTTGCAGCAAGATCAACAAAGCGTTGCGGACCATTTTCTAGTAGTACATCAATAATCAACCCGTTCCATTTTTTCCCCAAAATCGAGAAAGTTTTCTCAAACTTCGGACATAGAACAAAGTCTGTCTGTGTAAGCTCCATCTTACTCACCTCTTTTTGAAGAGTATAGCATAATACTTACAAAGTGTAAGCAACTTATGCTTATTCATAATCTTTTGTTAACATTTATGATTTTCTTGCCACGTAATAAAACTAAAAAGGTATTTGTTACAGGTTTTCCTAAAGAATCAGCCAATGCTTGTTGGTAAAGTCGGAGCTGTCCTAAATATTTTTGAACAACTTTATCAATCTCAGTTGGGTCATCTGGATTCATAAGGAAATCCGTTTTGAAATCATAAAGATAGATGTCATCTGCAAATTCGATATAGCCGTCAACGATTCCGTGAATCAGTAATTCATCAGTTTCATCCGGATAATTTTCAAACACTTCTTCCGCTGTCATCAGCATCGCAAATGGTTGCTCTCTTTTCACTTTTGTGGAGTGTTCCAGTAATAATTTTCCAAGATCTGTTTCAAAAAACCAAAGAATTGCAGAAATGTCGACTTTTTCTGCCACTTGTTGATCCACCAATCGCTTTTTGACTAGCTCTGCTAGTAAAGCTTGGATTGCTTCTTCTGTTGGTGGCTCCAATGGCAATAATTGCAACAACGTATGTGTGACTGTTCCAATTGCAGTTGCTGATACACCTTTTTGCAAAAATTTTGGTTCAGCTAGCTGTTCTTGTGTATAACGAAATTGTTGATTTTTTGCTTTTGTTTGATTGTCTTCCCAAGTTAGCTTCGTTGCCTGACTATCATCTGGGTCTTCAAATAATCGTTTGATTTCTGAAACAGATTGGTAACTCGTTGTTTGAGTGGCAGCCTGATAAGGATAAACATATGCTAAACGTTGACGCAGAGTCTCCGATAAACCAAATTGGTTTTCTTTCGGCGTAACTAAAGAAGGCTCCCGCTGTGCAAGTTGTTGACGCTTTTCCGCCAACTCTTGTTGGTTCATCCACAAAACGGTAAAGGAACCGTTCGCATCAGCTAAAGTCAATACTGACTCATCCTCCAAGTATTCAGACATTCGAGGATGACGAATCAAGCTGTAGCCAATCCAATTCATCAAGCTCCCTCGACCTTTCAAGCGCAACGCTGGATCCAGAACCAGTTCCGATGCATTTAGCGCTTCGCCCCACGTTTTAATTGTTTGTTCACGACTCTTGTAAGAGCCAACAATAAACAGTTTTTGTTCCGCCCGAGTCAACCCAACATACAATTTACGCATTTCTTCAGATAATAATTTGTTTTGTTTAGCTAATTTAATGGCTTGAAAAGGTAATGTATCAAATAATACGCGAGTTTGCGGGTCCATGTAGCGGATTCCTGCACCTAATTTTTCTTCAAATACGTAGCGTTTTCGCAAATCCTGTAAATTGAATTCTTTCGTCATGTCCAACAAAAAGACAACAGGGAATTCTAGTCCTTTACTGGCGTGAATCGTCATCACACGAACTGCATTGTCTTCCACCGCAATGACAGGTTCTGCCAAATCTTTATCCTTTTCTTGCATTTTTTCGATAAAACGAACAAACTGGTACAATCCTCGAAATGAACTTTGCTCATAAGCTTTCGCACGATCCACTAATGCATATAAATTTGCTTGTCTTTGTGCCCCAGCTGGTAACCCAACCACGTATTCTAAGTAACCCGTCTCGTAGTAAATAGCCCAAAGTAAGTCCGCAATTGAAGAACGTCGAGCAAGTTCACGCCATTTATCCAACAATTCTTTAAAATCAGAGAGCTTAGCACTCAAGTGATCTTGATTCATTTTTTCATAAGTTAAAAAGGCATCAAAGAACGTACGATTTCGATCCGCTAAGCGAATCTGCGCTAATTCGGGTTCAATCAAGCCAACGATTGGTGAACGTAAAATAGCTACTAAAGGAATGTCTTGGTAAGGATTATCAATGATTTGTAGTAATGAAATCACAGTCCGGATCTCTGTTGCTTGGAAATAATTTTGAGCATCGTTCATTTCCAGTGGAATATCTAAGGTCTTGAACACATCCAAAATCGTTAAATTATTTTTTTTCGTTGGTGTCAGTAGGACAATATCCCCATATTCGACTGGTCGATTAGCTTTCAATTTTTTATCGTAGATTTCCCACTTGTTATCAATTAATTCACGGATTTTCAACCCCGCCATCAATAATTCGCCCTCTGTTTTATCTTCAAGAAAATCATCCGAAGGCAACTCTTCCGTAGTTTCTTCCTGTTCTTTTTCATAAATCAAAATTTCTGGATCAAACTGCGTACTATTAGGAAAATCAGGAAATCCTAACGCCAGTTTTGCTGCTTCATCATAAGTAATCTGGCCAACTTGTTCATCCATAATTTGTTCAAAAATCAGGTTAGTAAATCGCAAGACTTCTTCTCGCGAACGAAAATTTTCTGCCAGAACGATTCTTCTACCACCTTCTGCTTTTGAAAATTCTTGATATTTTTTGATGAATAGACTTGGATCCGCTAATCGGAAAGAATAAATAGATTGCTTGACATCTCCAACCATGAAAAGATTTCCATTCGTTGGATCAGGTTCTCTTAACCAGTATAAAATTGCTTCTTGCAATTGATTGACATCCTGATACTCATCAACCATTACTTCTTTGAATTTCTCTCGGTAATAATTCGAGGCTTCACTTGATATCCAACCATCAGCGGTTTTCTTGGTCAAAATCATCAACGCCAAATGTTCTAGGTCATTAAAATCTAATACGCCTTTTTCGCGTTTTTTCTCACTAAATCCATCCATAAACGCTTGTGTTACTTGGCACATCTCTTCGACTAAAGGAAGTGCTTGTGTCATAATAGCTTCCATTTGCGCTGGCGAAACAGCGAAATAATTTTTACTGATTCCTTGAATCATTTTTTTCGAGCGATCACGAAGAGCTTTTACTTCTGCTGATCGTTCTTTCAATTCGGCTTTTCGACTGCTTTTAAATGTTGAAAAGGTTAAGTTTTCTAATCCTTGATAAGCCACCTCTAGTTGATCTTGTATAAATGCCTCATAAATGGCATTGATTCGTTCACGTTCCTCGGAAACTTGGTCGTACATTTTTTCCAAACCTTCCGTCTGAGCTAAGCTGACCATCTCTTCATATGCCTGTACACATTGAAAAACATCTGCCAAAATCAATGGACGTAATTGATTTTGATATAACGCCGATTCGCCAAGCGAGCCTTCTAAACGATAAGATTCACTCAATCCTTTAAGCCAATTAGTTGGATCTGGATTCGCACGCGCAAACTCATAAAGAGACAAGATTAAGTCAGTCAAGCCTTCATCTGATCGATCATTTGAAAAGTTTGTCGTTAGTTGGAAAAATCGCTCATTTTTTTCTCCGTAAAGACGTTCACGTAATTCGTCCCACACGTCTTCTTTCATTAACAAGGTTTCTGTTTCATCTGTCAGCATTCGAAAAACTGGATCGATATCGATCAGATAATAAAAACGACGAATGACAGTTAAACAAAACGCATGTAGTGTTGAAATATTAGCTGTGGGTAGCAACATTAATTGTTTCGTAAAATGTTGCTGACGTTGCGTATCTGTTTCGTCGTTGATTGCCGACTGCAAAGCTTCTTGGATTCTTTCTTTCATCTCACGTGCAGCAGCTTCCGTAAACGTAACAATCAAGAGTTCATCAATATTGACACCCATTTTAAGTTTTTCAATCACTCGACGAACAAGAACTGTGGTTTTTCCTGATCCTGCTGAAGCGGAGACAAGCAAATTGTCCCCACGATCAAAAATCGCTTGCCATTGTTCATCTGTAAAACGTTCATTTTGGGGCTTTAATGGAATCTGACTCACTCTTCTTCACCTCGTTTCAAAATTCTGCGTAATGCTTCGTCCTTATCCAGTTTTTCTAAGCGATGATAATTGTTTTCCTTTAACATCACATCGAAAGTGCAGACACTTCGAAATGGACAAAATTGACAAGCAATCCGCTGTTTATCTTTATAGGCTGGATTTAGTTTGATTTCTCCCGAAGTGATTGCTTCACCAGCTAAACGCATATTTTTACGATTGTGTTCCATAAACTGATGTAATTCTTCTTCTGTGAAGAATTTTTCTTTACTGTAACTGCCCTTTTGATACTCATCTTTCGCATTTTTTTTCACTGGATAAATCAAAGATTGCTCTTTCGCTTCTAACGAATGATCAAGAACTTCCAACAATCCCGGATCATCAACAAAGACACCATCATAACTAAACTTTTTCAACGTATTCTTTTCAATTTCTTCGTTTTCGGTTAATACAGGGTTGTGGACATGTAAATAATAGGAACCAGCAGGCTTGACTGTGGCTTGTCCGGTTAAGCGTACTGCATCCATCAAGGCAACATCTAAGTAAGTCAATAGTTGCATGGCCATTCCATAGTAAGCTTCCGTAACATCAAACGTTCGCCCACTAGATTTATAGTCCACAACACTTAACCAGGTTTCGTCTTGTTCCGTGGCCGTGTCGATACGGTCGATTTTTCCGCGAACATGTAGTCTTCCACCATTTTGTAAAGGTAATTCCAAACCCGGGATTCCTTTTGCCCCAGCAATTTGTCCGAATAAAATCTCCGTTTGTAACGGATGGAGACCGGTATTTTTACTTTGTTTTTGTAACGCCCACGCTACTTTTTGGATTGTTTGGCTCAATTGATAACGGATGTAGTTCATCCGTGCAGAACTATCTAAAATTTCAAAACGCAGTTCACCAAAAACTTCTTGGAGAACTTTCTCAGTAAATGCTTGGCGTTCTTTTTCCGTCATGTTAACGAGTGAAAGTTCATTTGAAAATAATAATTTAAAGAAGCGATCCAGTGATTCATGATAAAAGTCCCCAGTTGCTGCTGGTGTCAGTCCATAAATCATCCGTTCTTTCAACTTCAAGCCAAATTGAACAAAATATTTATATTCACAGTTGTAAAAATTTTCCATACGAGAAATAGACGTATAGATTTCTTTTCCGTATAACTGCTCTGCTAACTCTGTCGGTAATGAAACTGGAACATTCAAATGAGACTGACTTTCAAATACACGTAAAGCAAAGTTCCGCCAAGGAGAATGGAGAACGACTTCTCTCAATTCAGTCCATACTTTCGCTAATTGTTGTTTCTCATCTGCTGCCAAACGAAACATTCGGTTCAACGTATCAACGGCACTCCGATACGTCCCAATATAATCCGCTGGCTCACTGGTCACCGTCAATCGTGTCTTTTTCTCAATTGGAATTGCTAAATAACGATTGATTCGTTGTAAATAAGGAGAAATTTTCAAACTTCGATCCGTATCGTAACTTTGTGCATAGCTTAAATAAAGTCGCTTTGTTCCTGAAAGAAAGACCAAATATGCTTGAAAAGGTTCAGAAGACATACTTTCCGTTGCAGGATCAAACAAATACTGATCTTCAGCCAATGCTTGATTCAATTGTTCTCGTTCTTCACTAGATAGCAGACCTTTTGTTTCTTGACGAGCTGGGAAAGTTTGATCGTTCAGGCCCAAAGCAAAGGTAATTTTTGCTTGATTTGGACGAACTAATTCTAAGCGGTTTACTTGAACTTGATCAATTGCTGTAGGAATCTTCCCATAACTTAAATTTTCTAGTCCACTGCTAATAATGTCTTGGAATGTTTCCCATTCAAAGCTGGTTTCCCCATAAATCAATGCAAACTCGTCCAGTAAGTCGATCAACGCACCCCACGTTTGCTCATGATTTCTGGCTTGTGCTAAATTTCCGCGTGCAACTTCTTGATTCCGCCAAAATAACAGTTGTTGACGGACACCACTGGTCACTAAAAACTGATAAAAAACACTAGCAGCTTCTTGACCATTTTCACAATTTTTGATTTTTTTAAAGAAACCCGGAATATTACTCTGGAATAAACGACGAATCTCATTTGACTGCTCTTGCAGTTCTTGAACGTCTTCCAGCTCCTCTGTTTCAAAGTTGTAAGAAACAAACGTCCAATCCTTTGCGCGAGTCCAGTAGTTTCCTTGATAATTATAAGCTAAGGCAACATTTTCTGTGAGATCTAATTTTTTGCGGAAATCATCTCTGATCCATTGCCATTGTTCCTGCTCTAATTCTTGATTTTCTGGAGCAATCAATAACTCCGTTTTGAAAAATCGCATAATGTCACTCAAACGATAGGCGTAGCGATCCAAAGCAAACAGACTGTTGATCCACTCGATCAAAGGATGGTTCTCCATCAACTGCTCTTCATCGAGATAAAACGGAATCGCCATTTCTTGAAAAATCGGCTTTAATAAATTGCCATAAAGAAGCATATCTTTCGTCAATACTTGAATATCGCGATACCGACATTCCCCCTCGCTAACCAAACGGCGAATTTCCACGGCCAACTGTTGGACTTCTTCCGTTGGTGTTTCCGCCTCCCACAAATGAATCGTCTTTTGTGCACCAACTTTTCGAGAACGATTTTGTTTTTGACTACTTGTTTCTTCCCACATCTCTTGTAATGCGGCTAACGCTTCTGGCACTTCCTTCGCTGGTGCATATTGATCAATCAAAATCGGTGCACGATGTTCTTTTGCCCCGTTCAACAAGCGAAAATATAACTTGCCTGTTTCGTGAAACAGATTTAAGGGTTCAGGCACTTCATTAGGATAAGGTCGATCAAGTAATAAATCGACAACCAGGTTTCCTTTGACCATCATTGCGCTCAACAACTGATACTCCTGGGCATTGATCCGAGAAAAACCCGTCATCAAAAATTTTACATGGCGAAAATCTTGTTGATAAAGATACTCACTTAAAATAGCTAAAGCATCTTCTGCTTGTAGCATTCGCTCAAATAGTTCTTCTTCATACGCAGAAAAAATCAACTGTAAATCTTGCATTTTCAATTGTTGGTCTGCTGCTTTGGGACTTTCCCCAGTTACACTAGCTATTAAGTCACTTGGGTGAATGTTTCCTGTGCGCATTTCTTCATATAATTCTTGGAGTTGCTTGATGAATCCTTTTTTGTTGACTTCTCCACGAAAAATGGTCAACTTTTCGCGGTTTTTTTCTAATATCTGACGTAGAATCATTGCTGAGCCAGACTCGGTGATGCTATTACCTGAAAGCAAAGTTGTCTGTTGCAAAATGTACCATGCTAGTCGATAAAAACTAAAGACTTGCACCTTTGTCGTACTAAAGGTTTGTGTTCCTTTGCGCTGACGTAACATTGCTAATAACTCTTGTTCTTGTTCAAACTTATTGTAATTAGGTACAAGGAAAAAGACTTGATTTTGAGGAGCTGCTTCTAACCAAGTCGTTGCCTCATCAATCAGTGCTGTTCGATGATCTTTCTTACCTGAGCCGAGAATAAATTGTAAAGACATTTTACTCCTCCTTTACTTTTTGATGCTCTTCTATTATAACAAAAAAACTGAACATTCGTTCTACTTATCAAGGTTTTTGGTAAAAAGAAATAACTTTTTAAAAAAGGTTGTGACACAAAGCGGTTAGCTCCGACAAAAATAATGAGCAACTGACAAAAATAGCTTTCCATATTTTTGGTCAGTTACGAATTATTTCGAGAAGTTGCTTTGAGAACACCGTGAATAAGGTTGTGACACAAAGCGATCAGCTCCGGAAAAATAAAGAGCAACTGACAAAAATAGTCTCTCATACTTTTAGTCAGTTACGAATTATTTCGAGAAGTTGCTTTGAGAGCACGGTGGATAAAGGTTGTGATTCAAAACGTTCCCCTTCAACAATATAATACGCAATCATAAAAAATAATTTTTTCTATTTTGAAGTGATTGAAAATTATATCGAGGGATTGCTTTGGGAACGTCACAAATAATCTTCCAACATAAAACATTCAGCTCCGAAAAAAACAATCAAAAATATTTTTTTGTTGGCAAACCTATTTCTCATAAACTTTCTTTACACTTAATCTCAAAGTTTTACCGTTTTCTCCACAAAAAAAGCCTAAGACATCAACTGCCCTAGGCTCTAACTTTTTTAATGAATTGAACCCATTAATTTCTTAATTGGTTCTTTGATTGTGAATAATAAAATCCCACCGATGATTGCAACGACTCCGATAATCCCAAAATATGCTGATTCAGTTGCCGGTGTATAAAAACGAGCGATTTGCGCGTTAATTGCTTGTGATGAAGCATCTGCTAAGAACCAGATCGCAATTGTTTGTGATTCAAACGCGCGTGGTGCTAGCTTAGTTGTTACAGATAGACCAACTGGTGATAAACATAATTCTGCAATTACAATGATGAAGAAGCTACCAACCAACCACATTGGACTTACTTTTCCAGCTGTTCCATATAATAAACCTGGTAACATCAATAACAAGTAAGAAAGCCCAGCAAATAACAACCCAAGTGCAAATTTTACAACAGTTGATGGTTGTTTTTGTCCAAGTTTCGTCCATAAAGTAACGAAGACAGGTGTTAGAACAAAAATAAAAATTGGATTTAATGATTGGAACCAGCTTGCTTGGATCGTTACACCAAATAAAGTTGATTGTGTTCGTTCGCTAGCAAATAACGCAAGAATCGATGAACCTTGCTCTTGTAATGACCAGAAAATAATTGCTGCTAAAAACAAGGGAATATATGCTAATACTCGTGGTTTTTCTTCTGCAGAAACATCTTTTGACGTTAACATTTTTACAAAATAGAACACAGGTAGAACAATTCCAAGTATGCTAATCGAATTAACAAAGAAATCAATAGAAAGATGACCAGTTAATTGTGCACCACCAAAAATAGCAATGATGACAACAATCGCAATAATAAAGTTACGAATAAAACCTTTACGTTCTTCTGGTGTTAATGGGTTTGGAGCTTTTGTTCCAACACCATCTAATGTTTTGCGGCCTTGGATGATGTATTGTAGTAGACCGAAGAACATCCCAAATGCTGCTAACGAGAAACCTAAATGATAGTTATATTCTTGACCTAAAGTCCCAACAATCAGTGGTGCTAGTAATGCCCCCAAGTTGACACCCATATAAAAGATTGAGAAACCTGCATCACGACGTAAATCTGTTTTTGAATAAAGATGTCCCACCATTCCGGACACATTTGGTTTCAATAAAGCTGTCCCCATAATAATCAATGCCATTGAAATAAATAAAGCACCTACTCCAAATGGTGTCGCTAAAACAATGTGACCAAACATGATGAATACTCCACCAAAAAATACTGTTCGTTTTGCTCCAAGTAAACGGTCGGAAATCCATCCACCAACAATGCTTGACATAAATACAAGTGAACCATAAATCGACATGATTGCTAAGGCCGTTGTACGTGGTAATCCAAGACCACCATTGGAAACTGCGTCATACATATAATAAAGAAGTAATGCACGCATTCCATAATAACTGAATCGTTCCCACATCTCTGTGAAGAACAATGTTGATAACCCCTTCGGCTGACCAAAGAAGCCTTTATCTTGTTGATTTTCCATAATCTATACCTCAATTCTTTAAATTTTCAGAAAATAATAAACATATTACCTGAAAAATTTAACTGAAAAACTTATCTAAGAAATATATACTTCTTTTCTATAAAAATAAGTAAAATTCAATGACAAAATAATAAGAATAAAAAAACACACATTTAATAATTATATAGTTCCTCTCGATAAACTGACTAAAAAAAGTCGTTAAAGCAGTTAAGTAACCGCTATCACTCTTTTTGCTTTCTCATTTACTTTTTCCTAAAAAAATTTCCATTTTTTTGAGCTTTTCTATTTACTTACTTTTTGTAAGATGATATACTTCATTTTGTATTCAATTACAAAAAGTAAGTAAAAAAACAACATTCAAAGGGAGACTATACTATGACTACATTTACAAACACTTTAAAAAATCGCCGTTCGATCTATCACTTAGGACGTAACGTTTCATTATCAAACACAGAATTAGAAGCACTTATTAAAGAAGCTATCAAAGAAAGCCCAACTGCTTTCAACGCACAATCAACACGCGCTGTTATTCTTTTCGGTGACGCTCACGAAAAATTATGGGAAATCACAGAAGAAGCACTTCGCCCATTAACACCTGCTGAAGCTTTTCCTAATACACAACAAAAATTAGCTGGCTTCAAAAATGGTTACGGAACTGTTTTATTCTTCAAAGACACTGATATCGTTAAAGGATTGCAAGAACAATTTGAACTTTATGCAGACAACTTCCCAGATTGGTCAGAACAATCAAATGGTATTGCAACAGCAAATACTTGGGTTTCATTAGTCGAACAAGGACTTGGCGCAAACTTACAACATTACAATCCAGTAATTGATGAAGCAGTTGCAAAAGAATGGAATATTCCTGCAAACTGGAAACTACGTTCTCAATTAGTTTTTGGTTCTGTTGAATCACCCGCTGGCGAAAAAGAATACATGAACGATGAAGATCGTTTCCGCGTATTTAGCTAATTACAAGATTATAAAAAAGGAACACGTCTAGGATTAATCTAAACGTGTTCCTTTTTTAGTTTAAAGTAAACATTTTGATAGAAAATAAAATCTGCTTCGTAATAAAAAATGGTTTCATTCATTCTTTTTGCTGCGATGTTTTCAAAAGAACTTCTCGAAATAACTCACACCTGGTCAAAAATATAAAAAGCTATTTTCGCCAGTTGCTCATTATTTTTTCGAAGCTAACCGCTTTGTGCCACAACCTTGTCCTCACTCTTCATCAATCATAATATCAATCTGAGCATCATCATTTAATCGTTGCGCTAAAAATGGCACCAGCTCCTCTAAAGAAGCGGAAAATTTTAACATCGGCCCACGCCAGCCCTTACGGAAAAAATTCATTTTCACTTCATTTGAACCTTGGGGTTGATATAAAACGATTCGATTGATTTCAGAAAAAGGAACGCCCCGTTTATCAAAGCTATTTAAAACCAAGCCTTCTTCCGTTATCCCACGACTATCCATTAAAAAACTGATGAATATCATTGCGGATAAAACGGCTTTCGCCAAGTCATCCACCGTTGGCTGACTAATGATCGTAAACCAGATAACTAAGACCACAAGAAACGGAACCACCAAGTAAACCCAACGATTTCGTACTGCTTTATAAACAATTTCTCTACGAACGAACCATAGAAATAAAAACATGACAAAAACAAATGCAAACAATAACAAAGTAAAGGTTGTTATCATCGTACATCACCTCTCTTCTCTCATCTCAAGAAAACTTTTCTCTTTATTAAGTCAAGTATATAGAACTTTTTCAAAAACAGCAAAAAGGACACGCAGCAACACTTTTTCATGTTTGAACTACTTGTCCTTTTTATTTTTTATTCAAATGTATCATATTTTGCAACAACCATGCTGGACTTCTCTTCCAATAATTCTTGGTCTTCGTCAGCACATTGAGCAACTTTGACTACGGCACAATTCGTCATTTTTGATACAACTTCTCCAACAACTGGTTGTGTGAATCCAATTGGCTTACAAGAATACTTTTCTCCTAGATTTATCATTTCTTCCGTCATCAAAATCCTCCTACACTGCTGCCCCATTTTCTTTCCTGAAGTAATTTATTCAGGCAGAATGTTCGTTGTCATTACCAATTGATTCTTGTTAATAACTTTTTTGAACAAACCATATTGGCATTATAGCCTACTGGTTTCGTTTTCACAAATAAAACCTCTTTTAAACACGAAAGTTTCGTATAAAATTCATAAAAAAGAACGGAATTATTCATTTTTTCTTCCCCTCATTTTTTAAGTTGAAATAGTTGAAAAAATGATTACTAGCTGTTAATTTTTTTATGTAAACTTCTCCATCAGGAATTAACGTTAAAGTATTTCACATTCACAAAAAAAGCATTATAATAGCAAGAATGTAAGATGTTCCCTTGCGGAATAATTGGGGGTCCTTATGAAAAAGAAAGTTGCAAAAAAATTAAGTGGATTTGTTAGCGTTAGTCTGCTTGCTGCTGGCTCAGTCTATTGGTTAACAACGCCCAACTCAAACGAAACTGCACAACAAAAACAAGAAGACCAAAAGCCTCCAGCTAAAAAGAAATCCAATGAAGCGAATGAAATGATTTTAGATGTTCCACTTGCTAACCAATTTGACGAACCAGCTCTAGAAAATGGCTGTGAAGTAACTGCCCTTTCTATGTTGTTAAATTACTATGGTTTTGAAACGACCAAAAACCTGTTAGCAAACGAACTTACTTATGTCCCTGTGTTTAATGAAGATGGTACACATGGTGATCCAAATGAAGGATTTGTTGGTGATATTTCTGGTGGAGACTGGGCAATGGGTGTCTATGTCGCACCAATTGCTGCACTCGCACAAAAAGTAGTACACACTAGCTACCATGCACAAGCAAAAAAAGAAGCCTCACTTGCTGATATCAAAGAAGCCTTGAATGAAGAAAAACCGGTTTGGACCATCGTCACCATTGAGTTTGAGGTCCCTGATGAAACTGACTTTATGACTTGGACTACCCAAAATGGTGAAGTTTCTGTCACTCCCCTAGTTCACGCTTGTGTCGTAACTGGCTATGACAAGGAAATGATCTACGTGAACGACCCTTATGGCGAAAAAAATCGAGCAGTTCCAATCAATGATTTCACTGAAATCTTTGAAGCAATGGGTGGACAAATGTTAACCTTGGAAAAAAGTAACTAGCGTTCTTTCAAAGAATGACATATACTTTAGACAAGAAGATTCTTATTTGAAGGAGGAGGCATCATCATGGAAAGATTCAATCAAAAAAAACCGAATCCAAATGAAATTCCAATCATTTTTGTACGTGATGATTCTGGCAATGTTCAGGGAAAAGTTTCCGTCAACGAATGGACAAACCGCCACCGTCCTTCCTCTTTAAACCAATTAGAAATCAAATTATATCGTCAAGCTTTAGCGTATTACGCCGAGCAAGATTTGGAAAAAGCGATTGATATCCTAAAGTTTTTGATTTTACAAACCGAATATACTCACTTTGAATATGTTGAGCGTTTAGCAAATATCTATCACTTGAAAAATGAACTACAACTTGAATTAAAACTTCTCTCGTCAACTATTTCCGTTGCTGAAGTTACAGGTCTACCTTCTGGTCTGGTTAGAAAAATCGAACGTCGAATCGAGCGAATCAAAAAAAACAACTAACAGGCAAGATAAATTAGTTGCGTTTTTATAAATAAGTGCTAACATAAACTTGCATTGAGTCATTGGGATGTAGCCAAACTGGTAAGGCACTTGACTCTGAATCAAGCAATTGCAGGTTCGAACCCTACCATCCCAATTTGGGTTCACGTTTTCTTATCATTTCAAAAAGGAGTTGCGACAATCGTCACAACTCCTTTTTTTATTCTGCTTTTATCTTGATTATCCAATAAGTGCTAATGCCTTTTCAGGAACTTCGTTTTTGTCGACTTCTTCGTACGTTTCGACATGTGCGCCTTTATTCGTTAATTTCAAATAACGTTCTTCCTTTAATACACCAATCCCATTAAACTCAACTGTCCGTTTTTTTCCATTTTTATCTACCGCTTCCTGGATATAAGTTGCTGTTCCGTAACTATTGACAGCGTCCGGCTTTTTCGTTTTTACATAAACTTCTCCTTCCGTTACCAAAGGATTTAGTTGGTCCATTATACCAGCAAATTCACTGTGTTGATTTGCTGTATACATTTTTAATCCAAACAAACTTAACCCGCCAATCAGAATAATTCCTACAAAAAATTTAACTACTTTCATTTTCCTACCTCCTATGATGTTGCACTTATTATAACTAGAAACAGAAGGTAGAAACCTCCGACCAGGGAATGAGTTTTCCCTCATACTTTAGCAATGCAATCAAATTTCATAACAACTATTATTCAAAAAACACTCGTTATCTGGTAAACTATGAATGTAAAAGTAATCTGAACATGAGCATAATAGCATTTTATATTGTTATTCGTTACTTTTTAATAACTTTTAATAACTATAAAGGATGGGGTAAAAATGAATAAAGATGAACTAATCGCAAAAGTAAAAGAAATGATTAATGAAGGAAACTTGGACGAAGCAAAACAATTTGTCGAAGATCATAAAGATGAGCTTGGTAGCTATGTTGAGCAAGCAAAACACCTTTTGAAAGATATTGATGTTGATGGAATCACTGATAAAATCAAGAATCTGTTTAAATAAAGCTTGTGGCTCCAAGCGTTAAGCTTCAAGGAATAAGGAATCCTTTCTAAAAATAACTTCTCATATTGTTATGAAACAGAGACTTCTTACCGAGTAAACCACCATGGAAATAACACAAATAATGTTATCAAAAATTGTAACATATAACACTCAGCTACAACTAGCTATCCATAAACATGGGTTGAGACAAAAGTAGCCTAAATAGAAAAACGCCTAAAATTCGTTTTTGAAAACGTTGATTTTAGGCGTTTTTTAAATTGAAAATGTGTTAAGAACGACTGGTTTTTAGTTTTTGCCCAGTCTATTTATTATGCTAGTGTTTTTCTGAGTAATTTTCTTTTGTTGTTAAACTAATAACAGTTAAATAACCACCTCAGGTTTTCTTACCCTCTTCTGGATCTTGCTTTTCTAAACAGTTATCTACAAGCTAGCTGGTTTAGCTATCCTAATGATGCTTATTTTGGGAAACGGTAATTTTTTCAAATTTTCCTGCAATAGGTTTATTTCTTCAAACAAGACGGCTAAATAATTTTTATTTTGCTATCACTTTTGATTCATTGGGCTTATTTTCCCCTAGTCAACGCTCTTAATCTAGCTTTTTGTCAAAAACTAATATAAACGTGTTGGATCATAGTGATAGGTAACGTTTCCGTTCAAGGATGCTTTTCCAACCACATATTTGCGGTCTTCCAACTTTAACCAAGCTTCCCGGAAGGTCATTACCTCATCATGCTTGACCTCGATTTTTTCGATTTTTCCAGCAATCAATGCTTGGATTTGTTCATCATATGGATTCATTTTTTCTTCCTCCATTGTTAATACGTAGTAAAAACTGGTTCATAGATTTTTTTCGTATCCAAATCTTTTCTAACTTTTACTGTTGTGTAGATGATTTTTTCAACCGGAATACTATAAAATTCTTCTTCGCCATTATTAAAACGGTGAACCTCTTTTTTGCTTAAAATACCATTGATTTTATTCGTCAACACCCGCTTTTCTACACTGTTGCTGACAACATAATAAATCACTCGAATATTGTTCACTAAATGTAAGTCAATCTCTAATATCACATGGTCCATGAAAATTTTCATCCTCTCTTTCAGGTCTGATTATATCAGGAATTTGTGAGACAATCAAAATCAATCAGCAGATTAATTGCGTACTTATCACAAATGTGCTTGCACCAATCAACTTAACATGTTATTTTGTAACATGGACTTATTTTAATATAGGAGGCGCCCCATGCTGATCTTGGGTCAATTATTCTTTTATATACCTTTTTTTATTATGGCTTTGATTACATTCTATTATATTCACTGGACGAGAAAAAAAGTTTCCGTTTTAATTGCTTCTCTCCCTAGTGCTTATTTCACTTATCAAATTTTTACTATTCGTCATTGGGAGACTACCTCTTTGCTAGCCAAGTATGTCTTTGGGCTTACGATTTCAGTTATTTTGCTGATTGTGTGGTTATTCATCTTATATAATAAACAAAACTAACGTTATCTCTTTCAAAACTCACATTTATTATGCGTTCGTTTGAAACTCTTCAACCAGCTAATTCTTCTTAGCTGGTTTTTGTACACAAAAAACATGAGTTGCATTATTTCCTACAACCCATGTTTTCAACTTTCTTCTATACTATAGAAGAAAAAAGATTTACTCATTTAAATCTTCCCTTTTTTGTAAAAATTCTTCTAGATCATCCAGAGCTTGTTGTGTATGCACGAAATCTTGACTGTAAAGCGATGCTAGTCGCTCAGGCAAAATAAACCATGATGGATGATAGCCGTTTGTTGTCACAGGAAACCCTTTATCTAGCCGATTATCCCCATCCCATCGAACAGCAATCGTCTTCTTCTCTTTCCATTTTACAAATGCTGTCGAGTAGCCTTTCTTGGTCTTCGTGCCATCCTCAATAATTGACAACACTTTGATTTTTTCTTTAGGAGCCGATACATCTTGTGGTTGAACCATTTTATACACCAACTTTCCTTATTTTACTACTAAAACATTACATGGGGCATGTGTCACTATATATGAAGTTGTCGAACCGACTAATGCTTGCTGAATTGCTCCTTTACCCGTTGCCCCCATCACAATCAAATCAATTTGTTCCTTATTAGGAATATCGACTCCAATCAACTCACGCGGATCACCAGTCTCAACGACGGCATGGATCGAATCAATACCATATTCCTTTGCATCATTGATTTTTTTCAACATTTCCAATTCAATTGCTTCTTTTTCCTCTGCATAAATTTTTGAAAATGCGTAAGCACTATGGGTTAATTCAACTTCATTAATAATCGAAACAATATATAAACTTGCATGATTTTGTTTGGCAATTGCCATTGCTTCAGAAAAAGCTTTTTCTGATTGTTTTGATCCATCAACAGCAACCAAGATGTTTTGATAACTGATAGTCATTGAAACCGCCTCCCTTTTCTTTTATTGTATCATCACCTACTTAAATTCAAAAATATATGCACTATTTCTTCAAAAATTCCTTTAAATACGAAATTTTTTTTGCTTTTACGCGCAAAAAACAGAACATACTTTCTCATTTTTCACCCTTAACAATCATTGATGTGATTACTTTATGTGCTTTTTTTCATTTTACCCACATTTTTTGATAATATTTTTGTTACAAAAAACCTGATTCTGTTACAAAGTGTCATCAATCTTTTACCTATGAAATCTTTTCACATGATAAAGTATGTCCATGTTGAAAAACACTTAACAAAAACTTTTATGATTCGAAGGAGAATATATA